>NZ_JBFTJC010000016.1:0-158813 GCF_056395225.1 Cupriavidus sp. 10L45
AAGGGCTACACGGTGGTGATGGTGGAGCAGAACTTCCGCTTCGCCGCGCCGCTGGCCGACCGCTTCTACGTGATGGAGCACGGGCAGATCGTCGAGCGCTTCGCCGCCGCCGAACTGCAGGCCAAGATGCCGGTGCTGAACGAACTGCTTGGGGTCTGATCCGCGCGCGCCCTCGTGCGTGCGGGTTACTCGATTGATGGTGGCAGGAACGGGTGGCGTGAGCACGCTGCCGAAACTCAGGAGACAAAACATGAAGATGACTCGGCTGGCCGTGGCTGTGGCGGCGACTGTTCTGGGCGCGGTGTCCACGGGGGCATCGGCGCAGGTGTCGGGCGACACCGTGAAGATTGGCTATATCACCGACCTGTCGGGCCTGTACGCCGACATCGACGGCCCGGGCGGCCTGGAAGCGGTGAAGATGGCCATCGAGGACCATGGCGGCAAGGTGCTGGGCAAGCCGATCGAGCTGATGTCCGCCGATCACCAGAACAAGGCCGACATCGCCGCCTCGAAGGCGCGCGAGTGGATGGACCAGCAGGGCCTGGACATGCTGCTGGGCGGCACCAACTCCGGCACGGCGCTGGCCATGAACAAGGTGGCGTCCGAGAAGAAGCGCGTCTATATCAACAACGGCGCCGGCACGGCCCGCCTGACCAACGAGGAGTGCTCGCCGTACACGGTGCACTACGCGTATGACACGGTAGCGCTGGCCAAGGGCACCGGCAGCGCGGTGGTGAAGCAGGGCGGCAAGTCGTGGTTCTTCCTGACCGCCGACTACGCCTTCGGCCACTCGCTCGAGACCGACACCGCCGCCGTGGTCAAGGCCAATGGCGGCACGGTGGTTGGCTCCGTGCGCCATCCGCTGTCGGCATCGGACTTCTCTTCGTTCCTGCTCCAGGCGCAATCGTCCAAGGCGCAGATCCTGGGCCTGGCCAACGCCGGTGGCGACACGATCAACTCGATCAAGGCGGCCAAGGAATTCGGTATCACGAAGAATATGAAGATCGCTGGTCTGCTCATGTTCATCAATGACGTGCATAGCTTGGGCCTGAAGAACACCGAGGGCCTGCTGATGACCGACAGCTGGTACTGGGACATGAACGACGACACCCGCAAGTGGGCGAATCGCTACTTCGGCAAGATGAAGAAGATGCCGAGCAGCTTGCAGGCAGCCGACTACTCGGCGGTCAGCACCTACCTGAAGGCGGTGGAGACGGCCAAGACCGACGATCCGGACAAGGTGATGGCCGAGCTGAAGAAGATGAAGATCAACGACTTCTACAACAAGGGGCAGATCCGCGCCGACGGCCGCAACATCCACGACATGTACCTGATGCAGGTGAAGGCGCCGGCGGAATCGAAGAAGCCTTGGGACTACCTGAAGGTCGTGGCAACGATCCCGGGTGACCAGGCCTTCACGACGGTTGCCGAGTCGAAGTGCGCAATGATGAAGAAGTAAGCATTGGTTTTGCGCCCCTCTCCCGCTGGCGGGGGAGGGGATAGACACTCAGGCACTCGACGCCAATGGACATATTCGGAATTCCTCTACCCGCCATGCTGTCCCAGTTGCTGCTGGGGCTGGTCAATGGCGCTTTCTACGCGATGCTGAGCCTCGGGCTGGCCGTGATTTTCGGCCTGCTCAACGTCATCAACTTCGCACACGGCGCGCTGTTCATGCTCGGCGCGCTGCTCGCCTGGGCGGGCATGGAGTACGCCGGGCTCAATTACTGGGTCATGCTGGCGCTCTCGCCGATCATCGTCGGCGTGCTCGGCGTGATCATCGAAAAGTCGATGCTGCGCTGGATCTACAAGCTCGACCATATCTACGGGCTGCTGCTGACGCTGGGCATCACGCTGGTGATCGAAGGCGTGTTCCGCTCGATCTACGGCGTCTCCGGCCTGCCGTACTCGCCGCCCGACGCGCTGCAGGGCGCCACCGACCTCGGCTTCATGATCCTGCCGAACTACCGCGCCTGGGTCGTGGTCGCCTCGCTGGTGGTCTGCTTCGCCACGTGGTTCGTGATCGAAAAGACCAAGCTCGGTGCCTACCTGCGGGCCGGTACCGAGAACCCCAAGATGGTGGAAGCCTTCGGCGTCAACGTGCCGCTGATGGTGACGCTGACCTACGGCTTCGGCGTGGCGCTGGCGGCCTTCGCGGGCGTGCTGGCGGCGCCGGTGATCCAGGTGTCGCCGCTGATGGGCCAGAACCTGATCATCGTTGTGTTCGCCGTGGTGGTGATCGGCGGCATGGGGTCGATCATGGGTTCCATCCTCACCGGCCTGGGCCTCGGCGTGATCGAGGGCCTGACCAAGGTGTTCTATCCTGAGGCATCGGCCACCGTGGTGTTCTTCATCATGGTGATCGTGCTGCTGCTGCGCCCGGCTGGCCTGTTCGGGAGGGAGAAGTGATGAGCGGACAAACCGGACAAACCGCGGTGCCTGTGAGCACCGGAACCGTCAGGAACGGAGTGGGTGTGCAGAAGAAGGTGCTTTACGGCTTGCTGCTGCTGGGGCTGATCGTGGCCCCGATGGCGGGCGCCTACCCGGTGTTCGTGCTCAAGGTGATGTGCTTCGCGCTGTTCGCCTGCGCGTTCAATCTGCTGATCGGCTTCACCGGGCTGCTCTCGTTTGGCCACGCGGCCTTCTTCGGCGGCGCCGGCTACGCGGCCGGCCATGCGATGAAGGTCTGGGGCGTGACGCCGGAAGTGGGCCTGATCCTCGGCACGCTGACCGGGGCCGGCATCGGCTACGTGGTCGGCTCGCTGGCCATCCGACGGCAAGGCATCTATTTCTCGATGATCACGCTGGCGCTGGCGCAGATGCTGTTCTTCATCTGCCTGCAGGCGCCGTTCACGGGCGGCGAGGATGGCCTGCAGGGCATTCCGCGCGGCAAGCTGTTCGGCGTGCTCTCGCTCTCCGAGGACATCACGCTGTACTACGTGGCGCTGGCCATCATCGTCGCCGCGTTCGCGCTGATCGTACGCACCGTGCACTCGCCGTTCGGCCAGATTCTCAAGGCCATCAAGGAGAACGAGCCGCGCGCGATTTCGCTTGGATACGATGTCGATCGCTTCAAGCTGCTCGCCTTCGTGATCTCGGCCGCGCTGTCCGGGCTGGCGGGTTCGATCAAGGCGCTGGTACTGGGCTTCGGCACGCTGACCGACGTGCACTGGTCGATGTCCGGCTCGGTGATCCTGATGACGCTGGTGGGCGGCTTGGGCACGCTGTCTGGCCCGATCGTCGGCGCCTTCGTGGTGGTGGCGCTCGAAAACAAGCTTGGCGACATCGGTTCGTTCCTGGCGCACCTGACCGGCATCTCCTGGTTCAACGCGCTCGGCGAGTCGGTGACGATGGTCACCGGCATCATCTTCGTGATCTGCGTGCTGACGTTCCGCCGGGGCATCATGGGCGAGCTGATCGCGCTGACGAGTCGCAAAAAGTAGCAAAAGTGCGAGTGATGACAGGCCGACATGCCCGCTTTTGGGGCTAGGGTTTCTGCTAGCTTGTTTCATACGCACCGCTTCGTTACATTGCATATACGGTTTTCGCAGGTTAAATGGAGGCGGAAGCGAGGAGACGACAGGCGCGCACCCGGTGTCGGGTAGCAGCAGCCAATACAATGAAAAGGCGTTGCCAGGTGATCCTTGGCAGCGCCTTTTTGATTTGTAGCGCCCGCTGGCGCGCCAGGCTTATCTCCCGACCGTCCTTCCTGTCCATGGATCACCCATCCCCGCATTCCTCGCGCCCACAAGGGCTCGTGCGGGTCGGCACCCCTGCCGACGCCGCCTTGATCGACGCCTGGCTGATGGCCCGCGCGCCGCTTGCCGTACCCGAGGCCCGCGCCCGCAGGCTGTCGCTGGAAGCACTCCTGGCGCAGGGTGCGCAGGGGCTTTGTCTTATCGATGGCGCCATCGCCGATGCCGGAAACCCGGGCGGCGAGGCGAGCCCCAACACGGTGCATGGTCTGCTACCGGTGACACTTATCCACAGCTTGTCCACCGGAGGCCGCGTTGCGCTGGCGGCGGAGTGGTGGGGGCCGGCCGATCTGGACGATCCGGCGGCTTCGACGGCGTCCCTCGCCGCCTGCTGTGACGTGCTGGCCGACTGGTGCCGCGCGCATGGTATCCGGCAGGTGTGGCTGGCGCCCGGCTTGCTGGCCGATCCCGCAGCCGCGCCGCGCGGCTTCGCCCCCGGGGCCGACGGGCTCCTGCACCGCAGCCTCGTGCCGACGCCCAAGCAGCTCGGCTGACCTCGGCATCGACCCCAATCCCGCTACTGGCCGGCTTTCCCGGCCGACCCTGACTGTTGCGCCCGCGCCGCTGCGGGTTAATCCCGCCTTTTCGTACGAAATCGCTGTGTTAGACTCGATTCGCATTCCCGACCGCACGGTCGGGGAATGCAACTGCGCAATCCGGGGGTAAACCGCGCAGGACGGGAAAATCAAAAGGGACGGTCTTCGAAGTTCCCGACATTGACGCTGGTGCCAGCGCTGCGCCGGCCATAGAGCCCGAAAAACGGGCCAAACCAAGAACTGAGGGCATCCGCCGGCCGGAAGCCGGCGGATGCCTTTTTCCTTTTTTGGAACCGAAGGAGACGAGATGACATTCAAGCGCGCCAGCGTGATGGCCCTTGCCGCCGCCAGCCTGTTCGCCGGGGCGGCCAGTGCCCAGGTCAAGGTGGGGGTCACCGTATCGGCCACCGGGCCTGCCGCTTCGCTCGGCATTCCCGAGAAGAACACGTTCACGCTGCTGCCCAAGGAGATCGCGGGCAAGAAGATCGAGTACTTCGTGCTCGACGACGCCACCGACACCACCACTGCCGTCAAGAACACCCGCAAGCTCATCAGCGAGGACAAGGTCGACGTGGTGGTGGGCTCCACGGTTACGCCGAACTCGCTCGCCATGGTCGACATCGCCGCCGAGAGCGAGACGCCGATGATCTCGATGGCCGCCTCGGCCCGCATCATCGAGCCGATGGACGCCAAGCGCGCCTGGGTCTTCAAGACGCCGCAAAACGACTCGCACATGGCCACTGCCATTGCGGAGCACATGACGAACAACAACGTGAAGACGGTGGCATTCATCGGCTTCGCGGATGCCTACGGCGAAAGCTGGGCGCAGGAATTCGCCAAGGTGGCGGAGATGCGCAAGATCAAGGTCGTGGCCAACGAGCGCTTTGCGCGCACCGACAACTCGGTGACGGGTCAGGTGCTCAAGATGATGGGCGCCAACGCCGATGCGGTGCTGATCGCTGGTTCGGGTACGCCGGCCGCGCTGCCGGCCAAGACGCTCAAGGAGCGCGGCTACAAGGGCAAGATCTACCAGACCCACGGCGTGGCCAACCCCGACTTCCTGCGCGTCTGCGGCAAGGACTGCGAGGGCACGTTCCTGCCGGCTGGTCCGCTGCTGGTAGCCGAGCAGCTGCCCGACAGCAATCCGGTGAAGAAGCCGGCGGTGACCTACAAGACCGCCTACGAGAAGGCCTTCGGCGGCCAGGTGTCGACCTTCGGCGGCCACGCCTGGGACGCCGGCCTGCTGCTGCAGAACGCAATCCCGGAGGCGCTCAAGAAGGGCCAGCCCGGCACCAAGGAATTCCGCAAGGCACTGCGCGACGCCCTGGAGCAGACCAAGAACCTGCCCGTCTCGCACGGCATCATCACCATGAGCCCCACCGACCACCTCGGCATGGACCAGCGCGCGCGCGTGATGGTGCAGATCGTGGATGGCAAGTGGAAGCTGCAAACGAAGTAAGCCGGCATTCGACCGGCGGTACGGAGCAAGTCGCGGAGTCACGAGGCAAAAAAGGGCGCATGGCGATCCATGCGCCCTTTTTTTGTCCGCCGGATCCTGTGATGATGCCCGCATGACCCTGTTCAGGAGGGCGGCGCCGCCAAGCTGGTAACGCCGCACCTCCTTCCACGACACGTTCCCAGACACGGGGAGACAATGGACCTCTCGATTGCGGCCATCCTGGCGCAGGACGGCATCACCTCCGGCGCCATCTACGCGCTGCTGGCACTGGCACTGGTGCTGGTGTTCTCGGTGACGCGCGTCATCTTCATCCCCCAGGGCGAGTTCGTGGCGTATGGCGCCCTGACGCTCGCCGCGATGCAGGCCGGCCACGCGCCGCAGACCACGTGGCTGCTGCTGGCGATGGGCGTGCTGACGTTCCTCTACGAGTGCGTGACCGTGCTGCGCAGTGCCGAGCTGCGCCGCACCGCCCCGCGCCGGCTGGCCGTGCTGGCCGGCAAGTACGTCGTGTTTCCGCTGGCCGTTCACCTTGTCGTGCAGCAGTACGGCGGGCAGCCGCTGCCGATGCTCGCGCAGATCGCCCTGACGCTGCTGATCGTGATTCCGCTCGGGCCGATGCTGTACCGGCTGGCGTACCAGCCGCTGGCCGAAGCCAGCACGCTGGTGCTGCTGATCGTCTCCGTGGGGGTCCACTTCGCCCTCGTGGGGCTGGGTCTGGTGATGTTCGGCGCCGAGGGCTCGCGTACCAGCGCGTTCTCCGATGCGCGCTTCGACATCGGCACCTTGAGCGTCTCGGGCCAGAGCCTGTGGGTGGTGGGCGTGTCGGCGCTGCTGATCGGCGCGCTGTACTTCTATTTCGAGCGCACGCTCCAGGGCAAGGCGCTGCGTGCCACGGCCGTGAACCGGCTCGGCGCGCGGCTGGTCGGCATCGGCACCACGCAGGCGGGGCGGTTGTCGTTCACGCTGGCGGCGGCGATGGGCGCGCTGTGCGGCATCCTGATCGCGCCGCTGACCACGGTGTACTACGAGTCCGGCTTCCTCGTGGGCCTGAAGGGCTTCGTGGGCGCCATCGTCGGCGGGCTGGTCAGCTATCCGGTGGCCGCGCTCGGCGCGATCCTCGTCGGCCTGCTCGAATCCTATTCGTCCTTCTGGGCCAGCGCGTTCAAGGAGGTCATCGTATTTACCTTGATTATCCCGGTGCTGTTGTGGCGCTCGCTGACCAGCAAGCATGTCGAGGAAGAGGAGTAAGCCATGACACTGCTGACCGAGAAGCCCGTGGCCGACAAGCCGGTGGAGATCATCCACCCTCGCACGAAGGCGCGCACCCCAGCCGCCACGCGCAATCGTATTTTCACGATGTTGTTCGTCGTCGTGCTGGCCCTGCTGCCTGTGCTGCCGACGCCCGAGTTCTGGATCACGCTCGGCAACTACATCGGTCTCTATAGCATCGTGGCGATCGGGCTGGTGCTGCTGACGGGCGTCGGCGGCATGACCTCGTTCGGGCAGGCGGCGTTCGTGGGCCTGGGCGCCTACAGCACGGCCTACCTGACGACGCAGTTCGGCCTGTCGCCGTGGTTCGGGCTGCTGGTGGGGCTGGGCATCACGATGGCCTGCGCCTACGTGATCGGGCTGATCACCATGCGGATGTCGGGCCACTACCTGCCGCTGGCGACGATCGCCTGGGGGCTCTCGCTGTTCTTCCTGTTTGGCAACCTTGAATTCCTGGGCAAGTACGACGGCCTGAATGGCGTGCCGGTGCTGTCGTTCGTCGGTGTGTCGCTGCAGTCCGGGCGCTCGATGTTCTATCTGATCTGGGTGGTGGTGCTGCTCGCCGTGCTGGCCATGCAGAACCTGCTGAACTCGCGGCCGGGCCGTGCCATCCGTGCGCTCAAGGGCGGCGGCACGATGGCCGAGGCGATGGGCGTGAACACCGCCTGGATGAAGGTGGTGATCTTCGTCGTGGCGGCGGTGCTGGCCTGCGTGTCGGGCTTCCTCTACGCGCACCTCCAGCGCGCCGTGAACCCGACGCCGTTCGGGCTCAACTACGGCATCGAGTACCTGTTCATGGCCGTGGTGGGCGGCGTGGGCCACGTATGGGGCGCGGTGCTCGGCGCGGGCATCCTGACCATCCTCAAGGACGTGCTGCAGGGGCTGCTGCCGAAGCTGCTCGGCTCCACGGGCAATTTCGAGATCATTGTCTTCGGTGTGCTGATGGTGCTGCTGCTGCAATACGCGAGCGACGGCATCTGGCCGTTCTTGCGCCGGCTGTTCCCGTCGGGGCCACCGGTGACGGCGCCGGACGATGCCCAGCCGCTGCCGGTGCGCCAGAAGCCCGAGGCCGGCGAGCTGATCCTCGACGTGCGTGCGGCGCGCAAGCAGTTCGGCGGGTTGGTGGCCGTGAACGACGTGAGCTTCCAGGTGCGCGCCGGCGAGATCATCGGGCTGATCGGGCCGAACGGCGCCGGCAAGTCCACCACGTTCAATCTCGTCACGGGTGTGCTGCCGCTGACGCGGGGCGAGGTGCGGTACCGCGGTGAGGTGATTTCGGGCTTGCCGTCGCGCGAGATCGTCAAGCGCGGCGTGGGCCGGACCTTCCAGCACGTGCACCTGCTGCCGACGATGACGGTCCTCGAAAACGTAGCCATCGGCGCGCACCTGCGCGGCGACTTCCGCCCCCAGGGCGGCGTGGCGGCGGCGATTCTCCGCATGAATCAGGCCGAGGAGCAGAAGCTGCTGTTCGAAGCGCGCCGGCAGCTCGAGCGCGTGGGGCTGGCCGACTGCATGTATATGGAAGCCGGCAGCCTCGCGCTGGGCCAGCAACGCATTCTGGAGATCGCGCGTGCGCTGTGCTGCGACCCGGCGCTGCTGCTGCTGGACGAGCCAGCGGCCGGCCTGCGTTACAAGGAGAAGCAGGCGCTGGCCGAGCTGCTGAAGAAGCTGAAGGGCGAGGGCATGAGCGTGTTGTTGGTCGAGCATGACATGGACTTCGTGATGAACCTGACCGATCGCCTCGTGGTGATGGAGTTCGGGACGCGCATCGCCGAGGGCGTGCCGGAGGAGGTCCAGAAGAATCCGGCTGTGTTGGAAGCCTATCTGGGCGGCGTCGAGTGAGGATATGAGATGAATCTGATTCTGGAAGTCGATGACCTGCATGTTCGCTACGGCAAGGTCGAGGCGGTGCATGGCGCCGGCCTGAAGGTGGAGGCCGGGAAGATCGTGACCGTGATCGGTCCGAATGGCGCGGGCAAGTCCACGATGCTCAACGCGATCATGGGCGCGCTGCCGGTGAGTGGATCGTCGAACGGCGCGGTGCGCTACCTCGGCCATGACATGGCGGGCATTCCGGTGGAGGGGCGCGTCGCGCGCGGCATGTGCCTGGTGCCGGAGAAGCGCGAGTTGTTCGCGTCGATGACGGTGGAGGACAACCTGCAACTGGGCGCGTTCCGTCGCAAGAAGGCCGGCGAGCGCAATTACCTCGATCAGATGGAGGTGGTCTACGGGCTGTTTCCCCGGCTGAAAGAGCGGGCGAAGCAGGACGCCGGCACGCTGTCAGGCGGCGAGCGCCAGATGCTGGCGGTGGGCCGCGCGCTGATGGCCAAGCCGCAACTGCTGATGCTCGACGAGCCCAGCCTTGGGCTGGCGCCGCTGATCGTCAAGGAGATCTTCCACATCATCCACAACCTGCGCGAGACCGGCGTAGCGACGCTGCTGATCGAGCAGAACGCGCGCGCCGCGTTGCAGGTGGCCGACTATGCCTATGTGATCGAGACCGGCGACATGGCGATGGAAGGGCCGGCTTCCGAGTTGGCTAGCAATCCGAAGGTGATCGAAACGTACCTGGGGCTGGCGAAGAAGGCGGCCTAGTGTACGAAGTAGGTACGGTTGGTTACCTGGATGAATGAAAGCCGGCGTTGAGCCGGCTTTTTTATTTGTGCAGGGAATATCAGGCTGGAGTAGATGGGCGGGATGGATGTTTTTTCCCTTGGCTTAGGAAATCTCATCTATCCAGTTCATCCTCCTTCGCCACCTCCAACAGCCATGCGCGGAAGCAATTCAGCGCCACATGGTCGCGCCGCTCCTTCGGGGCGCAGAGGAAGTATCCACGCTGCAGCCGGATCGGCAGATCGAAAGGGGCGACCACTGCGCCGGCGGCGATTTCGTCGCGCACCAGGCAGCGCTGGAGCACCGCCACGCCCATGTCCGCCTTCACTGCCTGGACGAGGATCGACACCTGATCGAAGCCGGTGGCCAGTCGGGGCGCAGCACTGGGTACGCCCGCTGCTTCGAGCCAGTGCTGCCAATTGGCGGGCGCCGTGGTGTGGAACAGCAGCGGTTCCTGGAGCAGATCGGCGGGGTGCTGCCATCTTCCCGCCGCGCGCCGTGCGTGGGCCCGTGCGGGGTGGCAGATCGGCACCATCTCGCGGCCAATCACATAGTCGACTTGCAGACCCGGCCACTTGTCGGCCACGCCGGCGAGCAGCGCCGCATCGGGCGACGGCCCGGAGAGATCCTCGTTGCGGCGATAGGGCACGAAGTCGAGCCGGATGTCGGGGTGTCGGCGGTGAAAGTCGGGCAGGCGCGGCACGAGCCAGACGCTCGCCAGCGTGGGGACGGCTGACAGCGTGAGGTGGTGCTGCCGGGCCTGATCCCGTTGCAGCATCGCCGCGCTGGCGGCTTCGATGGCGGCCAGTGGGCCAGCCACGGCCTCAAGATAGATTCGTCCCGCCTCGGTGAGCGTCAGCCGATGTGCGTTGCGATGGACCAGCGGCTGGCCGAAGTGTTCTTCCAGGCGCGCGATGGCCCGGCTGATGGCGCCCTGGGTCACGCAGAGCGTCTCCGCCGCGCGCGTGAAACTGCCCAGCCGCGCCGCCGTGGCGAACGCGTGCAACTCGGACATCGACGGGGAACGGAGCCGCATGGGGCAGGGCGCGGGGGCGCTTGGTTAGGATGAGCTTTGGTAATGCAACCGTGCAATATAGTCGTTTGTGCGCGACCGGTAAACTCCCGACACTCGACGCTCGGTATCCCCATCGAGAACGATAAAGAGGAGTTTGATCCCATGACCCGAGCCCGTTCCCCGCGACGCCAGTTCCTGCTGACCGGCATCGCCATGGCCGCCACGCTGGGCGCCACCGTCAGCGGCCACGCCATCGCGCAAGGCAGCTATCCGAACAAGCCGATCCGGCTTGTCGTGCCGTTCGCGGCGGGCGGTTCCACCGATCTGTCGGCACGCCTGGTGGCCGAATTCGCCGGCCGGGAGCTGGGCCAGACCATCGTCGTGGACAACAAGGGTGGGGCGGGCGGCTCCATCGGCATGGAGCAGGTGGCGCGCTCGGCGCCGGACGGCTACACGATCGGCATGGCCACTGTGAGCACGCACGGCTCGAACCCGGCCGTCTACCCGAAGCTCGGCTATGACCCGATCAAGGACTTTGCGCCGGTCACCAACGTGATTGCCATCCCGAGTGTGTTCGCCGTCCACCCGAGCGTGCCGGCCAAGACGATGCAGGAGTTCATCGCGCTGGCCAAGGCCAACCCGGGCAAGTACACGTTCGCGTCGCCCGGTGCGGGCTCGCTGGGGCACGTCAACATCGAGAACTTCATGATGCTGGCCAAGATCGACCTGCTGCACGTGCCGTACAAGGGCGCCGGGCTTGCGCTCAATGACGCCGTGGCAGGGCAGGTCAACGCGATCACCGACAACCTGTCGTCCACGCTGCCCCACGTGAAATCGGGCCGCCTGCGCGCGCTGGCGGTGCTGGGCGCGGCACGCTCGTCGCAGTTGCCGAATGTGCCGACCTATAACGAGCTCGGCTTCAAGGACATGGGCGATGGCGGCTGGTTCGGCATCGTCGCACCGGCCGGCACGCCGCCGGCCATCGTCGACAAGCTCAACGCCGCCATCCACAAGGCGATGCAGAACCCCGAGTTCAAGCGCAAGGTCGAGGAGTCCGGCGGTACGCTGGTCCCGACCACGCCTGACCAGTTCAAGGCGCAGATCCAGCAGGCCATGGCCCGCTATGCCCGCGTGGCCAAGGCTGCCAACATCAAGCTGGACTGAGCGATGACGACCTTCGAAGCTGTACAGGGCGACGCCCCGATTGGCCCGTTCTCGCTGGCCGGCCCCCAGGGTGATCCGCTGCCGCTGGTTTGCGATTCTCCGCACAGCGGCGTGTTCTATCCGGACGACTTCCGCGCGGTGGTGCCGCTGGCGCGGCTGCGAGGTGGGGAGGACACCCACATCGACACGCTGTGGGAAGCCGTGCCCGAGGTCGGCGGGACGCTGGTCGCGGCCACTTTCCCCCGCGTCTATATCGACCCGAACCGGATGCTCGACGACCTCGACCCGGACCTGCTCGACGGCCCCTGGCCGACCACGCTGGCCCCGGGCGAGAAGACGCGCCTCGGCTACGGGCTGGTCTGGCGCAGGCTGGATGCGAATACCCCGATCTATGACCGCAAGCTGTCCGTAGCGGAAGTGCAGACACGGATCGACCGCTATTACCGGCCGTACCACGCGGTGCTGTCGTCGGCGGTGGAGGCCGCTTACAGCCGCTTCGGCGCGGTGTGGCACTTGAACCTGCACTCGATGCCGAACAACGCCTACGAGCGGCTCAAGATCCAGAGCCCGCACCCGCTGGCGGACTTCGTACTGGGCGACCGGGACGGCACCACATGCGAGCCCGGCCTCGTCAACCTCGTGGAGCGGGAACTGCGGAAGATGGGCTACACCGTAGCCCGCAACGACCCGTACAAGGGTGTGCAGCTCATCGCCCAAATCGGCCGCCCCGCCGAGCGCCGCAATAGCCTCCAGATCGAGATCCGCCGCCCGCTCTATATGGATGAGGCAACCAAGGTACCCAATGCGGGTTTCGTGACCCTCCAGCGGGATTTGGGATTGCTGTCGGCGAGCATCGCCACGTATATCCGCGGGAAGCTTTGAAAGCGGTACGGCGATGTTTCACGTGAAACATCGGAGAGGGAAGGGCCCCGCGGAAGCGGGGCTTTTTCTTTGGGGGCTTAACAGATGACGCCGCCGATGCTTTTGCCGGTTTTCAAGTCGAAACCGACGTAGCACACGTATTCCTTGGCAGAGTATCGTAGACAAGAAATTTCTCTTTTTTCCCTCACGCGAGTCGAGGCGTCCGCACCGCATGCATCAGGCCGGTCCGGCCCAAGGGCGTTGAACATCTCTCGGGCGGCGCTACCCGAGATCAAAAAGGAAATCTTACTGTCGCCTTTGCTGGGCGGGATCGTGTCGCCAAGATAGCCGCCATATACAACGTACTCCACTTTTGCTGGACGAAACTCGTACTCCCATGCCGAAGCTGCAGCGCTCACTGCCGCCACGCCCAGCAATGTGGCGACCAGGACTATAGCCATTTGATATCTCATTGTCCTTATCCTCGGACACGAACGTGCAGATGGTTATCGTGGAACGGCTTCCGGACGACCCGTGGGATTGTGAGGTCGTTAAAGTACACATAATCCACGTGTCCGCATTGCCAAATGAGCTCGACGAGTCGGCGTGTGGCGGCGCGATCATAGGCCGCTTGCTGGTATTCGACTGGCATGTGTTTCCCGTCCTTACGGACGGGCCGAATGTCGATATCCAGCCCATCCCTATGCGATTTGTGGCCTTCGAAATAGGTGCTGTCGGCGAGACTAATGTTCCCGAATCCCAGCTTCCGATCATCGTGCCGGCCCCATTTGAACTCAAGGTTGAACAAGAACGACAGCATATTCGGATGCGCGTATTGCCCCAGGCCCGCGCTGGGCGTTCCATAGGTGTAGTACGACGCTTCCTCTGGCGCCTGCGGCAGCATGTGAAGACCCCGTGAATCCTGGAAATTCATGACTGAACTCCTGTCTGGTGAGTCCAAGATCATGCGCCGAGTCATGTTGCGACGCAAAAAATGCATCAAATACGTCACAAATGACGTGCGTGGCGGAGATCACAGATTGTGTTCCACGTGAAACACTTCCTCCCACCATGTACCGCACCCGCCATGTTTCACGTGAAACATGGTGTCCGACCAAAGTCCCTCATGGGATTGCCGCTATAATTCGGCATCCTGAATTTTTCCGCCCAGCCTCCCGGAGGAGGTGTCCCATGCTTTACCCGAAAGAGTTCGATGTCATTGTCGTCGGTGGTGGTCACGCCGGCACCGAAGCCGCGCTTGCCGCCGCCCGCATGGGCTGCCAGACGCTGCTGTTGAGCCATAACATCGAGACGTTGGGTCAGATGAGCTGCAATCCGTCGATTGGCGGCATCGGCAAGGGGCATCTGGTCAAGGAAGTGGACGCCATGGGCGGTGCGATGGCGGCGGCCACGGACGAGTCCGGTATCCAGTTCCGCATCCTCAATTCCAGCAAGGGCCCGGCCGTCCGTGCCACGCGCGCTCAAGCGGACCGTGTGTTGTATCGCAAGGCGATTCGGACCCGGCTGGAGAACCAGCCGAACCTGATGCTATTCCAGCAGGCCGTCGATGACCTGATGGTGGAGGGCGACCGCGTGGTTGGCGCCATGACCCAGGTTGGCATCGCCTTCCGGGCGCGGGCTGTGGTGCTGACGGCGGGGACGTTCCTCGATGGCAAGATCCACGTCGGGCTGGATAACTACACGGGTGGGCGTGCCGGCGATCCGGCGGCGGTCTCCTTGTCGGCACGTCTGAAGGAATTGAAGCTGCCGCAGGGCCGGCTCAAGACCGGCACGCCGCCTCGTATCGACGGGCGCACCATCGACTTTTCGGTGATGGAAGAGCAGCCGGGCGATCTCGATCCGGTGCCGGTGTTCTCCTTCCTGGGCCGTCCGGAGCAGCATCCGCAGCAGCTGCCGTGCTGGATCACGCATACCAACAGCCGTACCCACGACATCATTCGCGGCGGCCTGGACCGCTCGCCGATGTACACCGGTGTGATCGAAGGGGTAGGGCCGCGTTACTGCCCGAGCATCGAGGACAAGATCCATCGCTTTTCGAGCAAGGAAAGCCACCAGATCTTCCTCGAGCCGGAAGGGCTGACGACGAACGAGTTCTATCCGAATGGCATCTCCACGAGCCTGCCTTTCGACGTGCAGCTCGATCTGGTCCATTCAATCCGCGGCATGGAGAACGCGCACATCCTGCGCCCCGGCTACGCAATCGAATATGACTATTTCGATCCGCGCGCGCTGAAGGCGTCGCTGGAGAGCAAGGCGATCCAGGGGCTGTTCTTCGCCGGTCAGATCAACGGTACGACCGGATACGAGGAAGCCGCCGCGCAGGGCCTGCTGGCCGGTATCAACGCGGGCTGTTTTGTGCGCGAGCGCGATGCCTGGACGCCGCGTCGCGACCAGGCCTATCTCGGTGTGCTGGTCGATGACTTGATCACGCGTGGCGTGACCGAGCCGTACCGGATGTTCACGAGCCGCGCCGAATTCCGTCTGAGCCTGCGTGAAGACAACGCGGACATGCGCCTGACCGAGATGGGGCGCGAACTGGGCGTAGTCGATGATGCCCGCTGGGACGCTTTCAATCGAAAGCGCGACGCTGTTTCACGTGAAACAGAGCGCCTGAAGAGCACGTGGGTCAACCCGACGCTGCTGCCGGAAGCCGACGCCGTGCCGCTGCTCGGCAAGGCCATCGAGCGCGAGTATTCGCTGGCTGATCTGCTGCGGCGCCCCGAGGTCACCTATGAGGCACTGATGGCGATGCAGGATGGCCGTCATGCGCCGGAAGGGGTGCTCGATGCAGACCCGATGCTGGCCGAGCAGATCCGCGAGCAGATCGAGATCGGCGTGAAGTACCACGGGTACATCGCCCGCCAGGCCGCCGAGGTGGACAAGCTGGAAGCCAACGAGGCGACAAAGCTGCCGCCTAATTTCGACTACACCGAGGTGCGCGGGCTGGGCTTCGAGGTCAGCCAGAAGCTGAACCAGCATCGTCCGGAAACGCTCGGGCAGGCGTCGCGGATCTCGGGCGTCACGCCGGCCGCGATCTCGCTGCTGTTGGTACACCTCAAGAAGAAGGGCATGGGGCGCGGTGCGTCCGCTGCCGCGCCGGCCGGCAACGGCCAGGAGGCTGCCTGAGTGGGCGGCCCCCGACACCCCGCGATCGACGACGCCGCGCAACGCCGCCGCCTGGAAGCCGGGTTGGCGGCCATCGGCCTGACACTGGCGCCGGCCCAGATCGACACGCTGTTCGCCTACCTGACGCTGCTGCGCAAGTGGAACAGCGTCTACAACCTCACCGCCATCCGTCATCCTGACGAGATGCTCACGCACCATCTGCTCGATTCGCTGACGGCCGTCCCCGCGTTGGCGGAAGCCGCGCGCGCCACGGATGTGGCCGAGCCGGCCCAAGGCAGGGTGCTCGACGTCGGCTCCGGCGGCGGCATGCCCGGGCTGCCGTTGGCGATTGCCTGTCCGGACGTGTCCGTGCTGATGGTCGACATCGTCCAGAAGAAGACCGCGTTCCTGACACAGTGCCGCGCGCAGCTTGGGCTGTCCAACGCCGCCGCGCATTGGGGCCCGGTGGAGAAGCTCGAGGACGCCAGCGGCTATGCCGTGATCACGTCGCGGGCGTTCGCGGAGTTGACCGATTTCGTGAGCCTGTCTGGCCAATTGCTGGCGCCGGGCGGGAAGCTGATCGCGATGAAGGGTATTTATCCACAGGCGGAGATCGATCGCATGGAAGCTGCTGGACTGATGGCGACGTGGCAGGTGGAGGCGGTACCGAAGCTGACGGTGCCGGAACTGGATGCGGAACGGCACCTCGTGGTGCTGTCGCGCCGGTCATGAACGATAATGTGAACAATTCAGCACAAACCGGCCTCGCGCCGGCGGTAAGCACTGAGGAGCAGCAAGCGCCTATGGCCAAGGTATTCGTGATCGCCAACCAGAAGGGCGGTGTGGGCAAGACCACCACCACGGTGAATCTGGCCGCCGGGCTGGCTGCGCAGGGGCAGCGCGTGTTGCTGGTGGACCTCGATCCGCAGGGCAATGCCTCGATGGGCTCCGGCATCGACAAGCAGTCGCTCGAACACAGCGTGTACCAGGTGCTCGTGGGGCTGTCGACGGTGCAGCAGGCGCGCCAGCGTTCCGAGTCCGGCCGCTACGACGTGGTGCCCGCCAACCGCGAACTGGCCGGTGCCGAGGTGGAACTCGTCGAGTTGGACCAGCGTGAGCGCCGGCTCAAGCAGGCGCTGGCCGAGGTGGATGGCGAGTACGACTTCGTGCTGATCGACTGCCCGCCGTCGCTGTCCCTGCTGACGCTGAACGGCCTCTGCGCCGCGCACGGCGTGATCGTGCCGATGCAGTGCGAGTACTTCGCGCTGGAGGGCCTCTCGGACCTCGTCAACACGATCAAGCAGGTCCACGCGAACCTGAACCGCGAGCTGAAGGTGATCGGCCTGCTGCGCGTGATGTTCGACCCGCGCGTGACGCTGCAGCAGCAGGTGTCGGCGCAGCTGGAGGCCCACTTCGGCGACAAGGTGTTCAAGACCGTGATTCCGCGCAACGTGCGGCTGGCCGAGGCTCCGTCCTATGGCATGCCGGGCGTGGCGTTCGACGCCGCGTCGAAGGGCGCCAAGGCGTATCTCGATTTCGGCGCGGAGATGATCGCGCGCGTGCGGCAGCTCGGTTGAGCGTCGCGGATTAGGATAGAAGGATGGCGACCATGAGTACCGCGAAGAAGAAGGGCCTCGGCCGTGGACTGGAGGCACTGCTGGGCGGCCCCGCCGAGATCGTCGAGACCGCGAAGCAGGAGGGCGCGCCCACCGTGCTGCGCCTGGAACAGCTGCAGCCGGGCAAGTACCAGCCGCGCACGCGCATGGACGAGGGTGCGCTGCAGGAGTTGGCCGCGAGCATCCGCGCGCAGGGGCTGATGCAGCCGATCCTCGTGCGCCGTGTGGCCGAGCCGGACCGCTACGAGATCATCGCTGGTGAACGCCGCTTCCGCGCCTCGAAGATCGCGGGCCTGGACAAGGTGCCGGTGCTCGTGAAGGACGTGGCCGACGAGGCCGCCGCCGCGATGGCGCTGATCGAGAACATCCAGCGTGAAGACCTGAACCCGCTCGAGGAAGCGCAGGGCATCATGCGGCTGATCCGCGAATTCCAGTTCACGCACGAGCAGGCCGCCGAGTCGGTCGGCCGCTCGCGCAGCGCGGTGTCGAACCTGCTGCGCCTGCTGAACCTGGCCAATCCCGTGCAGACGATGCTGATGGCGGGCGATCTCGACATGGGTCACGCGCGCGCGCTGCTGGCCGTCGACGGCGCCAACCAGATCACGCTCGCCAACCAGATCGTCAACAAGCGGTTGTCGGTGCGCGAGACCGAGAAGCTGGTCACGTCGACGCTCAAGCCGTTCGACCTCAAGTCGCTCAAGCAGAAGACCGGCAACGGCACGCGTGACGTGGCGCGCCTGGAAGAAGAATTGTCCGATACGCTGGGCCTGGCCGTGCAGATCAAGCTCGGCGCGCGCGGCAAGGGTCAGCTGACGATCCACTTCACCAGTAACGACGCCCTCGACGGCGTGCTCACCCGCCTGCGCGAGCCTGCGGACGGCCAGCGCGTGGCCTAGCGTCATCCGCGCGTTACGGCAACCGCTTTGTGCCCCGGAGGCACGCGGTTGTCGGCCTGTTGCGACAATGCCGCGATGTCCGTCGCGGCGCTTCCCACAATCTGCGCGATAACCGAACGGCTTGCACCGTCGAAGGGCAGGGTGCACCGCTCGCGCGCAGGTCAAATCGCCATCATGCGGCCCGTTGCGCGCGCAATCCAATTACGTCTTGCGTCATTGCCGCGCAATATCCCGCCAGCCATCATGGAGGCGTGATAGCAACCGTTGTGCGCAACATGCTGCAAGCTAACTGAAAGCAGATTGACTCGTCTCGTGGATTCCCCGTAGAATCGTGCGGTTTGAATTCTGGCCGGACCCGAAAAGTTCCGGCCTGGAACGAGGCTAGGCAGGTGGTGGTACGAGACCGACAGCAAGACCCTTCGCTGGACCGTGCAGCGTCTCCGGATCAACCGAATACCGCTCGTCGTTACGACGACTGGAGCGATCGGGATGATGACTGGGGCGATGATGGCGCGAATGAAGAACAGGCTGTCGATCCGCTATCGCGTGCCGATGCGGTGACGCTGCTGGGCGAGCGTGCGCTGCGCCCGTCGCGGATGACACCAGCCAGGGTGGTGATGGCGCAGGTTGTTGTGACGCTGCTGTCGGCCTTGGCCTGGGCGGTGTTCGCGCAGGAGCAGGCGGCGTCGGGCTGGTCGGCGTTCTTTGGCGGCACGGTGTGTTTCGTGCCGAGCGGTTTCTTCGCGCTGCGCCTGTGGATGTCGCGCGGGCAGCCGTCGGTCGGCGGCCTGGTGGCCGGCGA
Source organism: Cupriavidus sp. 10L45 (assembly GCF_056395225.1). Taxonomy (NCBI): domain Bacteria; kingdom Pseudomonadati; phylum Pseudomonadota; class Betaproteobacteria; order Burkholderiales; family Burkholderiaceae; genus Cupriavidus; species Cupriavidus sp. 10L45. The sequence goes on from NZ_JBFTJC010000016.1 coordinate 19,113, forward strand.
GGCGATCAAGGTCTTCGGCACCGTCGCACTGTTCGTGCTGGTGGTGGTGCTGTACCGCGATCTGCGCTGGGTACCGATGCTGGTCACGTTCCTGTTGGCGCTGAAGACATATTGGGTGGCACTCGCGATTCGCTGAGTGGATTCCTGAAGCGGTGGCCGGATGCAAGGGTCGGCTGCCGATTCAAATGAGGCACCCCTCCGGAATATCAAGAGGTTTCAGTTTCACGCGCGGCGGGCCCACGAAGGGGCCAGTGCCGCGTGAGCAAGGTTTGCCCAGAACAACGAGGCGGCTTGCCTGGCGGTGACCGGTCACGTGACCGAAGGCCATGCAAGACGCGTACCGGGCTTCCGCCAGAGCGGGGGCCAGTACCTATCCATTTCGCAATATACGGTTCGCAACGACATGTCAGCAGAAGCTACGCAAGGCGCAGGGCATACGCTCACACCCTCAGGCTATATCGCCGAACATTTGCAGAACTTGAATTCGATCGGCGGGAAGCAGCATTCCGTGGTCGATTTCAGTGTCATCAACTATGACACGGTGTTCTGGTCCGTCCTGTGCGGCGTGCTCGCACTCTCGTTCCTCTACGCCGCCGCGCGCCGCGTGACGCCTGGCGTGCCGGGCCGCTTCCAGGCCTTCGTGGAAATGATCGTCGAGATGGTGGACGACCAGGCCAAGGGCATCATCCACGGCGACCGCTCGTGGATCGCCCCGCTGGCACTGATGGTGTTCTGCTGGATCACCGTGATGAACGCGATCGACTTGATCCCCGTGGACTGGGTCACCGGCCTGAACCACCTGCTGGGCGTGTTCCACATCCACCTGCCGCACCACCGCGCCGTGGCCACTGCCGACCTGAACGGCACGCTGGGCATGTCCTGTGCCGTGCTGGTGCTGATGATCTACTACAGCTTCAAGATCAAGGGCGTGGGCGGCTTCATGCACGAGCTGTTCTCGGCCCCGTTCGGCGCCAAGTGGTACCTGGCCCCGTTCAACCTGATCCTGAACGTCATCGAATACCTGGCCAAGGCCGTCTCGCTCGGCATGCGGTTGTTCGGCAACATGTACGCCGGCGAACTGGTGTTCCTGCTGATCGCGCTGCTGGGTTCGATCTGGACGTTCAGCGGCGACCTGTCCGCGCTGGGCTTCGTCGGTCACGTGATTGCTGGCGCCGTCTGGGCCATCTTCCACATCCTGATCGTGCTGCTGCAGGCATTCATTTTCATGATGCTGACGCTGGTGTACATCGGCCAGGCTCACGATCACCACTGATTTCAAGGTTTTTGGTTTTTTGGTTTTTTGGTTCTAAGTCTCTCTCAATTTAAAGGAGTCATCATGCAAGCATATCTCGCCAACATCCAGGGTCTGACCGCTATCGGCATCGGCATCATCATCGGTCTGGGCGCCATCGGTGCCTGCCTGGGTATCGCCCTGATGGGCGGTAAGTACATCGAGGCATGCGCACGTCAGCCCGAGCTGATGAACCCGCTGCAAACCAAGATGTTCCTGCTGGCTGGCCTGATCGACGCGGCATTCCTGATCGGCGTGGGTGTTGCAATGCTGTTCGCCTTCGCCAACCCGCTGCTGGCTGTCATTCAGTAAGTCTTTTCGGTCTGCATGATGCTGACGGGCGGCGCAGGCCTCAGTCCGATGGCCTGGCCGCCCTTGTGCATTTATCTGTAGTTTGATTACCGAAAGGAACACACCATGAATCTGAACGCAACGTTTTTTGCGCAGATGGTCGTGTTCTTCATCCTGTGGTGGGTTGTTGCCAAATTCATTTGGCCGCCGCTGGTGAAGGCGCTCGACGAACGCGCAAAGAAGATCGCCGATGGCCTCGCCGCTGCCGAAAAAGGCAAGGCCGAGCTCGAACTCGCTAACAAGCGTGTGGACCAGGCTATGGCCGAAGCCCGCACCGAGGGTGCTCAACGCGTCGCTGACGCCGAGAAGCGCGCCCAGCTGACGGCCGACGAGATCAAGCAGAACGCCCAGGCAGAAGCCGCACGCATCATCGCCCAGGCCAAGGCCGAGGCGGATCAGCAAGTGACCCGCGCTCGCGAACAGCTGCGCGACCAGGTCGCCACGCTGGCCGTGAAGGGCGCCGAGCAGATCCTCAAGCGTGAAGTGAACGCGCAGGTGCACGCCGACCTGCTCAATCAACTCAAGGCTGAGCTCTAATCATGGCTGAAACCGCAACCATTGCCCGTCCCTACGCCGAGGCGCTGTTCCGCGTCGCGAGCGAAGCCGGTGCAGGCAACCTGGGTGCATGGTCCGAACTGGTGTCGGAGATGGGGCAGGTTGCTGCCAATCCCGACATGAAGGCGCTTGCCGACGATCCGAACGTTTCCGCCCAGAAGCTGGCGGAAGTGTTCCAGTCGGTGCTGAAGAGCCCGGTCAACGACGAGGCACGCCGCTTCGTGAACCTGCTGGCGGAGAACCACCGCCTGACGGTGCTGCCGGAAATCGCCGAACAGTTCCATGCGCTCAAGAACGCCCGCGAGGGGTCGTCCGACGTCGAGATCACCAGCGCTTTCCCGCTGGAGACCTCGCAAGTCAACGAACTGGTCGCCGCACTCGAACGCAAGTTCGGCCGCAAGCTGTACGCACAGGTGGCGGTGGACCCGTCCCTGATCGGCGGCGTGAGCGTCAAGGTCGGCGACGAAGTGCTCGACACCTCCGTGCGCGCGCGCCTGGCCGCCATGCAAGCCGCGCTGACCGCCTGACCGCAACGGCCGACGGATTGAAGAATTAGGAGCATTGTGATGCAACTGAACCCCTCAGAAATCAGCGAGCTGATCAAGTCCCGCATCTCGGGTCTTGGCGCCGACGCTGAAGTGCGCAACACCGGCACGGTGATCTCCGTGACCGATGGTATCTGCCGCGTGCACGGCCTGTCCGGCGTGATGCAGGGCGAGATGCTGGAATTCCCCGGCAACACCTTTGGCCTGGCGCTGAACCTGGAGCGTGACTCCGTGGGCGCCGTGGTGCTGGGTGAGTACGAACACATTTCCGAAGGCGACACGGTGAAGTGCACCGGCCGCATTCTGGAAGTGCCGGTGGGACGCGAACTGCTGGGCCGCGTGGTGAACACGCTGGGCCAGCCGATCGACGGCAAGGGCCCGATCAACGCCAAGGAAACGGACGTGATCGAGAAGGTGGCCCCGGGCGTGATCGCACGTCAGTCGGTGAGCCAGCCGGTGCAGACCGGCCTGAAGTCGATCGACGCGATGGTGCCGATCGGCCGTGGCCAGCGCGAGCTGATCATTGGCGACCGCCAGACCGGCAAGACCGCCGTGGCTGTCGACGCCATCATCAACCAGAAGGGCAAGGGCGTCTTCTGCGTGTACGTGGCAATCGGCCAGAAGGCTTCGACGATCGCCAACGTGGTGCGCAAGCTGGAAGAGCACGGCGCGATGGAATACACCGTCGTCGTGGCCGCTGCCGCTTCGGACTCGGCCGCCATGCAGTACCTGGCCGCCTACGCCGGCTGCACGATGGGCGAGTACTTCCGCGACCGCGGCGAAGACGCGCTGATCGTCTATGACGACCTGACCAAGCAAGCCTGGGCCTACCGCCAGGTGTCGCTGCTGCTGCGCCGCCCGCCGGGCCGCGAAGCCTACCCCGGCGACGTGTTCTACCTGCACTCGCGTCTGCTTGAGCGTGCTGCCCGCGTGAACGAAGACTACGTGTCGAAGTTCACCAACGGCGCCGTGACCGGCAAGACCGGCTCGCTGACCGCGCTGCCCGTGATCGAAACGCAGGCTGGCGACGTGTCCGCCTTCGTGCCGACCAACGTGATCTCGATCACCGACGGCCAGATCTTCCTGGAAACCGACCTGTTCAACGCCGGTATCCGCCCCGCTATCAACGCCGGTATCTCGGTGTCGCGCGTCGGTGGTGCTGCCCAGACCAAGGTCATCAAGAAGCTGTCCGGCGGTATCCGTACCGACCTGGCCCAGTACCGTGAACTGGCTGCGTTCGCGCAGTTCGCCTCGGACCTGGACGATGCCACCCGCAAGCAGCTGGAGCGCGGCCGCCGCGTGACGGAACTGCTGAAGCAGCCGCAGTACCAGCCGCTGCAAGTGTGGCAACTGGCCGCGTCGCTGTACGCCGCGAACAATGGCTTCCTGGACAACGTGGACGTGAAGGACATCCTGCCGTTCGAGAAGGGCCTCCACGACCACCTGAAGACCAAGTTCGCCGATCTCGTCAACCGCATCGAAGATACCAAGGATCTGTCGAAGGACGACGAGGCCGCACTGCGTGCCGCGATCGAGGATTTCAGGAAGTCCGCCGCGTTCTAACCGCGTAATTCCACGGATCGTGCCGCGCGCCCGGAGTAACGGTGGCGCGGCGCGAAACGAATGGAGAGGAAGATATGGCCGGAACGAAAGAGATTCGAACCAAGATCAAGAGCGTGCAGAACACGCGCAAGATCACCAAGGCGATGGAGATGGTCGCCGCGTCCAAGATGCGCAAGGCGCAGGAACGGATGCGGAATGCCCGCCCCTACGCCGAGAAAGTGCGGAATATCGCGGCGCACCTGGCTACGGCCAACCCCGAGTTCAAGCATCCGTTCATGCAGGCCCGCGATGTAAAGCGCGCTGGCATGATCGTGGTGACGACGGACAAGGGCCTGTGCGGCGGCATGAACACGAACGTGCTGCGCGCGGTGACCAACGAACTGAAGACCCTGCAGGGCCGCAACGTGGACGTACAAGCGACCGCGATCGGTACCAAGGGCATGCAGTTCCTGGGCCGCATTGGCGCCAAGGTGGTCTCGCATGTGGTGCACCTCGGTGACACCCCGCATCTGGAAAAGCTGATCGGCGCGATCAAGGTCCAGCTCGACGCATTCGCCAATGGCGAGGTCGACGTGGTGTACCTAGCGTACACCAAGTTCATCAATACGATGAAGCAGGAGCCGATGGTCGAGCAACTGCTGCCGCTGGCAGCCGACAAGCTCAGCCAGACCGAAGACGAAAAGCGTGCCTACTCGTGGGATTACATCTACGAGCCTGACGCCCAGACCGTGGTGGAAGAGCTGCTCGTCCGCTACGTCGAAGCGCTGGTGTACCAGGCCGTKGCCGAGAACATGGCGTCCGAGCAATCGGCGCGCATGGTGGCCATGAAGGCTGCTTCCGACAACGCCAAGAACGTGATCGGCGAACTGCAACTGGTCTACAACAAGACCCGTCAGGCAGCGATCACCAAGGAACTGTCGGAAATCGTCAGCGGTGCCGCTGCGGTCTAAGGCGTCAAGTATTCAAGCTATCGGAGATACGAAATGAGTATCGGAAATATTGTGCAGTGCATTGGCGCCGTGGTGGACATCGAGTTCCCGCGTGACGCAATGCCGAAGGTGTACGAGGCGCTCGTGCTGGAAGAATCCGGCGACTCGTCGTTTGCCGAGAAGGGCCTGACCTTCGAAGTGCAGCAGCAGCTGGGCGACGGCGTGGTGCGTACGATTGCCCTGGGCTCGTCCGACGGCCTGCGCCGCGGCATGCCGGTCAAGAGCACTGGCGCTGCCATCTCCGTGCCGGTGGGCCACGGTACGCTGGGCCGCATCATGGACGTGCTGGGTCGTCCCATCGACGAAGCCGGCCCGATCCAGGCTGACGAGCTGCGCGGCATCCACCAGAAGGCCCCGAAGTTCGACGAACTGTCGCCGTCGGTGGACCTGCTGGAAACCGGCATCAAGGTGATCGACCTGGTCTGCCCGTTCGCAAAGGGCGGTAAGGTTGGCCTGTTCGGCGGCGCCGGTGTGGGCAAGACCGTGAACATGATGGAGCTCATCAACAACATCGCCAAGCAGCACAGCGGTTTGTCGGTGTTCGCCGGCGTGGGCGAGCGTACCCGTGAAGGGAACGACTTCTACCACGAAATGAAGGACTCGAACGTGCTCGACAAGGTGGCCATGGTGTTCGGCCAGATGAACGAGCCGCCGGGCAACCGTCTGCGCGTGGCGCTGACCGGCCTGACGATGGCTGAGCGCTTCCGTGACGAAGGCCGCGACATCCTGTTCTTCGTGGACAACATCTACCGCTACACGCTGGCCGGTACCGAAGTGTCCGCACTGCTGGGCCGTATGCCTTCCGCCGTGGGCTACCAGCCGACGCTGGCCGAGGAAATGGGCAAGCTGCAGGAGCGCATCACGTCGACCAAGACTGGCTCGATCACGTCGATCCAGGCCGTGTACGTGCCTGCGGATGACTTGACCGACCCGTCGCCCGCCACGACCTTCCTGCACTTGGACTCGACCGTGGTGCTGTCGCGTGACATCGCAGCGCTGGGTATCTACCCGGCCGTTGACCCGCTCGACTCCACGTCGCGTCAGCTGGATCCGCAAGTCGTCGGCACGGAGCACTACGAAGTGGCCCGCCGTGTACAGCAGACCCTGCAGCGCTACAAGGAACTGCGCGACATCATCGCGATTCTGGGCATGGACGAACTGTCGCCGGAAGACAAGCTGGCTGTGTCCCGCGCCCGTAAGATCCAACGTTTCCTGTCGCAGCCGTTCCACGTGGCCGAAGTGTTCACGGGTTCGCCGGGCAAGTACGTGCCGCTGAAGGAAACCATCCGTGGTTTCAAGATGCTGGTGGATGGCGAGTGCGATCACCTGCCGGAACAGGCGTTCTACATGGTCGGTTCGATCGACGAAGCCTTCGAGAAGGCCAAGAAGCTCCAGTAAGCGGTGGGTTTCGCCTTCATGCACCGTGGCAACTGCCGCGGCCCGCGTGGAGGCGAAAACTTGCTTCCTGGTATCGGGAAGCTAACGCTTTCAGGAGAAAGGATCTGATATGGCAACCATTCTTGTAGACGTCGTCAGCGCGGAAGCGTCGATCTTCTCCGGTCAGGCGAAGTTCGTGGCGTTGCCGGGCGAGACGGGTGAACTGGGTATTCTGCCGGGCCACACGCCGCTGATCACCCGCATCCAACCGGGTGCGGTGCGCATCGAGAAGGAAGACGGTAGCGAAGAGTTCGTATTCGTTGCCGGCGGTATTCTCGAAGTCCAGCCGAAGCACGTAACTGTGCTGGCCGATACTGCCATCCGCGGTAGCGATCTGGACGAAGCCAAGGCGCAGGACGCCAAGCGTGCGGCCGAGGAACTGATGCAGAACCAGGGCAGCGACCTGGACCTGGCGCGCGCACAAAGCGAGCTGGCCGTGGCCGCTGCGCAGCTGGCTGCCATCGCCCGTCTGCGTCGTAAGAAGTAAGCAGTTAAGTAGGACTGGCGCACCTGTTGTTTTTTCGGTGCGCCATGGAAAAAGGCAGCCATGTGGCTGCCTTTTTTGTTCGACGGGCGCTATATTTTCCTGCCTGGACCACAAAAAAAAGCGCGCGGGCCGGGGAGGCTCCGCGCGGACGGGAAAATCCCTTCGAGGGGTCAATTCGAAGGAACGGGTTCGGTCCAGGATTTACTCACGAGCGCATCGGAGTCTTCTCTCCGCATCCTTGGCGAGGTCTCCGACATCACGTCCGGGGAAACTCAAGCCACGCGCCGATCGGTCTTTCCTGGTGCTCCGGATCGGCAAGTTCTGACTTGCTGGTCCGGAAAATCGGGATACTGCCAAGCAAACTCTTCAGGCTTTCTTCCGCATCCCCTTATTTTTCAATGCTTTACGGGTGGGGACACTTCACACCAGCGCTTCGGTGTGTCAATGCATTGTGGGGGAAACTTCTGGGGATGGCAGTAACAAAATGTATCGTTTTGCAAGTAGTTGAAAGCCCGGCGAGTAAGAAACCGGCGTTTTAGACGCTTTTATGCGCCGATCGAGGCCCAATCTGCACACGGATCGCCGCAGCCCCGGCAAGCCAATGTTAAGACATTTAAGCGCTAGGCTACTGAATGCATTAGGTTTTCTGCGAATGCATAATCCGTACTCCCCACTTTTGGGGGATAAAGAAAACTCCCGCTTTAAAACTGTGTTCGGTAGCGCCTCTAGCGTTACGATTCGATACGGTTCAAGCGCACCCTTCGCCGCTTTGTTTCCTTCGTCGCCCTCCGCCGGGCGATTACACTGGCGCCAGTTCAGATTTTCCACGACGCGCCATGGCCATCGACCCCCAGATTCTCGCCTATTACCAACGCATGGCCGAGCAATACGCCGGCCAGCCCGTACCCGTTGATGCGTCCGCGCGCCGCGCACGCTTCGACGAGGTGGCCGCGCAGTCGTTAATCGACGACCCGGCGGGCATGGCCGTTACCGACATCACGATCGAGACCGGCACGGCGTCGCTGCCTGTGCGCCTGTTCCGTCCTGCCGATGTGGAACCCCCACGCCTGATCGTCTATTTCCATGGCGGCGGCTGGGTGGTTGGCTCGCCGCGCACCCACCACACGGTGGCCGCCTTGCTGGCCGAAGACACGGGTTGCGTGGTGGCCAGCGTCGATTACCGGCTCGCGCCTGAACACGCTTTTCCTGCGCCGTGCGATGACGCGATCGGCGCCGTGCGCGCGCTGGCGGCAATGCGCGAGGCGCTCGACGTCGATCCGACCTTCCTCGCCGTGGCCGGCGACAGCGCGGGCGCGCACCTCGCCGCCGTGGCCGCCCGCGAGGTCAATGCCGCCGCCGGCGCCCCGGTCGTCAACGCGCAGCTGCTGATCTATCCGGTCACCGCACCGGTGCTGACCACGGAGAGCTACCGCGCCTTCGCCGACGGTCCGGGCCTGACGCGTGACGAGATGGCCTGGTTCTGGACCCAATTCATCGGCGTCGATGCCCTGGTGCGTGGCCCCGAGACCACCGACCCGCGCATCCATTTGATGGCCACCGCGCCCTCGCGGCCGCCGCCGGCCAGCGTGGTGCTGGTCGCCGCCAACGACGTATTGCGCGATGACGGCCTCGCCTACGCCGATTTTCTCGTGCGCCACGACGCCCCGGTCGTCACGATCGAGGCCAGCGGTATGACCCACGGCTTCGCGCGCCTGCAGCCGGACGCGCCGCGCGCCCGCGAGTGGATGCGCCGCGCCGCGCAAGCCTTCGTCGGCATCTTCGACGAGGCATGACACCTTTCCCGGACACCGTGTGGCGGCGGGCATCCCTTAGAATGGCGGTCTTGAGAGGATGACCATGACCGCATTGCAGAACGATACCTTCCTGCGCGCGCTGCGCCGGCAACCCACCGAGTACACGCCGCTGTGGCTGATGCGCCAGGCGGGCCGCTACCTCCCCGAATACAACGCCACGCGCGCCCGCGCCGGCAGCTTCCTCGGGCTGGCGAAGAATCCCGCCTATGCGACGGAAGTGACGCTTCAGCCGCTGGATCGCTACACGCTCGACGCCGCGATCCTGTTCTCGGACATCCTCACCGTGCCGGACGCGATGGGCCTCGGCCTGTCGTTCGCCCAGGGCGAAGGTCCGCGTTTCGCGCACCCGCTGCGCACGGAAGGGGATGTGGCCAAGCTCGCCGTGCCGGACATGGCTTCCCTGCAATACGTTTTCGATGCCGTGAGCGAGATCCGCCGCGCGCTGATCCAGGACGGCCGCCAGCGCGTGCCGCTGATCGGCTTCTCGGGCAGCCCGTGGACGCTGGCCTGCTATATGGTCGAAGGCGGCGGCTCGGACGACTTCCGCACGGTCAAGGCGATGATGTACGGCCGCCCGGACCTGATGCATCGCATCCTCGACATCAACGCCCAGGCGGTGTCCGCCTACCTGAACGCCCAGATCGAAGCAGGCGCCCAGGCCGTCATGGTGTTCGATACCTGGGGCGGCGCGCTGGCCGACGGCATGTACCAGCGCTTCTCGCTCGAATACATGCGCCGCGTGCTGGCCGGCCTCAAGCGCGAGCACGAGGGCCAGCAAATCCCGGCGATTGTCTTCACGAAGGGCGGCGGCCACTGGCTCGAGCAGATCGCCGAGATCGGCCCGGATGCCATCGGCCTCGATTGGACCGTGAACCTCGCCCAGGCCCGTCGCCGCACGGGCGGCCAGGTGGCGTTGCAGGGCAATATCGATCCGACGGTGCTGTTCGCGCCCGAAGCCGCCATTCGTGAGCAGGTGCGTGGCGTACTCGACACCTACGGGGCAGGCGGTGGCAGCGACGGCCACGTGTTCAACCTCGGCCACGGCATCTCGCAGTTCACGCCGCCCGAGAGTGTTTCCGTGCTGGTGGACGAAGTGCATCGTTACAGTCGCACCCTGCGCGGCGCGCGCTAACACAGGCTCCCGGCCGTTTGAAATACCCCGCGTCGCAGCGACGCGGGCCCGTGCGCCGGCCTTGTGCACGGGGAGGCTCACGGCAAGGGCTGTCAAGTAAACTATTTTTTGATTTGTCTCCAAAAAGGTGCCGATGGGTCGTTGTCAAGGCTTGACTTATGCACACTGATAGGTTTGCGGCAGTGCACGAGCGGGTTACCCCTTAACTCAGTTGGGGGGTCTTCGCAAGTCCTTGATTCATAAGACTTTGAATCTTCTTCAAGCGAGCCCGCGACAGCGATGGAACCTTGGATTCAAGCGCCTTCCGGGGAAGATGGAGCGACTTTTCAACAAAGTTATCCACAGGCACTTCGGGGGAAGTGGAAAACCATCCATGGATCATCGACTTAGGGTCACATTTGAAGTTTTACTTTAAGTTGATGTTGCGCCGCACACAGACTTTTCTCATGGTGTCGACCATGCGTCGCATGCACAACGATTGCGCATCTGGACTGCACCAGTCGGGGGTCCGTCGATGACCGCCCCGGCGCTCCACGTCGCGCAAACATCACAGACATTGGAAGCCGATCCCGCCCCTGCACCAGCGCCGATCGTGCGCGTTGCGCTCGATACGCCCGCTGACGATTGCTTCGACTACGTCGCCGCGCACGATGTGGCGCCGGGTGACCTTGTCGTGGTGCCATTCGGCCGCCGCAGCATGGTCGGCGTGGCCGTGGAGATGGCCGACAGCAGCGATGTGCCTGCAGACCGCCTGCGCCCGGTGGAGCGCCATATCGGCTGGATGCCCCCGGTGAATGCCGAATGGATGGCGCTGGCGCGTTTCGCGGCGCGCTATTACCACCGGCGGCTGGGCGAGGTCATGCTGCCCGCGCTGCCGCCTTCCCTGCGCGAGGCCGAGACGTGGGACCGCCTCGGCCAGCGCGCCCAAAGCACGCAGTACCGGGTACGCGACGGGCAGGGCGACGCCTTGCTCGCCGCCGTGCCCACGCGCGCCCGCACCGCCCACGCGCTGGCTGCCGCCCTGGCCGCAACGCCGGACTGGATCGGCCTGACCGACGCCCGCGCGCTCTGCACCGCCGCCCCGGCCCGGCTGGCCGAATGGGAGGCCGCCGGCTGGATCGAATCGTCCATTGCGGCCCGCAGGCTGCTCGATATTGCGCCAGACCAGCCGCCCTCCGTCGCCCCCCCCCTTCACGACGAGCAGCGGCAGGCCGTGGACGCCATCGGCAGCGCCGAAGGCTTTGCGCCGTTCCTGCTGCACGGCGTGACCGGCAGTGGCAAGACCGAGGTCTACCTGCACGCCATGGCGAGCCTGCTGGCCGCCGACCCCGCCGCACAGATCCTGATGCTCGTGCCTGAGATTAATCTCACGCCGCAGCTCCAGGCGCGCATCGCCGCCCGCTTCCCGCACGAGCCGCTGGCCGTGCTCCATAGCGGGCTGGCGGATCAGGAGCGCAGCCTGCAATGGCTGGCCGCCCATCGCGGCGAGGCGCGCATCGTTCTGGGTACGCGGATGGCGGTGCTGGCGTCGATGCCGCACCTGCGGCTGATCGTTGTCGATGAAGAGCACGATACGTCATACAAACAGCAGGAAGGGTTACGCTACTCGGCGCGCGATCTGGCCGTCTGGCGAGCCAACCAGTTGAAGATCGGCATCGTGCTGGGTTCCGCCACGCCGTCGATGGAGACCTGGCATCGGGCGGAGCAGGGCGCCTACCGCAAGCTCGTGCTGCGCGAGCGCGCCCAGGCAGACGCCGCGCTGCCCACGGTGCGGCTGATCGACCTGAACCATGAACGGCAGCGTCAGCGCCATCTGTTCGAAGGGCTGTCCGTGCCGCTGCTGGACGCCATTCAGCAACGGCTGGAGCGCGGCCAGCAAAGCCTGCTGTTTCTGAACCGGCGCGGCTATGCGCCGGTGCTGGCCTGCGATAGCTGCGGCTGGCTCTCCGGCTGCCCGCGTTGCTCGGCGTACCTCGTGCTGCACCGGCCGGAGCGCCGGCTGCGCTGCCACCACTGCGGGCTGGAATCGCCGGTGCCGCATCACTGCCCCGACTGCGGGAATGTCGACATTGCGCCACTTGGGCGCGGAACCCAGCGCATCGAGGAGGCCCTCGCCACGCGCTTCCCGGACGCCCGCATCGCCCGGATCGACGCCGATTCCACGCGCCGCAAGGGCACCGCGCAGGCGATGTTCGACGAAGTCCACGCGGGCGAGGTCGACATCCTGGTTGGCACGCAGATGGTGGCCAAGGGCCACGACTTCCAGCGCGTGACGCTGGTCGGCATCGTCCATCCGGACGCCGCGATGTTCAGTCACGACTTCCGCGCCGCCGAGCACCTGTTCGCGTCGCTGATGCAGGTCTCCGGCCGCGCGGGCCGGGCCGGGCTGCCGGGCGAAGTCCTGATCCAGACCCGTTACCCGGACGCCCCGGCGTTGCAGGCGCTGGTCCGGCATGACTATGATGGATTTGCCGCCAGCCAACTGCGCGAGCGCCGTCAGGCCGGCCTGCCGCCGTTCGCGTACCAGGTGCTGGTCACGGCCGAGCACGGCCAGCTCGAACGGGCGCTGGCCTTCCTCCAGGCCGCGCGCGAACGGGCCGATGCCTGTGCGCTGGCGCCAGAGGTGCAACTCCACGACCCGGTGCCGATGTCGATGGTGCGCATCTTCAACAAGGAGCGGGCGCAGATGCTGGTGGAAGCGAGCGCGCGCCCGGTTTTACAACGGTTTGTGAGCGAGTGGGTGCAAACATTTGGCGAGGTCGGCAGCGCCGTGAAGGGGGTGCGCTGGCAGCTGGAGATCGACCCGCTGCGGATCTAGACGGCGTGCAAAGTGTTGTAGTGGTGCAACCGTCGCACCCCTTCGCAGGCTAAGGGGTTGCACTAGGTTGCACCTCGCAATTTTCCGAGGGTAATATCGCGGCAGCCCTGAAGCGGCCGGGGCTCGCGTGCGCACCGCGCGCGGACCGCGTGGCCGCTTCCCCCCGCTTTTCGGAGAACTGCTCGCATGGCCACCACCACCCTCGGCGTCAAGCTCGACGACGCCTCGCGCGACCGCCTCAAACGCGTTGCCCAATCGATCGACCGTACCCCGCACTGGCTGATCAAGCAGGCGATCTTCACGTATCTGGAGCAGGTCGAACGCGGCCATCTGCCGCACGAAGGCGGGTTCAGCGCCGGCGCAGACGCCGAGGGCGGTGACACCGAGGTGCAACCGGGCGATGCCGCCCCGCAGCCGTTCCTCGAATTCGCCCAGAGCATCCAGCCGCAGTCCGTGCTGCGCGCCGCGATTACCTCGGCCTATCGTCGCCCGGAAACCGATTGCGTGCCGGTGCTGCTGGAACAGGCCCGCCTGCCGCAGCAACAGGCCGACGCCGCGATCAAGATGGCCAAGACGCTGGCCCAGCGCCTGCGCGAGCAGAAGGTGGGCACCGGCCGCGAAGGCTTGGTGCAGGGCCTGATTCAGGAATTCTCGCTGTCGTCACAGGAAGGCGTGGCGCTGATGTGCCTGGCCGAAGCGCTGCTGCGCATTCCCGACAAGGCCACGCGTGATGCGCTGATCCGCGACAAGATCAGCGGCGCCAACTGGCAGTCGCACCTGGGCCAGAGCCCGTCCCTGTTCGTCAACGCCGCCACCTGGGGCCTGCTGCTGACCGGCAAGCTGGTGGCCACGCATACGGAGTCAGGGCTGTCGAAGGCGCTGACGCGCATCATCGGCAAGGGCGGCGAGCCACTGATCCGCAAGGGCGTGGACATGGCCATGCGCCTGATGGGCGAGCAGTTCGTGACCGGCGAGACCATCTCCGAGGCGCTCGCCAACGCCCGGAAATACGAGGCCGAAGGCTTCCGCTACTCGTACGACATGCTCGGCGAAGCCGCCATGACCGAGGCCGATGCCCAGCGCTACCTGGCCTCCTACGAGCAGGCCATCCACGCCATCGGCCAGGCCTCGCGCGGCCGGGGCATCTACGAGGGCCCGGGCATCTCGATCAAGCTGTCCGCGCTGCATCCGCGCTACAGCCGCGCCCAGCACGAGCGCGTGATCTCGGAACTCTACGGCCGCCTGAAGTCCCTGACGATGCTGGCGCGCCAGTACGACATCGGCATCAATATCGATGCGGAGGAGGCCGACCGCCTCGAAATCTCGCTCGACCTGCTCGAACGCCTCTGCTTCGAACCCGATCTGGCCGGCTGGAACGGCATCGGCTTCGTGGTGCAGGGCTACCAGAAGCGCTGCCCGTTCGTGATCGACTATGTGATCGACCTGGCGCGGCGCAGCCGGCACCGCCTGATGATCCGCCTGGTCAAGGGCGCCTATTGGGATAGCGAGATCAAGCGCGGGCAGGTCGATGGCCTGGAGGGCTACCCGGTCTATACGCGCAAGGTTTATACCGATGTGTCGTACATCGCGTGCGCGCGCAAGCTGCTGTCCGTGCCCGATGCGATCTATCCCCAGTTCGCCACGCACAACGCGCACACGCTTTCGGCGATCTACCAGATTGCCGGCCAGAACTACTACCCCGGCCAGTACGAGTTCCAGTGCCTGCACGGCATGGGCGAGCCGCTGTACGACCAGGTGGTGGGCCCCCTCGCCGAGGGCAAGTTCAACCGGCCTTGCCGGATCTACGCGCCGGTGGGCACGCATGAGACGCTGCTGGCCTATCTGGTGCGCCGCCTGCTCGAAAATGGCGCAAATACGTCGTTCGTGAACCGCATTGCCGACGACACCATCGCCCTCGACGAACTGGTGGCCGACCCGGTCGCCGTGGTCGAGCAGATGCACAAGACCGAAGGCACGCTCGGCCTGCCCCACCCCCGCATCCCGCATCCGCGCGCGCTGTATGGCAAGTCGCGCGCCAATTCGATCGGTATCGATCTGTCGAACGAGCATCGGCTGGCGTCGTTGTCGTCGGCGCTGCTGGCCGGCACCAGCGACACCGTGCGTGCCGAGCCGCTGCTGGGCGGCGATGTGTCGCGCGCCGACGCCGTGTTCGCCCCGGTGCTGAACCCGGCCGACCACCGCGACGTGGTGGGCCACGTCAGCGAAGCCACGCCCGATGAGATCGAGGCCGCGCTGGCCGCCGCTGTCAACGTGGCGCCGATCTGGCAGGCCACGCCGCCCGAGGTGCGCGCCGCCGCCCTGGAGCGTGCCGCCGATCTGATGGAAGCGCAGATGCAGTCGCTGATGGGCACCATCATGCGCGAGGCCGGCAAGACCTTCTCGAACGCGATTGCCGAAGTGCGCGAGGCCGTCGACTTCCTGCGCTACTACGCGGTGCAGGTGCGGGACGGCTTCTCGAACGATACCCATCGCCCGCTAGGCCCGGTGGTCTGTATCAGCCCGTGGAACTTCCCGCTGGCGATCTTCACCGGCCAGGTGGCCGCCGCGCTGGCCGCCGGCAACCCGGTGCTGGCCAAGCCGGCCGAGCAGACCCCGCTGATCGCCGCCCAGGCCGTGCGCCTGCTGCGCGAGGCCGGCGTGCCGGCTGGTGCCGTGCAACTGCTGCCGGGCCGCGGCGAGACCGTAGGCGCCATGCTGGTGGGCGATGCCCGCGTCAAGGGCGTGATGTTCACCGGCTCCACCGAGGTGGCGCGCCTGCTGCAACGCAACGTCGCCGGCCGCCTGGACGCCGCCGGCCGTCCGATTCCGCTGATCGCAGAGACCGGCGGCCAGAACGCGATGATCGTGGATTCGTCCGCGCTGGCCGAGCAGGTGGTGGCGGACGTGGTGTCCTCCGCCTTCGACTCGGCGGGCCAGCGCTGCTCCGCGCTGCGCGTGCTGTGCCTGCAGGAAGACGTGGCCGACCGCATCCTGGAAATGCTCAAGGGCGCGATGGGCGAGCTGACGCTGGCCAACCCGGACCGCCTCTCGACCGACGTCGGCCCGGTGATCGACGACGAAGCGCGTACCGGCATCGTCCGCCATATCGAGGCGATGCGCGCCAAGGGCCGCCGCGTGCACCAGGCCGATCCGGGCGCCGCGCAGTCCGCCGCCTGCCGCCACGGCACCTTCGTGCCGCCCACGCTGATCGAGCTGGAAAGCCTTGAAGAACTGCAACGCGAGGTCTTCGGCCCGGTGCTGCACGTGGTGCGCTACCCGCGCGCCGCGCTCGACACGATGATCGACCAGATCAACGGCACCGGCTACGGCCTGACGCTGGGCATCCATACGCGGATCGACGAAACCATCGCCCGCATCGTGGATCGTGCCCATGTGGGCAACCTGTACGTGAATCGCAACATTGTGGGTGCAGTGGTCGGCGTGCAGCCGTTTGGTGGCGAGGGCCTGTCCGGCACCGGCCCCAAGGCGGGCGGCCCGCTCTACCTGCACCGGCTGCTGTCGGTGTGCCCGCAGGACGCCGTGGCGCGTACCGTGCGCGGCGCCGATACCAATGGCGGGGCACAGGTCGCGCCGGTCTCGTCCGGCCTGGCCGCGCTGAAGGCGTGGGCGCAGGGCTCGCAACCCGAACTGGCCGCCGCCTGCGACCGCTTTGCCGAGGCGAGCCCGTCCGGCCTGGCCGTGACGCTGCCCGGCCCCACCGGCGAGCGCAATACCTACTCGCTGCTGCCGCGCGAGCGGGTACTGTGCCTGGCCCAGCAAGAGGCCGACCTGCTCACCCAACTGGCCGCCGTCCTGGCCGTGGGCGCCCAGGCGTTGTGGCCAGACACCACTGCAAACAAGGGCTTGCTGTCGCGCCTGCCCCAGGCAGTACAATCGCGCGTCCGCCTGGCCGCCAACTGGCAAGATGCGCAGGCCGCGGACGCCGCTTTCGACGCGGTGCTGCACCACGGCGATTCCGACCAGCTGCGTACCGTCTGCGAACAGGTGGCCCAGCGGCACGGTCCCATCGTCGGCGTGCAGGGGTTGGCTCACGGTGAACCGAATGTCGCGCTGGAGCGTTTGTTGATCGAGCGTTCGCTGTCCGTCAACACGGCGGCTGCGGGCGGCAATGCAAGTCTGATGACGATCGGCTAAGTATTAAGCAAGTCCTTAGTTGATCGGTTGTCGATGCGTGCGGTGGGGGCCGGCGATCCCGACCCCGCCGCGCAACCGAGGAACGGAGCGGTGCTGCCAACGCCGGTCCGTGATGCGCACCGGAGGCCGGCCGCGCAGCTACAACACGGCACCCTAAGCACCCAATGGGACCCAAGGAGAACTGATGAGCTCGACATTCCAAAAAACGGCCATGACCGTTGCCATGGCCGTTGCAGGCCTGACCGCCGCGCAGGCTGCCTTCGCACAGGCGCAGGAAATCAAGCTGGGCTTCGCCGCCCCGATGACCGGCGGCCAGGCGCAGTACGGCAAGGACATGCAGAACGGCGTGGTCCTCGCCATCGAGGACATGAACGCCACCAAGCCGAAGATCGGCGGCAAGGATGTCAAGTTCGTGCTGGTCTCCGAAGATGACCAGGCAGATCCCAAGACGGGTTCCGTGGTCGCCCAGAAGCTGGTGGACTCCGGCATCCAGGGCATGCTCGGCCACTTCAACTCGGGCACCAGCATCCCGGCGTCGATGGTCTACAACCGCGCCGGTATTCCCCAGATCGCCATGGCCACGGCTCCGGAGTACACGCGCCAGGGCTTCAAGACCACGTTCCGCATGATGACGTCCGACACACAGCAGGGTTCGGTGATCGGCGCCTTCGTGGTGAAGAAGCTGGGGGCCAAGAACATCGCCATCGTCGATGACCGCACCGCCTACGGCCAGGGTCTGGCTGACGAGTTCGAGAAGGCCGCCAAGGCCGCTGGCGGCAAGATCGTGCGCCGCGAGTTCACCAACGACAAGGCGGTGGACTTCAAGGCCGTGCTGACCAACCTGAAGCGCAGCAACCCGGACGTGATCTTCTACGGCGGCGCCGAGACCCAATCGGCCCCGATGGCCAAGCAGGTCAAGGAACTGGGCCTGAAGGCACCCCTGGTGTCGGGCGAAATGTCGAAGACCGACAACTTCCTGAAGCTGGCTGGCCCGGCTGCCGATGGCACGGTGGTGTCGCTGGCCGGCCTGCCGCTGGACCAGATGCCCGGCGGCTCCGCGTACGAGAAGAAGTACGAAAAGCGCTTCGGCAGCAAGGTGCAGACCTACTCGCCGTACGCCTATGACGGCGCCACCGCCATGATGACGGCGATGATCAAGGCCGGCTCGGCCGACCCGGCGCGTTACCTTCCAGTGCTGGCCGCCACCAACATGCAGGGCGTGACCACCAAGACGCTGGCCTATGACGCCCGCGGTGACCTGAAGGACGGCGGCATCACCGTCTACAAGGTCGCGGACGGCAAGTGGACCGTGCTGGAAACGGTCGGCGGCAAGTAAGCCCTGACTGCGCAAGACACAAGGCCGCCGGCTGGCTTTCCTCCGGCCGGCGCGTCTGCCGGACTGACGCCACCCCCCGGGGTGGCGTTTTTTATGCCAAAGCGGATGGGTTTCCCACGCTGTTCTTCCCATGGTCTTTCTCGGCGTTGGCGCATAATCGCGCTTTTGCATACTTTTTCCATAGGAGCCGTCCGTGCAGGAAGTCAGTTATGAGCACGCGATTGCGCTAGCCAACGCCGGGCGCCACGCCGAGGCGCTACAGATCGCCGACCAGCTTTGCGAGGCCCATCCCGAGGTGGTCGACTACGCCGCGCTGCAGGCGCAACTGCATGCGGACCAGGACGATGTGCCCGGCGCGCTGGCTGCGCTGGAAGCCGCCATGGCCCGTCTGCCCGAGCTGTCGCTGGCACCGGTGCACCGCTGGGCGTCGCGCGGCGCGCTCGCCCATCTCTACGGCACGCTGCTGATGCGCCAGGGACAGGACGCCGAGGCGCTGCCCTGGCTACACGAGGCCGCGCGCCGCAACGGGCTGGCCTCGGGCGAGTGGGCCGCGCATTTCTACGCCGGCTTTGTCGCCTTCCGGCTCAACGATTTCGCCCGCGCGGGCCGCTACTGGCACGATCTGCTGTATCGCGCGCCGGACCTGGGCGCCGCCGACATCCTGCCGCTAGTGCAGGACTACGTGGACCGCGCCGACGCCGCCAGCCAGCTTGGCGAGCCGCTGATGCGCATCTGCCTGGCCCGCATCGCGCTCGATTCCCCCGAATTGCTCGACCTGACGCCGGAAGCCGGCGACGCCATGGCGGGCATGGAGGCCGAGCGCGTGCTGGCCGAGCACCCCGATCACCCCGAGGCGCGCCGCCTGCGCGCCCCGCTGCGGCTGGGCAGCGACCGCGCCGGTGCGCTGGACGACCTGGCCACCTACCTGCGCCAGCGGCCCGACCCGCAGGCACAGGTACGCGACCTGACCTGGCGCCATCAATCTGCCGACGCAGCGCCGGGTACGCCCCCGGCGTGGCAGGGTTTCGCGATGACCGCCGATGCCGACGACGGCGCCGCCTACTTCCACGCCGCCACGGCGCTGGGGGCCTTCATCGACGAGGTGCCGCCGTCCGAGGCGACCCTGAAGCCGATGCTCGAGGCCACCTGCCGCAAGGGGCTGGAGCGCTTCGAAGCCTACTTTTCCACAGGCGAGGGCGATGCCGACGGCCACGGCGGCAACGCCGACCCGCACCTGTACTCGCTGCTGTGCCGGCTGACGGCGCGCCTGCTGCCGGCCGATGCCGTCCATGTCGAGGAAAAGGTGGCGCTGCACCGCAAGGGCATGGCCGCGAGCGATTTCATCGACCATTGGATCGACCTGCTCGACGCTCACGCGTCGGCGGGCCAGCACAAGCAGGTGGTGGAGCTGGCCGGCGAGGTGCTGAACCGCTACCCGGTGGAGCGCAATCCGGCCGATGTCACGTGGGCGTTCAGCCGGCTCGTGGCCGCCTGGCGCGCGCTGGGCGGGCGCGATGCCACCGAGTCCGCCCGCGCTGCCATCACCCATATGGACGCCCGGCTGGACGCGCTGCCCGTGGAGGCCCGCACCGCCGGCGCCCACGCCATGGCGCACGCGCGCGCCCACTATGCGGCGTTGCTGCAGGCGGGCATGGCAGCGATGGACGAGCACGACAAGATCGACGCCCTGGGGGAGCTCGAAGCCCTGCAACGCCGCTCGCTGCTGGTGGAGGACGCGTGGCTGTTCAATCACTTCGGCCAGATCTGGCACGAACTGGCCGAGCCGGCCCGCGCGCTGCCGTTGTTCGAGCGGGCGGTGTCGCTGACCGAGGGCGATCCGGCCGACCAGGCCGCGCCCCGCGCCCAGCGAGCCCGGCTGCTGACGGAGATGGAGCAGTTTCCGGAAGCGCTGACCGACTTCCAGCTCGCCTTTGCCGCCCGTGCCGACTGGGACGCCGAAACTTGGCTGCACGCCGTGCTGGCGGCGCTGGGCATGGGCCAGCGCGAGACGGCGCTGGGCTGGTTCGAGCGCGCCCGCACGCTCGGCGCGGACAAGGGCCGCACCCGTCCGCTGTACGCCAAGGCCGAGGCCGGCCTGAAGGCCACCCGTCCGAAGTGGAAGGTGTGGGGCGTGTAACTTCGGAACGGCTCGCGGGGGCTCCGGGCGCTGAAACAGGTCCGGAAAACCGTCCCCGATTCTGATTCTTGAAAGACCTACAAAACGCCATCGACGACGATGGCGTTTTTTATTGGAATTTGCTGTAAGTTGCCGGCGTCTTCCACGTAGGGTCGGACAAAGCCCGACACTGCAACCCAAGTGCTTCCGTTACCATGTCGGCCATGAACGGATTGAGCCAACTTTTCCCGACCCTGCCGCTGGCACCGGGCGGCCTGTTCTGGGTGGGTCTCGCGCTGGTGGGCGCGGGCCTGGCCGGAGAGGTTTGCCGCCGCTGGCTGGGCCTGCCGCGCATCGTCGGCTACGCGGTGGTGGGGCTGTTCGCCGGCATGCTCGGCCGCAGCATCGTCGACGACAACATGATCCTGCAGACGCGGGTGCTGATCGACATGGCGCTGGCCCTGGCCCTGTTCGAACTCGGGCACCGGCTGTCGCTGTCGTGGCTGCGCGCCAACCGCTGGCTATTGTTTACCAGCGCGGCCGAGAGCCTGCTGACCTGGGGGCTGGTCTCCACGGTGCTCCAGTGGCTCGGGGCGTCGCCGGGCGTGGCGATCCTGGCCGGAGGCATCGCGGTCAGCACCTCGCCCACCATCGTGCTCCAGCTCAAGAACGAGTTGCGCGCCGAGGGGCAGGTCACGGAACGGCTGATGGCCATGGCGGCGCTGAACAGCATCTACGCGGCGGCCATCGTCCAGGTGGCCACGGGTTGGCTCCATTCCGAATACGGCAATATTGGTGCGGCGCTGCTGCATCCGCTCTACCTGCTGGTGGGCTCGTGCCTGCTGGCGTGGGTGGTCGGCAAGCTCGGGCACGCGCTGTACGCGCGCATGTCTGCGGACGATCACTACAGCTTCCTGGTGCTGGTGGGGCTGGTCCTGTTCACGCTGGCACTGACGCGCGTCCTAAAATTGTCCATGCCGCTGACGCTGATGCTGGCCGGCGTGGTCTTCAAGCACCAGGACCGCCAGCCGCACGTGTGGCCAGCGCACTTCGGCAGCGCCGGGAGCCTGCTGATCATCGTGATGGTAGTGTCGCTGGGCCTGCCGCTGACGGCGCACGACTGGGTAGTCGGCGGCACGCTGGCCGTGGCCCTGGTGGTGATGCGCCATGTGGCGAAGCTGGCCGGCGTGGTGTCGCTCGGTTCGTTCTCGGGGTTGAGCCTGCGCCAGTGCATGGCGCTGGGGCTGGCGCTGGCGCCGATGTCGGGGCTGGCCTACCTGCTGATGAACGACGTGGCGCGCCTGTACCCGAGCACCGGCGGACCGCTGGCATCGATCATCCTGTGTGCGCTGGCCATCGAACAGCTGCTGGGGCCGGTCATCGCGTCCTGGGCGCTGCGCTATGCTGGCGAGGCGCGTGACAATGGAGGAGGGCGCTGATGTCGCTCGAACCGTTCAAGCATTCCGAGGCGCTGACGTTCGGCGTGGAGCTGGAACTCCAGCTTGTGAACCGTCATGACTACGACCTCGCGCCCTTCGCGCCGGACCTGCTGCGTGCGGTCAAGGGCGCCCAGCACGCGGGCGACATCAAGCCCGAGATCAGTCCGTCGATGATCGAGATCAGCACCGGCATCTGCCGCGACTACGCGCAGGCGCTGGAGGAACTGACGGTCATGCGCGACCTGATGACGCGCGCCTCCCGCTCGCTGAACCTGGGCATCTGCGGCGGCGGCACCCATCCGTTCCAGCAGTGGTCGGACCGGACCATCTCCGATTCGCCGCGCTACCAGTACATTTCCGAGCTGTATGGCTATCTCGCCAAGCAGTTCACGGTGTTCGGCCAGCACGTCCACATCGGCTGCCCGAGCGCGGACGAGTCGCTGTTCCTGCTCCACGCCATCGGCCGCTACGTGCCGCACTTCATCGCGCTGGCGGCGTCGTCGCCGTACGTGCAGGGGGTGGATACCGGCTTTGCCTCGGCGCGCCTGAACTCGGTGGCGGCCTTCCCGATGAGCGGCCGCGCACCGCATGTGCTGACGTGGGACGCCTTCACCGCCTACTTCAACAAGATGCGCAACACGGGCGTGATCGAGAGCATGAAGGACTTCTATTGGGATATCCGTCCCAAGCCGGAGTTCGGCACGATCGAGGTGCGCGTGATGGACACCCCGCTGACCGTGGAGCGCGCCTGCGATATCGCGGCGTACATCCAGGCGCTGGCGCGCTACCTGCTGCTGTCACGGCCGTTCATGCCGCAGGAAGACGACTACCTGGTGTACACCTTCAACCGCTTCCAGGCGTGCCGCTTCGGGCTGGAGGGCGAGTACGTGCATCCGAACGAACTGACGCGGATGCCGATCTCGGATCATATTTTGTCGATTTGCGACGCGCTGGTGCCGCACGCGGAGGCGCTCGGCTCGCTCAAGGCGCTAGAAAATATCCGCGCGCTGGCTTCGAGCCGTGACAACGACGCGCACTGGGTGCGCACCGTCGATGCCGATGCGCACAGCCTGCGCGAGACGGTGCGGCGTACCTGCGAGCGGTGGGAGGCCTGACGCCGACGGCGGGCCGGGGTGACTGCACCGCTTATTGAACGGTATAGCCCTTGCCACCCATGCAAGCCTTCCACGCCTGGTAGTAGCTGCCCATCGCCTGTTGCTGGCTCGCGGCGTTCTGTTCGTTCGCCGCCTGCACGTTACGGCGTTCCTGCCGGTTCCGCGAGCCGCCCGCCATGGTCCCGACGGCGGCTCCGGCCGCCGCACCCTTGCCGGCATCGCCCGCAACTGCGCCAATCACGGCGCCGCCCGCTGCCCCGCGCGCCGCGCCTTGCACGCGCTGGCCGCCCTGGGCCTGCTGGGGCGGCGGGGCCTGGGCCACCACTGCGGGGTCTATGCCGGTTTGTTGTTTGGCCCAGCTGTAGCACTCCCCGTCATCCTTGGATTGCTGCTGCGCGGACTGGCCCTTGGCCGGATAAGCCACCGGTTTCGACTGTGCCTGCACGCCGGCTGCGGCCAACGCGATTGCCGCGCCGAGCACCATCCCCCATCGCTTGCTGTGATGCATGATGTACCTCCTCCGGCGGGGCCATGTGCCCGCGTGTGCGGTCTCAGTATTGCAGCGCAGGGGGCGAAGTCAAATGAATTCCTTCGTGCCGCGTATTAGGCGTTTGCAGGGGTCAGGTCGGATACACCGGCTCGCATCGGATCTCGGATTTCACCGAATTGGCGATGAAGCAGGCGTCGTGCGCGGCGTGGTGCAGCTGATCGATGTCGGCGCGGGTCGGCAGGCGCTCGCCCGAGAACGTAACGTCGGGACGCAGCGTCACCACGGTCACCGCCATGCGGCCTTCGGCGGTCTTGGCCAGCGTGCCCACGGACTTGTCCACATAGCGATCGACCACGAAGCGCTGCTTGGCGGCCAGCGCCAGGAACCACAGCATGTGGCAGGCCGAAATCGACGCGATCAGCATTTCCTCGGGATCCACCGCGCTGGCATCGGACATCGGCGGCGGCACCACGTGTGGCGACGCCGAGCCCGGCACTTCCGCGCCGCCGTCGAACCGCAGCACATGCTTGCGGCTGTAGCGGTTGCTCACGAAATCCTGATCGCCGCGCTCCCACGCGATCTCGGCACTGTGCTCGGCCATGCTGGTCACTCCGGGTAGTAGAAGAACGAAAAATCAGATGCCGTGCGGCACGCTTTCCCCATCTCGCCCGGTCACGAGCCCCAGGCGCTGGTTCGCCGGCACGGCGATATCGATCAGCTTGGGGCGGGGCAGGTTGAGGTTGCGCATCATGACGATGAACTCGTCGCGCGAGCGCCCCGCCACGCGGCTGTTGTGGGCGCGCTCATGGCCGATGGTCGACTGGGTGTGGCCCTTGTAGTCGTGGGCGGGGTAGACCAGCGTGTCGTCGGGCAGGCGGAAGAGCTTCTCGGTGAGGCTGTCGAACAGCGTGCCGGCGTCGCCGGACTGGAAATCGGTGCGGCCGCAGCCGTCGATCAGCAGCGCATCGCCGGTGAAGATGCGGCGCACCACGCCGTCCGGCGTGGCTTCCTCCCAGAGGTAGCTCATGCTGCCGGCGGTGTGGCCGGGGGTGTGGATCGCGCGAAGCACCTGCTTGCCGAAGCTGACGGTGTCACCGTCGATCAGTTGTTTCAGCGCAGGCTTGATGTCGCAGCCGGACGGCGCGGCGGTGTTGGCGCCAGTCTGCAGGGCGAGCTGCCCGGCGGAGGTGATGTGGTCGGCGTGCGCGTGGGTCTCGACAATCCAGACCAGCCGCGCGCCAGTCTCGCCCAGCAGCGCCAGGTCACGCGCGTACTGCCGGTCCACCGGATCGATCAGCAACGCCTCACGCGTCTCGGCGTCGATCAGCAGGTAGGTGAAGGTGGACGAAGTCTCGTCGAACAGCTGATGGAAGGTCTGCATGGCCGTTTTCTTCTTGGCAAACCGGGGGTGCCGCCATGATACGCCGGCGCCTGCTCAACATTCCACGATATTCACCGCCAACCCGCCGCGCGCCGTCTCCTTGTACTTGGTCTTCATGTCGGCGCCGGTTTCGCGCATGGTCTTGATGACCGAATCGAGCGAAACATAGTGGGTGCCATCGCCGCGCAGGGCCATGCGGGCGGCGTTCACCGCCTTGACGGATGCCATGGCGTTGCGTTCGATGCACGGGATCTGGACCAGGCCGCCGACCGGGTCGCAGGTCAGGCCGAGGTTGTGCTCCATGCCGATCTCGGCCGCGTTCTCGACCTGCTCCGGCGTGCCCCCGAGCACCGCCGCCAGCGCGCCGGCGGCCATCGAGCAGGCCACGCCGACTTCGCCCTGGCAGCCGACTTCGGCGCCCGAGATCGAGGCGTTGAGCTTGTAGAGCAGGCCGATGGCGCCCGCCGTGAGCAGGAAATCGACCACGCCCGCGCGGTTGGCGCCGGGGATGAAGCGGTCGTAGTAGTGCAGCACGGACGGGATGATGCCGGCCGCGCCGTTGGTCGGCGCCGTGACGACGCGCCCGCCGGCGGCGTTTTCCTCGTTGACGGCGATGGCGTAGAGGTTGACCCAGTCCATCACGGAGAGCGGATCGGACAGCGCCCGCTCCGCGTGCAGCGTCAGTCCCCGGTACAACTCGGGCGCGCGCCGCCGTACCTTGAACGGCCCCGGCAGCTCGCCATCGGTGCGGCAGCCGCGCGCCACGGATTGCTGCATCACGTCCCAGATATGAAGCAGGCCATCGGTCACTTCCTGCTCGGGCCGCCAGGTCAGTTCGTTCTCCATCATGAGCCGGGCGATGGACTTGCCGCTCGCGTGCGCCATCTCCAGCATCGCCCGGCCGCTCCGGAACGGGTGCGGCAACTGCCGCTCGGCCGCCAGGATCTGGGTGTTCGGCGCGCCGGCCGTGACCACGAAGCCGCCGCCCACGGACAGGTAGCGTGCCTCGCGCAGCGGCGTGCCCTCCGCGTCGAAGGCGTGGAATTTCATGCCGTTGGGATGCTCGGCCATGGCCTCGCGCCGGTAGAACACGATGTGCTCGCGCTCGACGAACGGCACCTCGTGCGTGCCGAGCAGGGCCAGTTTGCGCTGGGCGCGTAGCGTGGCCAGCCGGGACTCGATGGTTTCGGGGTCGACGGTGTCGGGCGCCTCGCCCATCAGCCCCAGCATCACGCCCTTGTCGGTGCCGTGGCCCTTGCCGGTGGCGCCGAGCGAGCCGTATAGCTCCACGCGCACGCTGCCCACCTGGGGCAGCAGGCCGTCCCGCTCGAGCCCGTGCGCAAACATCAGGGCCGCACGCATCGGCCCCACGGTATGCGAGCTGGACGGCCCGATACCTACCTTGAACAGATCGAAAACGCTGACAGCCACGGGGAACTCCGGTAGGGGGCGGCGCGCAGGGCGCAGGGGCGGGGAGGCCGTCGGGAAAGTGGTCGGGTGTCGGGTCAGAGCGACATATCGGCATCGGGCCGGCCGGGCTCGCGCCACATGGCGTCGATGGCGGGCCTTGCGTGCCCGTCCTCGGACTTTTCCTTCTGGATCACGCTAATCGTGCCGTCTGTCTCAAGAATAGCGAAATGCACGTCTTCCACACGCGCGCAACCGTTGCGGCGTAGCGCCTTCTGCAGCTCGCGCGGTGTGATGCGCTCCCGGCGCATCACATCCTGGAAGATCTCGCCCTGGTGAATGATGATCTCGGGCCGGCCTTCCACCAGCGCCTCCAGGCGGCGGCTGCGCCAGGTGCCGTAGCCCACCAGCACGTCGGCGCCGAACAGCGTGGCGGCCAGGATCAGCCCGGCGGTGACGGAGTTGTCGCCGCCGTTCATGGCGTTCTGCACCGCGTTCGAGATGATCAGTAGCAGCACCAGATCCAACGGCGACAACTGGCCGATCTGGCGCTTGCCCGACACGCGCATCAGGAACAGCAGCGCGGCGTAGACGATCAGCCCGCGCAGCACGAATTCCCACCAGGGGGCGCTCAGATTCCACATGGACTAGACCTCCGCTAGGGATGGTGTGCTGCACGCCGGCCCGGGGGGCCGGGGCGGGAGGCGCAAAGCGCGCCAGCGGCGTCCGGGCAGGCCGGACGCCGCCAGACACGGCGCCTTAGTCCTGCGCGTACTCGCTCATCGGTACGCAGGCGCAGAACAGGTTGCGGTCGCCGTACACGTTGTCCGCCCGGCCCACCGGCGGCCAGTACTTCTGCGTGCGCAGCGAGGCAATGGGGTAGGCCGCTTCCTCACGCGTGTACGCGTGGGTCCACTCATTGGCGGTGATCACGGCGGCGGTGTGCGGCGCGTGGCGCAGCGGGTTGTCGTCGCGGTCAAAGCTGCCGTCCTCCACGCGCGCGATCTCGCCACGGATGGCGATCATGGCGTCGATGAAGCGGTCCAGCTCGTGCAGCGCCTCGCTCTCGGTCGGCTCGATCATCAGTGTGCCCGGCACCGGGAAGCTCATGGTCGGGGCGTGGAAGCCGTAGTCCATCAGGCGCTTGGCCACGTCCTCGTTGCTGATGCCGGTGGCCTTCTGCAGCGGGCGCAGGTCCAGGATGCACTCGTGCGCCACCAGACCGTGCTGGCCGGCGTAGAGCACCGGGAAGTGCGGCGAGAGCCGGCGCGCCACATAGTTGGCGGCCAGGATGGCGTTCTCGGTGGCGGCGGTCAGGCCGGCCGAGCCCATCATCGCGACGTACATCCACGAAATCGGCAGGATGCTGGCCGAGCCGAACGGCGCGGCCGAGACGCCGCCGATGCCGTTGTCGTCGCGGCGATAGCCCACGCTGTCCTGGTTCGGCAGGAAGTCCGCCAGGTGTGCGCCCACGGCCACGGGGCCCACGCCGGGGCCGCCACCGCCGTGCGGAATGCAGAAGGTCTTGTGCAGGTTCAGGTGCGAGACATCGCCGCCGAACTGGCCCGGCGCGGCGGTGCCGACCATCGCGTTCATGTTGGCGCCATCCACGTACACCTGGCCGCCGTGCTGGTGCACGATCTCGCAGATCTGCTGCACGCCCTGCTCGAACACGCCGTGCGTGGACGGGTAGGTGATCATGATTGCGGCGAGGTTCTGGCTGTGCTGCTCGGCCTTCTTCGCCAGATCCTGCAGGTCGACGTTGCCGTCGGCGTCACACGCCACCACCACCACCTTCATGCCGGCCATCTGGGCCGACGCCGGGTTGGTGCCGTGCGCGGACGAGGGAATCAGGCAGATGTCGCGATGGGCTTCGCCGCGGCTGGCGTGGTACTTCTGGATGATCAGCAGGCCGGCGTACTCGCCCTGCGAGCCCGCGTTCGGCTGCAGGCTCACCGCGGCGTAGCCGGTGGCGGCGCAGAGCATGGCTTCGAGCTGGTCGATCATCTCGCGATAGCCCACGGTCTGGTCGAGCGGGGCGAACGGGTGGACCTTGCTGAACTCGGGCCACGTCACCGGAATCATCTCGCTGGTGGCGTTGAGCTTCATGGTGCAGGAGCCGAGCGGGATCATGGTGCGATCCAGCGCGAGGTCCTTGTCCGCCAGCGAGCGCAGGTAGCGCAGCATCTCGTGCTCGGCGTGGTGCGTGTTGAAGACCGGGTGCGTCAGGTAGGCGCTCTGGCGGGCCAGCGCGGCCGGGAAACCATCGCCGACGGCGGCCTCGGTCGCATCGAAGGCCGGCACCGGCTTGCCGTGCGCGAAGATCTCCCACAGCGCGACCACGTCCTCGCGCGAGGCGGTCTCGTCCAGCGAGATGCCCACGCGGGTGGCGCCGATATGGCGCAGGTTGATGCCGCGCGCGGTGGCGGCGGCGTGGATCGCCTCGGTGTTGAAGCCGGTGTCCAGCGTCAGGGTGTCGAAGAACGTGGCGTTGACCGGGGTCACGCCCATCGCCTTCAGGCCGGCAGCCAGCGTGGCGGTCAGGCGGTGCACGCGCTGGGCAATGCGCTGGAGGCCCTGCGGCCCGTGGTACACGGCGTACATCGACGCCATCACGGCCAGCAGCACCTGCGCGGTACAGATGTTCGACGTGGCCTTCTCGCGGCGGATGTGCTGCTCGCGCGTCTGCAGCGCCAACCGGTACGCCTTGTTGCCCTGCGCGTCGATGGTCACGCCCACCAGACGGCCCGGCATCGAGCGCTTGAATTCGTCCTTCACGGCCATGTAGCCGGCGTGCGGGCCGCCGAAGCCGAGCGGCACGCCAAAGCGCTGCGAGTTGCCCACGGCCACGTCGGCGCCCCATTCGCCCGGCGCGACGATCAGCGTCAGCGCCAGCAGGTCCGCCGCCGCCACCACCAGCCCGCCAGCGGCGTGCACGGCATCGGCGATGGCACGGTAGTCGGCCACATCGCCGTTCACGCCCGGGTATTGCAGCAGCACGCCGAAGGCATGGGCGCCGGCGGCCTCGGCGGCGGGGCCGACCTTGACCTCGATGCCCAGCGGCAGCGCGCGCGTGCGTACCACTTCCAGCGTCTGCGGCAGCACGTCGTCCGCCACGTAGAACGTGTTCGAGGCGTGCTTGTTCACGCGCTGGAGCAGCGTCATCGCCTCGGCGGCAGCGGTGCCTTCGTCCAGCATCGACGCATTGGCGATGTCCAGCCCGGTCAGGTCCGTGACCATCTGCTGGAAGTTCAGCATCGCCTCCAGGCGGCCCTGCGAGATCTCGGGCTGGTACGGCGTGTAGGCCGTGTACCAGGCCGGATTCTCGAAGATATTGCGAAGGATGACGCCCGGCGTGAGCGTGTTGTAGTAACCCTGCCCGATGAAGCTCTTGAGCACGCGGTTCTGGTTCGCCAGCCCGCGCAGCTTGGCCAGCGCGGCTTCCTCGGTCAGCGGCTCGGTGAATTCGCCGAGCGGCATGCCGTCGCGGCGGCGGATGGCGGCGGGCACCACGGCGTCGATCAGCGCGGCGCGCGTCTCGTAGCCGAGCACCTTGAGCATGTGTTGCTGTTCGGCGGCATCCGGGCCGATATGACGGGCGGCGAAGGCGTCGCGCGCCTCCAGTTCGGCCAGCGTGGGCCGGCTACCTTGGGCGGCGTTCATGGGAAGAGGGGCGTTCATGGCAAGTGTCTCGTGGGGCGGGGCGGCAGGTGGTCAGCCTGGCCGCCGCGCGGGCATCTCGGGCGCCGTCTCCTGGCTCGGGAGACGGCTGGTGCAGCGCGTCAGGCGCCGACGCTGGCCTTGTAGGCGTCGACGTTCATCAGGCCGTTCACATCGTCGCCATTGGCCGGCTTCAGCTTGAACAGCCACGCGTCGAAGGCGTTGGCGTTGACGGATTCCGGCGCGGCGCTGGCGGCCTCGTTCACGGCGATGACTTCGCCGGCCACCGGGGCGTAGATGTCGGAAGCGGCCTTCACGGACTCCACCACGGCCAGCGCGTCGCCGGCGCCGACCGACTTGCCCACTTCGGGCAGTTCCAGGAAGACGATGTCGCCCAGCGCGTCCTGCGCGTGGTCGGTAATGCCGATCGTCAGCGTGCCGTCGGCTTCAACGCGCACCCATTCGTGCGATTCGGTGTACTTCAGGTCAGCAGGGAAATTCATGACGGATTCTCCGGGAATGCAGTGTTTGTCTTGTTTCGGTTCGCCTGCCGGGGCCAGCCGGGCAGGCGTGATGGCGACCGTTGGTGTCAGCCGGGCGGATGCCTCAGCTCACGAGTGCCTTGCCATTGCGCACAAACGGCAGTTTAACCACAGTCGCGGTCAGTTTGCGGTCACGAATCTCGACCTGGACCTCGGTGCCGGGCACAACGCCCTGCGGCAGCCGGGCAAAGGCAATGGATTGGGAGAGGGACGGGCTGAAGGTGCCGCTCGTGATCTCGCCGTCGCCGGCGGGGGTGATCACCTTCTGGTGCGCACGCAGCACACCGCCCTTGTCGCGCAGGATCAGGCCGGCAAATGTCTTATGTTGTCCGGCTGCCAGCAGCGCCGACTTGCCGATGAAATCGCGCTCGCTCTGCAGGTCGACGGTCCAGGCCAGGCCGGCGTCGAGCGGCGAGGTGTGGATGTCCATGTCCTGGCCGTACAGGTTCATGCCGGCTTCCAGGCGCAGCGTGTCACGCGCGCCCAGTCCGGCCGGGCGCACGCCCACGGACTGCAGCTTTTCCCAGATGCCGGCCACGTTCTCGGCCTCCACCACCAGCTCGAAGCCGTCCTCGCCGGTGTAGCCGGTGCGGGCCACCATCAGCTCGCCGACCATCGGGTCCCGCACCACCACCGCGTTGAACGGCTTGAGTGCGTCGGCCGGCTGGGTCGACGGGAAGGCCTCATGCACCTTGGCGCGCGCGTTCGGGCCCTGCACGGCGATGATCGCCAGCTTGCCCACGCCGGCCGGCGCCACGTCGCCCCGGCGCGGGGTGATCGTCACGCCGCTGCCGGTGGCCGCGTTGCGGGCCGTGATCCATTCGATGTCGCCCAGCGCCGTGCTGGCGTTCACCACCAGGCGGAAGCGGTCTTCGGCGAAGAAATAGACGATCAGGTCGTCGATGACGCCGCCCTTTTCGTCGAGCATGCACGCGTAGAGGGCCTTGCCCGGGGTCTGGAGCTTGTCGACATTGTTGGCCAGCAGGCCGCGCAGGAAGGCGCGCGTGTTGGGGCCGGACAGGTCCACCACGCACATGTGCGAGACATCGAACATGCCGGCATCGCCGCGCACCGCGTTGTGTTCCTCGATCTGGGAGCCGTAGTTGACCGGCATGTCCCAGCCGCCGAAATCGACCATGCGGGCACCGAGCGAGCGGTGGATGGCGTTAAGGGGCGTGGCCTGGAGCGTCATGGGAAATCCTCTGGAGCGAATACGGCAGCGAAAACGAAAAAAGGGTCATCCGCCGTGGGGATCGATGGCAATGCCACCAATCCGCCGCGGCGGATGACCCCTCTGTCCTCGATACCTGAGAGATTACGATGCAGCTTGCCGCATCGCGCGCCCCTTCGGTGGACACGCTCGCCATGCGTTGGCACGGGCGGGTGTCGCTCTCCAGAGTGCGGCATGCATCGTGTGCATGTTGCATGCCGATCCGACCGGTCCGTGGTGCCTGAGAGTTTTCGGGTGATACCCCTTCGGCGGCGCAATGGCTGCGCGCTCTCCCGGTTGGATGCGCGTGAATGTACGGGACGGGTTGACCTTTGTCAACGCGGCGCCGACGCCACCTTGCTAGGCGCCGGGGAGGGGGCTGGCTGTAATTCCTGCCGCCTGAGGTAAGGACTACCCGCGCCGGATCAACGATCCTTCGTGACGACGTTACCCACCACGCCACCCACCGCCGCGCCACCCACCGTGCCGAGCGCGCTGCCGTTGGTCAGCGCAGCGCCGCCGAGCGCGCCAACGCCCGCGCCAATGGCGGTGTTGCGGGTCTTGGGGCTCATGTCCGCGCAGCCGCCAAAGGCCGCCAGCGTGACACCGATCAGCGTGATTTTCGCCAGGGTTCGCATTGTTTTCATGATCGCCTCCGAATGTGCCGAATTTGTCATCAGGACGGCGTCGCAGCCGGTCCCGCATGACCGTATGAGGCAATCTCCATGCCCCCGATGTCCCCTCGGACGTCACTTTTACGAAGTGTTACCGCGATGAAACACTGGTAGCACTCGCGTCCTTGATGTCCGTCATCAGGCACCGGCGCAGGCCACCCTGCGTGTTAACATCGACGCCTTTCGCGCGCCCGCCAAGCGTGCGCCATCCGGCACCCGCCCACCTATGACCCACGGACTCAACGCCGCCCAATCCGAAGCCGTTCGCTATCTGGACGGGCCCTGCCTCGTCCTCGCGGGCGCCGGGTCCGGCAAGACGCGCGTCATCACGCAAAAGATCGCCCACCTGATCGAGGACAAGGGCTTCGAGCCGCGTCACATCGCCGCCGTCACCTTCACGAACAAGGCGGCGAAAGAGATGCAGGAGCGCATCGGCAAGCTGATGGAGGGCAAGACCACGCGCGAGGGCAAGCGGATTCCGCTCAAGCAGCTCACCGTCTGTACCTTCCACTCGCTCGGCGTGCAGATTTTGCGGATGGAGGCGGAGCACGTCGGCCTGAAGCCGCAGTTCTCGATCATGGATTCGGACGACTGCTTCGGACTGGTGCAGGAGCAGCTCGCCACCACGGACAAGAAGCTGATCCGTAGCGTGCAGGGCACGATCTCGCTGTGGAAGAACGGCATGATCGATCCGGAGACCGCGCTGGCCCAGGCCGCCAATGCCGACGAGCACCAGGCCGCCATGGTCTACCGCAATTACGTGGCCACGCTGCACGCCTACCAGGCGGTGGATTTCGACGACCTGATCCGCCTGCCCGCCGAGCTGTTCGCGCGCGACGAGGCCGTGCGCCTGAAATGGCAGAACCGCCTGCGCTACTTCCTCGTCGACGAATACCAGGACACCAACGCCTGCCAGTACGCGCTGCTCAAGCTGCTGGCCGGCGGCTCGCACCTGCGCGCGCCGGCGTTCACGGCCGTGGGCGACGACGACCAGGCCATCTACGGCTGGCGCGGCGCCACGCTGGACAACCTGCGCGGCCTGCAGACCGATTTCCCGGACCTCAAGGTCGTCAAGCTCGAACAGAACTACCGCTCGACGGTGCGCATCCTGGAGGCGGCCAACGCGGTCATCGCCAACAATCCCAAGCTGTTCGACAAGAAGCTGTGGTCGGAGCACGGCATGGGCGACCCCATCGCCATCCATCCGATGAACGACGAGGAGCACGAGGCCGAGTCCGTGGTGTTCCGCCTGTCCGCCCACAAGTTCGAGCGCCGCGCGCAGTTCCGCGACTACGCCATCCTGTATCGCGGTAACCATCAGGCGCGGCTGTTCGAGCAGATCCTGCGGCGCGAGCGGATTCCGTACGTGCTGTCCGGCGGCCAGAGCTTCTTCGACAAGGCGGAGATCAAGGACATCTGCGCCTACCTGCGGCTGATCGCCAATCCGGACGACGATCCCGCGTTCATCCGCGCCATCACCACGCCCAAGCGCGGCGTGGGCAACACCACGCTGGAGGCGCTCGGCACGTTCGCGGGGCAGGCCAAGGTGTCGCTGTTCGAGGCCGCCATGATGGGCGGCATCGAAGGCAAGCTCCAGCCGCGCCAGCTGGAGCCGCTGCGCGTGTTCTGCGAGTCGATGGTGCGCCTGGCGGACCGCGCCAAGACCGATCCGGCCACCGTGCTGCTCGACGACATGATGGCCGGCATCCACTATGAATCGTACTTGTACGATACCTTCGACGAGCGCCAGGCCCAGTCGCGCTGGACCAATACGCTTGAATTCCTCGACTGGCTCAAGCGCAAGGGCACGCGCCCGGAACCCGAGGCCGGGGAGGGCGAGGCCACCGGCTTCGACAACGCCGACGGCTTTGGCGACGAAGGCAAGAACCTGCTCGAACTGACACAGACCGTGGCGCTGATGAGCATGCTCGAAGGCCGCGAGGAAGACCCGGACGCGGTGCGGCTCTCCACGCTCCACGCGTCCAAGGGCCTCGAATATCCGCACGTGTTCCTGGTGGGCGTGGAGGAGGGCATCCTGCCCCACGCGCGCGAGGACGAAGACATGAGCGACGAGAAGATCGAGGAAGAGCGCCGGCTGATGTACGTTGGCATCACCCGCGCCCAGCGCAGCCTCCAGATCAGCTGGTGCAAGAAGCGCAAACGCGCCCGGGACACCTACTCCTGCGAACCCTCGCGCTTCATCGCCGAAATGAAACTCGAAGAAGCGCCGGCTCCCGTCGACGAGACCCCGGCCATGAGCCCCAAGGACCGGCTGGCCAATCTCAAGGCGCTGCTGGGTACGCCGGGCGCACCCGGCAAGCCGGTGACGGGTTGAGTCGCATCCCCTACCAAGCATCACGGCCGATACAAGGCAGACAAGACCGCGCGCCTCGCGCTTTCTAATATGGCGACGCGTCAGACGCCTCGGCGACTGGCGCCGTGCCGCGCCTGCCCTTCGGTTAGCGGTGCGGCTGGGTACGCTTGCGTGCCTGGCTCTTCCCTGTTGAACGCTCCCGGCGCGGCAGTGCCGGGGGCGTCGTTTTGTCAGGCGAAGTTATCCACAGCGCACGTATCGAACCTGATACAAAGCCGCCACAGCGCGAATATTGCAAACTGGTACAGTTGACCGCCGGTCGTTGCGCAGGCCCTCGCCCGCCGGCGTTTCCCATCCCTCCCGCTTTGCCATGGACCTCACTCCCGCCTTGCCTACCCGCCTGCTGATCGTCGACGACGATCCCCAGATCCGCGCCATGCTGGCCGAATACCTGGCCACGTTCGGCATGGCGGCCGATGGGGCCGAAGGCGGGGCGTCGATGCGCACGGCCATGGCGCAGCATCACTATGACCTGGTCATCCTGGACCTCTCGCTGCCCGGCGAGAACGGCCTGACGCTGTGTCGCGAGATCCGCGAGCGCACGGACATCCCCGTAATCATGCTGACCGCCCGCGCCGAACTGGCCGACCGTGTGGTCGGACTCGAGGTGGGGGCGGACGACTACGTGACCAAGCCGTTCGAGATGCGTGAACTGGTGGCGCGCATCCACACGGTGCTGCGGCGCAGCCGGGCCGATGTGCGTCGTTCAGCACCTACCCCGGCGGGGCACGAGGTCAAGTTTGGCGCGTGGCGGCTCAACACCACGCTGCGCCAGTTGCTCGACGAGGAAGACACGGTCGTGCCGCTGTCGAACGCCGAGTTCCGCCTGTTGCTGACCTTCATCGAGCACCCGAACCGCGTGCTGGATCGCGAACTGCTCATCAACCAGGCACGCGGTCGCGACCTCGACGTGTTCGATCGCAGCATCGACCTGCTGGTCTCGCGCCTGCGCCAGAAACTGCGCGACGATCCGCGCGACTCGGCGCTGATCCGCACGGTGCGGGGCGAGGGCTACGTCTTCACGGTCAACGTGGATTCCTGACGCATGGCCGCGTCCCCCCCGCCGCCGAACGCCACCGCCGGCGTCCGGACAGACCCCACCATGCGGCGCCACCTTTTCGATTCGATGTTCCTGCGGCTGTTCCTGGTCATGGCCGCGATCATGGTGGCCGTGCACGTGCTTGGCGTGACCGTCATCGAGGGCCTGTTCCCGCGCCCCGGCTCGCCGCGCTGGGAGGAACGCATGCGCGAGGCGGCCTCGGAGGCCGCCGCCGCCGGCAAGCCATTCCACCGCCCCCAGCCGTCGCAGCGCGGCCCGCGTTTCGAGGAAGACGAGGAGGCGGGCGAGGGCGGCCCGGCCGGGGAGCGCGGCATGTTCCGTCCCGGCCATCCCGACCGGCGCGGGGAGCCGCCCGGACCGCAGCGCCACTTCCCCCCCTGGCACGGACTCTGGCCCCTGCATCCTGGCCTGATCTTCCAGTTCATCGCCATCGTGATTTCGTCGTGGGTGGGCGCGCGATTGCTCGCGCGGCCGGTGCAGCGGCTGGCCACCGGTGCGAACCGGCTGGCCCAGGATGTGCACGCCCCGCCACTCGACGATGATGCGGGTCCGGCCGAAGCGCGCGCCGCCACCAAGGCGCTGAACCTGATGCAGCAACGCATCCGCACGCAGCTGGCGCAGCAGTCGCGCTTCCTGGCGGCGGTCTCGCACGACCTGCGCACGCCGCTCACGCGCATGAGCCTGCGCATCGAGCGCATCGAGGACAACGACGTGCGCTACCGCCTGCGGCAGGATCTGGCCGAGATGAACGGGCTGATCGACGCCACGCTCTATTACCTGCGTGACCGCGACGACGGCACCGGCCCGCGCCAGCGCGTGGACGTGCAGGCGCTGCTCCAGGCCATCGTCGACGATGCCGAGGAACTGGGGCAGGACGTGCGGCTCTCCGGCACCGCCGCGCCGCTGCTGGCCTACCCGGCGGAGTTGCGCCGCGCCGTGGTCAACCTCGTCGAGAACGCGCACCGCTACGGCGGCGCCGCGCATATCGTGCTGACGGACAGCCCCGAGCGCGTGCAGATCGACGTCTGCGACAACGGCCCCGGCATTCCGCCGGCCGAGTTGCAGCGCGTGCTGGAGCCGTTCTATCGCGTGGAGTCGTCGCGCAGCCGGGCTACCGGCGGCGTGGGGATGGGGCTGTCGATTGCCGCCGATATCGTCAATCGCCATGGCGGCGAGCTGACGCTGGACAACCGTGTCGAAGGCGGCCTGCGCGTGCGCATCACGCTGCCGCGCGACTAACTAATAGATATAGCGGCGCGCGGGTCAGGCGCGCTGCGGCACGCCCGACTTGCCGATCGGCGCCAGTTGCACGTACTGAGAGCCGCGCAGCCCGCGCGTGAAGTCGAGCGTGAAATCGCCCACATCGATGCGCGACTGCAGCGCGCGGCGCAATTCCAGCGCACCCGGCGCCTTGGCCGCGCCGGCAGCGCGCACCAGCCAGGCGGCGCCAATGTAGCCGGCCAGCGTGGCCGGGGAGGGCGGTTCGTCGAGGTACTGCTTCATCCGCGCCACGTGTTCCTTGACCACGCGCAGCGTGGATTCCTGCGGGCCGGGCGCCACCTGCGTGACCACCACGCCCCCCGCGTAGTTGCCGCCGAGAATCTCGCGCGCCGAGGCCGGGCTCACGGCCGACAATCCCACCAGAAAACCGTACCAACCCTGCGAGGCCAGCGCGCGGCCAAGGCCGCCGTAGGCAAGCGTGTCGCCGGCCACGATGACCGCGCCGGGCCGCGTCGCGGCGATGCGGCGCGCGCCGTCATCGACACTGCCGGTCAGCGTCACGGCGCGCGTACCGAGGTCGCGCTCCATCCGATCGAGCCACGGCGAGCCCGCCGCGAGCGTGCCGGCGGCGAAGTCGGGCGACACGGCCAGGACGATGTTCTTGAGGCCGTAGCTGCGCAGCTGCCGCACGGCGGCGTCCAGCTCGGCCTGATAGTCGGCGCGCGTGAACCAGATGTTGTCGGCGGCAAGCGAAAGCCCGGAGAGCGGGGCGACGATCTGCACGCCGCGCCGGCTCAGTTCGGACGACGTGGCCAGCGCGGGCAGCAGGGTGTCGCCGGGGCCGAACAGCACGTCGATATGGTCCGACTCGGCCATGCCGATGGCCTGCGAGGTGCCGATGCGCGGGCTGGCATCGGCATCCCGCACCACGTGTACGATGCGCGGCCCCTGACCCGAGGCGTTCGCCGCATCGAACAGCACCTTGGCGCCGGCCAGGTAGTCGCGCGCCAGATCCGCTTGCGGCCCCACGCGGTCCAGCAGATGGCCGACCACCAGCGTGCGGCGCTGCGAGGAGGGCTGCGGTTGCGGCTGGGCGAAGGCGGCCGGTGCCGCGAGCATCGCGGCCAGCGTGCCGAACGACCGGAGCATGCGGCGGCGCGCCGGCGCGGCGGGCGACATCGTTCTGGGCGAGGCTGGGCGCATGGTCGGCGGGCGTTGGAATCGGGTGGAGGAGGGGACGGCGGGCAGAGCCTATCGGCCGTTCGTGACGCTCGGATGACGCCAACGCCCCACGGTGGCGGGGCTGCGGGCGCAAGCGCGGCGTGCGCTTGATGCGCGTCAAGGTGAGCGACGGCGCAGGGGCATAGCATCGTGACCATCTTCGCCCGCAAAAAGAGCGCACCATGTCCGCCCCCACCCTCCCCAGCATGCCTGCCGCCACGGCGTTCGACCGCCGCGCACTGGCCGACTTCCGCAGCCTGGCCGGCCGCATCGACGGCAACGGCCCCCGCTACACCTCCTACCCCACCGCCGACCGCTTCGACGCCGAAGTGGACGACGCCCGCTACCTCGCCGCGCTCGACGCCTGCCGCGCCGACTCCCCCGCGCCGCTCTCGCTCTACCTGCACATCCCGTTCTGCGAGAACATCTGCTACTACTGCGGCTGCAACAAGATCATCACCAAGGACCACGCCCGCAGCGCGCGCTACGTTGACTATCTCGCCCGGGAAATGGCAATGGTTGCCGGCCGGCTCGGCGAGCGCCGCGCGGTCATGCAATCGCACTGGGGCGGCGGCACGCCGACCTTCCTCGACCCCGACGAAATGCGTCGCGTAATGGCGGCGCTGACGCAACACTTCCACCTGCTGCCCGAGGGCGAGCACGCCATCGAGATCGATCCGCGCCGCGTGACCGATGCGCGCATGGCGCTGCTGGCGGAACTCGGCTTCAACCGGATCAGCCTCGGCGTGCAGGACTTCGACCCGGAGGTGCAGGAGGCAATCCATCGCGTGCAGTCCTATGAGGAAACGCGCGATGTGGTGCTGGCGGCGCGCCGGCTCGGCTTCCGCTCGGTCAGCATGGACCTCATCTACGGGCTGCCGCACCAGACCACCGAACGCTTCGCAGCAACCATCGACCGCGTGCTGACGCTGCGGCCGGATCGGCTCTCGGTCTACAGCTACGCGCACCTGCCGCATGTGTTCAAGCCGCAGCGGCGCATCGACGAGGCGGCGCTGCCGCCCGCCGGCGAGAAGCTCGACATCCTGGTGTCCACGATCGAGCGCCTGACCGCCGCCGGCTATGTCTATATCGGCATGGATCATTTCGCGCTGCCGGACGACGACCTCGCCATCGCCCAGCAGGCCGGGCGGCTGCAACGCAACTTCCAGGGCTACGCCACCCACGCGGGGCACGATCAACTGGGCTTCGGCGTCTCGGCGATTGGCGCGGTGGCCGGCCACTACGCGCAGAACGCGCGCACCACGGACGAGTACTACGACGCGCTGGACGCCGGCCGGCTGCCGGTGGCGCGCGGCTTCGGCATGTCCGCCGATGACCATCTGCGCAAGGCGATCATCGGCGCGCTGATGTGTCACGGCACTTTGGACATTGCGGCGGTGGAGGCGGCGCACGGCATCGACTTCGCCCGAACCTTCGCGCCGGAATTCGCCGGGCTGGACGCGCTGGCGGCAGAGGGGTTGCTGCGGCGCGACGCGTCGCGGATCGACATCACCCCGCTGGGCCGGCTGCTGGTGCGCCGCGTGGCGATGGTGTTCGACCGCTACCTGCGCCAGGACGGCGCGCGCGAGGTGCCGCTGGTGCGCTATTCACGCGTGGTCTGACCCGCTGCCTATATATATATCTAGTGGGGCGCCGGCCCCATCGACCCCATCGAAACAAAAAAGCCCGCGAGGATCGTCGCGGGCTTTTTTGCGCGGACTGAAAGGTGCGCTTGGCGTTACTTCGCAGCGTTGACCATGTAGTCGGCGGCGGCGATCACGTCGGCGTCGGCGCCGGCATAGCCACCCTTGGGCGGCATCACGCCCTTGCCCTTGAGCGCGAAGTTGTGGACGGCGTCCATGCCTTCCTTGATGCGCGGTGCCCAGGCGGCCTTGTCGCCGAACTTCGGCGCACCAGCCACACCGGCGGCGTGGCAGGCGGCGCAAACCTGGTCATAGACCTTCTTGCCGGTTTCGGCCGATGCAGCGGCCGGGGCGGCAGCCGCCGCAGCAACGGGTGCGGCGGCAGCGGGTGCCGGTGCAGCCGCCGCCGGGGCAGCTGGCGCGGCAGGAACCGCCGGGGCCGCGGCCTGTGCGTCAGGCGCCGAAGCCGCAGCCTGGGCCGGTGCCGCCTGGGCAGGCGCGGGCGGTTCCGGGAACTTGGCGCCGCCGGCGTCGGCCAGGTGCACCACGGCACGGGCCAGTTCGTAGTCGGTGTAGTCGTCCGGCGAGGTGCCGGCGCGGGGGGGCATCGCGCCCTTGCCGTTCATCACGGACTTCAGCAGGCCGTCAAAGCCCTGGCCGATTCGCGCGGTCCAGTCGCCGGGTGTGCCGTGCTTGGGCGCTCCGGCCGCACCGGTGGCGTGGCAGGCGGCGCAGACTTCCTTGTAGACCTGCTCGCCGGTCTTGAAGACGCGCGGCGCGTTCGGGTCCTTGATTTCCAGGGAAGCGACGGGTTGGATGCGATGGTTGACGGCTTCGGCCGTCTGGGTGGAGCCGGCGCCCTCGTGGGTGCCGTGACCAACAAAACTAACCAACAGGACGATCACGAGAATCGGCACCACGAAGGCGGCGATCACGACAGCGATCAGTTGTTTCGGGGTCTTGATGGGAGACTCGTGGTGGTCGTTTTCTTGGTGGACGTCACTCATACAGAACTCTCGATTTTGCAGKGAAACCTAGTGCAGCGCGTTGGGGGCGGCTTGCTTTGTTGGCCCTTGTCGGGGATGGGTCTGTTTTCGCCTTTCGGCTATCTGCGTCCGGGCCATGTCTCGTGTCCCGGGTACGTCTCGTTTCGACGCAAATAGCTGGCGATTATAGACCCAAGCCGTGGCGTCCGGGGCCAAAAGCGGCGGCTGCGAGACCTGCCGGAACCCTTCCCGGCGCAACCCGCATGGACGCCGCCCGACAAACGAGGTATCCTATGCGACTTTCCGACGCCGGCCCTCGTCCGACGTCAATCGCAGCTCACATCGCGCCCGTAGCTCAATGGATAGAGTACTGCCCTCCGAAGGCAGGGGTTGCTGGTTCGATCCCAGCCGGGCGCACCAATAGACTGGCTTGCAGTCAGTCCACGCTAGTCAATCCCGCACACGCGAATTTCCAACAGTTTGTGGTCCGAAGCCAGGTCGACTTCCGAGCAGCGGACGCTTGCGCCCGTCTCACCGATACCCCGTGATATCCGCCGGCTTGCCCGCATCGACCACTTCGGTCATGTAGCGCCAGGCGTCGGGCTGGCTGCCGTCGAGGTCGGTGAAGCCGTAGACCTGCGCCAGTTGGCCGCTGGATAGCGTCTGGCCGTTCCAGCGGGCCAGCTCGGGGTCGGCGGCGAGGGCTGCCACGGCGCGGCCTACGTAGGCGGGGGTTTCGGAGATTGCGAAATGGGGTTGCCGTGCGGTGGCGTCGCGCCAGTTGGCCTCGGTGACGCCGTAGGCGTCCAGCATGGCCTCGGCGCGCAGCCAGCCCGGCGTCAGTGCCACGGCGGTGGCGCCGTACGGCCCCAGTTCATGCGCGAGGGCGAAGGCCATGCGCAGCACGCTGGCCTTCGCCAGATCGTAGAAGAACGACACGCGGTAGTTGGTGGCGTTGTAGGCCGCGGTGCCGTCGGTCACTTCCACCACCAGCCCACCCGGCGATTCGATCAGTAGCGGGATCGCAAAATGGCTGGTAATCGCATGGGTATGCACGCCCAGTTCGAGCGTGCGCAGGCCAATGTCGAGCGACGATTCCCACACGGTCTTATTCCACTCCATGACCGTGGCGCCCCAAATGTCGTTGACGAGGATGTGCAGCGCGCCGTGGTCGGCGCGGATGCGGTTCACCAGCGCGCTGACCTGGGATGGCACCGTGTGATCCACCCGCACGGCGATGCCCCGGCCGCCTGCCGCCGACACCAATTCGGCAGTTTCCTCGATGGTCTCCGGGCGATCCATCTCGGAGCGCTGTGCGCGCGTGGAACGCCCGGTCACGTAGACCGTGGCCCCGGCCGCCCCCAGTTGCACGGCGATGCCGCGTCCGGCGCCACGGGTGGCACCGGCCACCAGCGCGACGCGGTCTCTGAGCGGAGCAGTCATGGGAACGATGCTAGGCAACGGGCGCGCGTGCCGCAAGGTACGCCGCCGCGCGCGAGGCGTCTCCGGCGCCGCCTCACCGCTGTAACCGATCGGTCGATTTCCGGCCCCCGGCG
This sequence comes from Cupriavidus sp. 10L45, assembly GCF_056395225.1. Lineage (NCBI taxonomy): Bacteria > Pseudomonadati > Pseudomonadota > Betaproteobacteria > Burkholderiales > Burkholderiaceae > Cupriavidus > Cupriavidus sp. 10L45. Next base: position 61,681 of record NZ_JBFTJC010000016.1, read on the forward strand.
CACGCGGCGCGACCCGGCGGTAGCCGGCAGGCCAGCGTGGATGCCCCCTCCGCGATTGTGGCGCGCGCCTTGCAAGGAGAAGAGGTTCCGTCGCCCGCATCGCGCACACCGTGGAGGAAACCGCCATGCCAACCCTGACCCCTGCCCATCTCGACATGCTGCGCCAGTCCGTGCGCGGCAAGGTCCTGCTGCCCGCCGACCCCGGCTACGACACGGCCCGCACCGTCTGGAACGCCACCGTGGACAAGCGGCCGGCCGTGATCGTGCAGTGCACGGGCACCGCCGACGTGATCCAGGCCGTCAACTTCGCGCGGGACCGGGGCCTGGTGCTGGCCGTGCGCGGCGGCGGACACAATATCGCAGGCAGTGCGATCTGCGCCGACGGGCTGGTCATCGACCTCTCCGCGCACCGCAGCGTCCAGATCGATCCCAAGGAAAAAGTGGCCTGGGTCAGCGGCGGCGCCTTGCTGGCCGATTTCGACCACGAGGCGCAGGCGCTCGGGCTGGCCACGCCGCTCGGCATCAACTCCACCACCGGCGTGGCCGGGCTGACGCTCGGCGGCGGGTTCGGCTGGCTGACGCGCCAGTACGGCATGACTGTGGATAACCTGCTCGGCTGCGAGGTCGTCACCGCCGATGGCCAGCGCCGCTGGGCCAGCGCCACCGAGGAGCCCGACCTGTTCTGGGCCTTGCGCGGTGGCGGCGGCAACTTCGGCGTGGTCACGCTGTTCCAGTTCAAGCTGCACGATGTCGGGCCGATGGTCACCACCGGGCTGCTCGTCTTCCCGGCCGCCGAGGGCAAGTCGGTGCTGCGCCAGTACCGCACCTTCGCGGAAAACACGATGCCGGACGACCTGAACGTGTGGGTCGTGCTGCGCAAGGCGCCGCCGCTGCCGTTCCTGCCTTCCTCCGCGCATGGCAGCGACGTGGTGATCCTGGCCGTGTTCTACAACGGCGATCCCGACAAGGCCGACGCGGCCATCGCCCCCCTGCGCCAGTTCGGCCAGACCGTGGGCGAGCACGTGGGGCCGGCGCCGTACGCAGCGTGGCAGCAGGCGTTCGATCCGCTGCTCGGCCCGGGCGCGCGCAACTATTGGAAATCGCACAATTTCTCGCGCCTGGACGACGCCGCCATCGACGCGATGACGGACTTCGCGCTGCGCCTGCCGTCGCCGCTGGCCGACATCTTCATCGGCCAGGTGGGCGGGGTGGCCAACCGCGTGGCGCCCGATGCCACCGCCTACGCGCACCGCGACGCCCGCTACGTGATGAACGTGCACGCGCGCTGGGAGCGCAATGACGAGGACAACGCCTGCATCGCCTGGGCGCGCGACTTCTTCCGCGCGACCGAGCCGTACGCCACGGGCAGCGTCTACGTGAACTTCCTGACCGAGGAGGAAACCGCGCGCGTGGGCGCCGCCTATGGGCCGAACTACGACCGGCTGGCGCGCATCAAGCGTCAATACGATCCGCACAACCTGTTCTGCACGAACCAGAACATCGCCCCGGCGCCGTAGCGGCATTGCCCGACTGTGGCGGACACGTTCCGCCACACATCGCCGGCGCATGCGTTGCTATGATGGCGGCCATGGCCGGCGACTTCCTCATCCCTCATCACGAATACGAGATCACCGCGATCCGCGCCCAGGGCGCGGGCGGGCAGAACATCAACAAGGTGTCCAACGCGGTGCACCTGCGCTACGACGTACGCACGGCGTCGCTGGCGGCCGACCACAAGGAGCGGCTGCTGGCCCTGCACGACCACCGCATCACCCGCGACGGCGTGATCGTCATCAAGGCGCAGCAGCACCGCAGCCTGGAGATGAACCGCGAGGAAGCGGTTCGGCGCCTGCACGAGCTGGTGGAGAGCGTGGCCACGCCGCCGCGCACCCGGCGCGCCACGCGGCCCACGCTGGCATCGCGCAAGCGGCGCATCGAGGCCAAGACCCAGCGCGGCCAGATCAAGGCGCTGCGCGCGCGGGTGGTCGATTAGTCGTTAGTCACCCAGTCAACGCCAGTCACCGATCGGTCACTTTATTCGAACGTTTATTTCAAACGCACGGCGGATGCCTCGCGGCGGCGGGAATTGGAGGGCATGCTCGGTGTCCGCGCGTTGACTTCGCCCCCGAAACTCGGCGATTGTCTACGGCAGCCACGATCAGCCCCCACAGCCGCCCCCATGTCCATCGTCCAGCCCGCCGTTGCCCTCCAGCCCATTCCGCGCGACCCGGGCTGGCCCATCGTCGGCAATCTGTTCCAGATCACGCCGGGCGAGGTCGGGCAGCATCTGCTGGCGCGCAGCCGACACCATGACGGCATCTTCGAGCTGGACTTCGCGGGGCGGCGCGTGCCGTTCGTGTCGTCCGTGGCGCTGGCCAGCGAGCTGTGCGACGCCACGCGCTTCCGCAAGATCATCGGCCCGCCGCTTTCCTACCTGCGCGACATGGCCGGCGACGGCCTGTTCACCGCGCACAGCGACGAGCCGAACTGGGGCTGCGCCCACCGCATCCTGATGCCGGCGTTCAGCCAGCGCGCGATGAAGGGCTATTTCGACGTGATGCTGCGCGTGGCCAATCGCCTCGTGGACAAATGGGACCGTCAGGGCCCGGACGCCGATATCGCCGTGGCCGACGACATGACCCGGCTCACGCTGGACACCATCGCGCTGTCCGGTTTCGGCTACGACTTCGACTCCTTTTCCAGCGAACGGCTAGACCCGTTCATCGTGGCGATGGTCGGCGCGCTGCAGGAGGCGATGAACAAGCTCACGCGGCTGCCGATCCAGGACCGCTTCAAGGGCCGCGCCCACCGCCAGTGCGCCGCGGACATCGCCTATATGCGCAACCTGGTGGACGATGTGATCCGCCAGCGCCGTGCCGCGCCCACCGCCGGCATGGACCTGCTGAACCTGATGCTGGAGGCGCGCGACCCCGAGACCGACCAACGCCTGGACGACGCGAACATCCGCAATCAGGTCATCACCTTCCTGATTGCCGGGCACGAGACCACCAGCGGCCTGCTGACCTTCGCGCTCTACGAACTGCTGCGCAACCCCGGCGTGCTGGCGCAGGCCTATGCGGAGGTGGACGCCGTGCTGCCCGGCGACGCCGCGCCGGTCTACGCCGATCTCGCCCGGATGCCCGTGCTGGACCGCGTGCTCAAGGAGACGCTGCGGCTCTGGCCGACCGCGCCGGCGTTCGCCGTGGCGCCGTTCGACGATGTGGTGATCGGCGGGCGCTACCACCTGCGCAAGGATCGGCGCATTTCGGTGGTGCTGACCGCGCTGCACCGGGACCCACAGGTGTGGGCCCACCCGGAGCGGTTCGATATCGACCGTTTCCTGCCCGAGCACGAGGCGCGGCTGCCGGCGCACGCCTACATGCCGTTCGGGCAGGGCGAGCGCGCGTGCATCGGCCGGCAGTTCGCGCTGACCGAGGCCAAGCTGGCGCTGGCGCTGATGCTGCGCCACTTCGCCTTCCACGATCCGTACGACTACCAGTTCAAGCTCAAGGAAACGCTGACGATCAAGCCCGACAACCTCGTGCTGCGCGCGCGGCGGCGCCGCCCGCACGAGCGCATCGCGGCCCAGCCAGTGGCGGCGGAGGCCACGCCCGCCGCGCAGGCCGAGGTACGCGGCCACGGGCAGGCGCTGACCGTGCTGTGCGCGTCGAGCCTGGGCACCGCGCGCGAGCTGGCCGAGCAGATCCACGCCGGGGCGGTGGGCGCCGGTTTCGCGGCGAAGCTGCAGGATCTCGACGACGTCGTCGGCGCGCTGCCGGCGTCGGGCATCGTGGTGATCGTCGCCGCTACCTACAACGGCCGCGCGCCGGACTCGGGCCGCCGCTTCGAGGCGATGCTGGACGCGCACGCGGCGGCCGGCTATCGCGCCGACGGCCTCCGGCTGGCGCTGCTCGGCTGTGGCAATTCCCAATGGGCGACCTATCAGGCGTTCCCGCGCCGCGTGTTCGACTTCTTCACGTCGGCTGGCGCCGTGCCGCTGCTGGCGCGTGGCGAAGCCGATGGCAACGGCGACTTCGACCAGTCCGCCGAACGCTGGCTGGGCCAGCTCTGGCAGGCCTTGCAGGCCGATGGCGTGGATCCGGGCGGGGCGGGCACGGGCGGCATCGTCGCGGAGGTCCGCAGTCTGGCGGCGATCCGCGCCGAGACGCTGCCGGCCGGGACGCTGGGCTGCACGGTCTTGTCGAATACCGAACTTGTGAACGATCCGAGCAGCCTGTGGGATTTCTCTCTTGAGGCGCCGCGCACCTCCACGCGCGACATCCGCCTGCAACTACCGCCCGGCGTGACCTACCAGACCGGCGATCACCTCGCCGTCTGGCCGCAAAACGACGCCGCGCTGGTGGAGGCGCTGTGCGAACGGCTCGACCTCGACGCGAACGCCATGGTCACGCTCTCCGCGCCGCAAGGCACCGGGCGGGGCCTGCCGATTGGCCAGCCGCTCCCGCTGCGGCAGTTGCTGACACACTTTGTTGAATTGCAGGACGTGGTTTCCCGGCAGACGCTGCGCGGGCTGATGCGCGCCACGCGCTGCCCGTTCACGCAGCAGGCGCTGGCAATGCTGGCCTCGGACGATGCCGAGCGCGGCTACGCGGCGCAGGTGGCGGCGCGGCGGCTGGGTCTGCTCGACGTGCTGGTGGCGCACCCGGCGATCACGCTGTCGCTGGAGGGCCTGCTCGGTTGCGTGGTGCCGATGCGGCCGCGTTTCTATTCGATTGCCTCGTCGCCGCTGGTGTCGCCGGACGTGGCGACGCTGCTGGTCGGCACGGTCTGGGCGCCGGCGCTGTCCGGGCGCGGGCAGTTCCGGGGCGTGGCCTCGACGTGGTTGCAGGGGCTGGCGCCGGGTGCGCGCGTCGCGGCGTCCATCCGCACCCCGAACCCGCCGTTCGCGCCCGAGGCCGACCCGCGCGTGCCGATGCTGCTGATCGGCCCGGGCACCGGCATCGCGCCGTTCCGGGGCTTTATCGAGGAACGGGCGGCGCAGCGCGCGGCGGGGCAGGCCGTGGCGCCGGTGCAACTCTACTTCGGCTGCCGCCATCCTTCGCACGACTGGCTCTACGGCGACGAGATCGCCGCCTGGGCCGGGCAGGGCGTGGCCGAGGTTCATGTCGCCTATTCGGTGGTACCGGAGGCGCCGCGCTATGTGCAGGATCTGCTCTGGCAACGGCGCGCCGCCGTCTGGGCGCAGATCGAAGCCGGCACCACGGTCTACGTCTGCGGCGACGGCCGACGCATGGCGCCGGCGGTACGCCAAACGCTGATCGACATCGGCACGCAGGTAGGCGGGATGGACGCCACGCAGGCGTCCGACTGGTTCGCCGGGCTGGTGGCGCAGGGGCGGTACCGGCAGGACGTGTTCAACTGACGGCGCGTATTGAGGCGCTGTCCCTCTCCCCCGGCCCCTCTCCCGCAAGCGGGCGAGGGGAGACCCCACTCGGTTTGCCAACCGGCCGTTGGCGATGGAGACCCCGCTCGGTTTGCCAATCGGCGAGGGAGACGACCCTTCGGTTTGCTCCCCTCTCCCTCTGGGAGAGGGGCCGGGGGAGAGGGCAGGCGCCTGCCGGAGCCCCACCGCTTCCTGGCAGAATTCGACGGATCATTGTCCGTCAGCCGCCCCGCGTCGCCCGTACGCTGGTAGCCATCCCCCTCTTATCCGGAGAATCCGATGGCTACCTCCGCCATGCGGCAGGCGCGCGTGCTGGCGCTGTGCCAGGCGCTTTACACCGCCGCGCTGTCCGTTGACCTGACGCTGACCGGGCTGGTCGGCTACACGCTCGCGCCGGACAAGGCGCTGGCCACCTTGCCGTTCGCGCTGATTACCGTGGCCTCGGCGCTGACCGCCATCGCCGCCGCATTCCTGATCGAGCGCTTTGGCCGCCGGCTGGCGTTCTCGCTCGGGGGGCTGGCCTGCGCGCTGGGCGGCGTGGTCTCGGTCTGGGCGATCTATACCCATCACTTCGTGTTGTTCTGCGTCGGCACGGCGCTGGTCGGCGTGTTCCAGGCGTTTGCGCGCTTCTACCGGCTCGCCGCCGCCGATGCCGCGCCCGCGCCGGACAAGCCGCGCGCCATCTCGGCCGTGCTCACCGGTGGCGTGGTCGCCGCCGTCTGCGGGCCGGCCATCGCCGCGTGGAGCGCGGACATGATGCAGCCGCTGCCGTTCGCGGGCTCGTACGCGGTGGTCGCCGTGTTCGGCGTGCTGACCATGCTGGTGCTGGCCTTCGCCTACCGCGAGCCGGCCTCGCTGGCCGCCGGCAGCGCCGCCAGCGATGGCCTGCCCGCGCGCCCGCTCGGCGAGATCGTGCGCCAGCCGATCTTCCTCGCCGCGTTCGCCAACAACGGCATCGGCAACGCGGTGATGATGTTCGTGATGACGGCCACGCCGATTGCCGCCGTGGCGTGCCAGCACACGATCACGCAGGGCGCGCAGATCATCGAATGGCACCTGGTCGGCATGTACGCGCCGTCGTTCTTCTCGGGCTGGCTGCTGCAACGCTTCGGCAATCCGGCGATGCTGGCCAGCGGCATTGCGCTGTCGGCGCTCGCGGCGGTGGTGGCACTGTGCTCGACCGCGCTGCCGGCCTTCTACCTCGCGCTGCTGTGCCTCGGCATCGGCTGGAATTTCATGTTCGTGGGCGGCACCACACTGCTGGCGGGCAGCTACCGCACCGCCGAGCGCGCGCGCACCCAGGCGACGGCCGAGTTTTCCGCCGCCGTGCTGACCGCGCTGGCCACGCTGGCGGCGGGGCAGGTGCTCTATCACTGGGGCTGGCAGGCCGTGAACCTGGCCGTACTGCCGGCGCTGGCGCTTGCGCTGGTCATCACGCTGCGCTGGCAGCGGCATGCGCGGCGGGTGGGGGCGATGGCGGCCCCGGCCTGATCGACAGCACGCGGCCCGGCGTATGATCGGGGCCACCTCATCCGTTCCCATCGCTCGATTCCCATGCCCACCGACCTCCATCTCATCGCCGCATCGCCCCGCGTGGTGGTGATCGTGGCGCCGGACCCGGCGCAGGAGCTTGACGTCACCGGGCCGACCGCCGTGTTCGGCGCGGCCAACAAGCTGTGCGGGCGGGCCGAGCCGTTCTACGACGTGCGCGTGGTCAGCGTCAGCGACGACGCCATCGTGCGCACCGAAAGCGGCGTGCGGATGCTGGCCGACGCGCCGTACCACCAGATCGCCGACGCCATCGGCCAGCCCATCGACACCCTGCTGATCTCGGGCGGCTCCGGCCACGCGGCGGCGTCTGACGACGCGCGGTTGATCGGCTGGATCCGCGAGCAGGCGCCCCGGGTGCGGCGGCTCGGCGCGGTCTGCACCGGCGCCTTCGTGCTCGCCCGCACCGGGCTGCTGGACGAAGCGCGCGTGACCACGCACTGGCGCCACGCGGACCGCCTGGCCACGCGCTACCCCCGGCTGACCGTCGATGCGGACCCGATCTGGATTCGCGCGGGCCGCTACTACACCTCGGCCGGCGTGACGGCGGGCATGGACCTGTCGCTGGCGCTGGTGGAGGAAGACCTCGGGTACGCGGTGTCGCTCGAAGTGGCGCGCGAACTCGTCCTGTTCCTGCGTCGACCGGGCAACCAGGCGCAGTTCTCCACCTCGCTGCGCGCGCAGGCGGCCGAGAGCGTGGAGTTGCGGGCCTTGCAGGGATGGATGGCGGATCACCTCGACCGCGACCTCTCGGTAGCCGTACTGGCCGAGCGGGTGGCGATGAGCCCGCGCAACTTCGCGCGCGTGTTCGCCAAGCAGGTGGGGGAGACTCCGGCGCGCTACGTGGAGCGGCTGCGGGTGGAGGCGGTGCGGCGGATGCTGGAGGCCAGCGACCGCCGGCTGGAGAGCATCGCCCACGCCACCGGCTTCGCCAACGCGGACGTCATGCGGCAGGCCTTCCTGCGGCATGTCCAGACCACGCCCGAACGCTACCGGGCGGCCTTCCGGGCGGAACGGGGCGCGGCGGCCTAGCGACCGCCGACCCGCGCCCTTATCCCATTAACGGCTGGATTGCAGCGCCGCGATGCGCTGTTCGATCGGCGGATGGCTCGAGAACATCGCCAGCCACTTGCGGCCGCCCGAGATCCCCATCGCCTGCATGTTCTGCGGCAGGCCATCGGCATCGAGGCCGCCCAGGCGGCGCAGCGCCGAGACCATCGGCGTGGGCGTGCCCATCAGGCCGGCCGCGCCTGCGTCCGCACGGAACTCGCGCTGGCGCGAGAACCACGCCACGATCACGCTGGCCAGGATGCCGAAGAGCAGCTCGCAGACCACCACGGTGATCATGTAGCCGATGCCGGGGCCGCTCGACTCCTCGTCGTTGCGGCGCAGCCACGAATCCACGAAGTAGCCGACCACGCGTGCCATGAAGATCACGAAGGTGTTCACCACGCCCTGGATCAGCGTCAGGGTGACCATGTCGCCATTGGCGATGTGGGCCACCTCGTGCGCCAGCACGGCTTCCACTTCGTCGTGGGACATCGACTGGAGCAGGCCGGTGGACACCGCCACCAGCGAGCTTTTTTTCGACGCGCCCGTGGCGAAGGCATTCGGCTCGCCGTCATAGATCGCCACTTCGGGCATCGGCAGGCCGGCCCGGGTGGCGAGTTTCTCGACGGTCTGCATCAGCCACAGCTCGGTGCTGGTGCTCGGATGGGTGATGATCTGGGCACCGACCGACCACTTGGCGATGGTCTTGGACATCAGCAGCGAGATGAACGAGCCGCCGAAGCCCATCAGCGCGGCGAACGCCAGCAGCATGCCGAGGTTGAGGCCGTTGGATGTCAGGTAGCGGTTCACGCCCAGCAGGCTGGCCGCGACGCTGAGGACGAGCATGACGGCGATGTTGGTCGCCAGGAACAGGAAAATACGTTTCATGGTGTGTGGGGCAAGGATAAAGACGCGGACGAGCCGCAGGCGCGCACGGCGCTGACTGGGCGCCGCACGACAAACGGAACGCGCACGGCCGGCCAGTGGCGGCCACGCGCGCAATGGGGATCAGCCGCGCGGCGGGCGCGGCAAGCGGGGAAGGTGGGGGTCCGGCAGCGTGATGCCGGCATAGCGCGGCAAGGCGCCGCGCACAGAGGGGGCGGCCACACGCGGCATCGGCGCGGGCAACAGCTGTTCGGCGAAGTCGGCGCCCGGCGGCGAGGGCTCGGCGCTATCGGCCGGCATCGGCAGGCCTGGCTCCGCCGGCGCGGCGAAGTCGGCCTGATCGGCCAGCACCGGGTCGGCGGCAATCATCACCGCCTGCATCGACGTCTCCACCTGGGCCACCGGCGTGCTGACGCCTGCCCAGGCCTGCAACGGCAGGAAGGCAAGCAGCACGATCATCAGCAGGAGCCGAAGCGGTTGCACGGAGCGGTGTGACGAGGGGGACGACATTGGCGTCGATTCTACCGCAGGGGGCTGGCGGCCGTTGCCCCGCAGCAAGCTGACGGCAAATCGCCTACACTCCCTCCGTAACCCTGTAATTGCTACAGGGATTTCCGAACCCGGAGAACCAGACCATGCGTATCGGCGAACTGTCCCGCCACAGCGGTTGCGACGTCGAGACCATCCGCTATTACGAGCGCGAGGGGTTGCTCGATGCCCCGCAGCGGGAAGACAACGGCTATCGCCGTTACGGCGACCCGCATCTCGTGCAGCTCAACTTCGTGCGCCATTGCCGTTCGCTGGGGATGAGCCTGTCCGATGTGCGCCGGCTGCGGGATTTCCAGCGCAATCCGTCGCTGGCGTGTGGCGATATCGACACGCTGCTCGACCGCCAGATCGACCAGATTCACGCCCAGCGTGTGGCGCTGGAAGCGCTGGAAGGGCAGTTGCGTGCGCTGCGGCATACCTGCGAGAACCCGAACCCGCATCCGGCCAGCGAGTGCGGCATTCTCCAGAACCTCCAGCAGGCAGCCGAAGGGGCGGCCTGCGAATGTCATCCACGGCATTGATGTGATGGGCTCCATTGCATAAGAGCGTATCAATGCGGCGCATAGGGTACACCCTCAGCCCGCGCCATCGGACGGCTGTGCTAGCATGGCCGTTCGTTTTCCCTGCATCTCAGATCATTCTCACGATGTCCCGTCATCTGCCGTTCACCGCATTCGCCATGGTCCGCTTCCAGCGGCCGGCGGGCGCGTGCGTGCGGGTGACGCGCATCGCCATGCGCAGCATCGACCGCCGGATCAACGCCCCGCTTGATCCCGCCCGGTTCCCGGCCTGACCGATCCCCACCAAGCGGGCCCGGCGCCGAACCGGGCCCGAGTCACCGCAGTTTCCATCCTGCCGGCGTCGCCCCATTGCGCCGGCCATTGAATTCCTGACACCCTGGCCGCCGCGCGCCTGAATCTGCGCTCGGCTGCCGCCTTGCGAGAGAGACCTTTGCCATGGCCAAGTCCAACGGCGTTTCCAGCAACGCCCCCACCCTGTACCTGACCGAACTGGACGTGACGCGCCTGGAAGGTATCGCCAGCCGCGCCGCCACCGCCGAACTCGACGAAATGCTGGACGCGCTGCTCACCCGCGCGGCCATCGTGCCGCCGGACGCGATCCCCAAGGACGTGGTGACGATGAACTCGCGCGTGGTCTGCGCACTGGAAGGGGAGCCGGCGCCGCGCGACTGGACGCTGGTCTATCCGGACGATGCCGACCTGGCCGGCGGCCGCCTCTCGGTGCTCTCCCCGGTGGGGCAGGCGCTGCTCGGCGCCCGCGCCGGCCAGACCGTGGACTACCGCCTGCCGGACGGCCGCCAGCAACGCGTGACCGTGCTGGAAGTGGCCTTCCAGCCCGAAGCCAGCGGCCAGTTCACGCTCTGATCTCGCGCTGATTCCCCCGGTCATCCGCCTGGATTGACCGGTCAACGCGGCTGGCACCCCGCCAGTCGCGCCCCCGCGGCCACCGTTCATCGGCAGGTCCAGCGTTTCACGGCGTGCAACGCACCATTCGTCGCAGCGGTATTTCTCGTTGGCGGCCGACCCACTAACCTTCACTCCGTGCTCAGATGGCAACGCAGATTGTTCATCCGGGCAGCAGTTCAGCTGTCTACATAAAAAAGCAGTGAATCAGTTGAAGGAGTCCCAGATGAACGCCAAACGTATCCTTGGCGGCGCCCTTGTGTTCGCCGCATTCGCAGCGTCAGCCGCGGCCATGGCCGCGCCGGCCGCCACCAGCAAGGCTGGTAAGTTCGACGTCTATGCCGATGCCTTGCGCACCGGCAGGTTCGATGTCTACACGGACGGTGCAAAAACCGGCCCGTTCGACACCTATACGGATGGCGCCCGCCAAGGCCCGTTCAACCCGTTCGGCGAAGGCACCCGGCAAGGCAAGTTCGACAGCTTCAGCGAAGGCAGCCGCACGTTCAGTGGAGAGATCTCCGCGACGCCGGTCGACAACTCGCGCAATGGCGACTTGTACGGCTACAACTATCGCGTCTGAACCTAGCTCGTCCTGACGGACAACGCGGCCACTTAGGTGGCCGCGACAGTTTTCTCTCCCACCTGCCCGGCCGACCTCCTCCTTCTCTCTCTCCGCCCGGCAGGTGATTTTTCCTTCCGCTGTTCCCGCCGTTCCCGCTCCCCCGCTTACAGCTTCTTCGCCGCAAACGTATCGCATTTGCGGATATCCCCCGTGGTCAGCCCCTGCCTGAGCCAGCGCACACGTTGTTCGCTCGTGCCGTGGGTGAACGCCTCCGGCACCACGTAGCCCTGCGCTTGCCGTTGCAGCCGGTCGTCACCAATCGCGGCGGCGGCTTTCAGTCCTTCCTCCACATCGCCCGGTTCCAGCAGTGCCTGATTGGCCTTTTGCGCCGTCGCGGCCCAGACGCCGGCCAGGCAGTCGGCCTGTAGCTCCAGACGCACGGATAGCTGGTTCGCCTGCGCCTCGCCCATGCGGCGGCGCGCGGCGTCCACCTTGGCGGACACCCCGAGCAGGTTCTGCACATGGTGGCCAATCTCGTGGGCAATCACGTACGCCTGGGCGAAGTCGCCGCTGGCGCCGAAGCGCTTGCGCAGCTCGTCATAGAAGGCCAGGTCGATATAGACCTTCTGGTCACCCGGGCAGTAGAACGGCCCCATCGCCGACTGACCGGTGCCGCACGCCGTGGGCGTGGCGCCCGAGAACAGCACCAGCGTGGGCGGCGCGTAGCGGCGGTTCAGGTCGGTTTCGAAGATGTGCTCCCATGTCCGCTCGGTATTGCCGAGCACCTTGCGCGTGAACACGGTGAGCTGGTCGGTGGCCGGCGGGCGGTGCGCCTGGGACTGCGGCGCCTGCTGCGGCTGGCCCTGGATGACCGAGGCGCCCTGGAAAATCACCGACGGATCGACCCCAAAGAAATACGAGGCGGCCAGCGCGATAACGATGGTGCCGATACCGATCGATTTGCCGCCGATGGGGAAGCCGCCGCCGCCAAATCCGCCGCCACGGCGGTCTTCCACATTCTGGCTTTCGGCTTCGTCGTCGAGACGCATGAGGGCTCCGTCATAGCTTGTAGATCGGCGGCCACGTGGGGCCGCCATATGTCGGAGCAGTATAGCAATGGCGCCCGACGGTAGATGTCAGCCATCCACCGTCAGGTACATCCCTTAGTGGCCCTCAGCGGGCCCTCAGACCGCCGCCGGCTGGCGCAGCGCGCCGCCGATGCCGAGGTCCGCGTCCAGGCTGCCCGCCACTTCGGTGCCGACTTCGGCCACGCGCAGCAGGTTGGTCGTGCCGCCCTGGCCGAACGGCATGCCGGCCGCAATGGTGATCTGGTCGCCCGGCGCCGCGTAGCCTTCCACCAGGGCCGCGCGGGAGGCGGCTTCCACCATCTCGTCCACGCTCTGCACATCCGGGCTGACCGTCGAATGGATCCCCCAGGCCATGGCCAGCCGCCGCGCAATCTCAAGATTCGGCGTGATGCTGACGATGGGCGCGCACGGCCGCTCGCGCGCGGCACGCAGCGCTGTGGCGCCGGACGACGTGTACGTCACCGTGGCCACCGCGCCGATGATCTGCGTGACCTCGCGCAGCGCCGCGCAGATCGCATCCTGGCGCGTGGAGAGCGGCGCCTCGTGCTGCGCATCGATCATATTGCGGTACAGCGGGTCCTGCTCCACCTCGGTGATGATGCGGTCCATCATCGATACCGCCGGTACCGGATGCCGGCCGTTGGCCGATTCGGCGGACAGCATCACGGCATCGGCGCCGTCGTAGATGGCGCTGGCCACGTCGGAGGCCTCGGCGCGCGTGGGCACCGGCGAGTCGATCATCGATTCCAGCATCTGCGTGGCGATGACGATGGGTTTGCCGAGCTGGCGGCAGATGCGCAGGATGCGCTTCTGCACGCCGGGCACGCGCTCGGGCGGCAGTTCCACGCCGAGGTCGCCGCGCGCCACCATCACCGCGTCGGACACGCGCACGATCTCTTCCAGCTGCTGCAAAGCCGCCGGCTTCTCGATCTTCGACAGCACGCCTGCGCGCGTGCCGATGATCTCGCGCGCCTCGGCGATGTCCGAGGGCCGCTGCACGAAGGACAGCGCGATCCAGTCCGCGCCCAGCTCCAACGCGAAGGCCAGGTCGCGGCGGTCCTTCTCGGTCAGCGCGGGGATGGGGATCACCGCGTCCGGCACGTTTACGCCCTTGCGGTCAGACAGCGTGCCGTTGTTGGCCACGCGCGTGGTGATGCTGCCGCTCGCCACGGCCACGATGTTCAGGCGCACCTTGCCGTCATCGATCAGCAGGGACTGCCCGGCACTGGCCGCGCGGAACAGCTCCGGGTGCGGCAGGTAGACGCGCGTGGCATCGCCGGGCGTGGGGTCGCTGTCCAGCACGAAGGTGTCGCCGGCCTTGACCGCCACCTTGCCCACCGCGAAGGGGCCGATGCGCAGCTTCGGGCCCTGCAGGTCGGCCAGGATGGCGATGGGGCGGCCGGTCTCGGCCTCCACCTGGCGCACGGCGTCGTAGCGCGCGCGATGGTCCTCGTGCGTGCCGTGGCTGAAGTTCAGCCGGAACACGTCTGCGCCGGCATCGAACAATTGGCGGATGACCGCGATGTCCGAGCTGGCGGGTCCGAGCGTAGCAACGATCTTGGCTTTGCGCTGGCGTCTCATGATGTCTCCTTCCTGTTTCCGTGGGGCTCTTGTGCGACTTGTGGGGCGACGCGATCCGGGATCAGACGATCAGGATCGCGCGGAAATCGTTGACGTTGGTACGGGTGGGGCCGGTCACGACGAGGTCGTCGAGGCCGGCGAAGAACCCGTAGCCGTCGTTGTTGTCGAGGTGGGCGCGGGCGGACTGGCCACGGGCGCCGGCCCGCGTCAGCGTGTCCGGGCCGAGCAGGGCGCCGGCGTTGTCTTCGGAGCCATCGATACCGTCCGTATCCCCGGCGATGGCGTGCACGCCGGGCAGGCCGTCGAGCGCCACGGCCAGCGCCAGCAGGAATTCGGCATTGCGCCCGCCGCGCCCGTCGCCGCGCACGGTGACGGTGGTTTCGCCGCCGGACAGGATCACGCACGGCTTCTGGAATGGCTGGCCGCGCGTGGCGACCTGCCGGGCGATGGCGGCGTGCACTTCGGCCACATCGCGCGCTTCGCCCTCGATGCAATCGGACAGGATGTGCGCGGTCAGGCCCAGCTCGTGCGCGCGGGCCGCGGCGGCTTCGAGCGACTGCTGGGCGCTGGCCAGCGTGACGCTGCGGTGGCCGGCAAAGCGCGCGTCGCCGGGCTTGGGGGTTTCGCCGGCGCCGCTCTCCAGGTGCCGGCGCACGTTGGCGGGCACCTCGATCTGGTATTTGGCGATGACTGCGAGCGCGTCGGCGCAGGTGGTGGCGTCCGGCAGCGTGGGGCCGCTGGCGATCAGGGTCGGGTCATCGCCGGGGATATCGGAAATCAGCAGGGTCTCGACGCGTGCCGGCGCGCAGGCCAGCGCCAGCCGGCCGCCCTTGAGCGCGGAGAGATGCTTGCGCACGCAGTTCATCTCGCCGATGTTCGCGCCGCTGCGCAGCAGCGCCTTGTTGACCGCCTGCTTGTCTTCCAGTGTCAGGCCCGGGGCCGGTGCCGCCAGCAGCGCGGAGCCGCCGCCGGAAATCAAGCAAAGCACGAGGTCATCGGCGGTCAGTCCCCGCACGGCTTCCACCATGCGTTGGGCGGCGCGCTGGCCTGCGGCGTCGGGTACCGGGTGGGCGGCTTCCACGACCTCGATGCGCCGGCAGTCGGCGCCATGGCCGTAGCGGGTGACCACCAGCCCCGACAGCTCGCCTTGCCAGTGCGCCTCCACGGCCTGCGCCATCGCGGCGGCAGCCTTGCCCGCGCCGATCACCACGGTGCGGCCCTTGGGGGGCGATGGCAGGTGCGGCGGCAGGCAGTGGGCGGCGCTGACGGACGCCACGGCCGTGTCGAACAGGTCGCTCAGCAGCGCGCGCGCGTGGCGGGGATCGCGGAAGTCAGGGAGGCTGCCCGGTCGCTGGGGCGACAGCAGGGCGGCGGTGGCGTCGGTGGCAAGCATGTGGGGTCCGGAAGGCAAGGCAAGACCCGGGCACGGGGCCCGGGCGGGTGAGGCTAGGTACGCTTACTTCGCGCTATTACATCGCGCTATTACTTCGCGCTTTTTGCGATCTCATGGTTCGACATGATCTCGATCGCCCGGCACAGCGCCGAGTGGTCGAGCTTGCCGAAGCCGTTGGCTGCGCATGCGTTGAACAGCTCCTGCGCGGTGGCCGTGTTCGGCAGCGACACGCCCAGCGTCTTGGCCCCTTGCAGCGCCAGATTCAGATCTTTCTGATGGAGTTCGATGCGGAAGCCGGGGTCGAACGTGCGCTTGACCATCCGCTCGCCGTGCACTTCCAGAATGCGCGACGCCGCGAAGCCGCCCATCAGGGCCTGACGCACCTTGGCCGGGTCGGCGCCAGCCTTCGACGCGAACAGCAGCGCCTCGGACACCGCCTGGATGTTCAGCGCCACGATGATCTGGTTGGCCACCTTGGTGGTCTGGCCGTCGCCGTTGCCGCCGACCAGCGTGATGTTCTTGCCCATCAGCTCGAACAGCGGCTTGACCTGATCGAACGCTTCGGCCGGGCCGCCCACCATGATGGTCAGCGAGGCCGCCTTGGCGCCCACCTCGCCGCCGGAGACCGGCGCGTCGAGGTAGGAGGCGCCGAGCTTGTTGATGCGCGCCGCGAAGTCCTTGGTGGCGATCGGCGAGATCGAGCTCATGTCCACCACGATCTTGCTGTAGCTGGCTTCCTTGCCGGCCGTCTTGAGCGCCGCCGCCACGCCCTTGTCGGCGAACAGCACCGCCTCCACGTGCGGGGTGTCCGGCACCATGATGACGATGATGTCCGCGCGCTTGGCGACTTCCTCGGCGCTGGTGCACACGGTCACGCTGGCATCGACCAGCGCCTGCGGCGCCGGATTGACGTCGTGCACGAACAGCGTGTGCCCGGCGGCGCGCAGGTGGCCCGCCATCGGCGCGCCCATGATGCCGAGGCCGATAAAGCCGACGTTTCGTTGATCTGCCATGGAATGTCTCCTCTCTAATCTATCGAAAAATTCTTGAATGTCTGCGGGGCGCGCGGCTTACTGCACGCCCATCGCGGCGCGCCAGCCCAGGCCGGCCTCGGTGGTGGTCTTCGGCTTGTACTCGCAGCCGATCCAGCCGGTGTAGCCAATCTCGTCCAGGTAGCCGAACAGGTACGGGTAATTCAGCTCGCCCGTGCCCGGCTCGTTGCGGCCCGGGTTGTCCGCCAGCTGCACGTGGCGGATCTTCGGCAGGTTGGCCTTGAGCGTCGCGGCGATCTCGCCCTCCATGCGCTGCATGTGATAGATGTCGTACTGCACATACAGATTCGTCGCATTGACTTGACCGATCAGGTCCACCGCCTGCTGGGTGCGCGAGAGGAAGAAGCCGGGGATGTCGAAGGTGTTGATCGGCTCGATCAACAGGTCGATCTGCTCCTTCGCCAGCGCGGCGGCCGCGAAGCGCAGGTTCTCCACCAGCGTCTCGTTGGCCTGCTCACGCTTGACGTCCTGCGGCAGCTTGCCGACCAGGCAGTTCAGCTGGCGCACGCCGAGCACCTTCGCGTACTTGATCGCCTCGCCCACGCCTTCCTGGAACTCGCCCACGCGGTCCGGGTGGCAGGCGATGCCACGCTCGCCGGCCTCCCAGTTGCCGGCGGGCAGGTTGTGCAGCACGAGGTCCAGCTGGAACCGGCTCAGCCGGTCGGCAATCTGGTCCGCATGGAACGCGTACGGGAACAGGAACTCCACGCCCCGGAATCCGGCGCGGGCGGCGGCCTCGAAGCGGTCCAGGAAGGCCACTTCGTTGAACAGCATGGTCAGGTTGGCGGCGAGCTTTGGCATGTGTGTCTCTCTCCCGGTCAGGCGGTGGCCACTTCTTCGGACAGGATGGCCTCGTCGGCGTCCTCGATGTCCTCGATCGGCTCGAACTCGTTGATGTTGTCGATCTCGGTACCCATCGCGATATTGGTCACGCGCTCCAGGATCACTTCCACCACCACCGGCACCGAGAACTCGGCCATCAGGTCACGCGCCTCGGCGAAGGCCGGCGCGATGTCCTCGGGCTTGTGCACGCGGATCGCCTTGCAGCCGAGCCCTTCCACCACCTTGACGTGATCCACGCCATAGCCGTCCAGCTCCGGCGCGTTGACGTTGTCGAACGCCAGCTGCACGCAGTAATCCATCTCGAAGTTGCGCTGCGCCTGACGGATCAGGCCGAGGTAGGAGTTGTTCACCACGAGGTGGATGTACGGCACCTTGAACTGCGCGGCGACGGCCAGTTCCTCGATCATGAACTGGAAGTCGTAGTCGCCCGAGATGGCCACCACGTCCGATTCCGGCGAGGCCGTCTTCACGCCGATGGCGGCGGGGATCGTCCAGCCGAGCGGGCCGGCCTGACCGCAGTTGATCCAGTGGCGCGGCTGGTTCACCGACAGGAACTGCGCAGCGGCGATCTGCGACAGGCCGATAGTGCTGACGTAGCGCACGTCGCGCGGGAAGTACTGGTTCATCTCGCGGTACACGCGTTGCGGCTTGATGGGCACGTTGTCGAAGTCGCTCTTGCGCTTCATGGTGCGGCGGCGCTTCTGCACATCGGCCACCCAGGCCTTGCGGCACGGCAGGCGGCCGGCCATCTTCATCTCGCGCGCCACTTCCACGAACAGCTCCAGCGCGGCCTTGGCGTCCGAGACGATGCCGAGGTCCGGGCCGAACACGCGGCCGATCTGCGTCGGTTCGATATCGACGTGAACGAATTTCCGACCCTTCGTATAGACATCGACGCTCCCCGTGTGGCGGTTGGCCCAGCGGTTGCCGATGCCCATCACGAAGTCGGACGCCAGCAGCGTGGCATTGCCGTAGCGGTGCGAGGTCTGCAGGCCGACCATGCCGGCCTGGAGCGGATGGTCGTCGGCGAGCACGCCCCAGCCCATCAGCGTCGGCACCACCGGCACGTTGACCAGTTCGGCGAACTGCACCATCAGGTCGGCCGCATCGGCGTTGATCACGCCGCCGCCGCAGACGATCAGCGGGCGCTCGGCCGCGTTGAGCATGGCGATGGCCTTCTCGATCTGCGCGCGCGAGGCGGCCGGCTTGTACGGCTGGAGCGGCTGGTAGGTCTCCGGGTCGAATTCGATCTCGGCCACTTGCACGTCGAACGGCAGGTCGATCAGCACCGGACCCGGGCGGCCCGAGCGCATCAGGTGGAACGCCTGCTGGAAGACCTGCGGCACCAGCGCCGGCTCGCGCACGGTCACGGCCCACTTGGTCACCGGCTTGGCGATCGATTCGATATCGACGGCCTGGAAATCTTCCTTGTACAGCCGGGCGCGCGGGGCCTGGCCGGTCACGCAGAGGATGGGGATGGAATCCGCCCAGGCCGAGTACAGGCCCGTGATCATGTCCGTGCCGGCGGGGCCCGAGGTGCCCACGCACAGGCCGATATTGCCCGGCTCGGCACGCGTATAGCCTTCGGCCATATGCGAGGCGCCTTCCACGTGGCGGGCCAGCAGGTGCTTGATCGAACCGGCCTTGCGCATGGCCGAGTAGAACGGGTTGATCGCGGCGCCGGGCACGCCGAACGCGGTGGTGATGCCTTCCTTCTCCAGCACGGCGATGGCCGCGTCAACTGCTCTCATCTTCGGCATGTCTGTCTCCAGGGATCGAATTGAAATGGGTGAAATGTCCGCTGGCGTCGATCCTATGCCCGCAGCGGGGCGCGGATAAACAGAAGGGCGATCAGTTGATTCGATACCTGGGGTATGCAATGACCTCGCCGGCGCCGCTATGAAGTGACGAATTCAATACGTTGCAGTGCGGAATCCGCGTCCCCCACAAGCGTGGGGGTTGGGTCGATTTGGGGTGGATTGGGTGCAATTCGGGCTTTCGGTAGCAGGCCGCCCCAGCCAAAATAGCGGGCTCTGTTCTCGCCATCGCCTTGCCATGTACACGCGGCTGCCGTCCACCTATGAATTGATCGAAGCGCTCCAGGCCGGACCCGCCGAGCGCGCGCCGGACAGCCGGCTCGCGGGCGTGCTCTGGGCCGGCTTCGTGCTCGCGCTGGTGCCGGCGCTGGTGGCCGGGGGCGGGCTGGTCTGGTGGCACGAGATCCTCGGCCAGGCGCCGCCCGTGTGGCTGCCGCAGGTGTTCCACGGGCTGCTGGCGGTGTGCGGCGTGTTCTACGTGGGCGCGTGGCTGGTGCGCCTGCTGGTGCGGCGCGATGCGCTGCGGCATCCGCTGCGCTGGCTGTCGCGCCGGGTGGATGTGGAGAGCGATGCCGAGGACGCGCTGGTGCTTCGGCTCGGGCGGGTTCCCGCGCTCCAGTTGCGCGCGCGCCAGCGGCGCATCGTGCTGCAGGCGCGGCTCTGGGAAGGCGCCGCCCGCACGGTAGCGCTGGTGCTGGCGCTCGGCCCAGCGGCGGCCGTGCTGGCCGATGGGCTGGTCGTGGCGGCGCCCGACAAGGGGCCCGCGCTGGTGGCCGTGTACGGCGCCGTGCTGGTGGCCGGCGCGGCGTTCGCCCTGTTCGCCCAGTTGCAGTGCTGCGCGCCGCTGCGGCGGCTGGCCCACGTGCTGGGCGAGGCCGCCGAGATCAGCGACGCGCTGTTGCGCAGCCGCCCCAGCTGACCCGCCGGGGCTGCGAATGCCTCACAATGTGCCAGCAGGAGACAACCGGCTTG
Source organism: Cupriavidus sp. 10L45 (assembly GCF_056395225.1). NCBI lineage: Bacteria > Pseudomonadati > Pseudomonadota > Betaproteobacteria > Burkholderiales > Burkholderiaceae > Cupriavidus > Cupriavidus sp. 10L45. The sequence continues at coordinate 81,849 of NZ_JBFTJC010000016.1, forward strand.
ACTGGCCCATATGGATAAACTCAAACAAATCGAAGCCTTCATCGCCGTGGTGGAACATGGCAGCATGGCCGCCGCCGCGCTCACGCAGAACGTGACGCCGGTGATGATCGGCCGCCGCATCAACGCGCTCGAGGCGCGCATCGGCGTGAAGCTGCTGCACCGCTCCACACGCCGCATCGTCGTGACGGAGCAGGGCGCGGCGTTCATGGAGCAGTGCAAGAAGGCGCTGTCCGACCTGGACCGCGCCGAGATGCTGATTGCCGAAGGCAAGCACAAGGCCACCGGCCACCTGATCGTGTCCGCCCCGGCCGCGTTCGGCCGCAAGCATGTGGCGCCGCACGCGCCGGCGTTTCTGCGTGCCAATCCCGAAGTGCAGATCTCGTTCAACCTGACGGACCGCGTGGTGGATCTCGTGCGCGAGGGCTACGACGTCGGCATCCGCATCGGCGGCGCCATCGACCCGAATTTCGTGGCGATCAAGCTCGCGACGAACAAGCGGGTGGTCTGCGGCACGCCGGCCTACTTCGCCAAGCATGGGGTGCCGCACACGCTCGAGGATCTGGAGCGGCATAACTGCCTGGCCTTCAACCTGCAAGGCGGGCAGCAGCGCGGCTGGTATTTCCAGCAGAACGGCAAGACGGTGACGGTGCGCGCGCGTGGCAACCTCGATTGCAACGACGGGGAATTGCTGCACCGCTGGACCGGCGAGAGTCTGGGACTGGGCTGGCGCTCCACCTGGGAGATCCTGCCGCAGCTGGAGAGCGGCGAGTTGATCACGGTGCTCGACGAATACGCGCTGCCGGACTACGACATCCTCGCGGTGTACCCGCAGCAGCGGCCGGTGCCGGCCAAGATCCGCTTCTTCATCGAACACCTGAAGACGGCGTTCGCAAAGCCCGGCTACTGGACCGGGCGCGCCGAAGCGTAAATCGGGGCCGTAAACGAAAAAGCCCGCAGCCGTTGCGGTCTGCGGGCAGCCCTTCTTGCGAAGGGCGGGGAGAGCTCATGAAGTGCGCCCCCGCAACTTCATGGCGAGAGGAATGATGCGCCTCCCGCCGCGTTTTGGACTTGATCGCCGTCAAGCGCCAGGCATTCCCTGAAGATGCAGCGATCAGGCCAGCAACGCCGTCACCAGATCCTTGCCGCGCGATGCGCCCGGCACCTCCTCAAAGTGCAACGCCGCCTCCACATGCGCGAGGTGATCGACCATCAGCGTGACTGCCCGCTCCGCATCGCCCGCGCGCGCGGCGTCGATGAACTCGCGATGCTCGTCGGAGGAACACGTGGCATCGCGCCGGCTCTGGTACAGCATGGTGATGACCGCGCTGCGCATGGACAGCTCGCGCATGATCTCGGTCAGCACGTTGTTGCCAACCACCTCCGCCAGCACGATGTGGAAGTCGCCCAGCAGCCGGGTGCGCACCTGCGCGTCGTTGCCGCCCAGGGACTTGCGCTCGGCGGCCAGATGCTTGTCGATGCGCTTGTAGTCCGCCGCCGTGGCCTTGGCCACGAACTCGCGCGCCAGCGCGGCCTCCAGGATGCGCCGCACCGCGAAGACTTCACGCGCCTCCTCGGCACTCGGCTTGGCGACGAAGGCGCCCTTGTCCGGCACGATCTGGATGACCTTGTCCTTGGACAGCATCAGCAGCGCGGCCCGCACCTTGGTGCGGCTGACGCGATAGACGCTGGCCAGCGCCTCCTCCCGCAGCTTGGTGCCGGGGGGCAGGCGGTGCGAGACGATGGCGGCGACGATGTCGTCGGCAATCGCCTCGGCGGTCATGTCTGGATCGATGTGCTCGGGCATGGTGTCGCGCCTCTCGCCTCTGGGGGCGGACCGGCGCGGTGCGGGATTGGGAATGCGTGATTCTAGCGCCCCGCGACCGTGCCAGGCAGCGGCGCACCCACGGGGACTTTCCCGGTGTCCGCGCCGAGGCTGTCGCCCAGCGCCTCCAGGCCCGCGTCGAGATCACCCGCCGGAATCGTGCCGTTGAGCACCGCGTGGGCACGCTCCCGGTCGATATCCTTCTCCCAGGCCGCCACCACCACCGTCGCCACGCAGTTGCCGATCAGGTTGCCCACGGCGCGCGCGATGCCGATGAACCAGTCGACGGACAGCACCAGCACCAGGCCGATGGCGGGAATCGCCGGATGGGCCGACAGCGTCGCCGCCAGGATCACGATGGCCGAGCCCGGAATGCCGTGCGCGCCCTTCGAGGTGACCAGCGCCACGGCCAGGATGCCGAGCAGGTCGCCCAGCGCAAGCGGCGTATTCGTGGCTTGGGCGATGAAGACCGCCGCGAGCGTCAGGTAGATCGAGAACGCATCGAGGTTGAACGAGTAGCCGGTAGGAATCACCAGCCCGACCACCGACTTGCGCACGCCCATGAATTCGAGCTTCTTCATGACCTGCGGGAGCACGCTGTCCGAGGACGCCGTACCCAGCACCACCAGCAGTTCAGCCTTCAGATAGCGGATCAGCTTGATTACCGAGAACCCGCAGATCCGCATGATGGTGCCGAGCACCACGAGCACGAAGATCGTCACCGCGCCGTAGAACAGGATCACCAGGAAGCCGAGCTGCTTGAGCGAGCCGATGCCGTACTTGCCCACCGTGAACGCCACCGCGCCGAGCACGCCCAGCGGGGCCAGCTTGATGATGAAGCCCATCATCTTGAACAGCGTGTGGGAAAAGGTGTCGATCAGGCGCACCAGCGGCTTGCCCGACTCGCCCACCAGCGACAGCGCGCAGCCGAACAGCACGGAGACCAGCAGCACCTGGAGCACGTCGCCGTTGGTGAAGGCGCCCATCACCGTGTTCGGGATCAGCTTGAGCAGGAAATCGACCGTGCCGGCGCTTTTCACCTTCTCGGCGTTGTCGATATAGGCGGCCATGGCCGAGATATCGAGCGTGCGCGGGTTCACGTTCATGCCCGTGCCGGGTTGGAACACGTAGGCCAGCACGATGCCCAGCGCCAGCGCGATGGTCGTGACGATCTCGAAGTAGATCACCGCCTTGATGCCGACCCGGCCCACCTTCTTCAGCTCGCCGGCGCCGCAGATACCGGCCACGACCACGCAGAACACGATGGGGCCGATCAGCATCTTGATCAGCTTGATGAAGGCATCGCCAAGGGGCTTGAGCTTGGCGGCGAACTCGGGAAAGCAGAGCCCGAGCAGGGTGCCGAGCACCAGGGCGATCAATACCTGGCCGAATAGCGAGCGAGTCAAGCGGCTAAAACTGCGGGCATGCAGGCGAGGGGGGCGCTGCGCGGGAAGGGATTGCTGCATCGTTGTCTCCGTGCCGGGCGGGTCCGGAATGGCCTGCCCTGATCTGGGTTTGGGAACGCCACGCCACCCTCGGCCGGGCTCGACAGGATTGTCGATAAACGATTGTCCGGGCGGGATTGTCGGTGCGTGCAGGCCAATATAGTGCATATCATTTTTGTATGCAATTTTTGAATTCACTGTGCTAACATGAATCGCAGAGAATAGAGCTTCGGCACCGGGCGCCCGCCCGGACTGGCGCCCCCGCCAGGACCCTCAGCGCCGGGCTACATGTAGATCGCAGGAGACCCGCTATGGCAGTAACCCCGGCAGCAACCCCGACGACCTTGGCCCCGGAGGCCGGCGCCCGCATCATGGCCTGGGCCGACGCCCTGGCCGTCCACACCGAGCAGCCCGGGCTGCTGACCCGCACCTACCTGACCGACGCCCACCACGGCGCCGCCGCACAACTAGCCGAATGGATGCGCGAAGCGGGCATGACCGTGCGCCGCGACGCCGCCGGCAACGTCATCGGCCGCTACGAAGGCACCTCGCCCGACGCTCCCGCGCTGCTCACCGGCTCCCACTTCGACACCGTGCGCGATGCTGGCCGCTATGACGGCAACCTCGGCGTGATCCTGCCGATTGCCTGCGTGGCCGAGTGGCACCGCCAGGGCAAGCGCTTCCCGTTCGCCATCGAGGTGGTCGGCTTTGCCGAGGAGGAGGGCGTGCGCTTCAAGGCGACGCTGCTGGGCAGCCGTGCGATTGCCGGCACCTTCGACACCAATGTGCTCGACAACGTCGATGACTCCGGCAAGACCATGCGCGAGGTAATGCGCGCGGCCGGCTTCGACGCTGCCGAGCTACCCGCCGCCGCCCATGACCGCCAGCGCGTGCTGGGCTTCGTCGAGGTGCATATCGAGCAGGGCCCGGTGCTGCTGAACGAGGGCCTGGCCGTGGGCGTGGTCACCGCCATCTCGGGCGCCACGCGCTTTATCGTCGAACTGGAAGGGCTGGCCGGCCACGCCGGCACCGTGCCGATGGACATGCGCCGCGACGCCGCGATGGCCGGCGCGGAGATCGGCCTCTATATAGAGAAGCGTTGCAGCGGCAAGCCGGGCCTGGTCGGCACGGTCGGCCAGTTCAACGTGCCCAATGGCGCGACCAACGTGGTGCCGGGCCGCGCCGTGTTCTCCATCGACATCCGCGCCGGGCAGGACGCCGAGCGCGAGGCCGCCGTCAACGACGTGCTGGCCGAGATCGAACGCATCGGCGCGCGCCGCAACGTGCGCGTGCAGGTGCGCAAGACCCACGAAGCCAAGAGCGTGCCGTGCGCGCCGTGGCTGCAATCGCAATGGGCCGCCGCCGTCGAGCGCCAGGGCGTGCCGGTGCGGCACCTGCCCTCGGGCGCCGGCCACGACGCCATGGCGATTTCCGCGATTGCCGATGTGGCGATGCTGTTCGTGCGCTGCGGCAACGGCGGCATCAGCCATCACCCCACCGAGACCATGACCCCCGAAGACGCGCAGACCGCCGCGCGGGTGTTCGCCGATTTTGTCGAGCACTTCCAGCGGCAGCAGTAAGCCCCGGCGGTACCACGCAGCGCGCCCAAGCCATTTATCGAACAAATCCGAATCCAGAGCCAGAACATGACCGCACGAGACAACATGAACCTCATCGAGACCACGCTCACGCAGACCATCGACGCGCTGCGTCCGCAGCAGGAGGCCTTCCTGGCCGAGCTGGTCAAGGTGCCGTCCGACAACCCGCCCGGCGACTGCGACGCCCACGGCAAGCGCGCCAGGACGCTGCTCGAAGGGCTGGGTTTCCAGGTGGAAGCGCACAAGGTGCCCGAGGACAAGGTCCGCGCGGCGGGCATGATCAGCGCCACCAACCTGCTGGTGCGCAAGACCTTCGGCAAGGGCGGCCCGACCATCGCCATGAACGCCCACGGCGATGTGGTGCCCCCCGGCCTGGGCTGGACCAAGGACCCGTACGGCGGCGAGATTGCCGACAGCGAGCACGGCCCGGTGATGTATGGCCGTGGCGTGGCGGTGTCCAAGTCGGACTTCGCCACCTACGCCTATGCGGTGCTGGCGCTTCAGGAAGCCGAGAAGCAGGGCGCCAAGCTCAACGGCACGGTGGAACTCCAGTTCACGTACGACGAGGAAACCGGCGGCGACATCGGCCCGAAGTTCCTGCTCGACGAAGGGCTGACCAAGCCTGACTACGCGATTTCGGCCGGCTTCTCGTACGGCATCACCTCGGCCCACAACGGCTGCCTGCACGTGGAAGTGACCGTCAAGGGCAAGCAGGGCCACGCGGCCATGCCGCACACCGGCGTGGACGCCATCGAGGCCGCCACCCACATCCTGCAGGCGATCTACGGCCTGCGCGCGGAGCTGGCCACGCGCAAGAGCAAGGTGCCGGGCATCGACACGGCCACGCTGAACGTCGGCCTGATCAAGGGCGGCATCAACACCAACGTGGTGCCGGACCTGGTCACCTTCCGCGTGGACCGCCGCATGATTCCGGAAGAGATCGGCTTCGATGCCGAAGGCGAACTGCGCGCCGTGGTGGAGCGTGCCGCCAAGGACCGCCCGGGTATCGAGGTCAAGGTGGAACGCATCATCCTGGCCGAGCCGCTGTCCGAGCTGCCCGGCGTGGAGAAGCTGATCGGCGCGCTCAAGAGCCGTGCCGAGGCCGTGTTCGGCGTGGAGATCCCGGTGCAGGGCGTGCCGCTCTACACCGACGCCCGCCACTACACCAGCCACGGCATTCCCACGGTGCTGTACGGCGCCGGCCCGCGCACGCTGATGGAGGCGCGCGGCCACAACTCGGACGAGAACCTGCGCCTGAACGACCTGAACCGCGCGACCAAGGTGGTGGCGCTGGCGCTCTCGGACCTGATGGCCTGATTCCGATGGTCTGAGCGCCTGTAAAGAACCCTTTGTTGTGACTTGCGGCCCGCGCGACTTCCGTCTCGCGGGCTTTTTTCATGGCCCGGCTAGGCGGTCAGGCCCTCTTCGGGCGATGCCAGGCTGACCAGCCAGCGCCGCACCACCTGTTCTTCCTCGGACGTCAGCCCAGCGCGCAGATCCTCGTCGACCTTTGTCGCACGCGCCTTGCAGCCCGCCAGCAAGGTGCGGCCGGCCTCGGTCAGGGCGATGGTCTGGATGCGCCCGTGCACCGGATGCGGCGTGCGGGCGATGGCGCCCACCTTTTCCAGGTTGTTCATGATCACGCTCACGGTCTGCGGCGTCAGCAGCGCCAGCCGCGCCACGTCCGCGCCCGAGATGCCCGGGTAGGCGCCTAGCATCGTCAGCACGAAGAACTGCGGCACGGTCACGCCGAGGTCGTCGAGCGCGCGTTCCATGCGCAGCCGGTTGGCGGCGCTGGCCTGCCGCAGCAGGTAGGCCAGATAGCCGCTCTCGCCGCGCTTGCCTTCGCCGGGCGCCGGAAGGCGTGACGCCTCCGCCGCTGATGCCCCTACCTGCGCTGTGGTCTTAGCCATAATGTCAAAGCTCTTATATCATGTTCGAACTCTTACATCTTACCTCAACCGACCGACCGGGCCAACCGGACCAAGGAGCACGACATGACGATGGATTTCCAACAATTTACGGCGACAGCCCCCGATGTCTACGCCGCACTGGGCGGCGTGGGACGCGCGGTGGACGCGTCCGGCCTGGACAAGGCGCTGACCGAACTGGTGAAGCTGCGGGTCTCCCAGCTCAACGGCTGCGCGTTCTGCCTGCAATTCCATCTGAACATCGCGCGCAAGCTCGACATCGACCCGCGCAAGTTCGATCTGCTGGCCGGATGGCGCGACGCCGGCATCTACACCGTGCGCGAGCAGGCGGCCCTGGCCTTGGCCGAAGCGCTCGTCCGCATGACCGACCACGCCGCGCTGGACGCCGCGCAGGCGCAGGTCAAGGCGGTCTTCACGAAGGAGGAACGCGTGTTCCTGGCCACCGCCATTGCCGCCATCAACGCGTGGAACCGCATCGCCGTGGGGCTGCACTTCCCGCCGCCGGCCGCCACGCCCGCCACCGGGAGCCGCGCATGAGCACCGTCGTCAAAGAAATCGACCTGATTCAGATTCGTCGCATCGACACCGGCGGCGAAGTGGCGGCCTGTTTCCCGCTGATGCACCAGCTCCGGCCGCATCTGGCCGATGCCGATGAACTCGTGGCGCGCTGGCGGCGGCAGGCCGACGTGGGCTACCGCCTGGTCGGCCTGTGGGATGACGGCCAGCTCGTGGCGCTGGCCGGGTACCGGATGCAGGAGAATCTCGTCTACGGCGATTTCCTGTATGTGGACGACCTGGTTACGGACGCCAACATACGCAGCGCCGGGTACGGCCGGATGCTGATGGACTGGCTCAAGGAAGAGTCCCGCGCGCTCAATGCCCGCCTGCTGGTGCTGGATACGCCACTCACCAACGTGCTGGGCCATCGTTTCTATTACCGTAACGGTCTGCTGGCCCAGACGCTGCGCTTCAAATATCAATTGGACTGAGACATGACGACATTGCTCCACCTGAACGTCAGCCCCCGGGGCGAGACGTCGCACAGCCGCCGCGCGGCCGACTGGATTCGCCAGAAGCTGGCCGCGCAACACGCGCCGCTGACCGTGCTCGAACGGGACCTCGCCGCCGACCCGCTGCCACCCATCGGCGCGGCGTTCACGGAAGCCAACATGGCCGGCGCGGCCGGGCTGCTGAAGGAAGGGGAGGTGCCGCCGGCGCTCGCGCTGTCCGAGACGCTGATCGCGGAACTCGAGGCGGCCGACATGGTGCTGCTGGCCACGCCGATGCACAACTTCACGGTGCCGGCCACGCTGAAGACCTGGATCGACCTCGTCGTGCGGCCCGAGCGCACCTTCCGCAGCTCGCGGCAGGGCAAGATCGGACTGCTGCGCGACCGGCCCGTGCTGGCCGTGGTGGCCTGCGGCGGCCCGGTCCGCGAGGGCCCCGGCAGCCAGCAGGACTTCCTGACGCCTTACCTGAAGTACGTGCTTGGCACGATCGGCCTCATCAGTGTGGAAGTGCTGCGCATGGACAACACCGCCCGAGGTCCGGAGTACATCGCCCACGGGCTGGAGCACCTGCAGACCTGGGCCGATGCCACGCTGCCGGGGTTGGCGGTGGCTGCCGCCTGATCAGCCGGGCACCGAGGCGTCGCCCACCCCCAGCGGGCGCTGCATCAGCACCGTGTCGATCCACTGGCCGTGCTTGAGTCCGACCGATTCGAGCCGGCCCACCGTCCGGAAGCCCAGCCGCTCGTGCACGGCCACGGACCCGGCACCCTCGCCGCTGGCGGTGATGGCCACCACAGCCACCATCTGGCGCCACGGCCCGGCCTCGCAGCGGGCAATCAGTTCGGCCAGCAGCGCGCGGCCCAGGCCCTCGCCGGTATGGCGATGACCGATATAGATCGAATCCTCGATAGCGAAGCGGTAGGCGCTGCGCGCGCGGTAGGACGACGCGTAGGCGTAGCCCAGCACCTCGCCATCCCGCTCGGCGACGATGTACGGCAGGTGCTTCTTGAGTACCTCGCCATACCGCAGGCGCATGTCGTCCACGGACGGGATCACTTCCTCGAACGAGGCGCGCCCGTGCTCGACATGATGGGCGTAGATGGCATGGATGGCCGGCACGTCGTCGGGCGTGGCATCGCGGAGGTGGAAGGGCTTGCGGGGGGCGGATGATTCGGACACGGTGTTTCGGAGGCAGTCAGACCAGTCAGGGAAATCTTGTGCGAAGCACATTCCGTACCTTACCGCGTCGCGCGCGCAGGCGCTTGTATATAGTGCGGTGATATTTATCCGGAGAACGCCACCATGATCACGATCTACCACAACCCCCGTTGCTCGAAGTCGCGCGAGACGCTCGCGCTGGTCGAGTCGGCGGCGCAGCGTCTGGGCGAGCCGGTTGAGGTGGTGGAGTACCTGAAGCAGCCGCCCACACTGGCCACGCTGCGCCAGCTCCATACGATGCTGGGCCTGCCGGTGCGCGAGATGCTGCGCAGCAACGAGGATGTCTACAAGGAGCTCGATCTGGCCGACCCCGGCCTGACCGACGGCGAACTGCTGGCCGCCGTAGCCGACAACCCGATCCTGCTGCAACGCCCGGTGGTGGTCCGCAACCGCCAGGCCGCCATCGGCCGCCCGCCCGAAGCCGTGTCGGCCCTGCTGGACTGACCGGCTGCACCAATTCGGGGCCCGAAATAGAACCGGCCTCCCGCAAGGGGAGGCCGGCCGGTCAGACAGGCGATTCGCGTCAGGCGAGTCGTCGTAATCAAACACCCAGCCAGTGCAGGGCCTCCTGACCGAAAGCGATGGCGGCGAGCACCACCAGCAGCGTCACCAGCGTGACCGTGCTGACATAGACCGTAGCCTTGGCGATTTCCGCATCCTCGCTCGGAGAATGCATCCGGGTGATGGCGGAAGTGCGCGCGTGGGTGCGGTGTGGCCAGTGCAGTCTGCCGCTCAGGTCCTTGAAATGGAGATCGGGATGGAATCGCATGGCACACCTCCTCGGGCGTCGGTAGCCGCTTCAACAGCCACTTCTACTATAGGCAAACGCCACGGGAAACGCGCCGTTTCCTGCGACCGCCGGGGCGTACCCAGTTCAGCGTTCGACGGTTGGATGTGAGCTATCGCTATCGTTGGAATCCGCGCCAGCAGCAGAATTTGCCGAAGCGACCGTCGCCAGCGTCGCTTCCCGCGCGCGCAGCTCGGCCAGCATGTTGCAGAACAGGGCGCCCTGCTCGAGGGCGTCGTCCAGGGCGATGTGGGTGTGTGGCAACGGGTCGTGCCAGTGGGCCGGGAAGGCCGGCTTGACCGACTTCCGGTACGGCCGCCCGGTCAGCGCGAAGCCGAGCGTCTTGATGTCCAGCGCCGCCCAGCCGAAGGGCGAGCGGCCGGCGTACCGCATCATGTACCAGAACACCCAGGTGAAATCGAAACCGGCCGGAAAGGCGATGAACACCGGCTTGCCCGGCAGGCTTTCCACCCATTCCACGTAGCGCGGCATCACATCCTCGGGGCGTTCGAGGTCGCGCCGGCACGCCGCCCAGGCCTCAGGCTGGGTCTTCCACCACTGCATCTGCACCGGATGGCCGGCGGCGCCGGGCAGGGTTTCGAGGTTGGCGGAGAAGGTGCCGAGCACGGTCTTGTCGGCCAGCATCGCCGCCGAGGCGAACGAGAGCATCGAATGCGGGCCCGGGATCGGGCCGTCGGCCTCCACGTCGGTGCTGACGTAGATCTCGGGACGGGTATCGGGTGCCTGCTTCTTCGCCATCGGGATGATTTCAGGCCGCGTCGATCAGGTGATCGGCCACGTAGGGGTTGTTGCGGCGTTCCTCGCCGAAGGTAGACACCGGGCCGTGCCCGGGCACGAAGGTCACGTCCTCGCCCAGCGGCCACAGCCGCGTGCGGATCGAGCGGATCAGGTCGGCGTGGTTGCCGCGCGGGAAATCGGTCCGGCCGATCGAGCCCGCGAACAGCACATCGCCGACGATCGCCAACTGGTTGGCGCGCGAGAAGAACACCACGTGGCCCGGTGTGTGGCCGGGGCAGTGGTAGACCTCGAGCGTCTCGCCGCCGAACGTCACGGTGTCGCCGTTGTCCAGCCAGCGGTCCGGCTCGAACGCTTCCGCATGGCCGAAGCCGAAGCGGCGCGTCTGGTCGGGCAGTTGATCGATCCAGAACCGCTCGTCCTCGTGCGGCCCCTCGATCGGGATGTCGAGCTGGCGCGAAAGCGCCGCCGCGCCGGCGCAATGGTCGACGTGACCGTGCGTCAGGAAGATCTTTTCCAGCGTCACGCCTTGCTCCGCGACGGCGGCCAGGATGCGGTCGAGGTCGCCGCCGGGGTCGCACACGGCGGCACGGCCGGTGGTCTCGTCGATCCACAGCGAGCAGTTTTGTTGGAACGGGGTGACGGGAATCAGGAGGACTTTCATGGGTCGATGCGGGCGCTTTGTCGTGTGCGCCACGGCACGGTCTGGCCGAGGCGGTCATTGTAACGTCGCCCCATGGCCCCCCGTCTCAAACGGGTGTCAGACGGGTTGAGACGATTCTGAAAGTGAATTTCAAGACACTCATAAATGCGCTTGTCATATTCGGCGCAATCCCTTGTCAGGCTTTGCATTGCGGGGATTCGTGCCGATCTTCAAAGCCACTTGATTAAATTTCGTAACAAAATCAAGGATGTAGCGCTCGGACACCGATGTTAGACTGCGCCCATGTTCAATTTGCCCGTATCTCGTCCGGGGTTTGGCCTCGCACGCGCGACGCAACGCGCGACCCCCGCCAAACCGGAAACTAACCGCTTGCTGCGTCGCTGCGCGATCCTCGTATCGGCGTTGGTGATGGCCGCCTGCGCGACGCCGCCGGAGAGCGACTCCCAACAAAACGCCGACGCCAATGGCGCGGTGCCCACGCGCGCCGCCAAGGCGAAGCTCGACAAGTCCGGCGCTCGCCCCGATGAGCGCGGCAACTGGGATTTGTTCGGCTGGGGCAAGGATGACAACGCGCCGTCGCAATCGTCGCTGGACGGCCTGCGCCCGGATCTGGGCACTTTCGAGCAGCGCGGTACGGCGTCCTGGTACGGCAAGGGCTTCCATGGCCGCAAGACCGCCAATGGCGAACGCTTCGACATGCGCGCGATGACTGCCGCGCACCCGTCGCTCCCGCTCGATAGCTGGGTACTGGTGCGCAATCTGCGCAACGACAAGGTGGCAGTGGTGCGGATCAATGACCGCGGCCCTTACCACGGCGGGCGGGTGCTCGATCTGTCCTATGCGGCGGCCAAGCGGCTGAGTTTCGTCGAACGTGGCGCCACGCAGGTGGAAATCCGCCGGCTGTCGCGCACGGAAGTCGCGGCGCTGGGTCCGCAGCTTGAGGCGGGCGGCAACGAAGCCGGTGACGGCAGCGGCGCCGACGACCTGCCCGAGACCGCCAACACGCTGGTCCCGGCCAAGTCCAAGGCCAAAGCGCGGATGGTCAAGACGACCACCAAGCGCAAGCCCCGGTAGGCACCCCGATGCGGCCTGGCGTGATCGACTCCCGTTCCACCGCCAGCCCGCTCCCCCCTCTCCCTTTCAGACTTTTCTCATTCCTCGCTGTCGCTGTCGTCACCCGCGTCAGTCTCGGCGGCGCGTTGCGCCAGCGCCAGCCGGTAGAGCGCATCGGTCTTCGCACCGGTGATCGCCGCCGCCAGCTTGGCGGCGCGCTTGGCCGGCAGCTCGGCCACCAGCAACTTCAGCACGCGCTGGGCCTCGGCATCGGGCGCATCGGCATCGGCATCTTCGGCGCGCCCCGCGCCTTCCACCACCAGCACGAACTCCCCCTTGCCGCGCGATGCCTCGGCGGCCAGCCACGCCGGCGCCTCGGCCACGGTCAGCACCGGCGTCTCCTCGAACAGCTTGGTCAGCTCGCGGCCCACCAGCAGCCGGCGCGTGCCGGGCAGGGCGGCGGCCAGTGCCGCCAGCGTGTCGGCGATGCGGTGCGGCGCCTCGTAGACCACCCAGGCGTGGTCCAGGGCGGCCAGTTGCGCAATGGCGTCAGCGCGGGCCTTGGGTTTGCCGGGCAGGAAGCCGATGAACGTGAAGCGGCCTTCGCCGGCTTCGAGCATGTCGCCGGCCACGGACAGCGCGGTCACGGCGGCGCTCGGCCCCGGCAGCGGCACCACGCGCAGGCCGGCCGCCCGCACCGCTTCCACCAGCCGGGCGCCAGGGTCGGAGATGCCGGGCGTGCCCGCATCGGACACATAGGCAATGCGCTCCCCGGCGGCCAGCCGGGCGACGATCTTCACCGCCGCTTCGCGCTCGTTGTGCTCGTGCACGGCCACCAGCGGCCGCTGCAGGCCCACGCGCGAGAGCAGTTGGCCGGTGTTGCGGGTGTCTTCGCAGGCGATGGCGTCGGCCAGCCCGAGCACATGCAGCGCGCGCAGGGACAGGTCGGCCACGTTGCCGATGGGCGTGGCCACCACGTACAGCGTGCCGGGCGGGTAGGTCTGGCCGGCGGCCAGCGAGGTCCAGTCACTCATGCTTGAGAACTTCCGTTGATTCGCTCATTCAAAACCACCACGACCGCGCGCGGCGCGGCGGCCGAGGATCGCGCGCTGGCCTATCTGCTCAGGCAGGGGCTGGCGCTGGTGGTGCGCAATTATCGCTGCAAAGGCGGCGAGATCGACCTCGTGATGCGCGCCGCCGATGGCACGCTGGCGTTCGTCGAGGTCAGGCAGCGCAGCGGTCGTGCCTTCGGCGGTGCGGCGGCCAGCGTCACGCCGGCCAAGCAGCGCCGCGTGCTGCGGGCGGCCGAACACTACCTTGGCACGCTGGACCACACGCCGCCGTGCCGCTTCGACGTGGTGGCGCTGGAGCCGGGGCACCTGGCCTGGCTGCCGAACGCATTCGATCAAAACACCGGGAGTGACGATGGCGCGTCTTGGGCTGCGTCATAATGCGCGGGATTGGGCAGAAGTCAAAGAGCCATGAGTATTGAAAGTATCGAACAGCATTTCCTGGACAGCGCGGACACCAAGCGGCAGGCCGCCACGCTGATGGCGCCGCATATCGACGCGGCGGTGGAGCGCATGGTGGCCGCGCTGACCAGTGGGAACAAGATCCTCGTCTGCGGCAATGGCGGGTCGGCCGCCGACGCCCAGCACTTCGCCGCCGAACTGATCGGCCGCTTCGAGCGGGAGCGGCCCGGGCTGGCGGCGATTGCCCTGACCACGGACAGCTCCATCCTGACCGCCATCGGCAACGACTACGATTTCACGGTGGTGTTCTCCAAGCAGGTGGAGGCGCTGGGCCAGCCCGGCGACATCCTGCTGGCGCTCTCCACCTCCGGCAATTCGGCGAATGTGATCGCGGCCATCCAGGCGGCGCGCCAGCGCGACATGAGCGTGGTGGCGCTGACCGGCAAGGGCGGCGGCAAGATCGCCACGCTGCTGGACGAGTTCGACATCCACCTGTGCGTGCCGAGCGACCGCACCCCGCGCATCCAGGAAGTGCACCTGCTGACGCTGCATTGCCTTTGCGACGGGATCGACGAGGCGCTGCTGGGCGAGGCATAGGGCCTGGTGGATAGGGAGCGGGGAGGTTATCCCGCGTTATCCACAGGATTTGCCCAAGATATTCACAGGAATTGCGGCGTCATCCACAGAGTCATCCACAGCGCCGCGCCGGTTTCGTCATATTTCCGCATCATTCCGTATCCAGCCAAGGACCGCATGACTAACGTAACGACCGCAACCACCGCAATGACCCAGAAGACCACTCCGGCGCGCGTGGCGCGCACGGCCATCACCGTGGCCGCACTGCTGGTGTCGGCCACGCAACTCGCCGGCTGCTTCCCGGTGCTGGCCGGCGCGGTCGGCACGGGCGTGGTCATGGCCACGGACCGCCGTCCCACCGGCACCCAGGCCATCGACCGTGGCCTGCAGCTCGAGATCGACAACACGCTGGACGCCAAGTACAGCGGCCAGGCCCGCGTGGACGCCGCCGTGTTCAACCGCAAGGTGCTGCTGGTGGGCGAGGCCAACAACGCCAATACCAAGCAGCAGGTGGAGCAGTACGTGAAGAGCCTGCCGAATGCGCGCGAGGTGATCAACGAACTCGAAGTGGCTTCCACGCCGGGCTTCATGGCTCGTAGCAACGACGCCTACCTGACCAGCAAGGTCAAGACCTTCCTGGTGACGGCCGATGGCGTGCCGGCCAATTCGATCAAGGTGACCACCGACAAGAGCGTGGTCTACCTGATGGGCGTGGTCACTGCCGCCGAGGGTGACCGCGCCACCGACGTGGCCCGTAACGCCAGCGGCGTGCAGAAGGTGGTCAAGGCATTCGACTACGTCAGCGAGGCCGAGCGCGCCCGCCTGGACGCCACCGCCAGCTCGCAGAATCCGGATTCGGGCAGCCAGTCCGTGGGTACGCCGGCGCCGGTGCAGACCGTGCCCGGTACCGCGCCGAACGCGCCGGTGACCTCCGATGCGCCGGCTGGCACCGTTACGACGGCGCCGGTCGCGGCCCCTGTATCGTCCCCGACGGCGCTGCCGCCGGGCCGCAACCTGCCGTAGGTCTCCCCAAGGAGCTGAACCATGCGCCCCCTCCCTCGCCACAAGATGTCCACCGCACGGCTGGCCTTCTGGATTGGCGGATGGGTGGCGCTGGCGGCCAGCGCCACGATTGGGGCGGCGTTCGCCCAGACCGGCACGTCCGGCCCGGCCAGCGAGGCGCGCACCACAGTGGAGGCGCAGTCGGCGCGCATGCAGCAGGCACGCAACCAGGCCGCCTCGTGCGCGGCCTGCCATGGTCCCGACGGTCGCGCGCCGGCCGATAGTCCCGTCCCGGGACTCGCCGGCCGGCCCCGCGCGGAACTCGTCGAACTGATGCTCAACTACAAGAACGGCAAGCTGCCGGGCACCGTGATGCCGCAGATCGCCAAGGGCTATAGCGATACGGAGATCCTCGGCATCGCGTCCTGGTTCGCCGATCAAAAATAAGAAGAACCTCATGCGCCGACGCGCCGCTTTGGGAATATTGGGATCGCTCGGCGGCGCCGCCGCGCTGGGCATGCTGACCCCGCGCCAGGCCCGCGCTGCCGCGCCGGCCCGGGTGGTGGTCATCGGCGGCGGCTTTGGCGGGGCAACGGCCGCGCGCTACCTGCGCCACTGGAGCCGGGGCGCCGTGGATGTGACGCTGGTCGAACCCGACGCGGCGTTCGTCTCCTGCCCACTCTCGAATCTCGTGGTCGGCGGCCAGCGCGGCATGGCTGACATCACACTCCCCTATGACGCGCTGGTACGCCGGCATGGCGTGCGACATGTGCGCGATACGGCGCTTGCGATCGACCCCGCCACGCGCACCGTGCGGCTGGCCGGCGGCGCCACGCTGCGCTACGACCGCCTCGTGCTGTCCCCGGGCGTGGAGATGCAGTCCGGCGCGATACCCGGCCTGGCGCAGCCCGGCGGGGACCAGATCCTGCACGCCTGGAAGGCCGGCCCGCAGACCGACGCGCTGTTCCGCCAGTTGGCGGCGATGCGCGACGGCGGCACCTTCGCCATCACCATTCCACTCGCCCCGTACCGCTGCCCGCCCGGCCCGTACGAGCGCGCCTGCCTCGTCGCGGACTACCTGCGCACGCACAAGCCGCGCAGCAAAGTGCTGATTTTCGACGCCAATCCGGACATCACCTCCAAGGGCGCGCTGTTCCGGCAGGTCTGGGAGACCCGCTACCGGGGCATGATCGACTACCGCCCCCAGCACGAGACCGTGGACGTGGACCCCGCCACGCGCACCCTCAAGTTCGAGGTCCAGGACGACGAGCGCGCCGACGTGGTCAACCTGATCCCGCCGCAACGCGCCGGGGCCCTCGCGGTGTCCACCGGGCTCGCCACGGCCAATGGCCGCTGGTGCGAGGTCGATTTCCTGACCATGGCCTCGCGCGTGGCGCCCGAGATCCACGTACTGGGCGATGCCGTGCAAATCGCGCCGCTGATGCCGAAGTCCGGCACCATGGCCAACCAGCACGGCAAGGTGGCCGCCGCCGCCATCCTCCAGCTGCTGGCCGGGCAGGCGCCCGACCCGACCCCACTGTATACAAACACCTGCTACAGCTTCACGTCCGCCGACGAGGCCATCCACATCGCCAGCGTCCATCGCTACGACGCGGCCGAGCGGACGATGGTCACGGTGCCCGGCGCCGGCGGGTTATCCACAGCCCCGAATGCGCTCGAAGGGCGCTACGCATGGGCCTGGGCGCGCAGCATCTGGTCCGACATGCTGGGCGAGGTGCTGGTAGGCTAGCGGGTTCCGGTGTGTTGCGCCTCCGTGACACGCCGCCCCCGATACCGACCATGCAAGCCAAAGACCGCCTTCTAGCCCTCGCCATCATCGTGGTGTGGGGCGTCAACTTCGTCGTCATCAAGGTGGGCCTCGCCGGCGTGCCGCCGATGCTGCTGGGCACGCTGCGCTTCGCCCTGGTGGCATTCCCGGCCGTCTTTTTCATCCCGCGCCCGCGCATTCCGCTGCGCATGCTGCTGGCCTATGGCGGGTTTATCAGCCTCGGCCAGTTCGCCTTCCTGTTCTACGCGATGGCGGTGGGCATGCCGGCCGGGCTGGCGTCGCTGGTGTTGCAGTCTCAGGTGTTCTTCACCGTGGCGATTGCCGGGATGTGGCTGGGCGAGCCGGTGCGCTGGCACAACGTCGCCGGCATGGCGATTGCGGCTGGCGGGCTGGCGCTGATCGGCAGCGGCGCGGCGCACGGCCCGGGCGGCATGAGCGTGGCGGGCTTCGGGCTGACGCTGTGCGCAGCGTTCTGCTGGGCCTCGGGCAATATCGTCAGCAAGAAAATCGGCCCGGTGGACCTGCTCGGGCTGGTGGTCTGGGGCGGGTTGGTGCCGATCGTGCCGTTCGCGCTGCTCTCGTACTGGTTCGAAGGCCCGGCGCGGATCACGGTGGCGCTCGGCCAGATCCCGATGATGAGCGTGCTGGCGATCTGCTACCTGTCCTTCGCGGCCACGCTGTTCGGCTACACCATGTGGGGCCGGCTGCTCACGCGCTATCCGGCCAGCAAGGTGGCGCCGCTGACGCTGCTGGTGCCGGTGGTGGGGCTGATCTCGGCCCACGGGCTGCTGGGCGAGGACTTGTCGCTGGCGCAATGGCTCGGCGCGCTGGTGGTCATGGGCGGGCTGCTGCTCAACGTGTTCGGCGGGCGGCTCGGGGCAGGGCGGCGGCTGGCGCGGCGTTGATATCCGGGGGTTAACCCTTGATTCGACAGCGATTTCCCGTGGTTTTGTGAATACCCTTATCACTGCCGCATCCGTAGGCCGATGGATTATTGAGGCAAAATAGCGGACTGGCCGCACCTGCCCGCAGAGGCATCGCCCCAACGGCGGCCGAGCGTGCCGCGCCGCCCGACCGATGAAGCGCGGCCTTTGCCGTCCCCACGGCTCAATCCGTTTGGAGCAACACAAAATGAAGCAGTTTGTCATCGCCGCCGCGCTGTTCGCGGCCGCTGCCTCGGCGCACGCCGTGGACGCCGCCCGTGCGCAGGAGATTGCCAACAAGAACGCCTGCATGGGCTGCCATCAGGTGGACAAGAAGCTGGTGGGCCCGGCCTACAAGGAAGTGGCCGCCAAGTACAAGGGCGACAAGGGTGCCCTGGCCAAGTTGTCGGCCAAGGTGAAGAGCGGCGGTTCGGGCGTCTGGGGCCCGGTGCCGATGCCGGCGAATGCCGGTGTCAGCGACGCCGATATCAAGACGGTAGTGGAGTGGATCCTGGCCGGCTCACCGGCCAAGTAAGCCCCATCAGGTATCGCGGGCCGTCCGGCAGCGCCGGCGGCCCGCGCTGTTTCCGGCAGACCCGGAAGCGGCGGGCAGTATGAGTACCGGGGTCGGCAGCAAGCAAGTACGGGACAGAGCATGAATCAAAAACGACGACAAGTATTGCGGGTATCCGCGGTGCTCTCGCTGATGGCGGCCACGGGCCTGATCAGCGAGGCGCAGGCCGCGGAGTGGAACAAGACGGCTTTCGACGGCAAGAGCGTGGCCGATGTGATCAAGGCGCTGGGCGGCAGCGGCACCGAGAAGAGCGGCGCCATCACGTTCAATGCACCGGATATCGCCGAGAACGGCGCCGTGGTGCCCGTGGCCGTGACCAGCACGCTGCCGGACACCGAGCAGATCGCCATCCTGGTTGAGAAGAATCCGAATACGCTGGCGGCCGATTTCACCATCCCGGCCGGCACCGAGCCGTTCGTCTCCACGCGCGTGAAGATGGGCCAGACGTCCGTCGTGTACGCGGCGGTCAAGGCTGGCGGCAAGTGGTACGTGGCATCGAAGGAAATCAAGGTCACGCTGGGCGGCTGCGGCGGCTGACGCCTGCGCCCCCCATCGGACCGATTTCCGCGATTTATCCCAAGCCACCCCGAACCACCCCGAGCAGGAGAGCCAGATGGCAGACCCGATGCGCGTCCGCGCCACCGAGAACGGCGGCGTCGTAGACGTAAAGATTCTGATGAAGCACGACATGGAAACCGGCCAGCGCAAGGATGCGGCCGGCAAGACGATTCCGGCCTGGCACATCCAGACCGTGATCGCCACGTACAAGGGGCGCGAGGTGTTCAACGCCCAGTTCGGCCCGGCCGTGTCGAAGGACCCGTTCCTGAACTTCAAGTTCAAGGGCGGCGCCAAGGGTGACAAGGTCACCGTGACCTGGGTCGACAACCGGGGCGACAAGCGCACCGACGAGGCCACCATCGCCTGATCGGGCGAAGCGAGGAAGCAGCATGCGGCGAGCATTCATTCGGGCCACGGCGGCGTTGGCTGCCATCGGCCTTTCGGCCAGGGCGGCGGCACAGCAGGCCCCGGCCCCGGCAGGCACGGCAGCCAAGAGCGCCAAGGGCGGACGGGTCAAGGTGGTGTACCAGTTGTCCGAGGGCATCGACCAGGCCGTGCGCGCCATGGCCAACCTGCGCAATCACCTGAACGCGGCGCCGGACACCAAGATCGTGGTGGTGGCGTTCGGCTACGGCGTGGACTTCCTCGTGGAAGGCGCCAAGGATTCGCGCGGCAACACGTTCGAGGCCGCCGTGGGCGCGCTGGGATCGTCGGGCGTGGAGTTCCGCGTCTGCCGCAACACCCTGACTGCGCGCAAGATTTCCGAGCAAAGCCTGCTGATGGACGCCAAGATCGTGCAGGCCGGCGTGGTGGAAATCGCCCGCCTGCAGTTCGACGAAGGCTACGCGTACCTGAAGCCCTGATCGTTTTGCCTGACATCCGGCCAGGAGCCAAAGTAGCCGGATGCCATTCGGACAGTGCAATAGAACAGTGATGCACCGCCCAGCCTCTTGATGAAGGGCTGACGCCGGCGGCGCCATCGCGAGGAGAAGCCCCCAATGCGCAATACCCGTCGCCGCCTGCGCGGCACCGTGGCGCTGGCCGCCATGGCCACCGCCGCCGCCTCGCTGGCCGGGCTGGCCCAACTGGCGCAAGCCCAGGGCAGCACCGCCGAGGAAATCGCCAAGTATCGCCAGATGCTGGCCGAAGGCAATCCCGCCGAACTCTGGGAAGCCGCCGGCGAGGAACTGTGGAAGAAGCCGGCCGGGCCGAAGAACGCCTCGCTCGAACAGTGCGACCTGGGCAAGGGCCCGGGCGTGACCAAGGGCGCCTACGCCGAGCTGCCGCGCTACTTCAAGGACGCCAACAAGGTGATGGACCTCGAGCAACGCCTGGCCTGGTGCCGGGTGACGCTGCAGGGCCTGACCCAGGAAGAGGCGACGAAGCAGCCGTTCTCGGCATCGGGCAAGTCGTCCGACATCGAGCGGCTGGCGTCTTACCTGACCGGCGAGTCGCGCGGCGTGAAGATGAACGTGCAACTCACGCACCCCGAGGAAAAGCGCGTCTACGCGCTCGGCCAGAAGATGTTCTTCTACCGGGGCGGCGCCTACGACTTCGCTTGCGCCACCTGCCACGCCGTGGACGGCCAGCGCATCCGCCTCCAGGACCTGCCGAACCTGCTGGAGTCGAAGGGCGCCCAGGCCGCGTACACCACGTGGCCGGCATACCGCGTCTCGCAGGGCGAGGTCCGCACCATGCAGCATCGGATCTACGACTGCCTGCGCCAGCAGCGCTTTCCCGAGCCCGCCTATGGCTCCGACGTGATCACCGCCCTGTCGATGTTCCTGGCGAAAAACGCCAACGGCGGCACGTACGACGGTCCCAACATGAAGCGCTGAGGCACGGAGAGCACACGATGACGCGATACCAATCGATGGCGCTGACCGCCGTCGCTACCCTGGCCCTGGCTGCCATGGCCACGTTCAGCCTGTCGGCCCTGGCCCAGGATGCCGCCAAGCCCGCCCGCGCCACCAAGTCGGCCAGCGCGGCCACCACCGCCAAGGTCACCGACGCCGACGTGCGCCAGATGATCGAAAGCTCCTTCACCTCGAAGGGCCCCGCCACGGTGGAGGGCGTGATCAACCAGGATGGCGCCCAGAAGGCCTGCAGCCAGTACCCGGACCGCACGCGCGTGCCGGCCACCATCGCCAAGAAGGTGGAAGCGGCCGAGCTGAAGCAGGTGAAGTATCCGGCCGACAGCAACTGGATCGGCGACTGGAAGGAGGGCGAGAAGATCGCCCAGAATGGCCGTGGCATGCAGTTCACCGACCCGGTGGGCGGCGTGAACGGCGGCAACTGCTACGCCTGCCACCAGATGACCAAGGCCGAGATCTCATTCGGCAATATCGGCCCGTCGCTGTACCAGTACGGCAAGCTGCGCGGCAATTCGCCGGAGGTGGTGAAGTACACCTGGGGCAAGATCTGGGACTCCAACGCCTACAGCGCCTGCTCCAACATGCCGCGCTTTGGCCACAAGGGCATCCTGACCGAGCAACAGATCCGCGACGTGATGGCGCTGCTGCTGGACCCGGCATCGCCGGTCAACCAGTAAGGCCGGCGCGGCTCCGGGCATGAATCGACGCGAATTCCTGCAGGTGCTGGCCGTGGCCGGCGCGGGCGGCATGGCCTTGCCCGCCGGCGAGGCCCAGGCCGCCCGCGCCGCCCAGCAGTTCTACGACGTGCCGCGCCACGGCAACGTCCACCTGCTGCATTTCACCGATTGCCACGCCCAGTTGCGGCCCGTGCACTTCCGCGAGCCGAGCGTGAACGTTGGCGTGGGGCCGTGGGCGGGCAAGCCGCCGCATCTGGTGGGCGAGGCGTTCCTGCGCCAGTACGGCATCCGCCCGGGCACACCGGCCGCGCACGCGTTCACCTCGATCGATTTCACCGAGGCCGCGCGCCGCTACGGCAAGGTCGGCGGGTTTGCCCACCTCGCCACACTGGTCAAGCGCCTGCGCGCCAGCCGCCCCGGCGCGCTGCTGCTGGATGGCGGCGACACCTGGCAGGGCTCGGCCACCGCGCTGTGGACCCAGGGCCAGGACATGATCGATGCCGCGCTGCAACTTGGCGTGGACGTGATGACGCCGCACTGGGAGATGACGCTCGGCGCGGACCGCGTGAAGGAAATCGTCGGCAAGGATTTCAAGGACCGCGTGTCCTTCCTCGCGCAGAACGTGAAGACCAACGATTTCGGCGATCCGGTGTTCGATCCGTACGTGATCCGGCACATGAACGGCGTGCCGGTGGCCATCATCGGCCAGGCGTTCCCGTACACGCCCATCGCCAACCCGCGCTACCTCGTGCCCGACTGGACCTTCGGCATCCAGGAGGAAAGCCTGCAACAGGTGATTGACGACGTGCGCGGCAAGGGCGCCCAGGTGGTGGTGCTGCTGTCGCACAACGGCATGGATGTGGACCTGAAGCTGGCCTCGCGCGTGCGCGGACTGGACGCCATCCTGGGCGGCCACACCCACGACGGCGTGCCGGCGCCCGTGCCGGTGAAGAACCCGGGCGGGACCACGCTGGTCACCAACGCGGGCTCGAACGGCAAGTTCCTGGGGGTGCTGGATTTCGACGTACGGAATGGCAAAGTCGTCGATTTCCGATACAAGCTGCTGCCGGTCTTCGCCAATTTCCTGCCCGCCGACCCGGACATGGACGCGCTGATCCGCAAGGTGCGCGCCCCCTACGAAGCCAAGCTCGGCGAGGTCCTGGCCGTGAACCGCGGCCTGCTATACCGGCGCGGCAACTTCAACGGCACCTTCGACCAACTGATCCTGGACGGCCTGATGGCGGTGCAGGACGCCGAAATCGCCTTCTCCCCGGGCTTCCGCTGGGGCACGACGCTGGTGCCGGGCGAGCCCATCACAATGGAAGCCCTGATGGACCAGACCGCCATCACCTACCCGTACACCACGGTGACGGCGATGACCGGCGAGACCATCAAGACCGTGCTCGAGGACGTGGCGGACAACTTGTTCAATCCGGACCCGTACTACCAACAGGGCGGCGACATGGTGCGCGTGGGCGGGCTGCAGTACACCATCGACCCGAACCAGCCCATGGGCCGGCGCATCAGCGACATGCGCCTGGCCGGCCGTCCGCTCGACGCCGGCAAGACCTACAAGGTGGCCGGCTGGGCCCCCGTGGCCGAAGAAGCCCGCCAGACCGGCGGCCCCCCGGTGTGGGACGTCATGGCGCAATGGCTGCGGTCCAACAAGGAAGTCAGCGCCCGACCGCTGAACCTGCCCACCGTGCGCGGCATGGACGGCAACCCCGGAATGATGGGCTGATTTTCGGGATTTGCTGCCCTTTCGCCGATGTGCAGTGTTGGGCGGACGCAATTGATACCCCGCGCGGAGTTCGGTTAGAATCGTCCGTCACGGGCCGATAGCTCAGCTGGGAGAGCGCTGCGTTCGCAATGCAGAGGTCGGGAGTTCGATCCTCCTTCGGTCCACCAGGATTTTCCTTACGAAACAACGCATTACGTCGAAAGATGTGGTGCGTTGTTTTGCTTTGGGGGATTCTGAATCGCTAGAATCCCAATGCGTCCGTGCGTCCGCATCGTTGAGATTCGCCATCCGGTCGTTCGCCGAATCGCAGAGCGTATAGTTTCCTCCCATGCACATGCCCAAATCCCCGGAACACACAGCGCCAGGCATCGGCAACGCCGCCACCGACCCCGCCGCCCGCGCCCAGGCCGGCCGGCGTAGCACCCTCGTCAGCGTGGCGGTCAATGTGGTCCTGACCATCGCGCAGGGGTTTATCGGCGTGGTGGCGGGTTCCCAGGCGCTGGTGGCGGACGCCATTCACTCCCTTTCCGATCTGGTTTCGGATTTCCTCGTGTTGTTCGCCGGGCATCACGGCAGCAAGGATCCGGATACCGATCACCCGTACGGGCATCAGCGCTTCGAGACCGCGGCGTCGCTGGCGCTGGGGGCCATCCTGCTGGCGGTGGGGGTGGGCATGCTCTGGGCGGCCATCGGCAAGATCCAGCATCCCGAAGGGGTGCAGCCGGTGAAGGCGATTGCGCTATGGGTGGCCATCGCCACGCTGATCTTCAAGGAACTGCTGTTCCGCTACATGCTCCGCGTGGCGGAGCGCGTGCGCTCGAGCATGCTGGTGGCCAATGCCTGGCATGCGCGGTCCGATGCGGCGTCGTCGCTGGTGGTGGCGCTCGGCATCGGCGGGAATCTGCTCGGTTATCACATCCTGGACCCCGTGGCGGCCATCGTCGTCGGGCTGGTGGTGGCGCGCATGGGGCTGCAGTTCGGCTGGACGGCCCTGAGCGACCTGATGGACCGCGCCGCCGATGACGACGTGGTGGCCGCCCTGCGCGCCGCCATGCTCGACACCCCCGGGGTGCTCGGCCTGCACGACCTCAAGACGCGCAAGATGGGGGATATGGTGCTGGTTGATGTCCACCTGGAGATCCGCGCCGACCTGACCGTGGAGCGCGGTCACGCCATCGCTACCGAGGCCCGCCGCCGCGCCATGCTGCGCGACGATGTCCTTAACGTGATGACCCACGTGGACCCGGTGCCGGCCCCGGACCCGGCCCCCTCGTCAGCGCAGGTCGCTGCGGCGGTAGAGGCTCAGGCCGACCGCCAGGAAGGCGAGCATGCCGGCGCAGCTCCGGTTGATCCACTGCACGGCGCGCGCTGACAGCGTGCGCATGGCGTGGCGTCCGCCGTACGCGTAGATCGACATCATCAGGATGTCCATCAGCGCGGCGATGACCGCCAGGATCGTGTATTGCAGCGCCACCGGCTTGTCCGCGTGGACGAACTGCGGCACGAAGGCCGAGGTAAACAGCAGCGTCTTGGGGTTGGAGAGCGCCACGAATAGCGCCCGGAAGAACGCCGCCCGGCCGCTGGCCGAGGCCGCGCCGGAGGTGGCCACCAGCGCCTGCGTTGGCGCGCGCCACATCCCCCACGCCAGGTAGAGCAGGTAGGCGGCGCCCATCCACTTGATGATGGTGAACCACTGCTCGGACGCCAGCAGCAAGGCGCCCAGCCCGCAGCCGACCGCGCCGATCAGGATCAGGTCGGCCAGCGCCGCGCCGGCGATGCCGCAGGCGGCCACCCGCATGCCCCGCGTGGCGCCGTTGCTCAGCGCGAGCAGCATGGTCGGGCCGGGCGTGACCATCACGGCGGCGACCGCAATCAGGTAGAGAAAGAGGGTAGTGGCATCCATCGCGGGGGCTCCTTCGGCAGCGAACCGCCAGTGTGCCCCGATCCCTGCCCGCATGCACGGGCCCTGTGGACATCTTCGCTACGCCTTGGGGACAACCACATGGATTGCCTGTGGCCTGCCTGGGGGCCGCATGTGGGCGGTATACGGATATCTCGGCGGCGTGGCGGGGGATGAAACCGGGCGCGAGGCGGTTGTCCACGTATACGCGGTGCGCCGCCCCTAGGGTTGTCTTTTTTCCAAGCCCCTGACGGGAAAGGGAAAAACCGGCTTATCAACGGCCAGGGGCGACGTTTACCTACTACTACTATTTATGTATACGTAAACAATATCTGTATACGTATACGCACCGTTGCCGAAACAGAAAAGCGCTGTGGATGGATCGGCTTCCAGCCAGCCTTCCGGCGAGGATCAGCGCGGCACCTTGAAGGCCTTGCGGGCCTTCAGCACCTCGGCGCGGGTCGCACAGCCTTCGAAATGATCGTTGACCAGGCCCATGGCCTGCATCAGCGCATACATCGTGGTCGGGCCGACGAACTTCCAGCCGCGCTTCTTCAGGTCCTTCGAGAGCGCCACGGACTCCGGCGACGTCGTCATCTCGCGCAGCACGGCCGGCGTGACTTTCTTCGGCCGCGACTTCGGGTCCGGCTCGAACTTCCAGAAATAGGCCGCCAGCGAGGGTTCGGTCTTCAGCAGATCCTGCGCGCGCTGGGCGTTGTGGATGGCGGCCTCGATCTTGCCCCGATGGCGGATGATGCCGGCGTCGCCCAGCAGCCGCTCCACGTCGCGCTCCGTAAACCGGGCGACCTTGTCGATCTCGAAATTGGCGAACGCCTTGCGAAAATTCTCACGTTTGCGCAGGATCGTCAGCCAGCTCAGCCCGGACTGGAAGCCCTCCAGGCACAGTTTCTCGAACAGGCGCCGATCGTTATCGACCGGGAAACCCCATTCGTGGTCGTGGTAGTGGCAATAATCCTCGATCGTCCCGCACCAGCTGCAGCGTACCCGGGGCTGCGAGGCGGTCTCTGTCGATGTCATGCGTGAAGCTCCTGATGGGGTGGACGGCGCGCGCTGGCGCTTTGGCTGGGATCATGCCCGCACCTGCGGATTTGCGGAAGCCGGAATCGGACATGTAAAGCGGACACAAAAAGCGGACACAAAAAAGGCCAACCCGAGGGTTGGCCTTCTGACTTTCTACGACCCTGCAGCGCGCTCAGGCGAGCCGCTTGCCCGTGCGGTCGTGCATGAACGCCAGCGCCACGATGCTGATCATCGCGGCGGCAATCACGTAGTAGGCCGGCGCAAGCTTGTTTTGCGTCGACGTGATCAGCCACGTCACGATCAGGGGGGCGAAGCCGCCGAAGATCGTCACGGCGAAGTTATAGGCCAGCGAGAGGCCGGTGGAACGCACCTCGGTCGGGAACTGCTCGGCCAGCACGGCCGGGGCCGGGCCGGTGAACGCGGCCAGCAGGATGCCCAGCACGATCTGCACCTGGAGCAGCGTGGCCGTGGTCGGCGACACGTTGAGCCAGTGGAACAGCGGGTAGGCCAGCGCGCCGATGGCCACCGCCACCACGGTCAGCATGCGCTTGCGGCCGACGCGGTCGGACAGCATGCCCATCAGCGGGCACAGCACCAGGATGATGGCGCCGCAGATCGCGGTCGACTGGAACGTCGCGCCCAGCGGCAGGCCGAGCTGCTGCTTGGCGTACGACGGCATGTAGAACACCAGCACGTAGGTGCAGACCGTCCAGAGGATGGTCACGCCCAGGCCGGCCAGTACTTCGCGCGGATGGTCGCGCAGCACCTGCGAGAGCGGCGAGAACTTCACATTGTTCTTGCGACGTTCGGCCTGGCGCGCCTCGAACTCGGGCGGCTCTTCCAGATGCGAGCGGATGTACATGCCCACGGGACCGATCAGCAGCCCGAACAGGAACGGAATGCGCCAGCCCCAGGCATCGATCTGCTCCGGGCTCAGGCCATTGGTCACCAGCGCACCCATCGCCGCGCCGAGCATGAACGAGATGCCCTGGCTGGCCTGCTGCCAGCTGGCATAGGCGCCGCGCTCCTCGTCCGGTGCGTGCTCGATCAGGAACGCCGTGGCGCCCCCGACCTCGCCGCCGGCCGAGAAGCCCTGGATCAGCCGCGCCACCACGATCAGCGCCGGGGCCCAGAGGCCGATGCTGTCGTAAGTGGGCGCCAGGCCGATGATGGCCGTGCCGAGCGCCATCAGCAGGATGGTCAGCGTCAGCGCCGCCTTGCGGCCGACACGGTCGGCGTAGACGCCGAGCACGATGGCGCCCACGGGCCGCATGAAGAAGCCCACGCCGAAGGTGGCTACGGTCAGCAGGAACGAGGTGAGGTCGTCGCCGGTGGGGAAGAACAGCTTGGCGATGATGACCGCGAAGAAGCTGTAGACGGTGAAATCGAACCATTCCAGGCCGTTGCCGATGGTCGCGGCGAGGATCGCGCGTCGTCGGGTGGCTTTGGACAGGTCATTGGCAGTGGCAGCTGTGACGGACATTACACTTTTCTATGACGGTGAAAACAGCCGCCATCTTAAGCGAATCCTTACATTTGCCGGGTTTGCGTGTGCGGTTGGGAGGGATCAGGTACCGCCGTAACGGCGTCATTCTGCGCCGGCGGGGCCGGTTTCTTGCGCGTGAACCACAGCCAGAGCGCGCTGGCGATCCAGCCGGTGACGAAGACGGTGTCGCCGGCGTGGTTGAACAGTGCGGGGGCCAGCGGCGTGCCGAAGACGGCGGCCAGGGTGTCCGCCGGCAGCCGCGCCACGATCCACAACACCACGGCGGGCCCGCTGCCATAGACGCCCGGCTGCCACCACAGCGCGTGGGGCAGGGCGTGAAGGGGAGCGTGGGGCTTGAACACGATGTTCGCCGGTGGGCCGGTCCGAGGCAGCTTGGGGAGGCGATCCGGGGATCGCAGGCTTTTCGCCATCATAGGCCCAATCGCCATATGCCTGCCGTCAGGCGCGGGCCTACGCTGTCGGCCTGTGTGCGCTATCCAACGCGGTGGCGAGGCGGGTGTGACGCGCACGGTCCGATGTTCAGAAAATTTGCACGAGGTATCCGCAATCGGGGTACGCCGGGGGCGGCCATTGTTGCCAAACTTCATGCAGTTGGACAAAAGGATTGAAGGCCATGAGCACGCTTCCCGCCATTTACGTGTCACACGGATCGCCGATGCTGGCGATCGACCCCGGCCCCACGGGCGCCGCATTCGATGCGCTGGGCGAACGCCTGCGCGCGCGCCAGCCCAAGGCGGTGCTGGTGATCTCGGCACACTGGATCTACAGCACGCTGGTCGTCGGCACGCGCACGCGCCAGGAGGCGTGGCACGACTTCGGCGGCTTTCCGCGCGAGTTGTACGCGCTCCGCTACGACGCGCCCGGCGCCCCGGACGTGGCCGCCCGGGTCAAGGTGCTGGTCGAAGCCGCCGGCGTGGAAGGCGTCTGCTACGTGGCCGAGGACGCCGATCGTCCGCTCGACCACGGCGCCTGGATGCCGATGCGTCACTTTTTCCCGGACGCCGACCTGCCGGTCCTGCAGCTTGCGCTGAACCCGTACCTGAGCCCCGCCACGCAGATCGAAATCGGCCGTGCGCTGGCACCGTTGCGCGATGAAGGCGTGATCGTGATCGGCTCGGGCAGCTTCACGCATAACCTGCAGGAAGTGTTCGGCGGCGGGCGCAAGGCCCAGCATGGCCCGGAGACCGAGCCCTATGTCGACGCATTCCGCGATTGGATGAAAGACGCGCTGGACGAGGCGCTGGCCACCGGCGATACCAGCCGGATTGCCGGCTATCGGGACAACGCGCCATTCGCCCGCCGCGCGCACCCGACCGACGAACATCTGCTGCCGTTCTTCGTGGCGCTGGGCGCGGCGCTCGGCCCTGCATCGGCGACCGATGGGCAGGCACAGGTCGATCGCATCGCGGATGAAGTCACCTACGGCGTGCTTGCCATGGACACCTTCGTGTTCGAGGGGCAGGGCGCGGGCAGCGCCCCCGCTCGGCAGGCCGCCTGATCTTCCTTCGGGCTAGCGCGGCGTGAGATACCGCCGCGCGGCGCGCGCCCCGAACAGCGCGATCACCCCCATCGTCACCGCCACCACCGCCAGCCCGAAGCGCAGGTTGGCCAGGTGCGCCACCCCGCCGATCAGCACCGGCCCCAGCAGCAATCCCACATAGGCGAAGCGCGCCACGCGCGCGATGCCCTCGGCAGCGGTCACGCCGGGCAGGCGCGACGCCGCCACGAAGAAGATCGGCACCATATTGGCCGCGCCCAGCCCCATCAGGCTGAAGCCGATGAGCGTCGGCACCGGCCACGGCGCCGCGATGGCCAGCGCGATGCCGGCAAAGCCGAGCCAGGCGCTGCCGGTCAGCGTGCGGGCATCGCCAAAGCGCGCGCGCAGCAGGTCGCCGCCAAAGCGCCCACAGGCCATGCCGCCCGAGAACGTGGCGTAGCCAAAGCTGATCCAGCCGAGCGGGGCTTCCGCCACATCGCGCATATAGACCGCCGTCCAGTCGTACATCGCCCCTTCGCCGACCAGCCCGAGGAACGCCATCAGCCCAAGCAGCCAGAGCGCGCGGGAAGCGTGCGCGCGATGGTGATGGTCGGTCGTCGGCATGGCCGGAGGATCGGCCAGCAGCCCGCCCGCAACGCCCACGGCGGTCAGCGCCGTCATGGCCGCGATCATCGCCGCATGGGCCAGCGGCGGCACGCCCAGCGTCAGCATCAGTCCGCCGAATGCCGCCCGGCCATGCCGCCGAGGCTGAACATGCCGTGCAGGGCCGACATCACGGGCCGGGGGCGGCTGGCCTCCACCGTGGCGGCCTGCGCGTTCATCGACACGTCGAACGCGGCGTTGGCCATGCCGAAGAGGAGCAGCATCGGCAGCAGCAGCGTGAAGGCAGGCATGGCGAGGATGCCGAGCGTGCAGAGCGCGAACGCCACGCCGCCCAGCATCGAGGCCCGCCCGCTGCCCAGCCGCGCCACCCAGCGGCCGACCGGGCCCATCGCCAGGATGGCGCCGCCGGCCACGGCCAGCATGGCGAAGGAGAGCATGGCGTCCGATAGCCCGAAGCGCGCCTTGATGGTCGGGATGTGGACGCCCCAGGTGGCGAAGGTGGCGCCGTTGACGAAGAACAGCGCCATGGTGCCGCGCGTGGCGCGGGAGACATCGCTCATGCGGCGGCCTCCGGGCGCAGCAGCCCGCGCTTGTGCAGGGCGAAGCCGAACGCCAGCAGCGCGCCCACGGCCAGCGCCACCATCACCCACAGCATCAGCCAGTAACCGCCGGCGGCGCGCCACAGCAGCGCGCCGAACCACGGCGCGGCGGCCTGCATGATCAGGACCGGCGTCATCATCAGCCCGTTCAGCGTGGCGTAGTGGTGGCGGGAGATCAGCTCGGGCATGGCCATCGCGCGCAGCATGGTGTTGACGCCATTGGCGCAGCCATAGAGCACGGCGGCCAGCATCAGCCAGTAGCCGTGGCCGAGCGCGAAGCAGAGCAGCCCGGCACCCATCAGGCAGTAGACCGGCATCGACAGCCGCACCGGGTGGTGGATCGGCAGGCGCGCCATGGCCAGCCGGCCGGCCACCTGCGCGGGGCCGATCAGCGCCGCCACGATGAGCTGCTGTCCCACCGGCATGCCCTTCTCGGTCAGCATCGGGATCAGGTGCGCGCCGAGCAGCGAGGCGACTACGGCCGTCGCCGTGAAGGCCAGCACCACGGCCCAGAACACGGGCTGGCGCAGCGTCAGCCGCGCGATGCCGGGCCCGCCGGCGCCGGCAAGTGGCCCGCCAGCCTGCGCGGACGCGTAGGTGGCATGCGCCGTGTAGCGCAGCCGCGCATGCAGGGGCGCGCAGACGAACAGGTTCAGCGCGGCGAAGATCACCAGCGTGCCGCGCCAGCCCAGGTGCAGTACCAGCCACTGGCCGAGCGGGATAAAGATCGTGCTGGCGAAGCCGGCCAGCAGCGTCACGTGGACGATCGGCTTCTGGTAGCCATCGCCATACGCCTGCCGCAGCACCACGAAGGCGGGTTCATAGAGCGTGGACGCCATGGCCAGCCCGAGCGGAATCCACATCAGCAGGAACATCGTCGGCGAGGGCGACCACGCCCACAGCAACAGGCCGATGGCCGCCAGCACGGAGCCGCATCCCATCACCTTGCGCGCCGGCACGCGGTCCAGCAGCCGGCCCACGGCGAACGAGCACAGCGCCCAGACCAGCAGCCCGAGCGAGAACCCGCCGGCCAGGAACGGCTTGCCGAGGCCCAGCGACTGGTGCATCGGGTCGATGAAGACCGTGAACGTGAAATAGAGCGTGCCCCAGCTGATGATCTCGGTCAGGCCGAGCGTCCAGACGATATGACGGGGCGGGGGCGCAGCGGTGGGTACGGCGGGGGCGTCGATGGTGGTCATGGCGCGCCCGGCGCAGGGCGGGGGCGCGCCGGTGGCGATGCGATGGATGAAGCGGGAATTGTATCGGCGTGACGGGCGAATGCCTACGTCAGTGCACTTGCTCAGGGACTGCCATCGCCGGGCAGGTTGGGCGGGCCTTTCAGTTCGACGGTGTTGCCGTCCGGGTCCTTCACATAGATCGACGGACCGGTGCCTTCGGCCCCGTAGCGCTGTTCGACCGGCCCGGTATCGACGTAATGAATGCGCAGATGCTCAAATATCGCCTCCGCATCGAACGGATCGATACGCAGGCAGAAATGGTCGAGATTGCGGCCCTCTGCCCCCGGCCCCGCGCCGCCGGCCCGGCCGATCGGGCCGTCCAGCGAAACGAGGTCGATCAGCCCGTTGCCGGCGCGGAGCTGCGTCAGGCCGATGGCGGTCTGCTCAAGCTCCAGGGTGCAGCCGAGCACATCGATATAGAACCGCACGAGGCGCGGCACGTTGGCGGTGCGCAGTACGAGG
This sequence comes from Cupriavidus sp. 10L45, assembly GCF_056395225.1. Taxonomy (NCBI): domain Bacteria; kingdom Pseudomonadati; phylum Pseudomonadota; class Betaproteobacteria; order Burkholderiales; family Burkholderiaceae; genus Cupriavidus; species Cupriavidus sp. 10L45. Next base: position 114,167 of record NZ_JBFTJC010000016.1, read on the forward strand.
TGGTCGATGCCGGCGATGCGGAGCATGGGCGGTCAGCCAGGATCAGGCGTGGAGGCCGTCGTACTCGATGACCTTGAGGCTGCCCAGATCGACGTTATCCACACAGCGCACGTTCACGGCGGCGGTGGGATTGCCCTTCGGGTCGGTCGCCTCGGCGTAAGGGCCGCAGCCGCAGACCGGGCAGAAGCGATGCGCGATCTTCATCGTGTTGAAGCGGTAGGTGGTGGCGTGCTCGTCCGGCGTCTTGAGCCGGAACTGCGCCTTGGGCACGAACCAGAGCAGATGCCCGCGCCGGCGGCAGATGGTGCAGTTGCACTGCAGCACCTGCGTGATCTCGCCATCCGCCTCGAAGGCGACGCGGCCGCAGTGGCAGCTTCCTTGATACGTGGTCATGGGGTCTCCTTGTCGGGGTCTTCCGCCCGATCACTGGTCCGGAATCAGCCGCTTGCCCAGGCTGACGGCCGCATCCCGGCCATAGCCGAGCTTCGCGTAGAACGCCATCACGGCGTCGTTGCCTTCGCGCACCTGCAGGTTGATCTTGGGGCAGCCGCGCTCGATCAGCAGCGCCTCGGCGCGCGCCATCAGCATACGCCCATAGCCGCGCCCCTGGCAGGCGGGCGCGACGGCGAGGTAGTAGACCCAGCCGCGATGCCCGTCGAAGCCGATCATCGCCGTGGCCACCACGTGGGCATCGACCTCGCCGACGAGGAACAGCTCGGGCTGCTCGGTCAGCTTGCGCGCGATGTCGCGGTGGGGATCGTTCCAGGGGCGGGTCAGGCCGCAGGCTTGCCACAGGGCAACCACGGTGGATTCGTCGGCGGGGCGGTAGGGGCGGATCTGCATGAGCGGAAGTAGAGAACAGGGGAAGACAGGGTGAACCCCAGTGTACCGAAAGCGACAGTCATCTACCCGACACACTTCCGGTTTAAATTTTCATTCGAACATCTAACATGATCGAATGAGCCTAACTCCGCGACAACGTGAAATCCTCGACTGGCTGCGCGATGCCAGCGAACTCAGCACCGACCAGCTTGCCGATCGCTTCCAGGTCAGCACGCAGACGATCCGGCGTGACATCAACGACCTGAGCGAACAGGGCCTGGTGCGGCGGCTGCATGGCGGGCTGAGCCTGCCGGCGGGCCAGCGCAACCTCAGTTTTTTGCAGCGCAGCACGGCGCAGATCGAACGCAAGCGGCGCATCGCCCATGCGGCCATCGCACTCGTGCCGGACAACGCCACGCTGTTCCTCGGCTACGGCACCACGGTGGCCGAGTTCGCGCGCGCGTTGCCGGCCGACCGGCCGCTGCGCGTGGTCACCAACAACCTGGACGCCGTGCACGCGCTGGCCGAGAAGCCCGCCATCGAGACCTGGGTGGCCGGCGGCCGGCTGCGTCCCGGTGACCGCGACGTGATGGGCAGCGCCACGCTCGACTTCATCCGCCGCTTTCGCGCGCATCTGTCGATCTGCGGCGCGGGCGCGGTGGATGCCGACGGCAGCCTGTTCGAGTTCCACCCGGACGAGGCGGAGTTCACCCAGGTGCTGTTCGCCAACAGCCACGTCCGCGCGGTGCTGGCCGACAGCAGCAAGTTCCTGCGCGACGCGCCCTGCCGCGTGGCCACGCTCGCCCAGATCGACCATTTCTTCACCGATGAGGAAGCCCGCACCGACGCTGGCGCGGACCTGCCCGCGCTGTGCGAACGCGCGGGTGTCTCGCTTCATATCTGCTGACGCAATCGACGACCCATACGCTGATAAGAACCCATGGCCTACCTGCGACTCGACAACCTGCAGCAGCGCTTCGGCGAGCAACACGTGCTCCGCGGCATCGACCTCGACGTGGCGCGTGGCGAGTTCATCGCGCTGCTCGGCGCCTCGGGCTGCGGCAAGACCACGCTGCTGCGGCTGATTGCCGGACTGGACCGGCCGAGCGGCGGGCGGATCTGGTTCGATGGCGCGGACGTGACCGACGTGGACCCCGCCGCGCGCCACCTGAGCATGGTGTTCCAGTCGTACGCGCTGTTTCCGCACTTGAGCGTGGGCGAGAACATCGTCTTCGGCCTGCGCGCGCGCAAGCTGCCGCGCGAGGAGCAGGCGGCGCGGCTCAAGCAGGCCGCCGACATGCTCGGGCTGGACAAGCTCCTCGCGCGCAAGCCGGGTGAACTCTCGGGCGGGCAGCGGCAGCGCGTGGCGCTGGCACGCGCCATCGTCTCGCATCATCCGGTCTGCCTGATGGACGAGCCGCTCAGCAACCTCGACGCCCAGCTACGTGCCGAGATGCGCGCCGAACTGCGCAAGCTCCAGCGCGCGCTCGGGCTGACGGTGATCTACGTCACCCACGACCAGGTGGAAGCCATGAGCATGGCCGACCGCATCGTGCTGATGCATCAGGGCGAGATCGCCCAGGTCGGCACGCCCGAACAGCTTTATGAGCAGCCGGCCACGCCGGTCGTGGCGCGCTTTATCGGCCAGCCGCCGATGAATTTGCTGCGCGTGCCGGGGCTGGACGGGCTGGTGGGCATTCGTCCCGAACACATCGCGCTGGCGGCGACGGGCACTGCCGGCACGGATATTCACGATGGCGTCGTCGCGCGCAGCGAATATCACGGCGCAGACACGCTGATCGAGGTGCAGGTCTACGAGCAGCCCGTGCTGGTGCGCCATCCGGGCCGGCTTGCGCTGCAGACCGGCAGCCGGCTGGCGCTGGAATGGCCGGCCGCACGCGCCCACCGGTTTGCCGCGTGAGGGGCCTCCCTCCATCCCCATGACTTTCCCGATGTTTTGATTCGTCCTTCACCAGGAGCCTTCATGTCGTTCAAATCCCGTGGCCTCGCCCTCGCGCTGGGCGCCGTTCTCTCGATGGCCGCGCTCGGCGCGGCGGCACAGACGCAGGTGACCATGTACTACCCGGTCTCGGTCGGCGGCCCGCTGACGCAGGTGGTAGACAAGCTGGTCGACCAGTTCCAGCAGGCCAACCCGGACGTCAAGGTCAACGCCATCTACGCCGGCAACTACGACGACGCCCGCACCAAGGCGCTGGCCGCCCTCAAGGCCGGCACGCCGGTGCAGACCTCGGTGCTGTTCTCGATCGACCTGTTCGAACTGAAGGACCAGAACGTGATCCGGCCGTTCGACGACTTCGCCACCACGCCGGAAGACAAGGCGTGGCTCCAGAGCTTCTACCCGGGCCTGATGGACAACGGCCGCGCCGACGGCAAGACCTGGGGCATCCCGTTCCAGCGCTCGACCATCGTCATGTTCTACAACAAGGACGCCTTCAAGCAGGCCGGCCTGGATCCGAACAAGCCGCCGCGCACCTGGACCGAGATGCGCGAGGCCGCTGCCAAGCTGGTGAAGCAGGACGGCGGCGCCACGTCGCGCTGGGGCGTGATGATTCCGTCGACGGGCTACGCCTACTGGATGTTCGGCGCGCTGGCCAAGCAGAACGGCGCCACGCTGATGAACGCCGCCGGCTCGCACACCACCTTCGACACGCCCAAGACCGTGGAGGCGCTCCAGTACTGGACCTCGCTGGCCAAGGACGGCCTGAGCCCGAAGGGCCTGATCGAATGGGGCACGCTGCGCCAAAACTTTGTCGAGGGCAAGACGGCGATGATGTGGCACTCCACGGGCAACCTGACCGCCGTGCTCAAGGATGCCAAGTTCGACGTGGGCGTGGCCCCGCTGCCGGGCAACCCGACGGGTGGCTCGCCCACCGGCGGCGGCAACTTCTACCTGTTCAAGAGCGGCAGCGAAGCCGAGCAGAAGGCCGCCTACCGTCTGGTGCGATTCCTGACGGCGCCGGAACGTTCGGCCGAATGGAGCGTGGCCACCGGCTACATGGGCGTGAGCCCGGCCAGCTACGAGACGCCGACGCTCAAGAGCTACGCGGCCAAGGTGCCGCAGACGCTGGTCGCGCGTGACCAACTCCAGGTGGCGACGGCGGAACTGTCGACGCACCAGGCGGGCCGCGTGCGCAAGGTGCTCGAGGACTCGCTCCAGTCGGCCATCACCGGCCAGCAGGAGCCGAAGGCCGCGCTGGCCGGCGCCCAGGCGCAGGCTGACCGCATCCTGAAGCCGTACCAGCGCTGACGCGGCGGGCCCACCGTGAACGACATCCGCCACGCCATGACTTCCCGATCCTTCGTCTCCAGGCCGGCCGTCCATGCGTGGCTGATGTTGCTGCCGGCGCTGGTGCTGCTGGCGGCGTTCACCTACTGGCCCATCGCGGGCAGCGTCTGGGAGAGCCTGCACACGCAGGCGCCCGGCGTCGCTCCGATGTTCAGCGGCGCGGACCAGTTCGCCGCGCTGCTGGACGACCCGGTGTTCCTGCAGGCGCTGCGCAACAACTTCTGGTACGCGCTGGTCACGGTGCCGGTCTCGGTAATGCTGGCGCTGGCGATGGCGCTCTGGGTCAACGAGCGCTTCGCGGGCCGCGGCCTGCTGCGGCTGGCCTTCTTCACGCCGACCATCCTGCCGATGGTGGCCGCCGCCAACGTCTGGCTGTTCTTCTACGCGCCCGACATCGGCCTGTTCAACCAGCTGCTCGGCGCCGCCGGCATCGCCGGCCGCAACTGGCTGGGCGATGTGGAGACCGTGCTGCCCGCGCTGATGGTCATCACCATCTGGAAGGAGGCGGGCTTCTTCATGATCTTCTACCTCGCCGCGCTTCAATCGATCTCACCCGAACAGCGCGACGCGGCGCGCATCGAGGCGCCGTCCGCCTGGTACCGGCTACGGCGGGTCACCCTGCCGCTGCTGGCGCCGACCACGCTGTTCGTGGTCGTCAACGCGCTGATCAACGCGTTCAAGCTGGTCGATCACCTGTTCGTGCTCACGCGCGGCGGCCCGAACAACGCCAGCACGCTGCTGCTCTACTACCTCTATGAAGTGGCGTTCAAGTTCCAGGACATCTCGTACGCCTCGGCGCTGACGCTGGTGCTGCTGGCGCTGCTGGCCCTGTGCTCGGCGCTCCAGTTCTGGTTCTCCCGCAAGCGGGTCCATTACCGATGACGATCGCTCCTCCCCGGTTGTTGCTTCCCGTGGCCGGCTGGCTGGCCGGCCTGCTGTGGATCGCCCCGTTGCTGCTGATGTTCTGGGCAGCCTTCCACCCCGATGGCGATGCGCTGCGCCTGTCCTTCGACACCCGCTGGGGCTTCGGCAACTTCCCCGCCGCGTGGCGCGTGGCGCCGTTCGCGCGCTACCTCGTCAACACGTTCTGCATTGTCACGCTGCTGCTGGTGCTCCAGCTGCTGGTGTGCACGCTGGCTGGCTATGCGCTGGCGCGGCTGCGCTTCCCGGGCCGGGGGCTGGTGTTCGCCATCGTCATGCTCCAGCTGATGGTGATGCCGGAGGTGCTGATTACCGAAAACTACGTCAGTGTGGCGCGGCTCGGGCAGGTGGATCACTACCTCGGCGTGGCGCTGCCCTACATCGGTAGCGCGTTCGGCATCTTCCTGCTGCGCCAGACCTTCATGATGGTGCCGCAGGAGCTGGAGGACGCGGCGCGCATCGAGGGGCTGGGGCGGCTGGCGATCCTGCTCAAGGTCTACGTGCCGCTGGCCCGGCCCACCTACCTGGCCTATGCGCTGGTGTCCATCAGCTATCACTGGAACAACTTCCTGTGGCCGCTGGTGATTACCAACACCGAGGCGAGCCGCCCGGTGACGGTGGGCATGGCGCTGTTCGCGGCGCCCGAGACCGGTGTGGACTGGGGCGTGCTGTCCGCCGGCACGCTGCTGTCGATTGGCCCGCTGCTGGTCGCCTTCCTGCTGTTCCAGCGCCAGTTCATGCAGTCGTTCATGAACGCCGGCATCAAGTAGCCCGGCAAAACAGGCCCCGCGCGAGGCGGGGCCCGGGCGCGATCAGTGGTTGCGCCAGCGCTGCACCATCACCTGCTGGACCTTGCCCTTGAAGAAGTAGCGGCGGTCCGTGGCGCCCTGCGGGTCGGCGCCGATCACGATCGGGCTGGTGTTCAGACCCACGCCGCCCGTCACCGAGACCGACGGGGTGCGCTCGACGTTGTTGACCCAGAGCCGCACCGCGCCGTCGCCGTCATAGGCGCCGACGATGAAGTACGAATCCGTGCCATTGAGCGAGGACAGCGGCACGGTGGCGTACTGGTAGCCGCCGTTGACGTAGACGCCGAAGCGCAGCAGCGTGCCCGCCTGCTCCAGCGCGAAGCCGCCCGCGTCGCTCTTGGCAAGGATCGCGGCGGTGGCGCCCGAGGTCAGGTCGTCGAAGTTGACCACCGCGCTGACCAGGAAGCCGCCGTTGGTGTCGTTGTCGGCCTGCCAGGTCGTGACCGACTGCGCGCCGGCAAACACCATGCTCCCGCCCACGCGGTCCTCATCGGACGTGACCGACAGCACTTCCAGCGTCGGCGTGGTGCCGCTCTGGGCCACCGCGTAGTTCGTCGGGCCGGTGCGCTTGTAGGTCAGCGGGTAGGCGGTCTGGGTGAGCGTGTTCATGTGCACCAGCGACGTGGCTTCGGTGATCAGCGCCCGCGCCGAGGTAGCCAGCGGCGTGGCGCCCCGGTCGTAGTCCGAGGTGATGAAATCCACGTCCTCGCGCAGCGCCGACAGGTACAGCTCGCCCAGGCTGGCCGGCGTGGTGTAGACGCCCACGCCGAGGCCGAGCAGCTTGGCCTGATCGATCGCGCCGAACAGGCTCGCCATCCGGTATTCGAGTTCCACGCCCTGGAAGCCCAGGCTCTTGGCCGTGCGCATGCGGTTGCGGATATCGCTCTCGATCAGGGCATGGAAGCGCACATGGTCGCGGATGCTCGCGAATTCCGACTGTGCCAGCAGCGCCTGGGCGCGCACCAGATGCTGGTGGCGGTTATTGCCGTCCATAAACGCGCGCAGCATGACCGGCCGGCCCGCCGTGGCGTAGCCCCAGTCGCGGATCGCGCGCAGCACGCCGAGCATCAGCGTGTCGCTGGCGGCGGCCGTCGAGTAGCCCTCCTTGATTTCGAGGAACAGCATGCGGTCGCTCTGCTGCAGCGCGGTATTGGCCAGCGCGCTGGCGAAGGTGCCCACGGCGGACTCCGAGTCGCTGTGCTCGACATAGACCTGGCCATCGGCGTGCAGGGTCAGGTCGAACTCCACGAGGTCGAGCCCCCGGTTCAGCGCCATCGACACTTGCGTGGTCGTGGCGGCATTGCTGGCGCCGTAGCAGTTATGGCAGGACAGCGCGACCGTGTTGCCGAGCGGCGAGACGGGCAGGCTGCGGGACACGCCGGTCCAGTAGCCCGCGAACGCCGGCGAGAACACGGCCGCGAGCAACAGCCCGGAACATGCGCGAATGAAACGTCGAAACACCAGCGTAGTGGACGGCATGCGAACCTCGCTTTGAAGGTGGAAACGGCGATTGGAACTGCGAAAAGTGCCGCGTGATGCCCGGCTGGGCGGCGGCAATGCGGATTGTTCCGGCTGACCGTGTCAGCGCCGTGACGCTGTTGCGGTGGCGATACGCAAGTCGCAAAGATTCACTTGAACATTGATAGACGAAAAAAAGGGCAGGTGCCAGCGATTGCCGACACCTGCCCCTGCTTACCTCAGCGCGATCAGGCGGCTTGCTGCCCCGCCTCCGGATGCTTGAACTGCGCCAGCAGCTTGGCCCACCGGCCGCGCACCGCGTTGAGATTGTTCTCCTTCACGTGCCCGAAACCGCGGATATCGTCCGGCAGGTTCGCCAGCGCAATCGCGGTGTCGTGGTTCGCGGCGGACAAGCCTTGCGCCAGTGTGTCCAGCAGCGCCCGGTATTCGCCGATCAGCGCGCGCTCGGTGCGCCGTTCCTCGGTCTTGCCGAAGATATCGAGCGCACCACCGCGCAGCCCCTTCAGCCTGGCCAGCAGGCGGAACAGCGTCATCGTGGACGGGCCGAAGCGGCGCTTGACCAGATGCCCCTTGTCGTCGCGCTTGGCCATCAGCGGCGGCGCGAGCCAGAAGTTGAGCTGGTAGTCGCGGCCGGGCTCGCCTTCGAACTGGGCGCGCAGTTTGTCGAGGAACACCGGGTCGGTGTAGAGCCGCGCCACCTCATACTCGTCCTTGTACGCCATCAGCTTGGCCAGATTGCGCGCGGCGGCCTCGGTCAGCGGCAGCGGCTTGCCGGCGCCCACCATGGCCGTTTCGGCCGCGCGCACGCGTTGCACGGCGTCGCGGTACTCGGCGGCATAGGCGGCGTTCTGGTACTGGGTCAGCAGGTCCACGCGGCTCGCGATCAGCTTCTCCAGCAGCGCGCCCGAAGACGTCGGCAGCTTCACCACGTCCGCCCCGTCCATGGCCGGCTTGAGCTTGCCGGTCAGCCCCAGCACCTGCGCCGGGTCGTGCGCCATGTGGCGGCCCCAGTCGAACGCGGCCTTGTTCTTGTCCACCGACACGCCGTTCAGTTCGATGGCGCGCTCCAGCGCCTCCAGCGTCAGCGGAATCCAGCCCTTCTGCCAGGCAAAGCCGAGCACCAGCGGGTTGGTGTAGATGGCATCGCCGATCAGCGCCACGGCCAGCGCGCTGGCGTTGATGAACTCGCACTGCTCGCCCACGGCGGTGCGGATGTCCTGCTCCGCCGACAGGCCCGGGAACTGCCACTTCGGATTCTTGATGAAGTCGGCGGTCGGCGTCTGCGCGGTGTTGACCACCGCGCGGGTGCGGCCCGCCTGCGTCTTCGAGATCACTTCGTCGTTGGCCGAGACGATGGCATCGCAGCCGATGACCAGATCCGCCTCGCCCATGGCGATGCGCGTGGCATGGAGGTCATCGGGCTTGGCGGCAATCTGCACGTGGGACAGCACCGCGCCGCCTTTCTGCGCCAGCCCGGCCATGTCCAGCACCGTCACGCCCTTGTTCTCGAGGTGCGCGGCCATGCCGAGCAGGCCGCCAATCGTCACCACGCCGGTGCCGCCCACGCCCGTGACCAGCACGCCGAACGGGTGGTCGAGCGATGGCAGCGTCGGCTGGGGCAGCACCGGCAGGCTGTCCATCGACAATCCCCGCTCCCGGGGCTTGCGCACCTGCGCGCCTTCGGCCGTCACGAAGGACGGGCAGAAGCCGTTCAGGCACGAGAAGTCCTTGTTGCACGACGACTGGTTGATCTGGCGTTTGGTGCCCAGCTCGGTCTCGAGCGGCTCCACCGACAGGCAGTTCGACTTGACCGAGCAGTCGCCGCAGCCTTCGCACACCGCGTCGTTGATGAAGGCGCGGCGGGCCGGATCGGGGAAGGTGCCGCGCTTGCGGCGCCGACGCTTCTCGGTGGCGCAGGTTTGGTCGTAGATCAGGATGGTGCAGCCCGGCACTTCGCGGAGTTCACGCTGGATGCGATCCAGCTCGTCCCGATGGTGGACGGTGAGCCCCTCGGGCAGCTTGATCGCGCCGTTGTACTTCTCGGGCTCGTCCGTGACGATGACGATCTGCTTCGCGCCTTCGGCGGAGACCTGGTAGGCGATGTCGCGCACCGAGAGCTCGCCGTCGACGGGCTGGCCGCCGGTCATCGCCACGGCGTCGTTGTAGAGGATCTTGTAGGTGATGTTGACCCCCGCCGCGATCGACGCGCGGATGGCCAGCAGCCCCGAGTGGAAGTAGGTGCCGTCGCCGAGGTTGGCGAACACGTGCTTGTCGCCCGCGAACGGCGCCTGGCCGATCCAGGCCACGCCTTCGCCGCCCATCTGGCTGAAGGTGCTGGTGCTGCGGTCCATCCACACGGTCATGTAGTGGCAGCCGATGCCGGCCAGCGCGCGCGAACCCTCGGGCACGTTGGTTGACGTATTGTGCGGACAACCGGAGCAGAACCACGGTTTGCGCTCGGCGGTCACGCGCGGCGTGGCCAGCGCGCGCTCCTTGGCCTCGATGACCGCCAGACGGGCGGCGATGCGGGCGCGCACATCGGACGGCAAATCGAACTTTTCCAGCCGCGTGGCGATGGCCTTGGCGATGATGGCCGGCGACAGCTCGTAGTGGGCCGGCAGCAGCCAGTTGTTCTGCGGGATCGACCATTCGCCGCCCGCGTTGTCGCGCTCGTCGAACTTGCCGTACACCTTGGGGCGCACGTCGTCGCGCCAGTTGTACAGCTCCTCCTTGAGCGCGTATTCCATGATCTGGCGCTTTTCCTCGACGACGAGGATCTCCTGCAGCCCCTCGGCGAACTTGCGCGCGCCGTGCGCCTCCAGCGGCCATACGCAGCCCACCTTGTAGAGGCGGATGCCCAGGCGCGCGCAGGTCTCGTTATCGAGGCCGAGGTCGGACAGCGCCTGGCGGGTGTCGAGGTAGGCCTTGCCGGCGGTCATGATGCCGAAACGCGCGTGCGGCGAGTCGATCTCGATCCGGTCGATCTTGTTGGCCCGCACATAGGCCAGGCCGGCGTACCACTTGTAGTCGAGCAGGCGCGCTTCCTGTTCCAGCGGCGGATCGGGCCAGCGGATGTTCAGGCCGCCCTGCGGCAGGATGAAGTCATCGGGCAGCACGATCTCCACGCGGTGCGGATCGAGTTCGACCGAGGCCGACGATTCCACCACGTCGGTCACGCACTTCATGGCCACCCAGAGGCCGGAGTAGCGGCTCATCGCCCAGCCGTGCAGGCCGTAGTCGAGGTATTCCTGGACGTTGGACGGGTAGAGCACGGGCAGGCCGCAGGCCTTGAAGATGTGCTCGGACTGGTGCGCCAGCGTGGAGGACTTGGCCGAATGGTCGTCACCGGCCAGCACCAGCACGCCGCCGTGCTGGCTGGAGCCGGCGGAGTTGGCGTGCTTGAAGACGTCGCCGGTGCGGTCCACGCCCGGGCCCTTGCCGTACCACATGCCGAATACGCCATCGAACTTGGCATCCGGATACATGTTGACCTGCTGGGAGCCCCAGACCGAGGTGGCGGCGAGATCTTCGTTCAGGCCAGCCTGGAAGACGACGTTGTGCGCTGCAAGATGCTTCTTGGCTTTCCAGAGCGACTGGTCGAGCGCGCCGAGCGGCGACCCGCGATAGCCGGAGATGAAACCGGCAGTGTTCAGACCCGCGGCGCGATCCCGTTCCTGCTGCAGCATCGGCAGCCGTACCAACGCCTGCGTGCCGCTGATATAGATGCGGCCGCGTTCCAGCGTGTACTTGTCTTCGAGGGAAACGTTCTCTAGCGCGCGACGAATGGCGTCGCTGACCGGCGGGGTCAGGGGGGCATTCATAAGTGCTCCTCTATGGGCATGCTGTCGGGATCACCGACACATCAGTTGTGGGCAACCTTCCGGGGCCTCTTGTGGAGGCGTGGGAAGGCCGTGTCTCTGCGCGGCATGGTAGCACCCGCGTTGCGCGCGCGGTACCTTGCTATGCAGCATAAACCGGGCCAGCTACCCCCGTGATTTCCCGTAGGCACGGGCTTTCAGCGTGTACACTGCGTTGCATCCAGGCGGCCCCGACCGCCCGCTCCGGGCGGCGCCGGCTGCACCGCAACCCCCTATCGACACATGACAAATTCCCCTCGCCAGGGCGCGACCCTGGCTGTGCTGATCGACGCCGACAACGCGGCGCCCGCCATCGTGGAAGGCCTGCTGGCCGAAGTGGCCAAGTACGGCGTGGCCGCCGTGAAGCGGATCTACGGCGACTGGACCAAGCCCAACCTGGCCGGATGGAAGGAGCGGCTGCTGTCGCACTCGATCCAGCCGATCCAGCAGTTCCGCTACACCGTGGGCAAGAACGCCACGGACAGCGCGATGATCATCGACGCGATGGACCTGCTCTACACGGGCCGCTTCGACGGGTTCTGCATCGTCTCCAGTGACAGCGACTTCACGCGGCTGGCGTCGCGCATCCGCGAGCAGGGGCTGATCGTCTACGGCTTCGGCGAGCGCAAGACGCCCAAGCCGTTCGTGACGGCCTGCGACAAGTTCATCTATTCCGATGTGCTGCGCACGGACACCGATACCGACGTGGAAGCCGAAGGCGCCGTGGCCCCGGCACGCCGCCGCAACACCCAGGAGCTGCGCCAGGACTCGCGGCTGGTGCGCCTGCTGCAAAGCGCCGCGCAGGCGGTGTCGGACGAAGACGGCTGGTCGACGCTGGGCGGCATGGGCAACCACATCGCCAAGCAGGCGCCGGAATTCGACTCGCGTAACTATGGGTACGGCAAGCTGTCCGAACTCGTGGCATCGACCAACCTGTTCGAGGTGGAAACGCGCAACGGCGGGAACAACAAGACCATCTGGGTGCGGCTGAAAAAGCGCGCCAAGGGGGAGGGCGGCCAGCCGGGGCAGCAGTCGGGCCAGCAGGGTGGGCAACAGGGTGGCCAGCAATCGGGCCAGCAATCGGGCCAGCAGTCTGGGCAACAGTCGGGTCAGTCCGGCCAGTCCGGCCAGCAGCAGCGCCCGCAGCAAAACCAGTCGAACCAGCAGGAGCGCCGCCCGTCGCCGCCGCCGCTGCCGGCCACCACGGTGGCCCAGGCCGTGCCGCCGGTGGAAACGCCCGCGCCAGTGGTCGAAATCGACGCCATCCCCGAGCCGGCCCCGGTCTTCTCGGCGGCCTCCGAGGACGAACCGGCCGGCTCCGCCTCGACCCTGATCCCGGAAGCCGTGGAACCCCCGGCTTCGTCACGCGGCAAGCGCGCCAAGCGTCCCGAAGTCGCCCTGAGCGACACCCCGTGGCCAATCGACCAGTCAGTCTTCGCCGCCCCGGGCACGACGGTGCTGTCCGCCCAGGTTGTCGAGGAACCCACCGAGCCCGCCCCGGCCCCCGCCGAGGAAGCCCCGAAGCCCGCCGACAAGAAAGCTCCCGCAAAGAAAGCCGCCCCGCGCAAGCGCGCGCCGGCCAAGAAGGCGGTGAAGAAGGCAGCGGAGTAAGGTAGTGAGGGGAGGGCGGCCGGCTTAACGAAGCCGGGCCGCTCGCCCACGCCGGTCCAGCATCCACCTGCGCGCCAGCCAGGTTCCGATCACCACCGCCACGAATGACAAGGCGAGGTGGACCAGGAGTTCCAGATCGTCGCCAGCTTCGCCGTCCCAGAATCCCGGGACATGGGTGAATATCCAGAACCAGAACGACTCCGGGAATGGGAAGATGGCCGCAAGCCAACGCAGCCAAACGAAGGTTAGCGCGAGCGTGGCAAAAACCGTCCACACGGCCAACAATAGCCACCGAGCCAAGGTCTTCATCTGACGATCACCCTGCCATACGCCTTGAGAGCGTCGTCCCCGGCACGGGGTGTTGTCGCTGGGCTTTGAGGAGCGAGCGTAGGTGGTGGTAGCCCATGTGGCTCTCGACGGTAATGCACCCTTTGCTGATGCCTTGGCCGCCCTTCGGATGGAGGCGGAATTCGCCGCGCCGTATGGCGTTGCAGAAGGCTTCGTCATCTATCTTGCCGTCAACAGCATAGAGAGCGAACCATTCGTTCTTGTTCCGAAGCGAATCTCTGATCGACCCGAGCATGCCTCCGGATTGCCGATCAACGACGTAGTAGGTTCCGCGGGGAATCGGACCTGTACTTGCATAGCAGGAAAATTCGGGTCGATTCTTATGGTGATCCAGGCCTGAAAACGCTGGAAAAGCCAGAGCGCCGCAGCGCAGCGCACTCATTGCCTTGCCATTCAGTTCAAAGGTGCATTCGAGCATGGTCGTTCTCCACCGAAGTCTCTCAACCGTGAGAGCACGAAGGAGGCTACGCCTGGGGCCTTGGCGAGATCGTAAGCCGATTCACCGTCCCAGAACCCAGGCGTATGGGCGAATACCCATACCCAAAAGGTATCGGGCAAATGGACATAGCGCCCAAGCTCGTGGATCCAGAGGTAAGTCAGGCCCAAAGTCGCGATGAGCACCCAAAGTATCAGTAGAAGATAGCGCGCGAACCTTGTCATTTGACGACCACCTTTCCATATGCCAAATGTTTGGTTCCCGGAATGGGACTTAGCTTCTGTCCCTTCGGCAGCCCCCGCAGCCGGTAGAAATCCATTGGATTGTCTATCGTGATGCAGCCTTTGCTGATTCCGAGGTCGCCCTTGGGATGAAGCCGGAAGTTTCCCCGCTTCACGGCGTTGCAGTAGGTGTAGTCGTCGATCTTGCGGTCTATTGCGTACAGGGCAAACCAGTCGCCTTTCCCGCTCCAAGCATCCCTGATCGGACCAAGCAGGCCTCCCGATTGCCTGTCAATAATGAAATAGGTGCCGCGTGGAATTGGCCCCGAGTCCAAGGTGCACATGAATTCCGGGCGATTTACGTGCGTCGCCAGGCCTGAAAACGCTGGAAAAGCCAGAGCGCCGCAGCGCAGCGCACTCATTGCCTTGCCATTCAGTTCAAAGGTGCATTCGAGCATGGTCGTTCTCCACCGAAGTCTCTCAACCGTGAGAGCACGAAGGAGGCTACGCCTGGGGCCTAGCAGCGGTTCCAGCAGGCTGGTCAGGAACAGCGTGCGGCGTTCCAGTTCCTGGCTTTCGCCGATGGCGGCGCGTTCCAGCATGATCGGCAGGTTGCCGGTGGCTTCGCCGGAGCGGATCAGGTGGACCAGCACCGGCGGGAACTGGTTCTGCGCGGCCAGCGCGCGGGCCAGCGAGGCGCCTTCGCGCACGCGGGTGGTGGCGTCGTCGACGTTGGTTTTCAGCGCGAGGTTGGTCAGCGTTTCGCCGGCGGCCTGCAGGCTGCGCAGGATCGGCACGCCGGCAGAGACCAGGATGGCCAGCGTGCTGGCGAAGCGCGCCGTGTTGTAGCCCCGGATCAGCTTGCCCAACAGCGGGGCGGTCAACAGCCAGCGGTGCCAGGCCAGGCGGACGTCCGGCTGGCGCAGCACGCTGCGGATGACCAGCGTGGCCACCGCGATCACAGCCAGCGCCGCCCACCACCAGTTCCGTACGAAATCCGACAGCGCCAGCATGACAATGGTCAGCGTCGGCAACTTCTGCTTGGTGTTGGCGAACACGCTCACCACCTGCGGCACCACATACGACAGCAGGAAGATCACGATGGCGAACGCCACCACCGTGACGATGGCGGGGTAGGTGAAGGCCAGCCGGATCTTCGAGGTGAGCTGGTTGCGCGTCTCGATATAGGTCGCCAGCCGTTCCAGCACCACGCCGAGGTGGCCGGAGTGCTCGCCGGCCGAGACCAGCGCGCGGTAGATATCGGGGAAGTCTTTCGGATGCTGGGCCAGCGCCACGGAGAGCGAGCTGCCGCCCATCACCTCGGCGCGGATGCCGGCTAGCAGTTCGTGCAGGTACTGGCGCTCGGCCTGATCGGCCAGCGCGCCCAGCGCCTCGTCGAGCGGCAGGCCGGAGACGATCAGGCTGGCGAGCTGGCGCGTGAACAGCGCCTGCTCCTGCGTGGAGAGCCGGCGCACCAGGACGCTGCTGCCGGTGCGCGGCGCCAGCCCGGCGCCGGCCAGCGGATCGACGGTGATCGGCGTCAGCCCGCGCGCGCGCAGTTGCGTGCGCGCCTGCTTGGGGCTGTCGGCCTCGATGACGCCGCGGTCGGCGCGGCCGGTGGCGTCGGCGGCTTCGTAGCGATAGGCGGGCATGCGGTGCGGCTCCCGGCTATTCGCGCGTCACGCGCAGCACTTCTTCGAGCGACGTGGCGCCGCTGTCGATCCAGCGCTGGGCATCGGCCCGCATGGTGTGCATGCCCTTGGCCAGCCCCACCTGCTTGATCTCGGATTCGGGCTGCTGGCGGTGGATCATGGTCTGGATGTCGGCATCCACGGTCAGCAGTTCATAGACGCCCATCCGGCCCTGGTAGCCCGAATGGCCGCACTTGTCGCAGCCCACGGCGTGCCACACGCGCTGGAGCGGCTTGCCCTGCGCGTGCAGGATCTCGGCTTCGGCGGGTGTCACTTCGATCACTTCCTCGCGCTTGCAGTGCGGGCACAGCCGGCGTACCAACCGCTGCGCCAGCACGCCGAGCAGCGACGACGACAGCAGGAACGGCTCGATCCCCATATCGACCAGACGCGTCACGGCCGAGGCCGAGTCGTTGGTGTGCAGCGTGGCCAGCACCAGGTGGCCGGTCAGCGAGGCCTGCACGGCGATCTGCGCCGTCTCCAGGTCACGGATTTCGCCGATCATCACCACGTCCGGGTCCTGCCGCAGGATCGCGCGCAGGGCCTTGCCGAATGTCATGTCGATGCGGGGATTGACCTGGGTCTGGCCGATGCCGTCCAGGTCGTACTCGATCGGGTCTTCCACCGTCATGATGTTGGTGGTGCGCGCGTCGAGCCGCGACAGTGCCGCGTACAGCGTGGTGGTCTTGCCGGAACCGGTCGGCCCGGTCACCAGCACGATGCCGTGCGGCTGGCGCACGAGGTGATCGAAGCCGCCCAGCGTATTGGGCGCCATGCCAAGCTTGGCGAGGTCCAGCCGGCCGGCTTCCTTGTCGAGCAGACGCAGCACCGCGCGCTCGCCGTGGCCGGTGGGCAGCGTGGAGACGCGCACATCCACCGGCCGGCCGCCCACGCGCAGCGTGATGCGGCCGTCCTGCGGCAGGCGTTTCTCGGCGATGTCGAGCTGCGCCATGATCTTGATCCGCGAGATCAGCGCGCCGTGCAGCGCCTTCTTGGGCCGCACCACGTCGCGCAGCGTGCCATCCACCCGGAAGCGCACCACAGACGACGACTCGAACGGCTCGATATGGATATCCGAGGCCTGCTCGCGCGCGGCCTGGGTCAGCAGGGCGTTGATCATGCGGATGATCGGCGCGTCGTCCTCGGACTCGAGCAGGTCTTCCACGGCGGGAATGTCCTGCATCAGCCGCGACAGGTCGACTTCGCCCTCCACCTCGCCCACCACCTGGGCGGCGCTGCCGTCCTGGCGGTTGTAGGCATCGGAGATCGCCGCGATCAGCGCGTCCGGCTCCAGCACGCGCAGTTGCAGCGCGCCGTGCACGCGGGCCACCTCGGCCAGCGCCTGTGGCGCCGTGGCGCGGCTGACCCAGACCTCCACGCCATCGGGGCGCTGGTGGGCGATCAGCAGCGGCGCTTCGCGCGAAAACGAGTACGAGACCAGCCGGGCCGCCATCGGCGAGGGCGGCTCGAGTGGTGCAGGTGCCGGTGCCGACGGTGCCGGCAGGGTGGTGTTGTCGATAGTTTCGGTGGCCATGGTTAGCCTTTAACCGGCGCGTGGCGTATCGGTGGCTTGCGAGCCCTTGGAGATCGGGCGCGGCGCTGCCTGCGGGGCCGGCGACGGCGCGGCAGGCAGGGTCGGGTCCAGCGGCAGCGGGCTCTGCACCGGCCCGTTGTAACGCGGATCGACGAACGGCGCGCCCGGCGCGTCCGCCGGCGGCAGCACTGGGGTGTCCTTGTCGCGTACGAACATGTTAGGCGAGACGAAGCCCTGCTGCTGGCCGCGGATGTACTCGTAGCGGTCCTGCGTCAGGCGGTCGGTGGCCTGTGCCGTGCGCATGATGTACGGGCGCAGGAACACCAGCAGGTTGGTCTTCTTGCGGTTCTTGTTCTCGTAGCGGAACAGGGCGCCGAGGTAGGGAATGTCGCCCAGCAGCGGCACCTTCTGCACGCCGTCGCCGTAGCTGTCCTCGATCAGGCCGCCCAGCACGATGATCTGGCCGTCATCCACCAGCACGTTGGTCTCGATCGAGCGCACGTTGGTGGTCGGGCCCTGCGTGGCGTTGATCGTGTTGGCCACCACCGACGAGGACTCCTGGTAGATCTGCATCTTCACCAGCCCGCCGTCCGTGATCTGCGGCCGCACGCGCAGCGTGATGCCGACGTCCTTGCGGTCGAAGGTCTGGAACGGCGTGACCGAGGCCGAGCTGCCGGTCTGGGCGTAGGAGCCGGTCGTGATCGGAATGTTCTGGCCGATCAGGATCTTGGCTTCCTCGTTCTCCAGCGTGATCAGGTTCGGCGTGGAGAGCAGGTTCACGCTGTCGTTGCTGCCGAGTGCGCGCAGCAGCGCGCCGAGGCCGATGGCCTTGTTGACCACGCCCAGGTTCAGGCCGCCGATGTCCGGCACCAGCTGCGTGGCGGCCGCGATGCCCGCCGTGCTGTCGTTGTTGATGGCCGCGATGGCGCCGGTCAGGTTGATGATGTTCTTGCCGCCCGAGCCGAAGTTCGTGCCCGCGAAGCCGATGGCGTTGCCACCCGAGTTGATCAGGCCCTGCCACTGGATGCCCAGTTCGCTGGCCTGCGTGGCGGTCACTTCCACGATCATCGACTCGATGTAGACCTGCGCGCGGCGCGCGTCGAGGTCGTCGATCACGGCGCGCAGGTTGCGGTAGACCGGCTCGCTGGCGGTGATGATCAGCGCGTTGGTGGTCGGGTCGGCCTGGATCGTGCCGCCGGTGGTCGGCTGCTGGTTGACCGCGAACGACGACGAGAAGGCATTCGAGCCGCCGCCGCCGAAGCCCGAACCGCCCGACGAGCCCGAGCGGCCATAGCCGCCGCTGCTGGACGAGCCGCCGCCGTACTGGCCGCTCTGCGTTGACGCCTGGTTCTGGAACGCGCCGGACGTGGCGGTGTTGGCGCCCGCGCCGGCCGCCCCGCCCTGCTGCGTGGAGCTGGCGAAGCTGGTGTCGGCGGCGACGATGGCGCGCAGCGTGGCCGCCAGCTTCACCGCATCGGCGTTCTTGAGCGGCACCACCCAGATATTGCCGGGGCGGGCGTAGGGCTGGTCGAGCTTCTCGATCAGCTGGCGCGCCTGCTGCACGCGCGCGCGGCTGGAGGCGCGGATCATCAGCGAGTTGGTGCGTGGCTCGGCCACGACCGAGGTGCGCAGGCTGGCATCGCCCCCGGGGGCCGCGCCGCCGCCGGCGCCGCCGGAGGCCGACGGGTCGAGCAGCCGTTGCAGGACCACGGCGGCGTCGCTGGCGATGGCGTTCTTCAGCGGAATCAGTTCGACTTCGCCCGACGCCGGCGCATCCACGGCGGCGATGATGCGGGCCAGCCGGCGCAGGTTGTCGGCGTAGTCGGTAATGACCAGCGTGTTGTTGGCCGGGTAGGCGGTGATCGTGTTGTTCGGTGCGATCATCGGGCGCAGCACCGGCACGAGGTTGTTGGCGGACTCGTAGTTGAGCCGGAACACCTGCGTGACGACCTGATCACCCCGGCTCGAGCCGGCGCCGATCACGGTGGGCGAGCCCTGCAGCTTGGCGTCGGCCTCGGGCACCACCTTGGTGAAGCCGTTGCTCTCTACCATCGCATACCCTTGCATGCGCAGCACCGAGCCCAGCGTCTCCAGTGCCTGCGCGCGCGACACCGGCTGCTCCGTCACCAGATTCACCGTGCCCTTCACGCGCGGATCGATGACGAAGTTCTTGCCCGTGGCCTGGCCTACCGCCTTGACCACCGAGTCGAGGTCGGCGTTGACGAAGTTCAGCACCACCTGGTCACGGTTCTGCGTGCGCGGCGTGATGTCGTTGGGCTGCGGCGGCTGGCCCTGGCCCTGGGCCCACAGCGGGGCAGGGGCCAGCAGGGACAGGCCGCACAGCAGCGCGGTGGCGCGGGCGCAGGCGGTACGGAGAAAGCGGTGGTGTGCGTGCGTTGTCATCATGGTTCTAGGCGTGCTGCGCTCGGTCAAGGGCTAGTGGTGGCTCAGAAGCGCAGCCGTGTCACGTTGTTCTCATGTCTACCCAGCAGGCTCAACAGCCCTGCCAGTTGCGTGGCGGCGTCGGGGTCGGTACGGGCCGTGCCCTCGAAGCGTGCCTGCCGGCCCAGGGTGCCGCTGCCCTCCAGGTACAGCGGTCCGGCCGTGGTCTTCAGTTGCAGCTTGCCGTCCACGCCGGCCAGGTCCACTTCGGCGCGATAGCTGCCGAGTGGACGTAGCCGGCTCACGGCGGAGGACACCTGGTCGAACTGCAACGTCAGGTGCCCGAAAGTCTGGCTGCCGGTCTTCTTGTCGCCGAACTGGCCGCGCAGCGCGGACCAGTCGATCCGCATCTGGCCGTCCGGCCGCAACGTGTTGAACGGGGCGCCGATGCCTTCCAGCAGCGCGGCCGGCAGGCGGATGGCGCCGGCCTGCGCGGTCCAGCCGGTCGGTGTCACAGCCAGCGTCACCGGGGCCGCCATGGCCTCGGTGTGCGCCAGCGCCACGCGCAGCGTCCCGACCAACAGCGGCCAGCCCGCCACGTTCCATTCGAGCCGGCCCGGCAGGACCGTCGCGGTCTGGCTCCCCGCGCCGGCGGAGAGCGCCAGCGTGGCGCTGCCGTGCCAGATCGTGCCGGCCGCGTCGGCCAGCAGTACCCGGCGCTGCGTGCGGCTGGCCACGCTCTCGGCCAGCCATGCGGCGGGCGCGCAGGCCGCTACCGTCACGGCTACCGTGGCGACGCCCAGCAGCGCCCAGCGCACGCGCTTCCAGCCACGCGCCACGGGCGCGCGCCGGCGCGTCAGACGCAGCGATTCCAGCCGGACCATCAGTTTCGGCCGCCCGAGCCGGGGCCTTGCAGTGTGGCGGTCACGTTGACCAGCGCCGTCGCGCCCACGTAGGCGATACGGGCATCGACCACCTTGAGCCGCTGCTGCGCGCGTACGTCCTGGAGCCAGCCGGCCACTGCGCCGAACGGTACTTTATCGAGTTGAAGCTGCACGGCATTGTCGCCGGTCGGCGCCAGCCTGGTCGGCTTCAGGCCATGCTGGCCCATGCTGTCCTGCAGCGCCTGGGTCAGGGCATCGCCGCGCAGCGTGGGGGCCGGGCTGGCGGCCAGGCCGCGTGCCTCGTGCGCCAGCGTTTCCATCTCGGCAAGGTCCGCGCGCATCTGCGGCAGATTGCGATTCAGGCGGGCGCGGCCATCGGCGGCCGGTTCCCACAGCAGCAGGTAGCCGAAGACGAGCACCAGCAACACGGCGCCGCCGCCGAGGATGGCCTGCTCGCGCGGGTTGCGGGCGTTCCAGAAGGCGTCGAAGCGTTCGCGCCAGCGTTCCGGCACACGCGGTTTCAGGCGCGCGAAGCGGGCGGAGAGGGCGCTGGGCCGGGCGGAGGGACGCGACATTTTCATGATGCGGCCTTCACGGTCCAGCGCGTGGCGCCCTGCGGGGGCGAGCTGCCGCCGCGCGCGGCGTCCGGCGGATTCTTGTCTTCTTCCATCTGCAGGCCGGTCTGGCGCACCGCGTTGCGCAGCGCGCCGGTGTTGGTGCCGGGTTTCAGCGTCACATAGAGCGTGCCCGCGCGGTATTCCAGCGCCAGCAGCGCATCGGGCGGCAACTGCTGGGCGCCGCGCGCGAAGCCATCGGCCAGCGGCAGGAAATCGCCCGGCACGCTACGCCCGCTCGCCGTGCGCAGCTGTTCCACCTGGCGGCGCATCAGCAAGGGCGGCTCGGCGATCTGCGGCACATTGGGGAAGGCGGTGTGGAGCAGGTCCGCCTGCGCGGCCTCGACCCGCTTCGCCTCGTTGCGCAGCAGCAGCCACTGGATATTCACGCCGATGATCTGCACCAGCAGCAGGCCGATGGCCAGCGCCACGGGCAGGCGCCACGCGCGCAGGTTCCAGCGATCCATGCGGCCCTGCGCGAATTCGAACTGGGCGAGGTCGAGCTGGGGATTCTGCAGGCAGTCTTCGGCGCCAACCAGCCAGAGGCGCCAGGCATCGGAAATCCGCGAGGCACGGGCGACCGGCGGCTGCGCGTGGAGTGCCGGCACCGGGGCGTGCGCGCGCGCCGTAGCGTCGCCATGCCATTGGCCGGCCGGAGCCAGCGCCTGCCAGGCCGCCAGCGCGGCATCGCCCAGCATCAGGCCGAAACCCTCGTACTGGCCGGTGCGGGCCGTGACCTGCCACATGCGCGTCGCTTCCGTCGTGGCGGTGGCCGTGACGTCGAGCAACGAGGCGGATTGCGAAAGTGCTGTGGCAGCCGCCTCCACGATCAACGTGGCAGGCTGGACTGGGGCGGTGGGCTTCGATGCAGCCACGGCAGGCGCCGGTTGGGCAGCGCCGGCACCAGCCAGCACGGGCTCGGGCGCCTCGGCGTCGGCCGGCACCGCTTCGACCGGTTCCGGCAACGGCAGGCAAAGCTGCGCGGCCACCACGTGGCGGCGGCGGTGCTTGTGTTCGGCAAAGTTGTCGAGCGCGGCGCGCATCCAGGCGCGGTCCGTCACCATCAGCAGGCGGCGGCGCGCGCCACGGGCGGTCGCCGTCGGGTCCAGCGCCGGCCCGAGCGCGATATGGCAGGGGGCGGCGTCCGTCGCCAGCATGTCCTCGACCAGATTCGGCAGGGCCAGCCGCAGCCGCGCGGGCGGCAGCGGGGGCACCATCGCCGTGGTCAGCAGCACGTCTGAGGCGGCCACGATCAGCACCAGGCGGTCCGCCGCCGGCATGTCGGCGGCCAATGCGTGGCCTTCGCGCAACAGTTCGGGGGCGTGGGGCAGGCCCGGGCGGCGGCTCTTGTCCGCCACCGGCGTGCGGACCAATGCAAAAGCCATGGCGCCAAACTGCCACGGTTGCGGCTGGTCGTGCGGCCGTTGCGGCAGGCGGACGTAGAGGGTGGTGCTCAAGGGTTACCTAAATGGAATCGCTCGGTCGGGGTGGGGCGGCGCGGCAGGCCGCCCGGGTTCGGCGCAACAGCGTACCTTGCCTGTGTGACTAAAGCACGTCAATACAGTCCTGTCTGAATCTGGTCTCGACGTTTGTCCGACATTTATGGAGCATGCCGCACCCGGGGGTGCCCGCATGACTCAGGGCGCCTCCGGCAGGCGGTCGGTGTCGCGCACCCAGAGTACACGGGTGGTGTTGCCGCTCCCGAGCGTGGACGCGCGCTGGACCAACGACACCTGCAGCCGCCGCGCGCGCTCGTGCCGCACCAGACCATACACCAGGAAATAGTGGGTGCTTACCTCAAGCGCTTCGCCGGCGGTGCTGCCGGCCTGCGGCGCGACGGCGCGCAGCTGCGTGCTGATGTCGCCCGTATTGCGGAAGTAGGCGCGGTCGCGCTGGCGCACCAGCTCGCGGGCGCGGTCCAACGGCAGCTTGTCGATGGCGGCGGCCAGTACCTCGGGCTCGGCCGTGTTGGCATTGATCTTGGTCCGTTCGGGCAGGAAGGCGATGAACGGGTCCAGCGCCGCCACCATCTCCGGGTTGTAGCCGGGAATGGCGAGCAGGTCGGCGGCGGTGTCGGGCGGGCGCGGCACGGGCTGGCCGTCGGGCGACGCCCCGCGTGCCGCGCGTACCAGATACTGCGCGGTCGGCTCTGCCAGCGACGGATTCATGCCGAGCGTTTGAAGCAGGCGGCGGTAAACCAGCAGCGAGGGCAGGTCGATCTCCACCACGCGCCCGCTGCCCGAGGCGTTCCAGATATAGAGGTTGTTGAGGTTGAAGCGCGCCTGGGCATCGACGATGCGGCCAGACAGGAACGAGGTCTCCCCGGCCTGGTCCGTGCGCAGCCCGGCGCCGAGGAAGTCGGACAGCCGCGTCTCCGCCACCGGCACCGACCACGGCTCGCCGAGATAGTCGACGTTGGAGCGGCGCTGGTCGTCGCGCAGGATCAGCCGCGCCCAGTCCACGGCCGCGCGCTCGATCCACGCGGCCTGCGCGGTCAGGCGCTGGTTCTCGATCGACCGGATCTGCACCTGTTGGCGCCACAGCATGCCGGAGACGATGACCACGGCAAGCGTCACCATCAGCAGGGCCGTGACCACGGCGGCGCCGCGCTGGTGGGTACGGTGGCGAGGGAGGGCAGGGCGCGCGTTCATAGGCCGGTCATGCAGACTTTCTGGAACCGGCGTGGCGCGTCGCCATCGCCCATCTTTGCCAGCACGGTCAGCTCCAGCGCGCGCAGCGTGGCATTGCCGTTGATGTTGGCGGGGCCGGCGTCCGCGTCGCTTGCGCCAGCGGTGCCGGCTGCGGTTGCGGCCTGCGCCGCCGCGCTGTCGATGGCGCTCTGCTGCATCAGCGCGGCCCGCACCCGGCCGTTCTCGGCCTGCCAGCCGGCCGGCTCCACCCAGACCCGCGCGGCCAGTTCGGCCGTATCGGGCAGCAGTGGCCGCACCTGGGCGCCGCCGGGCGCGCCCTGGCGCAGGTTCACCATCGCACCCTGCACCGCGTTGCGTGAGAGCGCGGGGCGGCTGGCCATACGGACCAGCGTGTTGTTATCCAGACGGTAGACCACCACCTGCCAGGCGGTGGGCTGGCCTTCGTCGCGGCGGTCGCGCACCAGCATCAGCTGGTTGGCGCCGAGTTCCACGGGGCTGGCCTGGAGCTGGGTGGGATTGGCCAGGTGCTCGCAATCGGACTGGAACTGGCCGTAGAGCACCTTCAGGGCGTCGAGGCGTGCGTCGTGATCGGTCAGGCGTTCGCGGCTGCGCGTCAGGGAATCCAGCGCACGCCAGCCAATCACGGCCATCACGGCCAGCAGGGTGATGGCGACGAGCATCTCCAGCAGCGTGAAGCCGCCACGCCGGCTGCGGGGGGAGGGCCGCTCAGAGGACGCCGCGCGTTTCATTGGGAACCAAAGTGACGAGCCAGGCCAGCCTGACCGATTTGTCGGTGGCCGACGGGTACACGGCAATTTCCACGCGCCGGAACGACGGATTGGGGGTGCCCGAGACCGATTCCTCGCACCAGAGCGGGGTGCCGCCCTGCGGGCAGTCGTAGCCGCGCGTGCCGGGTTCAGGCCAGGTCTTGGAGAGCCGCAGCGTGGCGAAATGGTTCTCGGCGCTGAATTCGGCCAGCATGCGCGATTGCAGCGCGGCGCTCGACTCGGTCATCGAGCCCATCGCCCGCATGGCGGCCGTGAGCGCCACGGCGAGGATGGTCAGCGCCACCAGCACCTCGATCAGCGTGAAGCCGGATCGGTATTGCTGGCGGAGGGTCGATCGGGAGGCAGGGCGGCGGCTCATTGCGGCACCGTGGCCTGGTAGCGACCGCTGCCATCGCCGGTGATGTCCACGCGGATGTCGCCGCGCGTGAGGACCAGCCGCTGCGGCTCGTCCACCAGTTCGCGGCCGAATACCAGCCGCTGCGGGCCGGTGCCCACGCGCCGGCCGCCTTCGACGATCATCACGCTGTCCAGCCCCAGCCGCCAGTGGCCGGGCGCGAAAACATCGGCGCGCATCGGCACCCAGCCTTGCGGGGTGGATTCCAGGAAGCGCCAGCCGCCGGCATCGCCCTCCCAGGCCAGCGGGCGGGCGCCCAGTTGGGCGTCTTCCTGGGCGAGTTCGAACAGGCGGGCGATGCGCTGGCCGTCATCGAGCACACGGCCCCGCTCATTGGGCGAGGCATTGACGGCCACCAGGGAGATGACGATGCCGGCGATCACCATGACCACCAGCAGTTCGAGCAGCGTGAAGCCGGCGGGCCGGCGGCGCTGCGGGCAAGGGCGGCGCGGGAGCAAGGCGGGCGTCGCCGGGGCCATGTCGATGAAGGGGCAGGAGGCGGGAGGACTTATTCCCAGTTGCCGATATCGGCGTCGTTGGCGCTGCCGCCGGCCTGGCCGTCGGCGCCAAAGCTGAACACGTCGATTTCGCCGCGCACACCGGGGTTCAGGTACTGGTAGGCATGGCCCCAGGGGTCTTTCGGCAGCTTTTCGAGGTAGCCGCCGCCCTTCCAGTTGTTCGGCACCGGCTCGGTGGTCGGCTTGCTGACCAACGCCTGCACGCCTTGCTCGGTGGTCGGATAGCGGCCGTTATCGAGGCGATACAGCTTGAGCGCCTGCATGATCGACGAGATATCCTGGCGCGCGGCCACGATACGGGCTTCGTCCGGGCGGCTCATGATCTTGGGCACCACCAGCGCTGCCAGCACCCCCAGGATGACGATCACCACCATGATTTCGATCAGGGTGAAGCCGCGGGCACGGCGCTGGCCATGCGGGCGGGCAGTGGCGGGCGTGCGGGTGGAGGAGAAGTTGGCGAATCTGCGCATCGTGGTGTCTGGCCTTATCGGGATGGACATTCCGCGCCTGACGGGCAGGCACGGCCGGGTATGGCCAGAAAGTATAACCCCCATGGCGTGACTGTTTCGTGTGGGGTGTGGCGTAGCCGGCAGGCATGCATTTATATCTTGCATCTTCAATGCATCTTATCTAGTATTTCAACCACGATGCAACTGACCCGTTTTTCCGACTATGCGCTGCGCCTGCTGATGTATGTATCGCGGGCGGATGGCACCCGGCCGATCACGATTGCCGAGGTCGGCCAGCAATTCGACATCTCGCACAACCACCTCGTGAAAGTGGCCGCGCGGCTGTCGAAGCTCGGCTGGATCACGGCCACGCGTGGCCGCCACGGCGGCCTGCAGCTTGGGCCGGGTGCGGAACGGCTGTCGGTGGGCACGATCCTGCGCGAGCTGGAAGGGCACAAGTCGGTGGTCGACTGCGCTGATCCGCCGTGCGCGCTCAAGGGCAACTGCCGGCTGAAGCTGGCGCTGGACGAGGCCGAGGAGGCCTTCTACCGCGCGCTGGACGGCGTGTCCCTGGGCGATGTCATTGGCAGCCGTACCGCCGAGTCGATCATCACCCTGCATCGTAATTTCCTGAACCGGCGAGCAGCCTGACGGTTCCGGGACATCAGATCCCGGACCCCCGAGCCATGCGCCGGTTTTATTGTGCGATAAAACATGCATCTAGTATGCATGATAATTAATCGGAGTTTTCCAAATGCTGTCGGCAGCTTCCCGCCCCTACATCGATGCCAGCGTTCCCGTGCTGCGTGAGCACGGCCTTGCCATCACGACGCACTTCTATCGCGAAATGTTCGCCGCGCGGCCGGAACTGACCCGGCTGTTCAACATGGGCAACCAGGCCAATGGCGCGCAGCAGCAGTCGCTGGCCTCCGCGGTGTTCGCCTACGCCGCCAATGTGGATCGCGCCGACGTGCTCGCGCCCGTGGTGGAGCGCATTGTCCACAAGCACGTGGCCGTGGGTTTGACCTCCGCGCACTACCCGATCGTCGGCAAGCACCTGCTCGAAGCGATTGCCGCCGTGCTCGGCGACGCCGCCACGCCGCCCCTGATGGCCGCCTGGGACGAAGCCTACTGGCTGCTGGCCGGCGAACTGATCGCCGCCGAAGCACGCCTCTATGACCGCCACAACGTGAAGGCGGGCGAGCTGCAGGCCGTACGCGTGGTGCGCCGCGAAAACGAAGGCGATGCCGTGGTCGCGCTGACCCTCGCCGCCGAGGATGGCACGCCGCTGCGCGACTTCGCGCCGGGCCAGTACATCAGCGTGGAAGCCAATTTTCCCGATGGCGGCCGTCAGCTGCGCCAGTATTCGCTCTCCGCCGAACGTGGTGTGGCGACGTGGCGCATCTCGGTCAAGCGCGAGGCCGGCAATGCCGAGACCCCGGCCGGCGCCGTCTCCAACTGGCTGCATGACACCGCCCGTGTTGGCACGACGCTGAACGTGAGCACGCCGTGGGGCGACTTCGCGCCCGCGCTGGCTGGCAACACGCCGATGGTGCTGATGTCGGCCGGTATCGGCATCACGCCGATGATCTCGGTGCTGCGCACGCTGGCGCTGGAGAACCCGAACCGTCCGGTGTTGTTCGCCCACGCCGCGCGCCATGGCCGTCACCATGCCCATCGCAAGGACCTGGCCTGGGCGCGCGAACGCATGCCCAACCTGCGTACCCATATCAGCTACGAGACGCCCCAGGACGGCGACGTGGCGGGGCATGACTACGACCACGTCGGCACGCTGCCGATCCACGCGCTGCTGACCACCGAGGAAACCTCCGCGTTCCAGGACGGCCAGGTCTATATGTGCGGTCCGATCGGGTTCATGCAGGCCCAGCGCCTGGCGCTGATCTCGGCGGGGATTCCTGTGGGCCATATCCATCGCGAAGTGTTCGGTCCGGACCTGCTGGACGACCTGCTCTGACCCGCTGACTGACAGCCGACACACGCGTCTGGTACGCTAGGCGATCTTCTTTGATCGCCGGCGTGCCGGCGTACTGTCTCGTGGCCACCCTTTCCCGGTCTCCGCTTCGCTTCGACCTCTCCGCTCCCTGGCTGCCCCGCGTCGCGGGGCTGTTGCTATTTGTGGCGCTGTGCGCGCTGGTGACGCACTGGGTGCTCGCGTTCAGCGCGATGCGCACGATCCCGGTGCCCAAGAGCGCGCGTGTGGCGCAGACGGAGGCAGTAGAGACGGGCGCCGTGGCTACGCTGTTCGGCGGCAGCGCCCAGTCGGGCGTGCGTGACGTGCAGTTGATCGGCGTGGTGGCGGACCTCGATGGCGTGGGCCCGGCCGCCGCCATCCTTTCGCTCGATGGCGGGCCGGCCAAGTCCGTGCGCGCCGGGACGTCGCTGTCGCCGCAGATCAAGCTGACCGAGATCCATGGCCGCAACATCGTGATCGAACGCAACGGCGTGCGGCAGGAAATCGCGCTGCCGCTCCAGACCGGCGTCAGCGCCGGCAGCCGTGGCACCGCGCCGGCGGCCCCGCCTTCCGGGGCTGCCGCGCCGCTCTCCACGCCGCTGCAACCGCCGGCCAACCTCGCACCGCCGCCGTCCGTGACGGCTGGCGCGATGGCGCAACCGGCCCAGCCACCTCAGCAGCCCTATCAACCGCCGCCGCCGCAGACCATGCAGCCGCAGCCCCAGGTGGCGCCGGCCCAGATGGCTCCCGGCGGCATGCCGGACGCGCCTGGCGGCGGCTGACCCGCCACCGTTTCAAACCATTGCGCAATATTGGCCTGTCTTTCGCCTGTTTACGCGAGTCATCCTTTCTGTGAGGCCCGTAACATCGTATTAAAAGTGCCAACTTTGCGAGATCGTCTGCGTTCTAATCCGTACATGCCCAACATGACGAAAAGGAGCACAGACATGCAACGGACTCACACGACGCACATCCTGAAGAAGCTGGCGGCCGCCTCGGCCATGGTCGTGGTCGCGGGCGCCGCTTTCGCCCAGGCCACCACGCCGGCCCCGGCACCGACCACCCCGCCGGCCGCCCAGGGCCCGGCAGGCGCCCCGCGCGGCGACATGGGCCGTCACCACGGCGGCCCCGGCCACCATGGCGGCATGTGGCTGAAGTCGGTCGATACGGACGGCGACGGCGCCATCTCGAAGGCCGAGGCCGACGCGATGTTCGCCAAGATCGATACCAACAAGGACGGCAAGCTCGACAAGTCGGAACTGGCGGCCTACCGCAAGGCGTCGATGGAGGAGCATCGCGCCAAGATGCGCGCCGAGTTCGAAGCC
Source organism: Cupriavidus sp. 10L45 (assembly GCF_056395225.1). Lineage (NCBI taxonomy): Bacteria > Pseudomonadati > Pseudomonadota > Betaproteobacteria > Burkholderiales > Burkholderiaceae > Cupriavidus > Cupriavidus sp. 10L45. The sequence continues at coordinate 143,180 of NZ_JBFTJC010000016.1, forward strand.
AAGTTCAAGGCGGCGGACAAGAACAACGACGGCGCGCTGACCCGTGACGAGTTCAAGGCCGCGTTCCCGCGCATGGCCAACCGCTTCGACACGATCGACGCCAACCGCGACGGCAAGGTGACTACCGCCGAAGTGGAGTCGAGCATGAAGAAGATGCGCGACGAACACATGAAGCACCACGGCGGCCCTGGCCGCAGTCCGGGCGCCTCGGCCCCGGCGGTGCCGTCGAGCAGCGGCGGCTAAGCCTTCGCCACCCTGCTGGAAAGCGCGACCTTCGGGTCGCGCTTTTTTTTGCCTCAGTACCTCGGAAAGTGCCGAAGTTGGCACCATCCTTGCCTCTCCGGGGCGCACCGCCGGCGCACGTCGAGGGCGGTTCAGGCGGATTCCTCATCAAATAAATTGCGTAGTTGTGCCTGACTTGCTAAATTTGCGCAAAAAAATTGCCGACAAATATACTGCGGAGCAACAAAACGTGAGCAAGGTGGAGCTGGACAAGATCGACCGCAAGATTCTGGAGGTCCTGCAGACCAACGGGAGGCTGACCAACCTGGAAGTGGCCGAGCGCGTGAACCTGTCGCCGAGCCCATGCCTGCGCCGGATCCGCCGCCTCGAGGAAATCGGGGTGATCCGCCAGTACGCGGCGCTGCTCGAGCCCAACAAGATCGGGCTGGGGCTGCTCGCCTATATCAATGTGCGGCTGGAGAAGCAGGGCGGCACGCCCAAGGGCAAGGCGCCGCTGGACCTGTTCCGCGCGGCCATCCAGAACTGGCCCGAAGTGGCCGCGTGCCACGCCATGACCGGCGAGATGGACCTGCTGCTCAAGGTCTATGTGCAGGATATGGAGCACTTCGCCCGCTTCATGCAGGAGCAGTTGCTGGCCCATCCGTCGGTGATCGATGTTCGTTCGAGCTTCGCGCTGGAGTCGATCAAGGACACCACGGCGCTGCCGGTGGCCGGCGACTGATCGACGAAATCGGCTCGTAAACGCAATCGACGCACCACCAGGGTGCGTCGATTCGTCTTGCGATTCGTGCGATAACGGGCCGAGCCGTCAGATCACGTGCTTCTGCGGCAGCAGCGAGCGCCAGAAGCGCAGGCCGAAGCGCCGTGCGTCGCGCAGGTTGCGGCGGACCATGTAGTCGAGGTCGGCCACCTGTTCGTCGAGCGCCTCGGTCAGGCGGCTCACGGTGTCGGCGGGCGGCAGTTCCAGGTAGGCATCGGCCTCGCCATAGGCGTATTGCACCTTCATGCCGGCCTTCTTGGCGATGTGCATCATCGCTGCATTGCGCGACAGGCAGTGCATGTACAGCGTGCGGACATTGGTATTGCGGCCATGCATTGCGGCACGCTCGAACAGCGCGCTGCCGATGCCCCGGCCCCGCGCGCTCTGCGACACCGACACGCCGAACTCGGCCACGCGGCCCTGGGCGTTGTCGCGCAGGTTGGCAAAGTGGCCCACGCCGATCAGCACGAGGTCTTCGTCATAGACGCCGAACACGGTGTCGTGGTCGAAGTCGATGCTGTCGACGTAGCCTTCGATCACATGGTCGCCAACGGACTGGCCAAAACGGAGCAGGCGATCTTCCTCGCCCAGGGCGAGAAAATGCTTGAGCAGGCGCGAGCGGTGATGCGCGGCCAACTCCCGCACCAGAACGGTGGGGCGATGTCCGGAGCGGCTGGCGGCACTGGCCTCGGCGGCACGGCGAAGATCTTCATCGGTTACGGCACCGACGGCCTTGCTCAGTTCGAGCGGGTTCACTTTGGTTTCCTCTTGCTGCGATCAGTATGAAAAATAGCACCCACACAGTGAATGCCCAGCCACTTTTGGCGTATCTCGGGGCAAACACTAGGTTGCTGCAATGCGAAAAGTATTGTAGTGGAATTGTCAGGGTCGCGTAAGCTTTCGGGCGCAATGGTCGGCGCAGGAAATTGCATCAGACTGTGACGGCCAAGAAAATCCCGTAAAATCAAGCGGTTGCCGGAGAGGCTACAACGTCATATGGGTGACGGTGTGGATTTGCTGCAACGCCGCACACTTCCAGCGGTCTGTGGTGATCAGACGCTAACCGGAATCTTCGCCTTGCCACCCTCCATGCACGAGCCCCCCATCGTTGTGATCTATGCGCATCCCGCGCCCCGCCGTTCCCGCGTCAACCGTCCGCTCGCCGAGGCGCTGGCCGCCCTGCCGCACGTGGCCGTGCGCGAGCTTTACCGGCTTTATGTGGATTACGACATCGACGTCGTGGCCGAGCAGCGGCTGCTTTCCACCAGCGAGACGGTCGTCCTGCAATTCCCGGTCCGCTGGTACAGCGTGCCCGCGCTGCTGAAGCTCTGGATCGACGAAGTGCTCGAGCCCGGCTGGGCCTACGGGCCAGGCGGCACGGCGCTGCGCGGCAAGTCGATGCTGGTGGTGGTCAGCACGGGCGGCCACGCCGATGCCTACGGGCCGGACGGCTCCCACGGCCATCCGATTGCCGATTTCCTGCTGCCGCTCGAGCAGACCGCCGTGCTATGCGGCATGACCTGGCTGCCGCCGGTGGTGCTGCACGATGCCAACAACGCCGATCCGGAGGCCATCGCGCTGCATGTCGAGCATGTGGCCCGGCATCTGGCGCCGCCCGAGCCGGTACCGCCCGAGGTGGCCTCGGCCGATGAAGTGCCGTCCGAGGAGCCGGAGGACGCGCCATGAACCAGCATGACTTCCTGATTGCGCTGCTGGTGTTCCTGGTGGCGGCCGTGGTGGCGGTGCCACTGGCGCGGCGGCTTGGCCTCGGCGCGGTGCTCGGCTACCTGATCGCCGGCGCGGCCATCGGCCCGTTCGCGCTGCGGCTGGTCACCAATGTCGAGTCGATCCTCCATTTCTCGGAGTTCGGCGTCGTGATGATGATGTTCGTCATCGGCCTGGAACTGGAGCCGCGCAAGCTCAAGAACCTCAAGAAATCGATTTTCGGCTACGGGACGACGCAGCTCGCGGTCTGTGCCGTGGTGCTGGGTATCCTGGCCGCGCTGCTGGGCGCGCCGTGGCAGGTGGCGCTGGTGGCGGGGCTTGGCCTGGCGCTGTCTTCCACGGCCATCGCGTTCGCCACGCTGGCCGAGCGGAACCTGATGGGCACCCCGGCTGGCGCGGCCAGCTTCGGCATTCTGCTATTCCAGGATATCGCCGCGATCCCGATGATCGCCTTGCTGCCGCTGCTGGCCGCCGATGCCGTCGGCGCGGTACCGCATGGCCCGCCAGCCTGGCAGACCGCCGGCAAGGCGGTGGCCGTGATGGCGCTGCTGGTGGTGGTGGGCCGCTACCTGGTGCGCCCGGTGCTGCGCTTCATCGCCCGCACGGACATGCGCGAGATGTTCACTGCGTTCGCGCTGCTGCTGGTGGTTGGCATCGCGCTGATGATGGATGCGGTGGGCGTTTCCATGGCGCTCGGTACCTTTGTGGCCGGCGTGCTGCTGGCGGATTCGGAGTACCGCCATGCGCTCGAGGCCGATATCGAGCCGTTCAAGGGCCTGCTGCTGGGGCTGTTCTTCATGGCAGTGGGCATGTCGATCGACTTCGGCGTGCTCAGCGAGTCCCCGGGGCAGGTGCTGGGCCTCGTGCTGGGCTTCGTCGCGGTCAAGACGCTGATTCTGGCGCTGCTGGCGCGCCGTTTCGGCATCTCGCGCGGCCAGTGGCTGCTGTTCGGGCTGCTGATCTCGCAAGGCGGCGAGTTCGCCTTCGTGGTGTTCGGCGTGGCCGCCCACGCGGGCCTGCTGCCGCCGCATATGGAGGCGCTGCTGGTGCTGGTCGTGGCCTTGTCGATGGTGGCCACGCCGTTGCTGCTGCTGGTCTTCGACCGCCTGATCGCGCCGCGCCTGCATGCGCTGTCGCGCCGTAAGGACGACGCGATCCCGCCGCAGCACAACCCGGTGCTGATTGCCGGCTTCGGGCGCTTCGGCCAGATCGTCGGCCGCCTGCTGTACTCGCAGGGCATTACGGCGACGATTCTCGACCACGACCCGGACCAGATCGAGTTCCTCAAGGGCTTCGGCTTCAAGGTGTTCTATGGCGACGCCACCCGCGTGGACCTGCTCGAGGCGGCCGGCGCCGGCACGGCCCAGATCCTCGTGGTGGCCATCGAGGGCATGGAAGACAGCCTGGCGCTGATCGACCGCGTGCGAGCGCGCTTCCCGCACCTGAAGATCTACGCACGGGCGCGCCACGTCTCGCACGTGTACCAGCTCAAGGACCGCGGCGTGGAGATCTTCGAGCGGGAGATGTTCGAGGGTTCGCTGATGATGGGCCGCCGCGTGCTGGAGGGGCTGGGCATCGATCCGGCCGACGCGCGCAGCGTGGCCTTGCGCTTCCGGCGTCACAATATCCAGGCGATCGACCGTTTCTACCCGCACTACCGCGACCAGACCAAGCTGGTATCGCTGGCGCGGCAGGCGCGCGACGAACTTGAGGAAATGTTCCGCCAGGACCGCGAACAGCGGCAGAAGCAGGAAGACGCGGAGTGGTCCTGATTCAGGGCTGGGCCGGCGCGCTGCGTGCCAGCCCGTCGGCCAGCCCATTGGCCAGGCCGTTGTCGAGCAGGTCCACGACCATCTCGGCGAACTGGCCGTAAGACAGCTTGCCGCCCGGCTTGAGCCAGGTGAAGGTCCAGTTGATCATGCCGAACACGGTCATCGCCAGCGCGGTCTGGTTCTCGCGCGTGACGCGCGCCGGGTAGGCCAGCCGCAGCTTGCGGGAGAAGGCCGCCACCACGTCGCGCTCGCGCTTCAGGATCAGGTCGCGCTGTTCGTCGGCCAGGAACTTGACGTCGTTGATCAGCGCGATGTGCCGAGTTTGAGACGTTTCGTATTCGGCGAGGAAGGCGCGTAGCAGATCGCCGAAACTCTCGGCGTCGGTACGGCCCTGACGCTCGCTCTCGGCTTCCACCTGGGTGACGATCAGCATCAGCTGGCGCGTGTAGCGGTCCAGCAGGTCGAACAGGATCGCTTCCTTGCTCTCGTAATAGTGATAGAGCCGCGCCTTGGACGTGCCGCAGGCCGCCGCGAGGTCGGCCATCGACGTGCTCGGGTAGCTGCTGGCCGCGAAGGCGGCGGCGGCCAGGTCCAGGATCTGCTCGCGTTGTGCCTCGAAATCGGGCGCCTTGGTTCTTGCCATGGGCCGCTTATTCCGCGCTCGCGCTGAGGGGGGTGCGGCGCAGTTCGCAGGTCTGGAGCGAATCGGCGTTGCCGCGCAGCATGAGCTGCCCGGTGCTGATGAGCTCCCGGCAGCGCCAGAACACGAACCAGTCGCTCGCCAGCAGGCCTTCGATGGCGCCCATGACGCTGGCGACCACCTCGGCGGCCGGCTTCCAGTCCTCGGGCGCGCGCTCCAGGATCACGTCGTCGACGTTATGGTAGGCGGCCGGCACGAGCGTATTGCCCTTCCAGAGCCGCACGTCGGCGTTCTCCTTCACGTTCTGCTGCCACTCGTAGCCCAGCCGGCCCAGCCGCAGCACCGAGACCGGCGCGATGGTCGAGAACCGCCGCGCCAGCCGCGCGGCCGGGTACATGCCGATGGCGGCGAGGTTGCCCTGGGCGGGTACCTCCAGTTCGCGCAGGTCCATCGACACTTCATTGATCCGCTGGGGCGCCTGGTACAGGTGGAAGACCACCCGGCGCAGCATGAGCTGGTCGGAGGCGCTCTGGCCGTGCCAGATGGCGACCTCCAGGTCGTCGCGGCGTAGCGCCTGGAGCTGGTCCAGCGCCTGGCGCATCTCGGCCGCAAAGTCGATATCGGTATGGGGCGCCACCCGCTGCCAGAAGCCGGAGCGGATCAGGCCGGTGCTGTCCACATCCGCGATGGGGCCGACGGCCAGGTCGTCGCGCAGGACGACCACCGGATCGGGACGGGCCGCCTGGGCCAGGGCCTGGCGCAGCGTGTTGCCCGCAACATCGCCGTTGACGACATGGATATATTGCATGACCGTGATTGTATAGGGTGCGACGTGTCCCGGCGGAACCCCGGCCGCCATCGGTCCCGCCGTTGGCGAACGGCCCTGTGGCGGACGATGCGACGCATGGAGCGTGTCCCGCCATTGTAATCACGGCGACAGTCGTGCCACCAGCAACAACTAGCGTTCGTCGTAGCTGACCACCACCCGGGGCGTGAGCGCGCGCGCCTGGCAGGTGAGCACGAACCCTTTTTCCATCTCCCACGGCTCCAGCGTGTAGTTCTTCTCCATCTCGACCTTGCCTTCGAGCACCTTGGCGCGGCAGGTGCAGCAGACCCCGCCCTTGCAGGCGTAGGGCAGGTCCAGACCGGCTGCCAGCGCGGTGTCCAGCACATTGGCGTCCTCCAGCGGCAGGCGCATCTTGTGCTGCTTGCCGTCCAGCACGACCACCAGTTCGGCGGTGCCGGCGTGGCTCGCGTGGTGTTCCGTCGACGTTTTACGAGGCGCGGACGCTAGCGGCACGCCAAAGCGTTCGGCGTGGATCTGGTGCGGATCCAGGCCCGCTTCCTTCAGCGCCGCCTCCACTTCGTCGATCATCGAGGCCGGGCCGCAGACAAAGGCGGCGTCGATATCGTCGACGGGAATCAGCGTTTCCAGGAAGGCGGCCACCCGGGCGCGGTCGAGCCGGCCGTGCAGAAGATCCACCTCCTGTGGCTGGCGGGACAGCACGTGGTAGAGCGTGAAACGGGACAGATACTGGTTCTTCAGATCCTCCAGCGCCTCGGAGAAGATGATGCTGTCCACGCTGCGGTTGCCGTAGACCAGCGTGAAGCGGCTGCGCGGCTCGCGCGCCAGCGTGGTACGGATCAGCGACAGCACCGGCGTGATGCCGCTGCCGGCGGCAAAGGCCACGTAGTGGCGCGCGGCGGCGGTGTCCAGCGGCACGTGGAAGCGGCCATCGGGCGTCATCACCTCGAAGACCTGCCCGGGCGCCACGGTGTCGTGCAGCCAGGTGGAGAACACGCCGTCGTCCACCAGCTTCACGGCCACGCGCAGTTCGCCGCGCTCGTCGTAGTCCTGCACCCCGCAACAGATCGAATAGGAGCGACGCACGTCCTTGCCGTCGACGGGAGCCTTCAGCGTGAGGAACTGGCCCTGCGTGAAGCGATAGGCGTCGCGCAGCGGCTCGGGCACCTCGAAGGCGATCGACACAGTGTCGGACGTTTCCGGGCGTACCTGCGCCACGCGCAGCGGGTGGAACTGTGGGGTCATCGCGTGTCTGCCTCTGGCTTTCTGGACTTAATACGGCTTGAAGTAGTCGAACGGCTCGCGGCAGTCCAGGCAACGATGGAGTGCCTTGCACGCCGTGGAGGCAAAGCGCGATAGCTCCTCGGTATGCGTGCTGCCGCAATGGGGGCAGGCGATGGCCGGGGTTGCGTGGGGTAGGGCGCGTGGGACAAAGCGCAGCGGCCTGACCGTCGCGCTCGCGCCGATCTCGCTGTCTTGCGATCCGCAACGCCCCGGCGGGGCGATGCCGTACGCGCGCAGGCTGGCGCGGCCGGCCTCGGTGATCCAGTCAGTGGTCCAAGCCGGCGCCAGCACCGTGCGCACACGCCACGGCGCCAGTCCGGCGGCTTCGAGCGCGCGGCCCACGTCTTCCTCGATCTGGGACATGGCCGGGCAGCCGGAGTAGGTCGGCGTGATAACCGCCTCGAGCGTCGCGCCATCGTCGGCCAGCCGTACGTCTCGCAAAATGCCGAGATCGCGGATCGACACGACCGGGATTTCGGGGTCCGGCACGGCCTCCAGCGCGGCCCACGCGGCGGCGAGGCGTTCGTCGGCCGAGCGCGGGCCGGTCGCGGTGGCGACGGGGAAGGCCGGTGCGAAGGGGGAGGTGACAGTCGACGCCATCCGCATGACCGGACCCCCGCCTACCACTGCGCGCCGGGGTGGGCGCGTGCCAGCCCCTGCATTTCGGCCAGCAGGTAGCTCATGTGTTCCGAATGCACGCCGAGCTTGCCCGTGGAGACGAACGCCGAGGGCGCCGGCAGGCGCAGCGTGGCGTCCTCCAGGGTGGCGTGGACGATGGCCTCCCAGGCGTCGCGCAGGCTTGCCGTCGGCACGGCCACGCCCTGGTCGGCGGCGGCCTGCTCGACTGGATCGGGCGCGAAGCACTCGTTCATATAGGGCAGCAGGTGGTCCAGCGCGCGCTGCATGCGGACGTGGGACGCATCGGTACCGTCGCCCAGCCGCACCACCCATCCCGCCGCATGCTGCAGGTGGTAGCGCGCCTCCTTGGCCGATTTGGCGGCGATGGCGGCCAGCCCCGCGTCCTGGCTGGTCTCCAGCGCGGGCCAGAGTGCGGCCATCAGCGCCCCGTATAGGAAATTTCTCATGATGGTGACCGCGTAGTCGCGCTCGGTCCGGGCCGTGCCGGCCAGCGGGCCGGTGTGCGGCAGCTCCAGCAGCGTCCAGTTGCGGAACTCGCGTTCCTCGCGCCAGTACGCGTACTCGTCCTCCTGGCGCGCGCGGCCGGTGAGCCGGCCTTCGAGTTCGCCGGCATGGGCGTACAGCAGCCGCGCCTGGCCGATCAGGTCCAGGCTGATGTTGGCCAGCGCGATGTCTTCTTCCAGCGCCGGGCCATGGCCGCACCATTCGGCGTTGCGCTGGCCCAGGATCAGCGCGTTGTCGGCCAGCCGCAGCACGTACTGCAGCGGCGCGGTGCGGGCGAGGTCGTGGGAGCTGTTGAGGGCGCGATCGTCGGCGACGAGGGTCTGCGTCATGGTGCCGGCCTTACATATGGTTGACTTCGTCGGGGAGCTGGTAGAACGTCGGGTGCCGGTAGATCTTGTCGGCGGCCGGATCGAACAGCTCGGCCTTCTCCGCCGGCGCGCTGGCCGTGATGGCGGACGAGGGCACCACCCAGATCGACACGCCTTCCTGCCGGCGCGTGTAGACATCGCGAGCCATGTGCAGCGCCTGCTCGGCGTCTGCGGCGTGGAGGCTGCCGCAATGCTTGTGCTCCAGTCCCTGCTTGCTGCGGACGAACACTTCCCACAGCGGCCATTCCTTCTTGCTCGGGTGCGTCTCAGGTGTCGATTGCGCCATGTCTGTCTCCTTGGGCGGCGGTCAGGCGGCTTCGCGCTGCGGTCGTTCGGCGCGGCGGCGGGCGTGGGCCAGCGCGGCCTCGCGCACCCAGGCGCCGTCTTCGTGCGCCTTCACGCGCGTGGCCAGCCGCTCCTTGTTGCAAGGGCCGTCGCCATTGATCACGCGCCAGAATTCGTCCCAGTCGAGTGGGCTGTAGTCGTGGTGGCCGCGCTCGGCATTCCATTTCAGGCCGGGGTCGGGCAGCGTCACGCCCAGCACCTTGGCCTGCTCGACGGTGGCATCGACAAATTTCTGGCGCAGGTCGTCGTTCGAGATCCGCTTGATGCCCCAGGCCATGGTCTGGCCGCTGTTGGTGGAGGCGGCGTCCGGCGGGCCGAACATCATCAGCACCGGGAACCACCAGCGGTTCACCGCGTCCTGGACCATCTCGCGCTGGGCATCGGTGCCGCGCATCATGGCCAGCAGGGCGTCGAAACCCTGGCGCTGGTGGAACGACTCCTCCTTGCAGATGCGGATCATCGCGCGCGCGTACGGGCCGTACGAGCAGCGGCACAGCGGAATCTGGTTCATGATCGCCGCGCCATCGACCAGCCAGCCGATCACGCCGACGTCCGCCCAGGTCAGCGTCGGGTAGTTGAAGATCGACGAATACTTGGCGCGGCCGGTGTGCAGGGCATCGACCAGATCATCGCGCGAGGCATTGAGCGTTTCGGCCGCGCTATATAGATAGAGGCCGTGGCCGCCTTCGTCCTGCACCTTGGCCAGCAGGATGGCCTTGCGCTTGAGCGACGGCGCGCGGCTGATCCAGTTGCCCTCCGGCAGCATGCCGACGATCTCCGAATGCGCGTGCTGCGAGATCTGGCGCACCAGGGTCTTGCGGTAGGCGTCGGGCATCCAGTCCATCGGCTCTATCTTGCCGTCTTCCGCCATGCGCGCGTCGAACGCGGCCTGGCGCGCGGCGAGGCCGGCATCCTGCGGCCCGCTGAGCGGCGTGACCGTGGGCTGGGCAGGCTGGCCGGGCAGGTCGAGACTCTGCGTGTACATAACGTCTCCTTCTGATGGGTGGCCGCGCGGTGGTTGTTCTTGTCGAGGCTGGACGGCGGCGGCGGGTCTGCTCACTATATATATAAACCGACCGGTCGGTCAATTTAATGGCGTATGGATGGGTGCGCGTGATGGGTGATCCGCCTATCCCATTTTCAGAATCGGCTCATCACGTGGGTTTGGCGCCACGTGTAGTATCGGATGTAGCGGTCGCGGCACGGCTGCGGCGCTTCTCTCTTCTATCGGAGGACAAGGCAATGACTAGCACGGCTTACAACCGGATCGTGGTGGCGGTGGATGGCAGCAGCACGTCCGACCTGGCCCTGCGCGAGGCCCTGCGGGTGGCCGGCGGCGGCTCGACGATCCTGGCGCTCTATGTGGTGGACAACGGCGTGATGCTGTTCGACGCGGGCTACTACGACCCCACGCAGATCGAGCGCGCCTTCGCGGACAGCGGCAAACGCGCGCTGGAGGCGGCCGGCAAGGTGCTGGGCGACGCCGGTGCGACGTTCGAGACGAAACTGGTGACGGAGCCTGCCGTGGCCGGCGACATCGCCGGATCGATCAATGAAGCCGCGCGCCAGTGGGGCGGGGACCTGCTGGTCATCGGCACCCACGGCCGGCGCGGCGTGCGGCGTATCGTGCTCGGCAGCGTGGCCGAGGCGGTGATCCGTCAGGCGACGATGCCGGTGCTGCTGGTACGCGGGCAGGCGGCCGAAGGCTGATCGATCAGTCCGCGAAGCGGAAATGCCCGCTGCGCAGGACGATCTCGCGCGCCTTGGTCAGCTCGAACAGGGTTTCCGCCAGATGCTCAATGCGCTGGCGGTGACTCGTGAACGCGGCGCGCAGGTCGTCTTCGCGCGGCGACTGGGCGCCACAATGGTTCTCGAGCGCCTCGGCGGTCACGGAATACTGCGATGAATTGCCATTGACCGTAGCGGGGCACGATAGCGTCAGACTGGCGGCGCAGTAAGACGGAACGCTGGTCGGGAAGGAGATTTGAGCCATGGCGCACCTCGTACTTGTCGGGAACGGGGAAACGGCGGATATCCAATCATTCTAGGATAGTTGCGAGCGCCTGCCCGAACGCCGAAATGCCGGGCTATCTCATCCCGCCTTGACCCCGCGCAAGCGCGAGCGCGTCGCCAGCGCCTGTTCCGCCACCAGGGTGCGCAGCCTGGCGACCGTGTGATGCGCGGCATCGATATGGTTGTCCGCGTAGCCAGCCTGTTCCGCCAGAAATCGGTCAAAGGGCGGATCGGCGGGCGTTAGCGGTGCCAGCCGGGCCGGCGCCACCGCTGCCGTCACGCCGGTGTGACCCGGTCGGACGGCCACCTCGGCCAGTCGGGCCTCCAGATCGCCAAGCAGTGCCTGCACGGCCGGCACGGGCTTCGTGTAGATCTCCCCCGATTCGGTGCCGGCACGCAGCAGCCCTGCCAGTGCGGCCATTCGCCGCGCTGTGGCATGCAGGGTGCGATGAGTGACCGCCAGCGCCGGATCCAGTTCGGCCGCACATTGGGCGAGCGTGTCCTCGGCACGGGTGGAGGCGCGGCCGGCAGCCACGCGCAGCGCCTCGAGCCGGGCTGGCGCCGCCGACAGCGCGCGCGCCGCGCTGATCGAGGCGCGGAGGTAGACCGCGTTGACCGCGAGCGCATCCAGGCTGTGGCGGAACGCGCGCGACAACTCCGCACGTGGCGCCAGCACCACATAGCTGGCCAGCGCGATCAGGCAGCCGATGGCCGTATCGGCGCCGCGCAATGCCGCCACGTGGCTGCTGCTGGCGGCGGGCTCGCCGAGCCAGGAGAACAGGATGACCGCTGGCGTCAGGCAGAACGCGAACGCGCCGGCATTGCCGGCCAGCCGCGTCGCATAGGCGGCGGCGAGGAATACCGCGCTGATGCCGAGCGCCAGCGTCGGCGTGGGGTGCATCAGGCTGATGCCGCAGGCCAGCAGCGCACCGCCCAGCGAACCGGCAAAGCGCAGAAACGAGATCTGCCGGGTGGTTTGCAGGCGCGGGCTCAGCACCATGATCACGGTGACGGCCACCCAGTAGCTGTGATGGACCTGCCAGACCTGCGACGGCAACAGGCTCAGCCCGCCCGCCAGCGCCAGCCGGAGCGCGTGGCGCGACACCCGGGCATCGCGCGCGGCGAGGTCGGCCAGCGTATGCGCCAGGCGGTCGAGCATGGCCGTGACGCCGGTATTCGGCCAGACGAAGCGCTCGCGCCATCGATCGAAACCGGGGTGCTGGGCCAGCGCGGCCAGGGCGGATTGGTAAGGGGGCGGCGCGGAGGCATTGGGGCGCTGCGCCACGAGGCCACGCAGGTCGCGGGTCAGCATCGCGCTCAGTGCCGGCAGGTCCGGGGCATGACGGGCGAGGGCCTGGCGAACCTGCTCCTGCGTATCGGCGAGGCAGCGCGCGGCATAGGCCAGCGGCAGGCCGTGGGTGTCGCCGGCGCGCTCGCGCAGTTCGCCAGCGACGATCAGCAGGGCGAAGATGGCGTCGGCCACCGCCACGGCGTAGGCGTAGTGGAGCAATCCCAGCGGGTCTCGCAGGCCACGCCGGGCGGTCACGGCGGCGCGCGCCGCTTCGATACGAAGGCGGATTTCCTGCTTATGTGGCGTGCTGTCGTGGGCGGGCGCGGTAGTCGCCAGGAAATCGGCAAAGCGCAGCAGGGCGTCGTAGACGGCGACTACCTCCGTCCGCGGCCGGGTGTCGCGCTGGGAGGGAATCAACAGCAGGCAAACCAGGCAGGCAAAGACGCCGCCTAGCAGGTAGTCGACGCTGCTCGTCCACGCGTAGGTGGCGATCGGCAAACCTCCGGCCGGCTGCAGGCAGGCGGCGATGAGCACCACGTAGAGCAGCTTGAAGCACAAAGCGGCTGCGGGGCCGCGTAGCTCGACCAAACCGGCCACCAGCCCTGCGGCTAGCACCACGAGCAGTGCCAGCAGCGGCGACCCCGAAAGGCTCGCGCCCAGTGCGCTGGCCAGCGCACCGCCGATGCCCACGGTGCCCAGCGCACGCATGCGGGCGGCCGCCGTGCCTTGGCGATCAGCCAGGCAGGTCCAGATCGATGCCGTTGCCGACCAGAGATAACCGTGTTCGCCAGTCAGCCAGCCGGTACCGGCCAGCGCCAGGAAAGACAAGGCGTAGACGATGCCACGCCGCAGGTAGGCGGTATCGGGCCAGTATCGGAGAAGGCGCGCAGCGGTAGGCATCGCAGGCAAATTAGGAGAGCGGCGGGGTGTCAGGGTTATTGCTGATGCCACTCTACGATGCTGATTGGTGCATCGCAACAAAGGTGTGGGTTTTCTGCGATTTGCGCGGCAACTGTGCGCGCTTGCACCACGACGGGGAAAAGTGACGCTGACCGGTGCAGATGTCACATTCGTGATGTAGACCGATCAAAAACCGCCTATCGATCTGAGGATTCCACAGATTTTGGGCAAAAAAAACCCGCGCAAGTGATGCGCGGGTTGGAATCCACCGAGGTGGTGGAGGAGACAGACTTCACTATACACAGGTTGTTGCGACGCACCAAGTCCCGCGTTCGAGAATGACTTCAAAAGCGCACAATCACGTTGCATTGGGACAACAGCGCTATCGAAAGAGGTAGGCGATCCACACGGCGGCGGTCATGCCGACCACATCGGCGAACAGCGCACAGCCCAATGCGTGACGGGTATTGCGCACATTGACGCTACCGAAATAGACGGCCATCACATAGAAAGTGGTCTCGGTCGAACCCTGGATGATCGCCGCGAGTCGGCCCTGGAAGGAGTCGACGCCGTAAGTGCTCATCACATCGACCATCAGCCCGCGCGCGCCGGCGCCGGACAGGATCTTCATCAGGCCGACTGGCAGCGCGGGAACGAAGTCGGTATTGAGTCCCAGCCACGCGAATCCGGCCGACAGGCCCTGCATGAGCACGTCCATGCACCCCGAGGCGCGGAACAGTCCGATCGCCACGAGGATCGCCACTAGATAAGGAATGATCTGCACCGCGACGCCGAAGCCTTCCTTGGCGCCATCGATAAAGGCGTCGTAGACATTGACCCGCCGCACCGCGCCGCAAACCAGGAACAGGGTGATCAGCGACAGGATGAACGCGCTGCCGGCGAGCGCGGCCAACTGGCTCACCTGATCCGGCGGCGCCTGCCGCAGCCAGACGAACAGCCCCCCGACAGCCGCCGCCGTGATCGCGAACGCGGCCAGCACGGCGGGTTTGAGCAGGTTCAGTCGCTGCACCCAGGCCACGGCCAGCAGCCCGGCCAGGCAGGAGACGCCGGTGGCGAGCAGCGTCGGCAGGAAAATATCGGCCGCATTGAAGCCGGTGAGCCCCTGCTTGACGGCCATCGCCTGGCGGATGGCGATGACCGACGTGGGAATCAACGTCAGCCCGGCCGTGTTCAGGACGATGAACATGATCTGGGCGTTGCTGGCGGTGTCCGGCTTGGGATTCAGCGTCTGCAGCTCCCGCATGGCGTTGAGCCCGAGCGGGGTGGCGGCGTTGTCCAGGCCGAGCAGATTGGCGGACACATTCATCATCATCGCGCCCTGTGCCGGGTGGCCCTGCGGCACGCCGGGGAAGAAGTGACGCAGCAATGGGTTCATGGCCCGGGCGAAGAGATCGACCACGCCGGCCCGCTCGCCAATCCGCATGATGCCAATCCAGAGGCACATGACGCCGGCCAGCCCAAGAGAAATCTCGAAAGCGGTGCGCGCGTTGTCAAACAGGCTGGCGAGCATGGCCGGGAAGACCGCCGTGTCGCCGTGAGCCAGCCGCACGCAGGCGGCCAGGAAGGAAATCAGGAAGAATCCAAGCCAGACGAGGTTCAGTGCCATCGACGTATGAGAGGCCAGTGAGAAGCTTCGCCTTGCCTGCTTACTAATAAGGAGGCGGCGAAGCTTCGCATCATATCGTGCGGATTACGCCAGGTCGGCGCCGCGCTTGGCCAGCAGGTCGCGCAGGATGCTGCGGTGACAGTGAGATTCGTCCTCGCAATAGCAACCGAGCGAGAAGTTCGTCTGATGGGACAAGGCTGCAAGGAGATCTAGCGTGCGGCTGGCATCGGGCTCGGCCATCTCGGCACGGTACTTCTTCTCGAAGGCACGCCACGCCTTGCCGTCCGTGGCGGCCTGGGCCTGCGCGACGAGGTCCGTGGATGGTGCAAGCGCCGGGTACCAGACATCGTAATAGTCACGGCAGGCGAACTCAGCCTTTGGCACCCCGCGCGGCGGCCGTCGCACCGTGCCCATGCGCAGCCCCTCATCCTCGGCGCGCGGCGATCCTAATCTCACGATACGGATGGTCATGGTTTCCTCGTTTTGTGCTCTAAACGGCACCTGAGATGAACTTGAGAATTATTTTGCGAAATCGCTTGCCAGCCTGCCATCAGTCGCCTACTATTCGTCCCCTCGCAACACAAACCGCGCTGCAAACGCAGCAGCGACAAGGGTTGCGGGGTTGATGGGTGGTCGGGCTGAGGAGTTTTCCAGCGCTGACCGCAGCGAAAAAAACTTCGCTGACCTGTTGACGAAACGCAGGTTGTTCTTCATAATC
>NZ_JBFTJC010000017.1:0-106217 GCF_056395225.1 Cupriavidus sp. 10L45
GCCTCCGACGACGCGGCGGCCGGCACCGGCGCGGCGGGCTTGGCCGCCTGCGCGGGGGCCTCGGCCGGGGACGCATCGGGCGTAGCCGCCTGCACCACCGTGGTCGGGGCGAAGCTCTGGTTGGACTTCGCGCCCGCTGGATCGAGCAGGAACGTGTAGGCGCGCGTCACCTTGCCGCTCGACCAGCTCATGTCGACGAGGATGTCGACGAACGGCTCGCTGATCGGCTGGTTGGAACGGACGGTTGCCACATAGGTGCCGTTGGGGCGCTGCTCCACCTGGAGTCGCACGCCGGACACGGCCGGCAGGTACGTCAGCCCTGCCCTGGCATAGGCGGCCGGCGAGGCAAGCTTGACGTTGAGACTGTCCGCTTCCTCGGCCGAAACGCCGCTGATATCGATTTCAGCCTGGAGCGGTTGCCCCAGATTGGACTGTACCCGTAATTGTCCGAACCCCGCGGCGTACGCGGCGGGCTGCATCAGCAGCAAACCGAGAGCCGTGACGGCCAGCGTTGACCAGCGCTGACGGACAGTAGGCGCATCTTTCCGGCGATGTAGGCTCACACTCACCTCGTGCTCCATTTATGTTTCTAGTAGCGAAAAATAAACCCGACCCAAATGCCTGGCAGGCGGGCGGACGGCCGGTGCGGACGAAAAAAACGTCGTGCCCGATTGTCTCACCCCTTCGCCGCAATGACGCGACGGTGACCCCTTGGCCAGGCGAATGCCGGCTGTATTGTGACGCAAGCCTGGGAAAAATAGGGGTCCGAACGTAACAACGCCGCGCTGGGGCGCGGCGTTGGCAGGAAAGCGGCGGATTCTGTTGCCTCCCCGCAACGAATGCCGGGGAGACTCAGTACCTGCTTACTTCTCGATCAGAATGCGCAGCATACGACGCAGCGGCTCGGCGGCGCCCCACAGCAGTTGGTCGCCCACCGTGAAGGCCGAGAGGTACTCGCCGCCCATCTGCATCTTGCGCAGGCGACCCACCGGAATGCTCAGCGTGCCGGTCACGGCAGCCGGGGTCAGGTCGGTCATGCTCGCTTCGCGCGTGTTCGGCACCACCTTGGCCCACGGGTTGTGGGAGGCCAGCATGCCTTCGATCTCGTCCAGCGGCACATCCTTGCGCAGCTTGATGGTCAGCGCCTGCGAGTGGCAGCGCATGGCGCCAATCCGCACGCACAGGCCGTCCACGGCGATCGGGGTGGCCCCGGTCGCGCCCAGGAAGCCATCGCCGCGACCCAGGATCTTGTTGGTCTCGGCGCCGCCCTTCCATTCTTCGCGCGACACGCCGTTGCCCAGATCCTTGTCGATCCAGGGAATCAGGTTGCCGGCCAGCGGCACGCCGAATTGCTTGGTTTCGTCCGCCGACAGGCCGTGCTGCGTGGCCAGGATGGTTCGGTCGATCTCGAGGATGGCCGAGGCGGGGTTGTCCAGCAGCGGCTTGACCGAGGCGTTCAAGGTGCCGAACTGCGTCAGCAGCTCGCGCATATGCTGCGCGCCGCCGCCCGAGGCCGCCTGGTAGGTCATGGAGGTCATCCACTCGATCAGGTCGTTCTCGAACAGGCCGCCGAGGCCCATCAGCATGCAGCTGACCGTGCAGTTGCCGCCGATGAAGTTCTTGACGCCCTTCGAAAGTGCATCCTTGATCACGTCATTGTTGACGGGGTCGAGCACGATGATCGCGTCGTCCTTCATGCGCAGCGAAGACGCCGCATCAATCCAGTAGCCGTTCCAGCCGGCCGCGCGCAGGCGCGGGAAGACATCGCTGGTGTAGTCGCCGCCCTGGGCGGTGAGCACCACGTCGCACTGCTTCAGTGCGTCGATGTCGTTGGCATCTTTCAGCGTGGTTTCGTTCTTCGCCATGGCCGGGGCCTTGCCGCCGGCGTTGGACGTGCTGAAGAAAACGGGCTCGATATGGTCGAAATCGCGCTCTTCCTGCATGCGTTGCATCAGGACGCTGCCGACCATTCCTCGCCAACCGACGAGACCTACAATCATGACTTACCTCGGATGTGATGAGTACTTCCCCGCCATTTTCCTCGCCCGGCGTACGCTGCGCGGGGAAGACGGGCAGGCACGACGAACGATCTTAGGGGATCGTTTTGGTAGTAATGGTTTTAATCGTCGCGGTATGGTCGCGCGAACCCACGCCGGCCGTGATGACGGCAGCGATGGCAGTAGCGAGGAACTGGGGAATTCGGACCATTCGCGGAGTCTACACGATTTTCTTGCGCCAACGGGGCCCGAAGGCCCCGTTTTTGGCACGAACTGGCAAAAAACGGCCGATTACAGCGCAGCCAGCACGGCTTCGCCCATCTCCCGCGTGCCGACTTGCTTGCAGCCCGGCGTGAGGATGTCGCCGGTGCGGTAGCCCTGGGCCAGCACCTTCTTGACGGCGTTCTCGATGCGGTCGGCCTGGTCGGCCTTGTTCAGCGAGTAGCGCAGCATCATCGCGGCGGAGAGGATGGTGGCCAGCGGATTGGCCACGCCCTTGCCGGCGATGTCCGGCGCCGAGCCGTGCGACGGCTCGTACAGACCCTTGTTGTTGGCATCGAGCGACGCCGACGGCAGCATGCCGATGGAACCGGTCAGCATCGCGGCCTCGTCGGACAGGATGTCGCCGAACATATTGCCGGTAACGATCACATCGAAGCTCTTCGGCGCCTTGACCAGCTGCATGGCCGCGTTGTCGACGTACATGTGCGACAGCTCGACGTCCGGATATTCCTTGCTGACATCGATCACGATGTCCTTCCAGAACTGGAACGTCTCCAGCACGTTGGCCTTGTCCACGCTGCACAGCTTCTTGCCACGCTTGGCTGCGGCCTGGAACGCCACGTGGGCGATGCGGCGGATCTCGGGCTCGCTGTAGCGCATCGTGTCGAAGGCTTCGCGGGCGCCCTTGAACAGGCCGTCCGGGGCCTCGCGCATGCCGCGCGGCTGACCGAAGTAGATGTCGCCGTTCAGCTCACGCACGATCAGGATGTCCAGGCCGGCCACCAGTTCGGGCTTCAGGCTCGAGGCGCCGGTCAGCTCCGGGTAGCAGATCGCCGGGCGGAAGTTCGCGAACAGCTGCAGGTGCTTGCGCAGGCCCAGGATGGCCTGCTCCGGGCGCAGCGGGCGCTCCAGGCTGTCGTACTTCCAGTCGCCCACGGCGCCGAACAGGATGGCATCGGCCTCCTTGGCCAGCTTCAGCGTGTTCTCGGGCAGCGGATGGCCTTCGGCCTCGTAGCCGGCGCCGCCGACCGGCGCCGTTTCCAGTTCGAATTTCTCGTCGAGGGCGTTGAGCACCTTGACAGCTTCGGCAACGATCTCGGGACCAATGCCGTCACCCGGCAGGACTGCAATCTTCATCTGTCTTCCTGTATTGGAGTGTGTCTTGCGCGGTCAGCCGACCAGGCGATTGCCCAGCCAGGGCATCTTCGTCAGGCGCTCGGCTTCGTACGCCTTGATCTTGTCCTTGTGGCGCAGCGTCAGCGCCACGTCGTCAAAGCCGTTCAGCATGCAGTACTTGCGGAACGGGGCGATGTCGAACGGGTAGCTGTTGCCGCCCGGCGTGAGCACCACCTGCTTGTCCAGGTCGATGGTCAGCTGGTAGCCCGGGAACGCGTTGGTCTCGTTGAACAGGTGGTCGACCTGGAGGTCGGTCAGCGCCACCGGCAGCAGGCCGTTCTTGTAGCAGTTATTGAAGAAGATATCGGCGAAGCTCGGCGCGATGACGGCGCGGAAGCCGTATTGCGTGAGCGCCCACGGCGCGTGCTCGCGCGAGCTGCCGCAGCCGAAGTTGTTGCGTGCCAGCAGGATGCTCGCGCCCTGGTAGCGCTGCTGGTTCAGCACGAAGTCCGGGTTCAGCGGGCGCTTGCTGTTGTCCTGGCCGGGCTGGCCGACGTCCTTGTAGCGCCATTCGTCGAACAGGTTCGGGCCGAAGCCCGTGCGCTTGATCGACTTCAGGAACTGCTTCGGGATGATCGCGTCGGTGTCGACGTTTTCGCGGTCCAGCGGCGCCACGAGGCCGCTGTGTACGGTGAACTTGTCCATGAGTATGTCCTTACTTGCGCGCCGCGTTCTCGAGGGAACGCCCGGCGGCCTGCGTGTCCTTGCCGATGCCAGCCATCGTGTTGCAGCCAGCCAGTTGCAGCATGCCCAGGCATGCCAGGAACGTGATCACGATCTTTTTCATGTTCTGCTTATTCGATTAGCCGTGTACGGATGCCGTTGCGTAACGCCTCAGCCCAGCTTTCGGATGTCGACGAAATGACCCTCGATGGCAGCGGCGGCGGCCATCGCCGGGCTGACCAGGTGGGTCCGGCCGCCGGCGCCCTGGCGGCCTTCGAAGTTGCGGTTCGAGGTGGAAGCGCAGCGCTCGCCCGGCTCCAGCCGGTCGGCGTTCATCGCCAGGCACATCGAGCAGCCCGGCTCGCGCCATTCGAAGCCGGCGGCCTTGAAGACCTTGTCCAGCCCTTCGCGCTCGGCTTGCGCCTTCACCAGGCCCGAGCCCGGCACCACCATCGCCAGCTTCACGTTGCCGGCTACCTTGCGGCCCAGCTTCTGCACCACCCAGGCGGCGGCGCGCATGTCCTCGATGCGGCTGTTGGTGCAGGAGCCGATGAACACCTTGTCGATCTGGATCGACTCCATCGGCACGTTCGGCTGCAGGTTCATGTACTCGAGCGCGCGCTCCATGGCGTTGCGGCGGTTCGGGTCTTTTTCCTTCTCGGGATCGGGTACGCGGTCCTCGATGCTGACCACCATCTCGGGCGACGTGCCCCAGGTGACCTGCGGACGGATGTCCTCGCCGCGCAGTTCAACCACCTTGTCGAAGTGGGCGCCTGCGTCCGAATGCAGCGTGCGCCAATAGGCCACGGCCTGGTCCCATTCCACGCCCTGCGGCGCGTACGGACGACCCTTCACGTATTCCAGCGTCACGTCATCCACGGCCACCATGCCGGCGCGCGCGCCAGCTTCGATCGCCATGTTGCAGACGGTCATGCGGCCTTCCATCGTCAGGTCGCGGATGGCGGACCCGGCGAATTCCATGGTGTAGCCCGTACCGCCAGCCGTGCCGATCTTGCCGATGATGGCCAGCACGATGTCCTTGGCGGTGCAGCCGCGCGGCAGCTTGCCTTCCACGCGGATCAGCATGTTCTTGGCCTTCTTGCCCAGCAGCGTCTGCGTGGCCAGCACGTGCTCCACCTCGGACGTACCGATGCCGTGCGCCAGCGCGCCGAACGCGCCGTGCGTGCTGGTGTGCGAATCGCCGCAGACCACCGTCATGCCCGGCAGCGTGGCGCCCTGCTCCGGCCCGATCACGTGGACGATGCCCTGGCGGTGATCGTTCATCTTGAACTGGGTGATGCCGAAGGCGTCGCAGTTGGCGTCGAGCGTATCGACCTGGAGCTTCGAGACGGGGTCGGTGATGCCTTCCGTACGGTCCGTGGTCGGGACGTTGTGGTCGGACACGGCCAGGTTCGCGCTGATGCGCCACACCGGACGCTCCGCCAGCTTCAGCCCCTCGAACGCCTGCGGGCTGGTCACTTCGTGCAGCAGGTGGCGATCGATGTAGAGCAGCGTCGTGCCGTCTTCCTCGACGTGGACGGTGTGGTCATCCCAGAGTTTGTCGTAGAGCGTCTTGGCCATGATGCAGGGGGGGCGAACCGTCCGTCCGGGCAGGAACGGCGCAGGCCCGCGCAGTGGTTTGCAGGGGATTGTTATTTACCGGATGCCTTCGCGGGTCGGCGCCGCTATTGTGCCGCGCCTCCGGCGTGGCCGGTGATTGCTTGACATCGCAATCGATTATGCCACGCGGGGGCCCGCCCAAGCGGTCAGACGCTGCCAACCGCCCGGTAGTCATTGGCGAAAGGGGGATTTCGCGGTTGGCGAAAAGGGGTGGGTGGCGGCAAGTCCGGGGCGGCGGCGCCTTTCGAACTAGTTCTATAGATCACTTCTTTGCCGATCGATAGGCTCCCTGAGTTGTTTCTCAACCAACGACGGGAGCATCTGATGGCGCAGGACATCTTCTTGAAGCTGACAGGAATCGAGGGCGAAGCGACGGACGCCAGCCATTCGAAAGAGATTGAGGTTCTGACGTGGGAATGGTCGGTGAAGCAGCCATCGAACACGCACGCAGGAAGGGGCGGCGGCGCAGGCAAGGCGACCGTTGAGGACCTGACGTTCGAACACTATGTCGACCGCGCCTCGCCCAATCTGATTCAGTACTGCCTGACCGGGAAACATATCGGCAGCGCAGTGCTGACGATGCGCAAGGCGGGTGGCAAGCCGCTTGAGTTTCTTAGGATCACGATGGAGGACGTCCTGATCACGCAGGTGAAACCGGCTCACAACATCAATATGCGCGCGCCCCGGGAAGAAGTCAGCCTTTCATTCTCGCGAGTGAAGCAGGAATACGTCGTGCAGAACGCGTCGGGCGGTAGCGCCGGGACGGTCAGCATGGGTTATGACGTGAAGGTAAACAAATCAATCTGACTGGGAAACACATATGTTCTTTATCGACAAGAATGGTCGAGTCGACGCTGAACGCGTCAAGGTCAAGATCTTCCCGAACATTGAACGGGGGCCGATGGACAGGGTAAATGGGATTATCGTTCACCAGACAGATGGCTCTACAACTGAAAGTACATTCAGCTATCGAGCGAAAGGCGCGCTCGGCGCCCATTTCCTGATCGACAAGGACGGGACGATATATCAAACAGCTTCGCTGAAGAAAATCACCAGACACG
Source organism: Cupriavidus sp. 10L45 (assembly GCF_056395225.1). NCBI lineage: Bacteria > Pseudomonadati > Pseudomonadota > Betaproteobacteria > Burkholderiales > Burkholderiaceae > Cupriavidus > Cupriavidus sp. 10L45. Next base: position 6,740 of record NZ_JBFTJC010000017.1, read on the forward strand.
TGGGAAAACTACAGTCACGCTGCATTGTTACGCACAAATGCTCGCCTGCTGAATTGAAGCTGACCACTGCAATTCAACTTCAATATACAAAGCTATCGATACACGAACACAAGAAGCCTTGGCCCGAGCGCTACCCTTCCAGCGACGACTCCATCGGTATCGAAATCGTGGGGAAATCCATGCCGATCGATCCAGCCAGCGACAGCAAGACCGCAAGGGTCTACGAGAACGTCACAACCCAGCAGAATGCGTCTCTCCGCTGGCTCATCGCGGAACTGGTTGCAACGTTCAAAGTTCCGACCGGAGAGATTTATCGACATCCTCAGGTCTCATATAAGAACTTAACCGAGGCGAGCACAGCAGAATGGTAAAGCTCGGACTGATCAGTGTCTCTATGATGGCCGCACTTTACGCGTTACCTGTAACGGCCCAAGAGAGAACAGTGACAAAGGTAGTCATCAAGGAAACGGGTTTAACCTCGCACACTGACGACGCCAGCCTCACGGAAAACTGTAAGACCTTCAAGCCAACAGTCAGCCAAGTGAAACGGTATTTCTCCAAGGCCTATCCGATAGAGAGCCGCATTCTGACGCACGAGCGTTATTCCCCATGCTTTGCAGTGGGTGAAGTATCGTTCAGCGACAACACTTCAGGCAGATTCCGGCTCTACTCAGGAGGGACCGCCACATTATTCTGGTTAGGAGGCAATACGGTCGATCTGCTCTACAAACGCAACAAATGGCATGACCCGTTCGCATGTGCATATGGTTTGAGCGACGAACCCGAATGCTGATGATGGAAGGCTTAGGCACCAATCTAGTAGCGCACCATCCCGACGCTCCAGAACCGCCCTGGATCATCTTCCCTAACATCAAGCCAGATGAACTGGCGGCACACGTTCAACAAGGAATTTCCGAACCTTGGTTCGATCGGGTGTGGAGGCCATTCTGGACACCCCTGACTTCAAGACAGCAGGACCGCTACCTAGACGACTGGCAGGCCAGTCCCGAATGGCGAGAGGCGATCGTTTTCGTCTTCGATTCTTTCTCTGACCTAGATGTCGATCAGGATGCCAGGGAGTCGGAGGAGTACCTCAGGACGCTTGGAAAAACCACGCAAGAAAAGAAACGCTCGTTTCTGAGCCGACTCCTCAGGCGCCGCTAGATGGTAAGTGCTCCTACAGCAGTTATCTTGGTGACTCTCCTCCTTGCGCTACCCGCAACGAGTGACGCCAGAACCGTCAAGAAAGTCATCATCACCGAGACCGGCCAAAATGCCGAGCCGGACGACGTGGACATGACCGAGCGCTGCAAGATATTCCAACCAACGGTGGCACAGGTAAAACGATACTTCTCGAAAGCCTATCCCGTGGAAGGCTACGTTATTACCACGGAACGCTATTCGCCCTGCTACGCGACGGGCGTAGTGAAATTCAGCGATAACAGTTTTGGCGAATTCCGACTGCGCTCAAGTGGAACCGCCACCTTGTATTGGAATAGAGGCGACTCTGTATATTTACTTTACAAGCACAATAAATGGGGCGATCCGTTGGCTTGCGGCTACGGCCTTAGTTCCGAAGGAGAGTGCTAGGAACAAGACGCCACGGAATCCAAAGCGTAGTTAAGGTCCTGCGGTTAGCCATCGCAGGCGAGTGGCGGTGCTTTTTTACCCAAGGCTCCGCCACCTACCCTCCCCCTCACCCACCCAAATACGCCGCCCGTATCCGGTCATTCGCCAGCAAATTCTCCCCGGTATCTGCCAGCACCACCTTCCCGGTCTCCAGCACGTAGCCCCGGTCGGCCACCTGCAGGGCCTTGTTGGCGTTCTGCTCGACCAGGAACACTGTGACGCCTTCATCACGGATGGTGCGGATGATGTCGAAGATCTGGGCGATGATCAGCGGGGCGAGGCCCAGCGTTGGCTCGTCCAGCAGCAGCAGACGGGGGCGGCTCATCAGGGCGCGGCCGATGGCCAGCATTTGCTGTTCGCCGCCGGACATCGTGCCCGCACGCTGGCCCGAGCGCTGGTTCAGCCTCGGAAAAAGCTTGAAAACGTGCTCGATGCCGGCCTCGATGTCGTGCCGGCTGGCGAAGAACGCGCCCATCTTCAGGTTTTCCAGCACGGTCAGGCTCGGGAACACTCGCCGCCCCTCCGGCGAGATCGCCATGCCCATGCGCATGATCTCGTGGGTATTGCGCTGCGTGATGTCCTGCCCCTCGAACGACACGCGGCCGCTCGAGGCGCGCGGCGAGCCGCACACGGTCATCATCAGCGTGGTCTTGCCTGCGCCGTTGCTACCGATCAGCGTGACGATTTCGCCCTTGTTCACTTCGATCGATACGCCGCTCAGCGCTTCCACGGCGCCATAGTGGGTATGGACCTGTTCCAGCTTCAGCATCAGTCCTCTCCCAGGTAGGCCTTGATCACGCGCGGGTCGTTGCGCACTTCGTCCGGCTTGCCGATGACGATCGGCTTGCCGTGCTCCATCACGAGGATGCGGTCGGACACGCCCATGACGAGGCTCATGTCATGCTCGATCAGCAGCACCGAAATGTTGAATTCGTGGCGCAATTTGTCGATCAATTGTTGCAGTTCGATCTTTTCCTGCGGATTCAGGCCCGCCGCCGGTTCGTCCAACATCAGCAGGCGCGGCTTGGTGATCATGCAGCGCGCGATCTCGAGCCGGCGCTGGTGTCCATAGGACAGCGTGCCCGCCTCGCGATTGGCCACCGAGGTCAGGCCCATGCGTTCGAGCCAGACGGCGGCGCGCTCCAGCGCCTCGCGCTCGGCGCGGCGGTAGGCCGGCGTGGCGAACAGCCCGCGCAGCAGGCCGGCCTTGACCTGCAGGTGCTGCGCCACGAGCAGGTTCTCCACCACGGTCAGCGACTTGAACAGGCGAATATTCTGAAACGTGCGCACCAGCCCGCGCCGCGCCACCTGGTGGCTCGGCAGGCCGGCGATGGCCTGGCCGTCCAGCGTGACTTCGCCGCCGGTGGGCTTGTAGAAGCCGCCCACGCAGTTGAACACCGTGGTCTTGCCGGCGCCGTTCGGGCCGATGATGGCGAAGACCTCGTCGCGACGCACATCGAAATCGATGCCGTCCACGGCCAGCAGCCCGCCAAAGCGCATCTGCAGGCCGGATACTTTCAGCATTTCCGCGCTCATTGCGGCAACTCCACGTGGGGACGGCTCGCGGGCAGCAAGCCCTGCGGACGCCACATCATCATCAGCACCATCACCAGGCCGAAAATCAGCATGCGGTATTCGGCAAAATCGCGCGCCACCTCGGGCAGCACGGTCAGCAGGATGGCTGCCAGGATCACGCCCAGCTGCGAGCCCATGCCGCCCAGCACCACCACGGCCAGGATCAACGCCGATTCGATAAACGTGAACGATTCCGGATTGACCAGCCCCTGGCGCGCCGCGAAGAACGCGCCGGCCAGCCCCGCGAACGAGGCGCCCAGCGTGAATGCCGACAGCTTGATGCGCGTGGGATTCAGGCCCAGCGAGCGGCAGGCGATCTCGTCGTCGCGCAGCGCCTCCCAGGCGCGGCCCATCGGCATGCGGATCAGGCGGCTCGTCACGAACAGGGTGAAACCGACCAGCAGCAGCGCCAGCAGGTACAGGAAGATCACCATGTGCTGTCCGGTGTAGTCGAGCCCGATCATTTCGTGGAACGTGCGCGTGCCTTCCACGCTCGCGCTACGCGCCATCTCGATGCCGAACACGGTCGGCTTCGGAATGCCCGAGACGCCGTCCGGGCCGCCAGTCAGGCTGGTCAGATTGTTCAAGAGCAGGCGGATGATTTCACCGAAGCCGAGCGTGACGATGGCCAGGTAGTCGCCGCGCAGCCGCAGCACGGGGAAGCCGAGCACGAAGCCGAACAGCGCCGACATGCCCGCAGCAATCGGCAGGCACTCCCAGAACGTGAACCCGAAATACTGGTTGAGCAGCGCATACGTATAGCCGCCCACCGCGTAGAAGCCCACGTAGCCCAGGTCGAGCAGGCCAGCGAAGCCCACCACGATGTTCAGGCCCAGGCCCAGGATCACGTAGATCAGGGCAAGCGTGGCCACGTCCACCGCGCCGCGCGAGCCAAAGAACGGCCAGACCAGCCCCACCGCCAGCAGCACCCAGATCACCACGCGCTGCTGCTGCGCGCCCATCGCCGGCGCGGCGGGCAGCTTCACGGCGCTACGGGCCCGCGTGAGCAGCGGCTTGAGCAGCTGAAAGACGAAAACGGCCGCCACGGCGATCCAGACCGGCCGCCAGTGTGGCTCCAGCACCACCTTGTAGCCGTCCAGCTTCAGTTGCAGGCCCAGCACGGGAATGGTGAGGATGGCCGTCATCACGGCCGCCGTCACCGCGTTTTTCATCGTCTGCGCGACGGAATGCGAGACGGATTTTTGATACATCGCTTGTGTCATGGCGCCCTCCTCAGACCTTTTCCACATCCGGCTTGCCAAGCAGGCCGGTCGGACGGAACAGCAGCACGAGGACCAGCAGGCCGAAGGCCACCACATCCTTGTACTCGGCCGGCATGTAGCCGGAGGCGAAGGTTTCGGCCAGACCCAGCAGCACGCCGCCGAGCATCGCGCCCGGAATGCTGCCGATGCCGCCCAGCACGGCGGCCGTAAAGGCCTTGATGCCGGCAATGAAACCGATGAAGGGATTGAGCTTGCCGATGGTCAGCCCGATCAGCACGCCGCCCACGGCGGCCAGCATCGCGCCGAGCACGAAGGTGAACGAGATCACGCGGTTCGTGTCGATGCCGAGCAGGTTGGCCATGCGCATGTCCTCCGCACAGGCGCGGCAGGCGCGGCCCATGCGCGAGTGGCCGATGAACAGCGTCAGCGCCACCATCAGCACCAGCGTCACGCCCACGATCAGCAGGCGCGAATACGGCACGGTCACGACGAAGTCACTGCCCATCTGGAATTCGATGGCACCCGAGATCAGCACCGGCACGGACACGTCGCGTGCACCTTGCCCGATCTGGACGTAGTTCTGAAGAAAAATCGACATGCCGATGGCCGAGATCAACGGCACAAGGCGCGGCCCGCCGCGCAAGGGGCGATACGCCACGCGCTCCACGGCAAGGCCATAACAGCCGGTGACGGCCACGGACACGATCAGCGCAGCACCCAGCACCAGCGGCAGCGGGTAGCCGGCCTGCGCGCCGATGGCGGTCAGGGTCACGAGGCCCACGTAGGCGCCGATCATGTAGATCTCGCCGTGGGCAAAGTTGATCATGCCGATGATGCCGTAGACCATGGTGTAGCCAATGGCGATCAGCGCATAGATCGCACCCAGTGTCAGGCCGTTGACCAGCTGCTGGGTGAACTGTGGAAGGAATTCGTTCATGCGGGGGACCTTGTGGATCGGGGAGCCCGATGCGGCGCGCGGGCCATCATGATGTGACGACTATCCGACATCGAACCGATACCAAAACGCCCCGCTCCCTATGCGGGAGCGAGGCGTTTCGCCAGACTGGCGCCGGACTTAGTTGGCGGCGGTCTTCGTGGCGTCCTTGTGCCACGTGTAGACGACGAACTTGAACGACTTCAGATCGCCCTTCTCGTCGTACTCAACCTTGCCGATCGGCGTGGTGAACGCGTTCTTGTGCATGTACGCGGCCACCTTGGCCGGGTCCGTGCTCTTGGCGCCGGCGATGGCGTCGCCGATGATCTTCACGGCGGCGTAGGCGGGCATCTGGAACGGGCCGTTGGCGTCGCGCTTCTTGTCGGCGAAGGCCTTCACCAGCGCGGCGTTGGCCGGGTCGGCCGAGAAGTCGGCCGGCAGCGTGACCAGCATGCCTTCCGACGACGGGCCGGCGATGGCCGTCACGTCCTTGTTGCCCACGCCTTCGGGGCCCATGAACGTGGCCTTCACGCCCTGCTCGCGCGCCTGGCGCAGCAGCAGGCCCATTTCCGGGTGATAGCCGCCGAAGTAGACGAAGTCCACGCCCTGCGACTTCAGCTTCGTGATGACAGCGGAGTAGTCCGAATCGCCGGCGTTGATGCCTTCGAACACGGCCACGGGAATCTTGGCCGCTTCCAGGTCCTTCTTCACCGACGAGGCGATGCCCTGGCCGTACGACTGCTTGTCGTGCAGCACAGCCACCTTCTTCGGCTTGACCTTGCCGATGATGTACTGGGCAGCGGCAGGACCCTGCTGGTCGTCACGGCCGATGGTGCGGAAGATGAACTTGCGCTTCTTGTTCTCGGTCAGCTGCGGCGCGGTGGCCGACGGCGTGACCATCACGATGCCTTCGTTCTCGTAAATATCCGATGCCGGGATCGTCGAGCCGGAGCACACGTGGCCAATCACGAAGCGGATGTTCTGGCTCACGACCTTGTTGGCAACCGCCACGGCCTGCTTCGGCTCGCAGGCGTCGTCCATCAGCACCACTTCGAGCTTGTTGCCACCGGCACCGCCCGCGGCATTGATCTGTTCGATGGCGGTCAGGGCACCGGCCTTGACCATGTCGCCGTACTGGGCGACCGAGCCGCTCATGGGGCCGGCGATGGCGATCTTGACGGTTTCGGCGTGGGCCAGGCTGGCGGCAGTGAGGCCGGCGGTGGCAATCACGGCGGCCATGGCAGTGGACGTGAGACGGGACAACGTCATCAGGAGCTCCTCGATTATGTTTAGGTCATTCCGGGCAGAGGCGGCATGACCAGCGCAATCGAACAACACCCGCGGGGAGAGCCGCCAGAGGTGGCGGAGGGACGACCCGAAGCGGAAGACGGGCCTGCGATGAAGACGTGAAGCGATGCGGGGCCCGGCATGTGTCAGCGCCCGGAAGCCCGTGGCGCCAAAAGTTCGGAAAGACAACGTTGATGCGTTCTCTATTGCGCAAGCGCTTCGCCTGCCCCGCCTTGCCTCGCGACGTGCCGGAAGGGTGGCCCGGCTGCCGGTGGCAAAAGCAGCCCGCATTATAGAGGGAAGTTGCAACCCGTTGGGGCGATAGTTCCCGACTTTGCCGAAAATCAGACAACAAATGTAGACAGTTGCAACCTTCGCATGGCAGGAATCGTCGCAAAAATGGCCTTTCACAACTGTTGTGCATAGCTGCGCAGATGACCCTGGCGCGGCGCCGCACAACGCCACGCCGCCGGAAACACAAACGCCCCGGCAAGCCGGGGCGTTTGTGTTTGCTGCAGTGCAAGGCGACTAGGCCACCCTGCGCTCGCGCGGCGGGATCAGCGCTTGGCCATGTCCGGCACTTCGCGGGCGGCGTTGCCGTTGAAGAGCTGGCGCGGACGGCCGATCTTGTACTCGGGGTCCGTGATCATCTCTTCCCACTGCGAGATCCAGCCCGGCGTACGTGCCAGGGCGAAGATGCAGGTGAACAGCGAGGTCGGGATGCCCAGCGCGCGCTGCACGATACCCGAGTAGAAGTCCACGTTCGGGTACAGCTTGCGGCTCACGAAGTACTCGTCTTCCAGCGCGATCTTTTCCAGTTCCATGGCGAGCTTGAACAGCGGGTCGTTGTGCAGGCCCAGTTCGTTCAGCACTTCATGGCAGGTTTCGCGCATCAGCTTGGCGCGCGGATCGTAGTTCTTGTACACGCGGTGGCCAAAGCCCATCAGGCGCACGCCCGAGTTCTTGTCCTTGACCTGCTTGATGAACTCGTTGATGTTGTCCACGCTGCCAATCTCTTCCAGCATCTTCAGCGCAGCTTCGTTGGCGCCGCCGTGGGCCGGACCCCACAGGCAGGCCACGCCAGCGGCGATGGCGGCGAACGGGTTCGTGCCCGACGAGCCAGCCAGGCGCACCGTCGAGGTCGAGGCGTTCTGCTCGTGGTCTGCGTGCAGGATGAAGATGCGGTCCAGCGCGCGCTCGAGCACCGGGTTCACGGTGTACGGGGCGCACGGCGTGCCAAACATCATGCGCAGGAAGTTGCCCGAGTAGGACAGGTCGTTCTGCGGGTAGATGTACGGCTGGCCGATGTTGTACTTGTATGCCATGGCCACGAGGGTCGGCATCTTGGCGATCAGGCGGATGGCCGAGATCTCGCGCTGGTGCGGATCATCGATGTCCATCGCGTCGTGGTAGAACGCGCTCATCGCGCCCACGAGACCCGTCAGCACGGCCATCGGGTGGGCATCGCGGCGGAAGCCGCGCAGGAAGAATTGCAGCTGCTCGTGAACCATCGTGTGGTTCATCACGCTGTTGACGAACTCTTCCTTCTGCTTGGCGTTGGGCAGTTCGCCCTTCAGCAGCAGGTAGCAGGTTTCCAGGTGATCGCACTTGCCTGCCAGCTGCTCGATCGGATAGCCGCGGTACAGCAGTTCGCCCTTGTCACCGTCGATGTAGGTGATTTTGGAGTTGCACGACGCAGTCGACATGAACCCCGGGTCATAGGTGAACTTGCCGGTCTGTCCGTACAGCTTGCGAATGTCGATCACGTCGGGGCCAACGGTACCCTTGTAGATCGGCAGCTCAACGCTGGGGGAACCATCGGAAAACGATAGCGTGGCTTTCACATCGGACGGCGTCATGTCGGTTCCTTCAAATGCTGTGAATAATAGTGTTGACCAAACTCAGACCGAACGCAGCAGGTCCAGGACCCGGTGCATCGGGGGTGTGTCGAGCTCACCGTCCAGCTCCTTGCGGACAAGCAGCAGGTCCATCAACTCGTTGTCGCTGAGCTCGAACAGCTCGCCCAGCGATGCCACGTCCTCATCGGACAGGCTCTCCTCGTAACGGTTGAAGAAACGTTCGACGATGATGTCGTTCTCCAGGAGGCCGCGGCGGGCACGCCAGCGCAACCGGGCGCGCTTATGCGGATCGGCCTGATGGGAGAAAGTGGTGGAAAGACTCATGGTCAGCCTTCTTGCGATCGGCGCGTCACCTGATATACCTCAACAGGCTGACGCGCCGCTTACTTCAACTGCAGACTGCGATACTGCAGCCTCCCGCGTGGTGGCAGGAGGCAGTTTATACCGCTGGTTTATACCGCGCGGCGAACCATCAGTTCCTTGATCTTGCCGATGGCCTTCGTCGGGTTGAGACCCTTCGGGCACACGTCGACGCAGTTCATGATGCTGTGGCAGCGGAACAGGCGGTACGGGTCGTTCAGGTTGTCCAGACGCTCGCCGGTGGCCTGATCGCGGCTATCCGCGATGAAGCGGTAGGCTTGCAGCAGGCCGGCCGGGCCGACGAACTTGTCCGGGTTCCACCAGAACGACGGGCAGGACGTGGAGCAGCTCGCGCACAAGATGCACTCGTACAGGCCGTCCAGCTCGTCACGTTCCTGCGGCGACTGCAGACGCTCCTTCTCGGGCGGCGGCTCGTCGTTGATCAGGAACGGCTTGATCGAGTTGTACTGCTTGAAGAAGTTCGTCATGTCGACGATCAGGTCGCGCACCACCGGCAGGCCGGGCAGCGGACGCAGCACGATGCGGTCCGGCAGCTCGCGCATGTTCGTCAGGCAGGCCAGGCCGTTCTTGCCGTTGATGTTCATCGCGTCCGAACCGCACACGCCTTCACGGCACGAACGGCGGAACGAGATGGTCTCGTCGAGCTTCTTCAGCTTGACCAGCGCATCGAGCAGCATGCGCTCGTGACCGTCGAGTTCTACCTCGTAGGTCTGCATGCGGGGCGCGTCGTCCTTGTCCGGATCGTAGCGGTAGACTTCGAAAATACGCTTCATTTCTGTGGGTCCTGTTGTCTCTACGATGCGGGGCTCAGAAGGTACGGGCCTTCGGCGGAACCGATTCCACTGTCAGCGGCTCCATCTTCACCGGCTTGTAGTCGAGGCGGTTGCCTTCGCTGTAGAACAGCGTGTGCTTGAGCCAGTTGTTGTCGTCGCGGTTCGGGAAGTCGCTGTGGGCGTGGGCGCCACGCGATTCCTTGCGGGCCGCGGCCGAGATCATCGTCGCCTTGGCCACTTCCACCAGGTTCGACACTTCCAGGGCTTCCACCAGCGCGGTGTTGAAGACCCTGGACTTGTCCTTCAGGTGGATGTTGTTGGCACGCTCCGCCACTTCCAGGATGCGCTCGACGCCTTCGTCCATCAGCTTCTGCGTACGGAACACGCCGGCATGCGACTGCATGTTGCGGCGGATGTCGTTGGCCACGTCCTGGGTGTATTCGCCCGAGGTCGTGCCCTGCAGCTTGGCCAGGCGCGACATGGCGCGGTCCGCGGCGTCAGCCGGCAGCGGCTTGTGTTCCTTCTGCTTGTTCGCGTTGGCGATGATGTGGTTGCCGGCCGCACGGCCGAACACCACCAGATCCAGCAGCGAGTTCGTGCCCAGGCGGTTGGCGCCGTGCACCGACACGCAGGAGCATTCGCCGATCGCGTAGAAGCCGTTCACGATCTCGTTCGGGTTGCCGTTCTTCGGCACCACGACCTGACCGTGGAAGTTCGTCGGGATACCGCCCATCTGGTAGTGGATGGTCGGCACGACGGGGATCGGTTCCTTGATCGCGTCGACGTTGGCGAACTTCATGCCGATTTCTCGGATCGACGGCAGGCGCTTCATGATGGTCTCGGCACCGACGTGGGTCAGGTCGAGCAGCACGTAGTCGCCGTTCGGGCCGCAGCCACGGCCTTCCTTGATTTCCTGGTCCATCGAGCGCGACACGAAGTCACGCGGCGCCAGATCCTTCAGCGTCGGGGCATAGCGCTCCATGAAGCGCTCGCCATCCTTGTTACGCAGGATGCCGCCCTCGCCACGCACGCCTTCCGTGATCAGCACGCCCGCGCCGGCCACGCCGGTCGGGTGGAACTGCCAGAACTCCATGTCTTCCAGGGGTACGCCGGCACGTGCCGCCATGCCCAGGCCATCGCCCGTGTTGATGAAGGCGTTGGTGGAAGCCGCGTAGATCCGGCCCGCGCCGCCGGTGGCGAACAGGGTGGTCTTGGCTTCGAGGATGTAGACCTCGCCGGTCTCCATTTCCAGCGCGGTCACGCCCAGCACATCACCGTCTTCGTCGCGGATCAGGTCCAGCGCCATCCATTCGACGAAGAAATGTGTCTTTGCGCGCACATTACGCTGGTACAGCGTGTGCAGCAGCGCGTGGCCGGTACGGTCAGCCGCGGCGCAGGCACGCTGCACGGGCTTCTCGCCGTAGTTGGCCGTGTGGCCGCCGAACGGACGCTGGTAGATCGTGCCATCGGCATTACGGTCGAACGGCATGCCGAAGTGCTCGAGCTCGTACACGACCTTCGGCGCTTCCCGGCACATGAACTCGATGGCGTCCTGGTCGCCCAGCCAGTCCGAGCCCTTGATGGTGTCGTAGAAGTGATAGTGCCAGTTGTCCTCGCTCATGTTGCCGAGCGAGGCACCGATGCCACCCTGCGCCGCCACGGTGTGCGAGCGGGTGGGGAAAACCTTCGACAGCACGGCCACGTTCAGGCCGGCTTCCGCGAGCTGGAGGGATGCGCGCATCCCGGCGCCGCCCGCCCCGACGATGACCACGTCAAACCGACGACGCGGCAATCCAGTCTTGACTGCGACCATTTATTACACCCTCCAGAGAATCTGAGCAGCGTAGCCCGCGCAACCGACGAGCCACAGAATCGTAAGAACTTGCAGCACGAGGCGCACGGCCATCGGCTTCACATAGTCCATCCAGATGTCGCGCACGCCAAACCAGGCGTGATACAGCAGCGAGAGGATGGTGAGGAACGTCAGGATCTTCATCCACTGGTTGGAGAAGAGACCTGCCCAGCCTTCGTACGACGGATTGCCGAAAGCCAGGTACACACCCGCCAGGATCACGGTGAACAGCACCATGATCACGGCGGTCACGCGTTGCGCCAGCCAGTCCTTCAGACCGTAGTGCGCACCGACGACAAGACGCTTGGGACCGATATTATTGTTTGCCACCTTGATTCTCCTCAGAACAGGCCGAATAGCTTCAGCCCGAAAATCAGGGTGAGCAGCAGGCTGACGACGAGCACCGCGACGGCCGACTTTGCAGACGTGGGCTTTGCCACGCCGACGTGCACGTCGAGCAGCAGGAAGCGGATGCCAGCGCAGAAGTGATGCAGGTAACCCCAGATCAGCGCCAGGATGACCAGTTTGACGAAGCCGTTGGACAGCAGTGCCGAGAACTTGGCGAAGCTCAGCTCGGACGTGACGCTCTGCTCAAACAGGTACAGAACGAACGGAAGGAGGAGGAACATCAATGCACCGCTGACGCGATGCAGGATGGATACCTTGCCGGCCCAGGGCAACCGATAACGCGCGATTTGCGCAATACCGATGTTCCGGAACTCCGGCCTGGCTTGTTTGACGGCTTCAGCCATGCGAGACCCCATTTGCGGTAGAAAAAAAACTGCAAAAGAACGAAAACTGCCATTGCTCCGGGTTTCACCGGATCGCTACACGATTGCGCAGTGACGCGACTCCGGGTACCTTGAAGGCACGGGACACACCCGCCTTCCGGTGCGCACCGGTTTGGATCCTGCGCGTGGGTTGCGCTGGATGCAAATGAATGCACTGGAGCAAATCCAGATGATTTTAGCGCCTTTGTTGCGCGCCGCACCAATAATTTTCAGCTATCGCGCACCAACCCGGCGTGCCCGACAATCGCACGCAATACTTCGCGCACCACGCCGGATCGGACTTCTCCCCGGCGCATTCCCGATGATTCCATTCAATGGCCGCAACGGTCAGCACAGGTCATCTGCAGGCGCCGCAATAATCGCGCTCCGACCCTGGCGAGCATCGCCACCATGCATTAACTCAAGTCATTCTGGTAATAGTGCCGGGTGGTCACATAGAGGCCGCGGCGGACTTCCACCGGACGATCGCCATAGGTGAACGATACCCGCTCCACCGACAGCAGCGGCGTACCCGCGGCCACGGACAGCAACTCGGCCGCCGTATTATCGGCAGAAACCGCCCGAATCTTTTCCGTGGCGCGGATCATGCGCGTGCCGAACTCGGCCTCGAACAGCGCGTACATCGGGCCCTTCCACTCGTTGAGCTTCTCGGCCGTCAGTCCTTTGAAATTGGTACCCAGCAGCCAGATCTCGTCCAGTACCGTGGCTTCATTCGAAAATGTCAGCACGCGGCGGATCTGCACGACGCTGTCGCCGGTACGGATATCCAGCAGCCGTGCGATCTCGGCCGGCGCGCGCAGGCGCTTGCATTCCAGCACCCGGCTCGCGCCATAGTGCGGCTCGCCCTCGTCGGGTACCAGCCGCAGGAAACGGAACTTGACCACGTCCTCATAGTGCGTGGTCACGAAAGTGCCCTTGCCCTGCCGGCGGGCCACCAGGTTCTCGGCAGCCAGTTCGTCGATGGCCTTGCGCACCGTGCCCTGGCTGACCTTGTAGCGCGCGGCCAGGTCCATCTCGCTCGGGATCATTTCGCCCGGTTTCCATTCGCCGGACTGCAGGCTCTGGGTGATCAGGGCCTTGATCTGCTGATAGAGGGGACTGAACGTGGGCGAGGGATTGACCGGGCCGGCCGGCGCATTGGCGGCGGGCGGCTGCGTCCCGGCACCGCTCTGGGGGGCGCCAGATTCCGGCGCGCCGTTGCCGGCTGCGGCGGACAGGGACGTGGGCAGGGATGACATAGCCCGGATTTCACCACAAAATCGAGAATCGCGTCCAGCACGCTATGAAATGTCTTATGTCTTATATAAGACATATAAATTGACAGTCACGGAGGCCCGTCCTACACTCGCGCAGTCCGCGCCGCCGCCCCCGGCCGCCATCCCCCGCAAGACCCGGATTCGGGCATTGCGGCACCGTTCGGGATGCGGCGCACCACATAGCAGTAGTAGACTTACGCCTTGTCGCCCCCGACGCGGCGGACGCCAGCCTGCCCCGTGGCGACACGCGACGCGCCCGCCCCGTGCGGCAGGCGCCACTGACCGGTTACCCCTCATTTCGTTTGGAGATTTACTCATGGCTAAAGCCCCAATGCGCGTCGCAGTGACCGGCGCCGCTGGCCAGATCGGCTATTCCCTGCTGTTCCGCATCGCCAATGGCGACATGCTCGGCAAAGACCAGCCGGTTATCCTCCAACTGCTCGACCTCCCGCAAGCCCAGGCCGCCGTCAAGGGCGTGGTGATGGAACTGGAAGACTGCGCGTTCCCGCTGCTGGCCGGCGTGGTCATCACCGATGACCCCAAGGTTGCCTTCAAGGACGCCGACGTGGCCCTGCTGGTTGGCGCCCGTCCCCGTAGCAAGGGCATGGAACGCAAGGACCTGCTCGAAGCCAACGCCCAGATCTTCACGGTGCAGGGCAAGGCGCTCGACGAAGTGGCGAGCCGCAACGTCAAGGTGCTGGTGGTGGGCAACCCGGCCAACACCAACGCCTACATCGCCATGAAGTCGGCCCCGAGCCTGCCGCGCGAGAACTTCACCGCGATGCTGCGCCTGGACCACAATCGCGCGCTGTCGCAGATCGCCGCCAAGACCGGCAAGCCGGTGGCGTCGATCGAGAAGATGTTCGTGTGGGGCAACCACAGCCCGACCATGTACGCCGACTACCGCTACGCCACCGTGGACGGCAAGAGCGTCAAGGACATGATCAACGACCCGGTCTGGAACAACGACGTGTTCCTGCCGACCGTTGGCAAGCGCGGCGCCGCCATCATCGAGGCCCGTGGCCTGTCGTCGGCTGCCTCGGCCGCCAACGCCGCCATCGACCACGTGCACGACTGGGTACTGGGCTCGAACGGCAAGGTCGTCACGATGGGCATCCCGTCGAACGGCGAATACGGCATCCCGGCCGACACCATGTTCGGCTACCCGGTGACCACCGCCAACGGCAAGTATGAAATCGTGAAGGGTCTGGAGATCGACGCCTACAGCCAGGAAAAGATCAACATCACCCTGAAGGAACTGGAAGAAGAAAAGGCCGGCGTGCAGCATCTGCTGGGCTGATCTTCCGGAGCTTCCCGCGCATGACGAACCGGGGTCCCGCATCGATGCAACAATCGGCGCGGACCCCGGTTTTTTCATGGGCGCGGGCTTTGTCTCGTCAATTACCCCCCACTCCATAAGTATTCAACGTGCATCCTTCCGAGGTCTTGTTCCAGGGCGAAGCCATCCCGGTCCAGTTGCCGGTGTGTGACCACTATGCCGGCAGCGAAAAGCTCATGCGCAAGTCGCTGGCCCTGCAGCAAGAGCTTGGGCCCGTGTTCGACATCACGTTCGATTGCGAGGACGGCGCCGCCGTCGGTCTGGAGCGCGAGCACGCCACGCTGTGCGCCCAGCTGATCAACAGCCCCGCGAACGTCCACAATCGCGTGGGCGTGCGCATCCACGACCCGGCCCACCCGCACTGGCGCGAGGACATCGACATCCTGGTCGCCGCCGCTGGCGCGCGGCTGGCCTACGTCGTGGTGCCGAAGGTGACCGATGTGGTGGAAGTGGCCCGGGTGACCGACCACGTCAACCACGTGGCGCGCAGTGCCGGCATCGCCCGGCATATCCCGATTCATGTGCTGATTGAGACACATGCAGCACTCGAACAGGTCTTCGATATCGCCGCGCTGGTCCAGGTGGAGTGCCTCAGCTTCGGGCTGATGGACTTCGTCTCCGCGCACCACGGCGCCATTCCGGGCGATGCGATGCGCTCGCCGGGCCAGTTCGAATACCCGCTGATCCGCCGCGCGATGCTGGAGATCTCGGCGGCCTGCCATCGCCACGGCAAAGTGCCGTCGCACAACGTCAGCACGGACGTTCAGCATCCGCAGCGCGCCGGCGAAGACGCCAGCCGCGCCCGCGCCGAGTTCGGCTACCTGCGCAAGTGGAGCATCCATCCGGGCCAGATTGCCCCGATCGTGGCCGCTTTCCGCCCCACCGACACCGAGATCGGCGCGGCCAGCGAGATTCTGCTGGCCGCGCACGAGAACAACTGGGCGCCAATCCGCCATGACGGCCAGTTGCACGACCGCGCCAGCTACCGGTACTACTGGGCGCTGTTGCAGCGTGCTCACGCGACGGGCACCCACCTGCCGGCAGCGGCGGCCGAGCTGTTCTTCGACTGAATGACCCGGGTGACGCCTCAGCGCGCGGATACTGCCCTTTTCCGGCCTGAAGTGCCCCATGGCAAACCAGACATTTCCGATTGTGTAACCAATAGATGACGGACTTCGCCCTGTCAGGCAAATCGTAGAGAATAGCGGCGGAAAGTTGCCGGGCGTCCGCACGGGCACCCGGCCCCGCCCAATATCAGAGCCCCCAAGTAATCATTCAAAATCCGGAAGGAATACCCATGAAAAAGATCGTGCTTGCCTCCTTGCTCGGCGCCCTCTCGCTGACCGTCGCCTCCACCGCCATGGCTCAGGAACCCGCCAAGAAGCCGGCTGCGACCAAGAAAGCGCCCGCCAAGTCCAGCAAGAAGGCCACGACTGCTGCCGCCGCCCCCGCCACGCCGTCCGGCGAGAAGTGGCAGTGCGAGCTGGGCAACGTCATCTATATCAATGGCAACATGCTGCGCGACGAAGTGCTGACCGTGCACTGGCAAGGCCGTGACTACCGCCTGCCGCGCCAGTCCACCGTGACCGGCGCCGACCGCTACTTCGACCAGCAATCGGGCCTCGACCTCGTCGTGATCCCGGGCAAGGCCATGCTGTTCAACAAGAACCTGGGCCAGCGCCTGGCCGACGAATGCCAGAACGCCGACATGCAGGCCGGTGGCTCGGCCCCGACCCAGGCCGGCGCCCTGCGCGCACCGGTGGCCACGCCGCTGCTGATGGCTCCGGCCCCGGCCGCCGAAGCCCAGCCCGCCCCCGCCGCCCAGGCTCCGAAGCAGTAAAGTCGTAAATTTGCGATCATTGCAGTACTTCGCGCGGCCCCTCGCCGCGCGGCAGTTGAGTTTGTTGTCACGGTGCGCGTCCGGGGAATCTCCGGCCGCGCCGCGTCAAGGCGGCGGAACCCTCTCGTGCACCGGGGTCTGAAGAAGAAGAAAGTTTAGAAAATCGCGTCCCGCGTCATCCCTCGATTGGAGTCAGGCAATGCCCCACAATCTCAATAAAACTCTCAAGGAATTCAAGCTCGCCACCGGCGGCCGCGGCCAGTACTACTCGCTGCCGCAGCTGGGCAAGGCACTGGGCGTGAAGATCGAACGGCTGCCGATTTCGATCCGGCTGGTGCTGGAATCGGTGCTGCGCAACTGCGACGGCAAGAAGGTCACCGAGGAACACGTTCGACAACTGGCCAACTGGAAGCCCAAGGCCGACCGCGTGGACGAGATCCCGTTCGTGGTAGCCCGCGTGGTGCTGCAGGACTTCACGGGCGTGCCGCTGCTGGCCGACCTGGCCGCAATGCGCAACGTGGCCGAGAAGATGGGCAAGAACCCCAAGAAGATCGAGCCGCTGGTGCCGGTGGATCTGGTGGTCGACCACTCGGTGCAGATCGACCATTTCCGCGAGAAAAAGGCGCTCGACCTGAACATGCAGCTGGAATTCAAGCGCAACAACGAGCGCTACCAGTTCATGAAGTGGGGCATGCAGGCCTTCGACACCTTCGGCGTGGTGCAACCGGGCTTCGGCATCGTCCACCAGGTGAACCTCGAATACCTGGCGCGCGGCGTGCACAAGAAGGACGGTGTCTACTATCCGGACACGCTCGTTGGCACCGACTCGCATACCACGATGATCAACGGCATCGGTGTGGTGGGCTGGGGCGTGGGCGGCATCGAGGCCGAAGCCGGCATGCTCGGTCAGCCGGTCTACTTCCTGACGCCTGACGTGGTCGGCGTGGAACTGAAGGGCCGCCTGCGCGAGGGCGTGACCGCCACCGACCTGGTGCTGACCATCACCGAAATGCTGCGCCGCGAGAAGGTCGTCGGCAAGTTCGTCGAGTTCTTCGGCGAAGGCACCGCCAGCCTGACCACCCCGGACCGCGCCACCATCGGCAACATGGCGCCCGAGTACGGCGCCACGATGGGCTTTTTCCCGGTGGACGAGAAGACCATCGACTATTTCAAGGGCACCGGCCGCACCGCCGAGGAAATCGCCGCGTTCGAGGGCTACTTCCGCGCCCAGGAGATGTTCGGCGTGCCGATGGCCGGCGACATCGACTACAGCACCACGCTGACGCTCGACCTGGGCTCGGTGGCGCCGTCGCTGGCCGGCCCCAAGCGCCCGCAGGACCGCATCGAGATCGGCAACGTCAAGAGCACCTTCGCCTCGCTGTTCTCCAAGCCGGTGGCCGAGAACGGCTTCAACAAGAATGCCGATGACCTGGACCGCGAGTACACCAACACCGACGGCGTGAAGGTGAAGAGCGGCGACGTGCTGATCGCCGCCATCACCTCGTGCACGAACACCTCCAACCCGAGCGTGCTGCTGGCCGCCGGCCTGCTGGCCAAGAAGGCGGTGGAAGCCGGCCTGAACGTGGCGCCGCACATCAAGACGTCGCTGGCCCCGGGCAGCCGCGTGGTGACCGAGTACCTGACCGCCACCGGCCTGCTGCCGTACCTGGAGAAGCTTGGCTTCGGCGTGACGGCCTACGGCTGCACCACCTGCATCGGCAATGCGGGCGACCTGACCCCGGCGCTGAACGAGGCCATCGTCCAGAACGACATCGTCGCGGCCGCCGTGCTGTCGGGCAACCGCAACTTCGAGGCCCGCATCCACCCGAACATCCGCGCCAACTTCCTCGCCTCGCCGCCGCTGGTGGTGGCCTACGCCATCGCCGGCAACGTCACGCGCGACCTGATGACCGAGCCGGTGGGCAAGGGCAAGAACGGCAAGGATGTCTGGCTGGGCGATATCTGGCCGACGTCGGAGGAAATCCAGGCGCTGCTGAAGTTCGCGCTGGACGCCGAGGTGTTCAAGACGAACTACGAGCAGGTCAAGAAGCCGAGCAAGCTGTGGGCCAACATCAAGGGCACCACGGGGCAGGTCTATGACTGGCCGACTTCCACCTACATCGCCGAGCCGCCGTTCTTCCAGGACTTCCAGCTCGAGCCGAAGGCTGCCTCGGCCAGCGTGCGCGGCGCGCGGGCGCTGGGCGTGTTCGGCGACTCCGTGACGACCGACCACATCTCCCCGGCCGGCTCGATCAAGGACACCTCGCCGGCGGGCAAGTACCTGCTCGCGCACGGCGTGCTGAAGGCGGACTTCAACAGCTACGGCTCGCGCCGCGGCAACCATGAAGTGATGATGCGCGGCACGTTCGCCAACGTGCGGATCAAGAACCTGATGATTCCGCCCAAGGCCGACGGCTCGCGCGTGGAAGGCGGCCTGACGCTGCACCAGCCCACCGGCGAACAGATGTCGATCTACGACGCCGCCATGAAGTACATCGCCGAGGGGACGCCCACGGTGGTAATCGGCGGCGAAGAGTACGGCACGGGTTCCTCGCGTGACTGGGCGGCCAAGGGCACGCAGCTGCTGGGCGTGAAGGCCGTGGTGGCGCGCAGCTTCGAGCGGATCCACCGTTCGAACCTGGTCGGCATGGGCGTGCTGCCCCTGCAGTTCAAGGGCAGCGACAGCGCGCAGTCGCTCGGCATCATCGGCAACGAGACCTTCGACGTGGAAGGCATCGAGGGCGACCTGAAGCCGCAGCAGGATGTGGTGCTGGTGATCCATCGCGCCAACGGCGACACGCAGCGCGTGCCGGTGCTACTGCGCATCGACACCCCGATCGAGGTGGACTACTACAACCACGGCGGCATCCTGCCGTTCGTGCTGCGCCAGCTGCTGGCCGCATAAGCGGTCCCGGCCCCGGCCAGGAAGTGACAACGGCGCACCCCACGGTGCGCCGTTTTTCATTGCTGGGCGCCGCGCGGCCGGGCCAGCTTGCGGGTTATCCCCGATCCGGCACGTAAGTTCCACGCAAGGCTGCACTGCCAGACTGGTCCCTACGCAATTCGGCGTTCATCCCTATAAGCGGGCGCGGCCACGGCACGCCCCCGCACCGACTGGAGACACCATGGTCAAGATCCTCATCGCTTTCATCGTCGTCGCCGGCGCCGCCCTGTATCTGCTGACGAAGGGTGGCGGCGACGTCTCCATGGGCGGCGAACAGCACGGCGCCGAGACCCACGCCCCGGCCCCCGCCGAGGCCCCGGCAGCGCCCGCACAGAAATAAGACGGAACGCCGCCAGGCGCGGTGTTTGTCAACGCAGCGAGTAGAATACCGTTTTACGTAAAACGGACGGTCTTCACATATGGCAGGTTTTCGCCCCAAGTCTTCCCCCCGACTCTCGCCCGATGCCGAGCGACTGGTGGCCGACGCGCTTGCGCTCGACGCCTCGGGCAGCCGCATGGAGGACGGGTATTGGGAGCGGCGGCTGTCGCAGCGCCTGGGCCGCCTCCTGAAGAACGGCAGCCAGACCGCCCTCGACGCCGCGCTCGAACACCTGTTCAAGCACAACGCGGATGCCTCCGACGTGCTGGCCGAGCAGGCCGAGACGCTGGCCGAGTCCGCCACGGTCGAGATCGACGGCGTGCAGCATGACGCCCTGCTGATCGCCGCGCCGATCCTCGCCCATACCCGCTACGCGATTCCGTCCGGCGCGCTCAAGCCCGAGCTGGCCCAGACGCTGGCCGTGCACCTGCAGGCCCACGTGCTGGCCACGCAGACCCAGGTGGCGCTGTCGCCGTATCTATATAGCATCGACCAGCTCCCGCGCACCCATAGCGACACCTTCGCCCTGACCCACAAGCTCGCCTCGGCGGCGCTGGCCGGCACGGTGCCCAAGGTGGATCTGCGCGACCTGCCGGAGACCGCCCCGATCCTGGCCGATCCGCGCTACCTGCTGGCCGTGGTGGTGGCGCCGCACGAAGGCGCCCTGTTCCGCTGGCAGGAAGATGCCAAGGAGCACCACGCCGAGCGTTCCACCTGCCTGGAGCAATGGCGCCAGCAGGTGCAGCCGTCCGTGGCCGTGCTGCTGCCGGGCTGCGAATTCGAACTGCTGCTGCCCGATGCGTTCTTCCTGTCGTGCCGCGAATCTGACAAGAGCATCCGCCCGCTGACCGTGCGCGCCGCCGTGAACTACCTGTGCGGCACGCTGGACGTGTCCGCCGGCCAACTGGCTGCCGTGGTGGCCTCGTTCGGCGAGGAAGTGGTCGAGGAATACCGCGTCGGCTTCACCATGCGCGGCGAGAAGGACGTGATCTACGGCATCGTCTGGCCCGTCTATGGCCGCGAGGCCGGCGAAGTCGATGCCGAGGAAAAGGGCAACCCGCTCGAGCAGATCTGCGAGGAACTGCGCAACGCCGGCGTGGAGGAGATCTTCCGCCACGCCGCGCTGTTCGACCCCGAGTACTGCGAAGACTGCGGTACGCCCCTCTATGCGGACCGTTCGGGCGAGATCGTCCACGCCGAACTGCCCGAGGACGCGCCGACCCAGCAGCCGCTGTTCCACTAAGCTGGCCGCCGACTCATAAAAGAACCCGCGCAAGCGGGTTTTTTTATCGGCGCGAAGCGGTGGAAGGTGCCGCCCACCGGAAGTGCCGAAAACACCCCATACCCGTGCCATCGCCCAGGAAGTCCCCCAACCCACGCAGGCGTGTACGTTTGACGGCACAATGCATGGCATCCCATCCCACATCCCGCACCACCCGAGGAGCCTGTCGATGAAAGCGAGCCATCGTTCCGCCAAGATCCGCCATGCCTTGCTGGGCACCCTGCTCTCCGTTGCGATGTCCGCCGGGGTGACCGTGGGCGCCGCGCACGCCGAGGACCTGCGCATCGGCCTGGCTGCCGATGTCACCTCGATGGACCCGCACTGGAACAACGCGGGCCCGAACAACGCCATCGCGCTGCATATCTTCGAATCGCTGGTGTTCATGGATAAGAACGCCCGCTACATCCCCGGGCTGGCGCTGTCCTGGAAGCCGGTGAACGCCATCACGTGGGAGATCAAGCTGCGCCCGAACGTGAAGTGGCATGACGGCACGCCGTTCACGAGCGAGGACGTCAAGGCGTCCCTGGAGCGGCCCGAGAAGCTGACCAACAGCCCCGGCTCGTTCACCAGCTATACCAAGCCGATCGCCCGCATCGACACGCCCGACGCGCTCACCGTGCGCCTGACCATGAACGTGCCGAATTACGCCAACCTCGCCAACGACCTGAACAGCGTGCCGATCATGCCGAAGAAGGTCGCGGCCACGCTGACCCAGGCCGATTTCGACTCGGGCAAGGCGATGATCGGCACCGGGCCGTTCAAGTTCGTGCGCTTCGCACGCGGGCAGGAAATCGTGATGGCGAAGAACCCCGACTACTGGGGGCCGAAGGTGGACTGGGACCGCGCGGTGTTCCGCATCCTCACCGACAACGGCGCACGCAGCGCGGCGCTGCTGGCCGGCGACGTGGACGTGATCGAGAGCGTGCCCTCGGCCGACGTGGCGAAGCTCAAGCAGAATCCGAAGTTCAAGATCGAGCAGACGGTGTCGTGGCGCACCATCTTCTGGCAGATGGACCAGTCGCGCGACAACTCGCCGTTCGTGACCGACAAGGCCGGCAAGCCGCTGGCCAAGAACCCGTTCAAGGACGCCCGCGTGCGGGAAGCGGTCAGCAAGGCGCTGAACCGGGACGCCATCGTCAGCCGCATCATGGAGGGGCTGGCGGTGCCGGCCTCGTCGATCGTCTCGCCGCAGATCTTCGGCCATCCGGGCACCAAGCCGGACGCCTACGATGTCGAGGGCGCCAAGAAGCTGCTGGCCCAGGCAGGCTACCCCGATGGCTTCGCGCTGACGCTGCACGCCACCAACAACCGCTACCTCAATGACGGCCAGGTGGCGCAGGCCACGGCCGGCATGCTGACGCGCATCGGCATCCAGACCAAGGTGGAGACCCTGCCCGTGGCAGCCTACTTCACGCGCGCGCGCCAGGGCGAGTTCTCGTTCCAGATGCTGGGATGGGGCTCGGCGGCGGCCGATGTGGCGCTGCGCTCGATCACCGGCACGCCCAACCCGAAGACCGGCTATGGCACGTGGAACTGGGGCAAGTACAGCAATCCGCAGCTCGACAAGCTGATCGAAACGTCACTGACCACGGTCAGCAGCGACAAGGCGCGCGAGGAAGCCGCGCGCGCCGCGGCGAAGGTCGCGCTGGCGGATCACGCCATCATCCCCTCGCACAGCCAGCTGGCGATGTGGGCGATGCGCAAGGGCCTGCGCTACGAGGCCCGCACCGACGAATGGTCGCTGGCGCAGTTCTTCCACAAGGAATGACCGTTTTCCCTCAGAAAGCGATCAGATCACCAGCCGGTCTTCCTGATTGGCATTGGCCGCGCGCAGCTTCTTGACCCAGTCCCGGGCGGGCAGCTGGGTCGCGGCTTCCACCACGTCCGCGCGCGCTTCCAGCGTCTCCCAGGAGACGTCGATGGCCGGCCCGTTGAACGCCATGGCGATGATGTTGCCGTCATGCACTTCCGGGAACACCAGCACGCGGTTGTCGAAGGCATCGCAGATCCGCACGATGTTCTTCGGAAAACTCTCGTGGTCGCCGAACAGGTTGATCGTCATCACGCCGGGCGTCTTCAGCACGCGGCGGCAGGCGCGGTAGAACGCCGTGGTGTCCAGCACCGGGCCGCGCGCGGTGGCGTCGTAGAGGTCCACCTGGAGCGTATCGATGGCCGCCGTGCTGGCGCTGTCCATCACGAAGTCCCAGGCGTCCTGCTCGCGCACGGTCAGGCGCGCGTCATCTTCGCGCAGGCCGAACATGCTGCGGCCGGCCACGATCACGGCCGGATTCAGCTCCACTGCCGTCACCTTGGCGCGGGCGAACTGCCGATGGCAGAACTTGGTCAACGCGGCAGCCCCGAGGCCCAACTGCACCACGTGGAAGTCATCGACCGAGGGCGACTGGAACAGCAGCCAGGCCATCATCTGCTGCGCGTATTCGAGCTCGATGGCGTCCGGCTTGCGCAGGCGCATCGCGCCCTGGACCCATTCCGTGCCGAAATGCAGGTAGCGCACGCCGTCCATCTCGGAGAACGTCACCGGCGCGAAGCGCGGCTTCATGCGGGCTTCGTGACGGGGGTCCTGCCGGGAATCCTGCCGGGCGTTCAGGTTGCCGCGCGATGCGTCACGGTGTCCGCGGGCGGGACGGCGCGAGGCCACGGCCTCGATCGATTTGCGTTTCAGAAGCGTCATAGCGGAGAAAAAGGCGCCAAGGGCGCGGATCATGGGGGCGAATCATTGGCCCAGCGCGGTCTGGGCGCGCTGGAGCCATTCGCGATTGTGTTCGCGGGCATGGCGCGGCCAGTGGCGCGCGTCATGGACGATATCGGCATAGAGCGCTTTCGCGCGCTCGCGGTCGGCGGCATCGGGCTGGGCCGTCAGCCAGTCGGCAAACAGGCAGCGCGGCGCGGCATCGCTGGCGCTGGTCAGGGCCTGCTCGAACGCAGCCCGGGTGCCGGGCGCGCCGGTAGCGGCCAGCGTCTGCGCGTACAGCAGCGAGGGCGTGGCCTGCTCGCGCGCCTGCGGGTGGTGCGAGAACAGCGTCTCCAGCGTGGCCTGCGCCGGCCCGGGCTGGCCGGTGGCCACCTGGGCGCGCGCCAGCCCTTCCAGCAAGGCCGGGTCGGAGGCGAACGGGCCGTTGGCGGCCGTCTGGTAGTGCGTCAGCGCCTCGGCCGGCTGGCCGGCATCGAGCAGCGCGGCGCCCAGGCGCATGCGGTGGTCCACGGTGGGTGCCCGGTCGAAGGCGTCGCGGGCCTCCCGCACGGCACGGTTCGGATCCACGATCTGCCGGATCGCCCGTCCCGCCGCCCGCGCCCCGCGCGTCTGGCGCAGGCTGGGCAGGTAGACCGCGAAGAAATAGACCACGCTGCCGAGCCCCGGGAACAGGAACAGCAGCAGGAGCCAGTACATATTCTGGTGCGTGCGCACCGCATGCACCGCGAAGAAGATGGCAACGATGACATGCAGGCCGATACCGCCAATACCGCCAAGGCCGAGACTGGACATAGGAATTTATCGAAATGGGAGGCCGGCCCGCCGCGCGGGGCGAGCCATGGCCGCGATTGTGACAGAAGTGACTGACGGTGAGACTTGTTCGGTACGCCTAAAGTTTTGCGGATTTGCGCCGAAGAAGGGGTGGGCTCTCTCCCGATCGGAACCACGCATATGACAACAATCAGCAGCGTTACCCCTCAGATCGTCACCGCCAGTGACGCCAACGTAACCAACACCCGCCGCTTCACCGCGCCGGCTGACGACGCGGCGCAAGCCGCCGCCGCCAGCACGGACGGCAGCGCGTCGGCCTCCTCGGCTTCCTCGGCCAGCGCCAGCGGCGACATCAAGGGCCCGGGCGGCGCCGGACGCCTGGGCGGCGCAGGTGCCGCAGACGCCAGCGCGGCCAGCAGCGAAGACAGCGACTCGGCGGTCATCAAGGCGCTGAAGCAGCAGATCGAGGCGCTGCAGAAGCAGCTGGCAGCCCAGATGCAGCAGCTCCAGGCCGCGCAGAACAGTGGCGCGGACGACAGCACCAAGGCCAGCACCGTGGCCGCGCTGCAGGCCGGTGTCACGTCGACCTCGGCGTCGCTCCAGCAGGCCGTCGCCAAGCTGGCCGAAGCCATTCAGCAGGCCGGCGCCTCCAGCACCGGGAACATCGTCAACACGACGGCCTGAACGGCGTCGCCCCTTCGTCATCGAAAGAAGACGCCCCACGCCTGGCTGGGCGATTCAGTCCAGCCAGGCGCGCAAGGCCTGCCACGCGACCCGCTTTTCCGAATAGGCCAGCGTATAGGCCGGGCTGCTCGACGGCAGCCGCAGGATGGCATGGCGGTCGCCATGCGCCCCCAGCGCCCCCAGCGCCTTTTCCCCGATCTTCGCCGCCGTACCGCCGTTGAAGGCAATCGCCCGCAGGCTCGGCAGCGTGCCGATCAGCCCGAGCAGGTCGTTCCCGGCATGGTCGCGGATATTGCTGTCGAGGCTGCCATCGCGCCGCGCCTCGGCCACCACGTCCCACAGCCCCACGCCGTACCCAAGCAGCGCTTGCAGGCGGGCCGGGTAGTCCTGGCCGACGAGATCGACCCCGAGGACATCGCCCATCAGGTGCCAGAAGCGGTTCTGCTTGTGCGCGTAGTACTGGTTCTGGGCGAGCGAGACCTCGCCCGGCAGGCTGCCGAGCACGAGGACGCGGGTGTGGGCATCGACGACCGGCGGGAAACAGCGTTTGGTGGTCATCTTGGGAGGGTCTTCGCTGGCGGCCCCTCCCCCGCAGGCGGGAGCGGGGCCGCAAACCGGCCTCAGGCCAGCAGGCGGTTCACGCGTTGCACGTAGGTGGCCGGATCTTCCAGCATGCCGCCCTCGGCCAGAAGGGCCTGGTCGAACAGCACGCTGACGCGGTCGGCGAAGGCTTCGTCGCCGGCCACGTCGCGCAGCTTCTTCACCAGCGCGTGCTCGGGGTTCAGCTCCAGGATCGGCTGGGCGTCGGGCGCCTTCTGGCCGGCCTGCTTGAGCAGGCGCTGCAGGTAGCCGCTCATGTCGCCATCGTCCGACACCAGGCACGAAGCCGATTCAGTCAGGCGCAGCGTCACGCGCACGTCCTTGGCTTTGCCTTCCAGCACGCCCTTGGCACGGTCGACCACGTCCTTCCAGTCGGTTTCGGCCTTTTCCTGCTCGGCCTTCTCGGTCTCGTCGGCCAGCGCGCCGAGGTCCAGGTCGCCACGCGCCACGGACACCAGTTCCTTGCCGTCGAACTCGTGCAGGTAGGACAGCATCCACTCGTCCACGCGCTCGGTCAGCAGCAGCACTTCGATGCCCTTCTTGCGGAAGACTTCCAGATGCGGGCTCGACTTGGCGGCCACCCAGGTGTCGGCGGTGACGTAGAAGACCTTGTCCTGCCCTTCCTTCATGCGGCTCACGTAGTCGCCCAGCGAGACCGACTGCTCGGCCGTGTCGCTGTGGGTGGACGCGAAGCGCAGCAGCTTGGCGATGCGCTCGGCGTTGGCCTGGTCCTCGCCCATGCCTTCCTTGAGCACCTGGCCGAACTGCTCCCAGAAGGTCTTGTACTTGGCGCGATCGGCTTCGTCCTCGCTGTCCGCCAGCGATTCGAGCATCGACAGCACACGCTTGGTGCTGCCCTCGCGGATCGCGCGCACATCGCGGCTCTCCTGCAGCAGCTCGCGCGAGACGTTCAGCGGCAGGTCGGCCGAATCCACCACGCCCTTGGCCCAGCGCAAGTACGCCGGCAGCAGTTGGTCCGCGTCGTCCATGATGAACACGCGCTTCACGTACAGCTTCAGGCCGGCCTTGTGATTGCGGTCCCACAGGTCGAACGGGGCGCGCGCCGGGATGAACAGCAGCTGCGTGTACTCGCTGCGGCCTTCCACGCGATTGTGGGTCCAGGTCAGCGGGGCTTCCTGGTCATGGGCGATGTGCTGGTAGAACGCCTGGTACTGCTCGTCGGTGATGTCGGACTTGGCGCGCGTCCACAGCGCGCTGGCCTGGTTCACGCTCTCCCACTCGCCGGTGGTCTTGTGGGCGCTGGCTTCGGCATCCCACTCTTCCTTGGGCATGCGGATCGGCAGCGAGATATGGTCCGAATACTTCTGGATGATGTGGCGCAGCCGGTACGACGACAGGAAGTCGTCCTCGCCCTCGCGCAGGTGCAGCGTGATGGTGGTGCCGCGCTCGGCGCGCGAGATGGCGTCCACCGTGAACTCGCCGTCGCCGGTGCTTTCCCAGCGCACGGCTTCCTCGGCCGGCACGCCGGCGCGGCGCGTCTCCACCGTGACCTTGTCCGCGACGATGAAGGCCGAGTAGAAGCCCACGCCGAACTGGCCGATCAGCGCGGCGTCCTTCTGCTGGTCGCCGGACAGTTGCTGGAAGAATTCCTTGGTGCCCGAGCGCGCGATCGTGCCGAGGTTGCGGATCGCCTCGTCGCGGCTCATGCCGATACCGTTGTCGGTGATCTTCAGCGTGCGGCTGGCGGCGTCGGCTTCGATGCGGATGGCCAGGTCGGCATCGTTCTCGAGCAGCGACGGGTTGGCGATCGCCTCGAAGCGCAGCTTGTCAGTGGCGTCCGAAGCATTCGACACCAGCTCGCGCAGGAAGATCTCCTTGTTGCTGTACAGCGAGTGGATCATCAGGTGCAGCAGCTGCTTCACTTCCGCCTGGAAGCTCATCGTTTCGTGCGGTGCGGTCATGGTTCTCCTCTTGAAAGCTTGAAAACAAAGCGGGCACATCCGGGGTTGCCCCGGGCGCGGTGCGCGGCGGGGTCGATGGCCCTTCAAATCGGGATGGGCGGACGGTTTTTCAAGCCCCCGGGGTGGCGGGGGCATGGGCGGTATGGGTGCCAGAGGCCGGCTGGCCGGATAATCGCTCGATCTGCGCGGCCAGGAAACGCAGCATGCCGGGATCGGCGCTGCTGGCCACGTTGAAGCGCGTCCAGGTGGATGGCATCTGGCTGGGCGAGAACAGGCTGCCCGGGGCGAACAGGTAGCCCTCCTCGTGCCCCGCCGTAGCGATGACATTGGTGTCCACGCCCGTATCGGCCCACAGGTACATGCCGGCGTGCTGGCCCGGGAACATCCGCAAACCCAGCCGTTCGAGTTGGTGGCGGGTCTCGTCGCGCGCCCGGTCCAGCCGGCCGCGCACGCGCTCCACGTGCTTGCGGTAGTGGCCCTCGGTCAGCACCTTGTAGACCACGCGCTCGTTGATCTCGGGCGTGGCCATGCCGGTCAGCAGCTTGCTGTCGGTCAGCGTCACGGCCAGCTCCGGGCTGGCGGCGATGAACCCCACGCGCAGGTTGGCGGCCAGCGTCTTGGAGAAGCTGCCGAGATAGATCACGCGCCGGAGCTGGTCGAGGCTGGCCAACCGGGTGGCGGCGTGGCCGGGCGGGCAGAGATCGCAATAGATATCGTCCTCCACCACCAGGAAGTTGTACTGCTCGGCCAGTTGCAGCAGCCGGAACGCCCGGGCGGCGGAGAGCGAGGTGCCCGTGGGGTTGTGCAGCACGGAATTGACCACGAACAGCTTGGGCCGATGGGCCTGCACCACGCGCTCGAGCGCGTCCAGGTCCGGGCCATCGGCCGTGTACGGCACGCCGATCACGTGGGCGCCCTGCGCGGCGAAGCGCGCGAACATCACGAACCAGGCCGGATCGCCGACCAGCACGGTATCGCCGGGGTGCAGGTATTGCCGTGCGATCAGGTCGAACGCCTGCGTGATGCCGGAGGTCATCACGATCTGGTCCGGCGTGACGCCGATCTCCAGCTCCTCCAGCCGCGTGCGCAACTGCTGCCGCAACGGCAGGAAGCCCTGCGGCGTGCCGCTCGACAAAAAATGGTTGCCCGGTTGCCGCCCCAGGCTGCGCAGCGCGCCGGACATCAGCTCGCCGTCCAGCCACTCGTTCGGCAGGAAGCCCCAGCCCGGCGCCTTGTGGCTCTCCGCCGAATGGAACATGCTGCGCAGCAGCCAGGTCACGTCGATATTGCGGATGGCGTCCGAAGGCGGCGTGGCGGCCGTGGACGGATGTGCCACGCGCTCCCGCACATAGAACCCCGAGCCGCGCCGCGACTCCAGGTAGCCCAGCGCCACCAGCCGCTCATAGGCTTCCACCACGGTGAAGCGCGAAATCCCCTTCTCGGTGGCCAGTTGCCGGATCGACGGCATGCGCATGCCGGCCCGGAACACCCGTTCGTCGATGCGCAGCCGTGCCCATTCAGTCAATTGCTCGACCAGCGTCATCTGGGCCGAAGGAATCGGGTCCGGCAACTGCTCGTGGCCGGCCGTCGGCATCA
Source organism: Cupriavidus sp. 10L45 (assembly GCF_056395225.1). Taxonomy (NCBI): domain Bacteria; kingdom Pseudomonadati; phylum Pseudomonadota; class Betaproteobacteria; order Burkholderiales; family Burkholderiaceae; genus Cupriavidus; species Cupriavidus sp. 10L45. Next base: position 36,370 of record NZ_JBFTJC010000017.1, read on the forward strand.
CCAGCCTCAAGGGCCGTGTGCCGCCCGACGCACCCGAGCGGCCTCCGCTATCCTTGCGGTCTGGCCCGGGGTGCCGCCTTTCGTCCGCTTCGCTGCCTTCCATGTGGTGCTCCCGCAACTGTACTGAATACGATCTGCTGAACTGTATCGGTACTGTACCGATAACCTTGTCTACCATCAACCGACAATGACGCTCGCCATAGACCACCTCGTGATCGCGGCCCCGGATCTGGAATCCGGCGCGAACCATGTTGCCGACCTGCTCGGCGTTGCCCCGCAAGGCGGCGGCGCGCACCCGCGCATGGGCACGCACAACCGCGTCATGGGGCTGTTCGGCGGGATGTACCTCGAAGTGATCGCGATCGACCCGGCCGCCCCGGCGCCGGATCGGCCGCGCTGGTTCGGGCTGGACAGCGAAGCCATCCGCGAGCGGCTGGCCGACGGCCCGTTCCTGGCCCACTGGGCCGCCCGCGTGGAACGGCCGATCGACCTGTCGCGCTGGCAGGCGCAGTACCCGGACCGCATCGCCCCGGCCATTCCGATGACGCGCGGCGCGCTGCACTGGCGCCTGACCGTGCCCGACGACGGCAGCCTGCCGGCCTGGCCGGGTGAGGCGACGCATGCGGGCGATGGCCTGTTCCCCACGCTGATCCAGTGGGACGTGCCCAACCACCCCGCCATCAGCCTCCCGCGCCAGGACCTGGCGCTGCGTCGGCTGCGCGGCAGCCATCCACAGGCGGAACTGCTGCGGCAGGGGCTGGCGTGGATCGGCGCAGCAGACCTGATCGAGATCGAACAGACCGATGGGCCGCCACAACTGGTGGCCGAAATCGACACCCCAGCAGGCACCAAGACCCTGCGCTGACTATATAAATACCCCCGAAGGAGCCCCCGACGATGTCCGCCACCACCACCAAGCGTTTCGACGACGACGCCTATCTCGACCACTGCAACGCCACGGTCGTGGCCGTGAGCGAGGCCGGCATCGAGCTGGACCAGACCGTCTGCTACGCGCGGAGCGGCGGGCAGGCCGGGGACACCGGCACGCTGGTGCTGGCCGATGGCCGCGTGGTGGCGCTGATCGACACGATCTACGCCGAGGACCGCACCCGCATCCTCCACGTGCCGGCGCCGGACGCCCCGGCGGTGCAGCCCGGTGACCAGGGCGAAGTGCGCATCGACTGGGCGCGCCGCCACAAGCTGATGCGGCTGCACACCTGCCTGCACCTGCTGGGATCGCTGATCCCGGTGCCGGTGACTGGCTGCAGCATCTCGCCCGATTCCGCGCGCATCGACTTCGACCTCCCCGAATCCACGCTGGACAAGGCCGAACTGACCGAGCAGCTCAACGCGCTGATCGGCGCGAAGACCGATGTGCGGATCGACCGCATCACGCCCGAACAGCTCGCCGCGCAGCCCGATCTGGTGCGCACCGTGGGCGCCGCGCCGCCGGCCGGCACGTCCACCATCCGCATCATCGAGATCCCCGGTGTGGACCGCCAACCCTGCGGCGGCACCCACGTGGCCAATACGGGCGAGATCGGCGCGGTCACCGTGACCAAGATCGAAAAGAAGAGCCGCACCAACCGCCGCGTGGTGGTCAACTTCGCCGCGCTGGCCTGAGGTCGCCGTCATGGATGCCAACTGGCTGACGGGCCTGTCGATGGCCCAGTTCCTCGCATTGATCACGCTGCTGGCCGTGGGCGCGTTCACGCCCGGCCCCAACACCACCATCGCCGCCGTGACCGGGGCCAACTTCGGGCTGCGCGCCACGCTGCCGCATTGCATCGGGGTGGCGTTCGGCTTCGCGAGCATCGTCGCGCTGTGCGCCACCGGCGTGGGCGCCCTGATACTGGCCAGCCCGATGCTGGCGCGCGCCATCCATGTCGTCGGCGTGGCCTACCTGCTCTGGCTGGCGTGGAAGATTGCCCGGAGCGCCTCGCTGGCCGAGAAGACCGTGCTCAAGCCGATGAACGTCTGGCAATCGGCCGCGTTCCAGTACGCCAATATCAAGGCGTGGATGCTGGCGCTGGCCGTGGCGGCCTCGTACATGGCCGGCGCGCCCTCGCCCGCGCAGCGCATCGCGCTGGTCAGCACCGTGTTCGGGGTGTTCGGCTTCTTCAGCAACGGCGCCTATGGGCTGCTCGGCGCCTCGCTGCGGCACTGGCTGGCGCAGGGCAACCGCGTGCGCTGGTTCAATGGAACGATGGGGCTGGCGCTCGGCGTGACGGCGGTCTGGATCGCCCTTGCCGCGCAGCCGCACTGATCTTCCCGGGCCTCCGCATCATGGCAAATCCTTCTGCTTCTGCTTCTCCCTCCCATCCGCCCGCTTCCGGCGGCATGTGGCTCGGCTTCATCGGCGTGGCGATCTTCAGCCAGACGCTCCCGTTCACGCGCATGGCCGTGGCCGAGCTGGACCCCATCTTCGTGGCGCTGGCCCGCGCGGTGCTGGCGGCCTGCCTGGCGCTGGGCCTGCTCGCCCTGCGCGGCGCGCTGGCCCCGGCACGGCGGCCGCGCGGGCGCCAGTGGGCACGGCTGGCCGTGACGGCGCTGGGCGTGGTGGTCGGCTTTCCGCTGTTTTCGTCACTCGCCATGCGCGAGGTGCCGGCCGGCCATGGCGCCATCGTGATTGGCCTGCTGCCGCTGGCCACCGCCGTGTTCGCGGCGTGGTTCGGCAGCGAGCGCCCTTCCCCGGCCTTCTGGCTCTCGGCCGTGGCCGGCAGCGCGCTGGTGATCGCCTTCGCCCTGTGGCAGGGGGCCGGCGGCCTGCAACATGCCGACTGGTATTTGTTCGCCGCCGTGGTACTTGGCGCGCTGGGCTATGCCGAGGGCGGCAAGCTGTCACGGGAGCTGGGCGGGCTGGAAACCATCAGCTGGGCGCTGGTCGTGTCCCTGCCGGTACTGGTGCCCGTGGTGGCGTGGCTGGCCATGGCGCACGCGCCCGAGATCGGCGCGGCATCCTCCCGGGCGTGGCTCGGCATGGCCTATGTCTCGGTCTTTTCGATGTTCATCGGCTTCCTGTTCTGGTACGCCGGACTCGCAAAAGGCGGCGTCGCCCGCGTAGGCCAGATACAATTGCTCCAGCCGTTCCTCACGCTGGCGGGCGGCGCCGTGATCCTGGCCGAGCCCCTCGACGCCCCCACCCTCGCCTTTGCCGTGGCGGTGATTGCCGTGGTGGCCCTTGGCCGCCGCGCCGCCGTGCGCAACACGGCACCCGCCACGCCACCGGCCGCCACCGCGGCCGAAGGGGCGCCCCCCATATTTCCAGGACGACTTCACTAACAGGAGCCATGCATGTCCGTATATGACACCCTCGCCCGCCTCGGCGTGGAACTGCCCCCCGTCAGCGCCCCCGCCGCCGCCTATGTCATGGCCGCGACCAGCGGCAACACCGTCTTTCTCTCGGGCCACATCGCCCGCAAGGACGGCAAGGTCTGGGCCGGCAAGCTCGGCAAGGACGTCGACACCGAGACCGGCAAGGCCGCCGCGCGCGCCATCGCCGTCGACCTGCTGGCCACGCTCCACGCCCATATCGGCGACCTGAACCGGGTCCAGCGCATCGTCAAGGTGATGAGCCTGGTCAACTCCACGCTGGAATTCACCGAGCAGCACCTGGTGACCAACGGCGCATCCGAGTTCCTGGTCGAGGTCTTCGGCGACAAGGGCCGCCATGCGCGCAGCGCGTTCGGCGTGGCCCAGGTGCCGATGGGCGCCTGCGTCGAGATCGAAATGATCGTCGAAATCGCATAATTCGTATTTTTTCCACCACGCAGTCCAAGATTCACCCCACCAGAGACAGATCATGAAATGGGCCATCTCCCGCCGAGCACAGCAACTGACCAGCTCGGCCATCCGCGAAATCCTGAAGGTCACCGAGCGTCCGGAAGTCATTTCCTTCGCCGGCGGCCTGCCGTCCCCGGCGTCGTTCCCGGTAGCGGCCATGGAAGCGGCGGTGGCCCGCGTATTCGCCGATAACCCCCAGGGCGCGCTGCAATATGCCGCCACCGAGGGTTATCTGCCGCTGCGCGAATTCGTGGCCAAGCGCTACAACGTGGAGGTGGAGCGCGTGCTGATCACCACCGGCAGCCAGCAGGCGCTGGACCTGATCGCCAAGGTGATGATCGACCCGGGCAGCCCCGTGCTGGTGGAAACGCCGAGCTACCTCGGCGCCCTGCAGGCGTTCTCGCTGTTCGAACCCGAGTTCGTCTCGGTGCCGACCGACGAGCGCGGACTGGTGCCCGAGGCGCTGACGCCGGAGCTGACCGCCGGCGCCCGCTTCCTCTACGCCCTGCCGAATTTCCAGAACCCCACCGGCCGCCGCCTGCCCCTGGAGCGCCGCCAGGCGCTGGTCAAGCGCGCGCAGGAACTGAACCTGCTGCTGGTGGAAGACGACCCCTACGGCGAACTGAGCTACACCGGCGACATCCTGCCGACACTGCTCTCGATGAACCCGGACGGCGTGATCTACATGGGCTCGTTCTCGAAGGTGCTGGCCCCCGGCCTGCGCCTGGGCTTCGTGATCGCCCCGCCCGAACTGCACTTCAAGCTGTGCCAGGCCAAGCAGGCATCTGATCTGCACACGCCGAGCTTCACCCAGCGCATGGCCTACGAGTCCGTGCGCGACGGCCTGCTCGAACGCCATATCCCGACCATCCGCGCGCTCTACGGCAAGCAATGCGAAGTGATGCTTGACGCACTCAAGCGCCACATGCCCGCCGGCGTGACGTGGAACCAGCCCGAAGGCGGCATGTTCATCTGGGTGGAACTGCCCGAGGGGCTGGACAGCATGAAGATCCTCGAGGAAGCCGTGCGCCGTAACGTGGCCTACGTGCCGGGCGCGCCGTTCTATGCGGGCAATCCGCGCATGAACACGCTGCGCCTGGCCTTCGTGACGGTGCCGCCGGAGCGGATCGAGCAAGGCGTGACGATCCTCGGCGAACTGTTCCGCGAAGCCATCGCTAAGGCAGCGCCGCAGCCGCGCGCTGCCTGAGGCTAGCCCCGGAACCCTGAAGGAGAGCCGATCGCCATGGACGTGGAGGAGCCGCAAGGCCTGTTGCGCATCTGGGGCCGCCTGTCGTCGATCAATGTGCAGAAAGTGGTCTGGTGCGCGCGCGAGCTGCACCTGGACCACGAGCGCATCGACATCGGCAATCACCAGGGCGAGCTGGACACCGAGGCCTACATTCGCCTGAATCCGAACCGGATGATTCCGGTGATCGAGGATTTTCGCGATACGGACGTGGCCGGCGAGCCCTTCGTGCTGTGGGAATCGAACGCCATTGTGCGCTACCTGTGCGCGCGCTATGGCGAAGGCACGCTGTGGCCGTCCGACGTCAAGGAGCGCGCCTCCGCCGACCGCTGGATGGACTGGCAGACCACGGCGTTCAGCCCGGCCATGGTCTCGGCCTTCCTGCAGATGGTGCGCGTGCCGGTCGAGAAGCGCGACGAGGCGGTCATCGCCAAGTCGTGCGAACGGACCGAGCCGCTGGCCGCGATGCTGGACAAGGCGCTCGCCAGCTGCGAGTTCATCGGCGGCGACCGCTTCACCATGGCCGACATCGCGCTGGCCTGCGCGGCACACCGCTGGATGGGCACGCCCGTGCCCCACACGGCACGGCCCAACCTCGAACGCTGGCTGGACGACATGCGCGCCCGGCCGGCGGCCACCGGCATCCTCGTCCTGCCGCTGCGCTGAATCGTCCTGCGCCTTTGGTCGATCGGTTTTTGTCCGATCTGACTAGCGGCGCAGGCGTCACTTTCCCTGGCCGCACTCGACGGCCACGCCAAATTCGAACGTCCGTTTTAGGAGTACCCTCGCCCGAGAGTTGTGAGGTGCGCTCTGCTCCCCCCGAACAAACCCTGATCCCTGAATCCGATTCATCGACCCGGTGACCGGATTTAAGCGATTGCGGGGAACTCGCGTCCTTACAATCGCCTTTCTGTGCGCAGCGATGCGCTTGCCGCCGCACGCCCAGTTGCTATGCAGTAGCGGCAGTCCAGGCCCGACAGAGGCACGGCTGCCTTCCAAACCCAGAGGAGGATTCAATCGTGTGGAGTCAAATCTATGACCCGCTCGGCAATATGGCGCTGTCTACCATTGCCGCGGGGGTCCCTGTGGCCGTGCTGCTCGCAGCGCTGGCGTTCTTTCACATGCAGGCCCACATCGCTGCCGGACTGGCGCTGGCGGTCGGCATCGCGGTGGCGTCGTTCGTGTTCGGCATGCCCGCGGCCATGGCCGGCAAGGCGGCCGGGCTGGGCATCGTCTCCGGGCTGTTTCCGATCGGGTGGATCGTCCTCAACATCATCTTCCTGCACCGGCTGACCACACTTAACGGGTCATTCAGGGTGTTGCAGAACTCGATCTCGGGCGTGACCGAAGATCGCCGCCTCCAACTTCTGCTGGTGGCCTTCAGCTTCGGCGCGTTCTTCGAGGGCGCAGCCGGCTTCGGCACGCCGGTGGCCGTGACCGGCGCCATCCTGATCGGCCTGGGCTTCTCGCCGCTAGCCGCTTCTGGCCTAGCGCTGATCGCCAATACCGCTCCGGTGGCGTTTGGCGCACTCGGCGCGCCAATCATCGGCCTCTCGTCGGTGACCGGCATCGAACAGACCGTGCTCTCCGCGATGATTGGCCGCCAACTGYCGTTCTTCTCGGTGCTGGTGCCGTTCTGGCTGATCTGGGCGTTCGCGGGCTTCCGCGGCATGCTGGCCATCTGGCCGGCCATCCTGGTGGCGGGCGTCAGCTTCGCCGTGCCGCAGTTCCTGGTCTCGAACTACCACGGCCCGTGGCTGGTGGACGTGATCTCCGCGCTGATCTCGATGGGGGCCCTGACCGCCTTCCTGAAGATCTGGCATCCGAAGGAGATCTGGACCTCCACGCGCATCTTGGGCCGCCACGACGACTCGAAGGTCGATCACCCCGAAGCCCTGGAAGCCGAAGCCCGCGCCAACGCGGCGTCGGTCGGCATTTCGGTGGTCAAGGCGTGGATGCCATGGGTCATCCTGACCGTGTTCGTGTTCGTCTGGGGCATTCCCGAGTTCAAGAAGCTCGTGGACGGCATCTGGCAGTACAAATTCCCGATCCCGGGCCTCGACAAGGCCATCATCAAGGGTCCGCCGGTGGTGCCGAAGGAAATCGTCGAAGGGGCGGTGTTCAACTTCAACGTGCTGTCGATGGCCGGCACCGGCATCCTGGTGTCGGCGCTGGTCGGCGGCCTGCTGATGGGCTACTCGGTGCCGCGCCTGCTCAAGGAGTACTGGGAGACGATCAAGCTGGTGCGCTACTCGCTGCTGACCATCTGCGCCATGTTCGGCATCGGCTACCTGACCCGCTACTCGGGTCTCGACGCCACGCTGGGCCTGGCCTTTGCGCAGACCGGCGTGTTCTACCCGCTGTTCGGCACGATGCTGGGCTGGCTGGGCGTGGCACTGACCGGCTCCGATACGGCGTCCAACGTCCTGTTCGGCGGCCTGCAGAAGACCACGGCGGAGCAGCTGGGCCTGTCGCCGGTGCTGATGGCGGCCGCCAACAGCTCGGGCGGTGTGATGGGCAAGATGATCGACGCCCAGTCGATCGTGGTGGCCTCCACCGCCACCAAGTGGTACGGCCACGAGGGCGAGATCCTGCGCTACGTGTTCTTCCACTCGGTCGTGCTGGCCATCCTCGTCGGCCTGTTCGTGACCCTGCAGGCGTACGTGCCGCCGTTCACGCACATGGTGATTCACTGATGGCGATTCACTGATATTGCCTGCTCGACCAGGCATGCAGACAAGCCCCGCCTCATGGCGGGGCTTTTTGTTGGGCGTATCTCTCATGTCCGCACGCCTCCGCCATTTCCAAGGGTCGATTTCGTCAGATGATGAAACGCTCCCTATATCACTACAATTCAAATCTCTTCATTTTCGCGCACCAAATTGACTTCGGATATATCGCGCGGATGCCCGGTCTCCCTCTCGCTCCAATTGTGCAGCAACCCTCTCATACAAGGCTATATTTATGTCTCGGGAATTAGCGCATGCAAGGATGTTTTGAACACCCAATTTGCTTTCAATAAGCCCAGATAGAGAGGAATGCCCACCCTCCATTTTTCCGCTTTGATAATCTTCCCATATCAAATTAACATCCAGACCCTGCATCTCCGTCATGGCAGCAGTAGCGTCAAAATCACCACTTTCTCCGCCAACGTGCCACGTATCCACTGCGCCATCCCATCTACCCCCGCAAATCCCTCCGGTTTGATTACTCAGTATGCATCCGGAATGCGTGTCGATCGCCGGGCAATATTGTCGATCTACGATCCTGTTTGGCTTCTTGAACTCTCTGAGAACGCCGACGCGCAGAGTTATGAGAACAGCAAATCTCCCGCTTGGCGAAACTAAAACATCCTGCACCCCAGAGAATAAAATTCCCCCGTTACGGTTCAATCGTTCCATGGCAAAGAGGTCGAACCTGGAACCGTCAGATCTCACAAAGGTCGCCTTCTTCAATCCGGGTCCGAAAAGGGATCGCTCTCTCGCTAGAAGGGGTTTTGAGAATTCAATTCGTGTACCTCCATCAAAGGTAACGTATTCATGCGCTTGCGCCACGAATGACCAGAGTGCCAACATAGCAACCAGATATCTTTTCTTAGCGTGCATCTCTGCGCCCCTTCAATTCAATCTCGCTGCCATGGCGCGATACCGCCCCGGTGCAACTGACTGCGTTCCGATAACAGCCATTCGGCGATTGACGCCGTAGTCCTCCACAATCTCCCTCTCATATGCAACTCTATTTGCGCCCCACTCTGCGGGATTTTGAGATACGTTAGGATGCCGATCAAAGAAGCGTCGCACCGCACTTCCTATGTCTTGCCTCACCCAGGCAGGCCGATTTACATGGTGATCAAGCGCCGTAGCGCGCCCGAGGTCAGATTGAAAATAGTCGCCGATCGGGAAACGGCAATTCGACGGCACCTCCGGTAGAATCTGGATGCGCAACCTAGTCATGAAATCCATCAATTGCAGGCGCTCATATCGTTTGTCCATCATCGCATGGACAATTGCTGCTAGCGGTACGTTGTCAACTTTCTTCCGAAATGAATTGGCGGAGCAATTTTCCCTGATTTTGTCCTTTAACTCCCTGCCCGTTATTTTCTTCCCATTTGTCAATAGTGGATGCGAGTAATACATCCTCGTCTCTTCACCTCTCCCCTCGACGCTCCAACCGCATTTTTCGAAGAGCTCTTGGTATGCATCCTCATCCGCAGCTCGAAAATGCGCAACTTGCCGCGGAAGCTCTCCAAATCCGTCCCGGTTTATTGTTTTTTGCATTGCTCCCGCGGTAACAATTTCGCTGTCATAGGAATGGACAGAATCAAGATTCCCCTCATTGGGTGACATCCCCACCATTATGCGTCGCTCGCTGGTGGTTATTGTGCCGCTCTCCGCCAACTCCAGAAGCACCTCTGATCTTTCCAGTGGCCTATTCCCAAAGTACACCGGCCCATATTGAGAACCGAGGCGAGTCACTATAAATTTATCGACGTAACACCCTCCACATTCGCAGTCGTCAGTAGCACCAAAATTTCCCACCATCCCGATCGGATGAATATGAAAAACCTTTGGATCTGGCAAGGCGGGATAATGTGCTTTTACCTCGGTCCACCACGTTAGCGCCTGAATTCGCCTGTGTTCGGCGGTGAGCGCTTCGCGGTTCCGGCTTATCTTTTCGAACTCCGCGATCAGTGGGGTCCACTTTTCAGGATTGGCCCATTCACTCTCGTGCTTGACGATCAACCTCGACGCGCCCACGGCAGTCCACGGGTCCTGTGAAGCGACGCATAGATCGTTGGCCGCCTGCAGGCCGTCGCCCCGCTTGTATAAATGCTGACAAGCCATTTGCATCAAGGGGCTCAGCTTGTCCCGGGCTCCGGGATGCGGTACGTTCGCACCGGTGATGTAGTCGAGATATCCGGCGGTGGTGGCAAAAATAGTGTGGGTCTGGTCGTGAGCGGCGTCCAATAGCTCGAAATCCACCCACTTCTGGGCAAACTCCCGAGATATGCGGCCTCCGGGAAAGTTCTCCTCACGAACCCAGCCAGAAATGTCCTGACGTCGAACGTCCGCGCTTTCCACCTTCCACCAGCGACGCTTCTTGCCGTCGGTACCATTACCGTCTTCCGTGAACGGTTTGTCCGTGCGGCGCTCCAGTTCCGCCTGCGTAAATGCCCGGACAACGTCGGTCTCGGGCGCGTCGCGCCCTTCCCGATGGGGTTTCTTATAGAGTTTGGTTTGCCGATCGATCCGCAGGATCGTGGGTGCTGCTGATAGTCCAAGCTGCTCCCACGCCTTTGGTTTCGCCGCATTCTCTGCAATCCAGCTTCGCCCCTTGTCGATAAACGACCGGATGCTGTTGTCGCAGAACATTTCGAGGTGGACGCCCCGGATGACCTGCATCTCGGCCAGGGAGTCGTCTCGCCCGAGATGACCAATGAGCGCGCCAGCCTTGATCGGTACGGGCTTTCGCGGCACGACCACGCGGTCCACAGCCGTCTCAGGAACGAATGCTTCGACAACCGCTGCACTACCGTCCTTGCCGAGAAAGACCCATCCCTTATGGGCAGCCGTTGGGTCGACATACCCGCCGACCTTGGACGGGACCATTGATCCCACATGTATGGCGTCGATCTGCGCCCAGTCGCCTTCCCGCTTCAGGACGCTGAACTGGGCACCATGCGGCAGGATGCCCAGAATCGTGCCCCCGGACTTAGTAGCCAGGACTTGCAGCCCGACCTGTGCGGTCTGCAATCCCGGATGAGTGCTCCCTGCAGTTTGCCTATTCCTTGCGCCCGATGTCACCTTGAACCACGTTGTCCAGTACGCCGGCCTTGGCAGAGTCTTGTCGGACTCATAGCCAGCGAGGTCCTGCAGGTGCATGTAGAGGCTATGGAACGTTAGCGTGCAATCCTTCGGAAACTCCATGACATGACGCACCAGCGCAAATCCCGAACTGTATTGCGCACTGAATGCCGGAAGGTCGATTTTCAGATAATTCCGATTGACTCGCCATGCCACGACTTCGCCGTCGGCCATGCAACGTACGCCATGCTTCAAATCAAAGGATTTGCCTGCGCCAGCGTCCGAAACGTGGACACCCCCATGCCACAGGCCCTTGCGGCTGACGGCGTAGGCGCCGAGAGATTCCTTGCGCAACAGGCTCAGGAATTCATGCTGGTCGGTAAAGGCAACGGACGGCTTTCGAGGGTCGGACGACGCCCTGCGGAATGGAAACGCGAATTCGAGACGCTTGACGGTTGTGCGAGCCGGTGGACGGGACGGTGCGGTAGCCATGGATGGAGATGTGATCGCTCAGTAACGATTCGAGAGCGTAGTAGCCCCTATCCCGTCTCCACAATCGCAGATCTACGAAAATGCGAAACAGTGCCAAGCGCGTATCATCACCGGTTCACTCCAACAGACGAGATGAGGGACCGCCGTATGCCGATTCGCCGCCTGGAAAGATTGATCGATCCATTCCGGAACATGCCGGATACGCAGCCGCCGGCCAGCATCTGGCGGTTCTACGCGTACTTCCTGCGCGAGGTGCGCGGGGTGTTGTTCGCGCTGCTGGTGGTGGGCCTGATCGCCGCGCTGATCGAGGTGTCGCTGTTCAGCTTCCTCGGCCGGATCATGGACCTCGCCAAAGGAACACCGGACGGGCAGTTCTTCGCGCGCCATCAGAATGAATTGCTGTGGATGGCCGCCGTGGCGCTGCTGCTGCGCCCGCTGTTCTTCGGCCTGCACGATGTGCTGCTGCATCAGGTCATCAACCCCAACCTGGCCAACCTGATCCGCTGGCAGAACCATCGCTACCTGCTCCAGCAGAGCCTGTCGTTCTTCCAGAACGACTTCGCGGGGGGGATTGCCCAGCGCATCATGCAGACCGGGTTCTCGCTGCGCGACTCGGCCGTGCATGCGCTCGATGCGCTCTGGCACGTGATCATCTACGCCATCAGCGCGCTGATCCTGTTCGCCGAGGCGGACTGGCGGCTGATGATCCCGCTGATCCTGTGGATTGCCGGCTACATCGCCGCCCTGGCGTACTTCACGCCGCGCGTGAAGCAGCGTTCCGTGGTGGCCACCGAGGCGCGCTCGCGGCTGATGGGCCGCATCGTGGACGGCTACACCAACATCACCACGCTGAAGCTGTTCGCCCACACGCGCCACGAGGAAAGCTACGCGCGCGACGCCATGGCCAGTCACACCGACAAGATGCGCATGGCAGGGCGGATGGTCAGCGCCATGGACGTGACCATCACGGCGATGAACGGCGCGCTGATCGCCGGCACGACCGGGCTGGCGCTGTGGCTGTGGAACCAGGGGCTGATCTCCACGGGCGCCATCGCACTGACGACCGGGCTGGTCATCCGCATCAACAATATGTCCGGCTGGATCATGTGGGTGGTCAACGGCATCTTCGAGAACGTCGGGCAGGTGCAGGACGGCATGAAGACGATTGCCGTGCCGCGCAACGTGGTGGACCGGCCGGACGCGCAGCCGCTGCGCATCGCCCGGGGCGAGGTGCAGTTCGAGGACGTGGGCTTCCACTACGGCAAGGGCGCCGGGGTGATCGAGCATGTCAACCTGACCGTGCAGCCGGGCGAGAAGATCGGGCTCGTGGGGCCGTCCGGGGCCGGCAAGTCGACGCTGGTCAACCTGCTGCTGCGGCTCTACGACGTCGAAACTGGCCGGATTCTGGTCGATGGCCACGACGTGGCCGGGGTGACGCAGGAGAGCCTGCGCGCGCAGATCGGCATGGTCACGCAGGATACGTCGCTGCTGCACCGCTCGATCCGCGAGAACCTGCTCTACGGCAAGCCGGACAGTAGCGATGCCGACCTGGGCGAGGCGCTGCGGCGTGCCCGGGCGGACGACTTCATCGGCGATCTGATCGATGGGAACGGCCAGCGGGGGCTCGACGCGCTGGTGGGCGAGCGTGGCGTGAAGCTGTCCGGCGGGCAGCGGCAGCGCATCGCCATCGCCCGGGTGCTGTTGAAGGATGCGCCAATCCTGATTCTCGACGAGGCCACCTCGGCGCTCGACTCCGAAGTGGAGGCGGCCATCCAGGAGAGCCTGGAGGCGTTGATGGAGGGCAAGACCGTGATCGCCATCGCCCACCGGCTCTCGACCATCGCGCGGATGGACCGGCTGGTGGTGCTCGACGGCGGCCATATCGTCGAGACCGGCACCCACGCCGAACTGCTCGCGCGCGGCGGGCTCTATGCCCGGCTATGGGCGCACCAGACCGGCGGCTTCGTCGGCGTGGACTGATCGGACCGGGTCAGGCCGGGGTCAGACCAACCCGAGCAGCCCCGCGCCGGCGCCCAGCGCCACCAGCATCAGCGGATGAACCCGCGTCTTCAGCATGAGGGCGATGGTCAGCAGCGTCACCGCCACGGCGGTCCAGTTGTGGTCCACGCTGCTGGCCAGCACCCAGCCCGTGGACATCAGCAGGCCGATGGTCAGCGCGGACAGGCCGCGCTTGATCAGCCCCGGCCAGCGCGCGTGCGGCGAACGGCCGGCGAAGTATTCGAAGCCGAGCGCGATCAGGCTCGACGGCCCGCACATGCCGACCATCGCCGCGAACGTGCCGCCCGCCCCCGCTACCTGCCAGCCGAACAGCGCCACGAACAGGATGTTCGGCCCCGGCGACGCCTGCGAGATGGCGTAGAGCGCCGCGAACTGGCCATCGGTCATCCAGCCGTTGGCTTCCACGAGGTAGCGGTGCATGTCCGGGATGACGGTGCCGCCGCCGCCCACGGCCAGCAGCGACAGCATGCCGAAATGCCCGAGCAGGCTGCGCAGGATCTCCGGGGAACTCATGCCTGCCCCCGGCGCTTTTCGGCGCGATGTTCGAGCACCAGCGCCACCGGCACCAGCACCGCCATCACCGGCAGCAGCGGCCAGCGCAGCAGGCCGATGGCGACAAACGCCGCCACGCCGACCACCACCGCGCGCACCGTGCGCGGCTGGCTTTCCGCCAGCTTGACCCCGGTGGACAGCACGAGCCCGGCCGAGACCGCCGTCATGCCGGCCAGCATCTGGCGCACGGCGGTGACGTCCTGGTAGCGCAGGTACAGCGCCATGGCGCACAGCACCACCACCATCGGCACCAGCACCAGCCCGCAGAAGGCCGCCACGGCGCCACGCAGGCCGGCGAAGCGCAGGCCCAGCATCAGGGCCAGGTTGATAACGTTGGGGCCGGGCAACACCTGCCCGAGGCTGAGGATCTCGACAAAATCCCGGTCGTTGAGCCAGCGGTTGCGCTCCACGACGGCGCGCCGCACGAACGGGAGCACCCCGCCGAAGCCGGAAAGCCCCATGCGGGCAAATTCGAAGAACAGGGTGCGGGCGTTGGGGGGCGGAGCCAGGGCAGGCTCGGAGACGTCGGGCAGCGGGGCGGCAGACATGATAGGCGGCGATAAATGCCCACGCAGGGGGTGGCGCGGGCTGCCGACATACTACGGCAATCGCGACGGCCCGCGTGGCACGCGGTCATCACGGATGCGCAAGAGGGGGTCAGGGACGGTGATGTGGGTTGCTCCCCTCCCCCCTGGGAGCGCGGAGCAACCCAGCGGCTGCCTTAGCTCCCGCCGTCCACCTTCACCGGCTCGATCTTCACTTCCTTGAGACGTGGCTCGACCGCCTTGCCCTTGCGGGCGCGCTTGCCGACGTACGGCAGCAGCGTCTTGCCAGCCAGCTTCTGCGGCGGCATCTTGCCGCCCCGGACGCCGGTGCCGGAGATCAGCAGCCCCGGCGCGCCCACCGTCACGGCGTGCGTCAGCGGCTCCTTGGGCTCCAGTTCCATCAGGATCACGCCCCGGCCGCCGGCCGACAGCACCTTCACCTCGTCCAGCCCCACCAGCAGCAGCCGGCCATTGCCCGAGAAGCAGGCCACATGCGTGGCTTCGTCGGCAATCGGCGTCGGCGGCAGCAGCGTGTCCCCCTCATCCAGCGTGATGAAGGACTTGCCGCCCTTCTGCCGGCTGATCATGTCGCCGACCTTGGTCACGAAGCCGTTACCGCCGGCCGTGGCTACCAGCACGCGCTGCTCGGCGCCACCCGCAAAGGTGTGGGCGATCTGCGAGCCCGGTGCGAGGTCGATCAGCGTCGTCACCGGCACGCCATCGCCCCGGCCGCCGGGCAGCCCGGCCACCGCCACCGAATAGACCCGGCCGTTGCTGCCGAAGGCCAGCAGCGTGTCCACGGTGCGGCACTCGAAGGTGTCGTACAGGCTGTCGCCCGCCTTGAACGTGAACTGCTGCGTCTCATGGCCGTGGCCCTGGCGCGTGCGCACCCAGCCCTTGCCCGAGACGATGACCGTCACCGGCTCGTCCACCACGCGCACCTCGGCGGCGGCGCGGCGCTCTTCCTGGATCAGCGTGCGGCGCGGGTCCTTGTCCTCGGGGCTGTACTGCTTGGCGTCCTGCTCGATTTCCTTGATGATGCGCCGGCGCATCATCGTCTCGGACTTCAGCAGCACGTCCAGTTCGGCCTGCTCGTCGCGCAGCTTGGCCAGTTCCTGCTCGATGCGGATGGCCTCCAGCCGCGCCAGCTGGCGCAGGCGGATTTCGAGGATGTCCTCGGCCTGGCGGTCCGATAGCTGGAACGCCTCGATCAGCGCCGGCTTCGGCTCGTCGCTCTCGCGGATGATGCGGATCACCTCGTCGATCTTCAGCAGCACCAGCATCCGCCCTTCCAGGATGTGGATGCGGTCCTCGACCTTGTTGAGCTGGAAGCGCGTGCGCCGCGTCACCGTCTCGAAGCGGAACCCGATCCACTCCCGCAGGATCTCCTGCAGCCCCTTCTGGCGCGGCCGGCCATCGGTGCCGATCATCACCAGGTTGATCGGCGCGCCGGACTCCAGGCTGGTATGGGCCAGCAGGGTCTGGATGAACTCCTGCTGGTCCACGTTCTTGCTCTTGGGCTCGAACACCAGCCGCACCGGCGCATCCTTGCCGGATTCGTCGCGCACCGCGTCCAGCACGGCCAGCAGCGAGGTCTTCAGCTGCACCTGCTCCGGCGTCAGCGCCTTCTTGCCGGTGCGGATCTTCGGGTTGGTGATTTCCTCGATTTCCTCGAGCACCTTCTGCGCCGAGGTGGCTGGCGGCAGCTCGTGCACCACCATCTGCCACTGGCCGCGCGCCATTTCCTCGATCTTCCAGCGCGCGCGCACCTTCAGGCTGCCCCGGCCGCCCTCGTAGATCTGGGCGATATCGGCCGCCGGCGAGATGATCTGCCCGCCGCCCGGATAGTCGGGGCCGGGCATCAGCGCCAGCAGCTCGGCCAGCGAGATGGCCGGGTTGCGGATCATCGCCACCGTCGCCCCGGCCACTTCGCGCAGGTTGTGCGGCGGGATTTCCGTCGCCATGCCCACCGCGATGCCCGAGGCGCCGTTCAGCAGCACGAACGGCAGGCGCGCCGGCAGCAGCCTCGGCTCTTCCTCCGAGCCGTCGTAGTTGGGCAGGAAATCCACCGTGCCGAGGTCGATCTCATCCAGCAGCAGCCGCGAGATCGGCGTCAGGCGCGCTTCGGTGTAGCGCATGGCCGCCGCGCCGTCGCCGTCGCGGGAGCCGAAGTTGCCCTGGCCGTCGATCAGGGGGTAGCGCAGCGAGAAGTCCTGCGCCAGACGCACGAGCGCGTCGTAGGCCGACTGGTCGCCGTGGGGGTGGAATTTACCGAGCACCTCGCCCACCACGCGCGCGGACTTGACCGGCTTGGCGTCGGCACGCAGGCCCATGGCCGCCATCGCATAGAGGATGCGGCGCTGCACGGGCTTCTGGCCATCGGCCACCTCGGGCAGCGCGCGGCCCTTGACCACGCTCACCGCGTAGTCGAGGTAGGCCCGCTCCGCGTAGCGCGCCAGGGTCAGCGAATCGGCTGGCTCTTCGGATTGAAACGAAATGTCTGGTTGATCCATGGTCGGCAAGAATGCGGCACGCGGGCGCCGGGCGGCGCCTCGCAAACCCTGTGGGTCGGCTTGTCAGCGTGGGATTCTAACGAAACTCGGGCGCCCCGCAGGAAAGTGAGGCCCGATCGATGTGACAGCGGGTGTCACAAGGGGGTCATTCCGGCATGTTGCGCCGGCCGCCGATCACCATTTTCACGCGTCCGGCATGGCTGCCGGTGCGCACCACGGCCACCCCGGACGGCTGGTAGATCCGGTAGAACTCCATGACCGTGCTCACGTACTGGCGGGTTTCGGGGAAAGGCGGGACCTGGTTGTTGTAGCGCGCCACGGCGCCCTCGCCGGCGTTGTAGGCGGCCAGCACCAGTTCGAGATTGTTGGGAAACTGGCCCTGCAGCCAGCTCAGGTAGCGCACGCCGGCCGAGATGTTCAGGCGCGGGTCGGTGAGCTTCTGCTCCACCGAGCGGCGCTTGTCGGCGGCGATGCCGAAACGCACGCCGGTGTCCGGAATCACCTGCATCAGGCCGATGGCGCCCTTGGGCGACACCGCGCTCGGGTTGAAGCCGCTCTCGACCGCCATCACCGCCTTGACCAGCGCCGGGTCCACGTTCTGGGCCGTGGCAATCTGGCGGATGATCGGATCGACCAGCGCGATGTTGGGGTGGTTCAGCACATAGCGGAACAGCTTGCCGGCGTCGGCATCGCCCTTGCCGGGCCGCCCCACCATGCGCACCCCGGCCACGCGCGGCATGGCCAGCGTGTCCAGCTTGCCGCCGTCCTTGAGGAACAGCTTGTAGCGATCGTCGATCTTTTCATCGGCGAAGTGGGCCACGCCGTCTTCGTCGATATAGCCATACAGTTCGGCGTGGGCGGCACCGGTCGCGCACAGGCCCGCCAGCGCCAGCCCGAGCGCCGTGACCCGCCTTGCCAGCCGCGCCAGGGCGCGGCGATTGCCGATGGTCCGCATGGTGCTTCTCCGTTGCCGACCGCTGCGCCCGTTGCCGGAGCGGTCAGATATCCGCCTCCACCTCGTTGCCCTTTTCCTCGAGCCACGTGCGCCGCTGCGACGCCTCGCCCTTGCCCATCAGCATGTTCATCATGCTCACGGTCTGGGGCAGGTCGAATTCGCCAAGCGCCACCGGCAGCAGCCGGCGCGTGTCCGGGTTCATCGTGGTTTCCCACAGCTGCTCTGCGCTCATCTCGCCCAAGCCCTTGAAGCGCGAGATCTGCCAGGCGCCTTCCTTGACGCCATCCTTCATCAGCTTGTCCTGGATGGCTTCCAGCTCGCCTTCGTCCAGCGCGTAGAGCTTCTGGGCCGGCTTCTTGCCGCGTGCCGGAGCATCCACTCGGAACAGCGGCGGGCGGGCCACGCAGACGTTGCCGTTGTCGATCAGCTTCGGGAAGTGACGGAAGAACAGCGTGAGCAGCAGCACCTGGATGTGCGCGCCGTCCACGTCGGCATCGGACAGGATACAGATCTTGCCATAGCGCAGGTTGGACAGGTCCGGCTCGTCGTCCGGACCGTGCGGATCCACACCAATCGCCACGGCGATGTCGTGCACTTCATTATTGGCGAACAGGCGGTCGCGCTCGGTCTCCCAGGTGTTCAGCACCTTGCCGCGCAGCGGCAGGATGGCCTGGAACTCCTTGTCGCGGCCCATCTTGGCCGAACCGCCGGCCGAGTCGCCCTCGACCAGGAAAATCTCGTTGCGCGACACATCGGTCGATTCGCAATCGGTCAGCTTGCCGGGCAGCACGGCCACGCCGGAGCCCTTCTTCTTTTCCACCTTCTGCGCGGCGCGGGTGCGCGCCTGGGCCTGGCGGATCACCAGTTCGGCCAGCTTCTTGCCGTAGTCCACATGATGGTTCAGCCACAGCTCCAGCGCGGGGCGGCTGAAGGTGGAGACCAGGCGCACGGCGTCGCGGCTGTTCAGGCGCTCCTTGATCTGGCCCTGGAACTGCGGATCGAGCACCTTGGCCGAGAGCACGAACGAGGCGCGCGCGAACACGTCCTCGCTCATCAGCTTCACGCCCTTGGGCTGGAGTGAGTGCATCTCGATAAAGCTCTTGACCGCCAGGAACAGGCCCTCGCGCAGGCCGGACTCATGCGTGCCGCCGGCCGGCGTCGGGATCAGGTTGACGTAGGACTCGCGCACCGGCGCGCCGTCCTCGGTCCAGGCCACCACCCAGGAGGCGCCCTCGCCCTCGGCAAAGCCTTCCTCGCCCGGATTGCCGTCCGGGTCGGCAAAGTGCTCGCCCTCGAACATCGGGATCACGAGTTCGGACCCGCTGCCCTGCGCCAGCGCCTCGACGAGGTAGCCCTTCAGGCCCTGGTCGTACTGCCAGACCTGCTTTTCGCCGGTCTTCTCGATTTCGAGCGTGACCTTCACGCCCGGCAGCAGCACCGCCTTGCTGCGCAGCAGCCGCTGGAGTTCGGCCTGCGGAATGGTGGCGGAGTCGAAATAGCTGGCATCCGGCCAGACCTGCACGCGCGTGCCGTTCTTCTTCTCGCCGCGTTCGAGCTTGCGGCCGGCGAGCGGCGTGGTGACGTCGCCGCCCGAGAAGGTCAGCGTGGAGAGCGTGCCGTCGCGCCAGACCGTCACATCAAGACGGGTGGACAGCGCATTGGTCACGGACACGCCCACGCCGTGCAGGCCGCCCGAGAAGGCGTAGGCGCCACCCTTGCCCTTGTCGAACTTGCCGCCCGCATGCAGGCGGGTGAACACGATCTCCACCACCGGCACCTGCTCTTCCGGGTGAATACCCACCGGAATGCCGCGGCCGTCGTCTTCCACGCTAACGCTGCCGTCACGGTGCAGCGTGACCAGGATCTCGGAGCCGTGGCCGCCCAGCGCCTCGTCCGACGCGTTGTCGATCACCTCCTGCACGATGTGCAGGGGATTGTCGGTACGGGTGTACATGCCGGGCCGTTGCTTGACCGGCTCCAGGCCCTTCAGGACCCGGATGGAAGATTCGCTGTACTGACTGGTTTTGCTCGCCATGGAGTCGCTACGGAGAAGTGGATCTCCCGGCCGTCGCGGCCGGATTGCGCAGCATTGTAATGGATGACCGGGGCGGGCTCGGTACGCTGGCGCGCGGAACCGGCGGCTTCGGCATAAATACGCCACCCGGGGTAAACTCGCCCGGCTGCAGAGGGAATCCCCCGGCGCCCCCCGATAACCAGAGAAAAGGACTGCCAAAGTCCCGAGCCCGACATGACCGATCGCAAACTCTCCCTGACCACCGTGCTCGTGTGCGGTGGCTTGCTCGTCACGCTATCGATGGGTATCCGGCACGGCTTCGGCCTGTTCAACCTGCCGATTACCCAGGCCCACGGCTGGAACCGCGAGACCTTCGCCTTCGCCCTGGCCCTGCAGAACCTGATGTGGGGCGTCACCCAGCCGATTGCCGGCGCGCTGGCCGACAAATTCGGCCCCATCCGCATCATGCTGGTCGGCGTGGCGCTCTACGTGGCCGGCCTGGTCGTGATGGCGATGGCCACCAGCGGCACGGCGTTCGCCTCCGGGGCGGGGGTGATGATCGGCATTGCCCAGGCGGGCACCACCTACAGCGTGGTCTACGGCGTGATCGGCCGGGTGGCCAGCGCCGAGAAGCGCATCTGGGCGATGGGCATCGCGGCGGCGGCCGGCTCGTTCGGCCAGTTCCTGATGATTCCGATCGAACAGTCGCTGATTTCCTTCGTCGGCTGGCAAAACGCGCTGTTTACCATGGCCGTGATGGCCTGTTTCATGCTCCCGCTGGTGTTCGCGCTGCGCGAGCCGAAGGTGGCGGCGACCACGGGCGGGCATCACCAGACCATTGGCGAGGCCACGCGCGAGGCCTTCGGCAATCGCAACTTCCAGTTGCTGACGCTCGGCTATTTCGTGTGCGGCTTCCAGGTGGTGTTCATCGGCGTGCATCTGACGCCGTACCTGAAGGATCGTGGCTTCACCGATCCCAAGATCGCCACAGTGGCACTGGCGCTGATCGGCCTGTTCAACGTGTTCGGCACCTACACCGCCGGGGCGATGGGCCAGCGCATGCCCAAGCGCTACCTGCTCTCGTTCATCTACCTGGCGCGCTCGTTCGTGATTGCCGGCTATCTGCTGCTGCCGCTGACGGCGGCCAGCACGTGGGTGTTCGCGGCGCTGATGGGGCTGCTGTGGCTGTCCACCGTGCCGTTGACCAACGGCATCATCGCCCAGGTGTTCGGGGTGAAGTACCTGTCGATGCTGAGCGGGGTGGTGTTCTTCTCGCACCAGATCGGCAGCTTCCTGGGCGCGTGGCTGGGCGGGTTCCTGTTCGACCGGACCGGCAGCTACGACCTCGTGTGGTTCATCGCCATCGGGCTGGGGGTGGTGGCGGCGCTGGTCAACCTGCCGATCCGCGAGCAGGCGCTGACGCGCCCGCAGCCGATAGCGGTCTGAGCCATGGACGCCGCACGCCACCATCCCTGGCTCAAGGCCAAGCTGTTAAAGACGGTGGGCCTGCTGGCGCTGGCCGGTGTGCTGACGCTTGGCTTCCTGGCCTACCTGCGGCCGGCGTTCATGGTCGACCTCACCAATATGGTGCTGGCGTGGTGCGGGTAAGCGGCTAGCTTACTGCGCCTCGCCCTTGGTCTTTGCCTCGAGCACTTCCCAGCGCTCGAGCGCCTCCAGCAGTTCCATCTCGATCTCGTCGTGCCGGCTGGCCAACTGGGCCGCGCGGGCGGGGTCGTTCGCGTAGAGCGCGCCGTCCGCCAGCTGGCCGGCCAGCGTCTTCTGCTCCGCTTCCAGCGCGTTGATGCGCTCGGGCAGGCCATCCAGCTCGCGCTGTTCCTTATAGGAGAGCTTGACCGTGCGATTGGCGCCGCGCGCCTCGCGCGTGTTCTGCGTCTTCAGCGCCTCGGCGGGCTTCGCCTCGGCCGGCTTGGCGGCCTGGATGGCCCCGGCCCGGGCCGACTGCGCTTCCCAGTCCGAATACCCGCCGACCGACTCGCGCCACTGCCCCTCGCCCTCGGCGGCGATGGTCGAGGTGACCACGTTGTCCAGGAAGGCCCGGTCGTGGGAGACCAGGAACACCGTGCCGCTGTAGTCCTGGAGCAGTTCCTCCAGCAGTTCGAGCGTGTCGATGTCGAGGTCGTTGGTCGGCTCGTCCAGCACCAGCACATTGGCCGGCCGGGCGAACAGGCGCGCCAGCAGCAGCCGGTTGCGCTCGCCGCCCGAGAGCGACTTGACCGGCGACCGCGCGCGCTCCGGCGCGAACAGGAAATCGCCCAGGTAGCTCATCACGTGCTTGCGCTGGCCGTTGACCTCCACCCAGTCGCTGCCCGGACTGATGGTGTCCGCCAGCGACTTCTCCAGGTCCAGCGCCGTGCGCATCTGGTCGAAATACGCCACCTGAAGGTTGCTGCCGTTGCGCACCGTGCCGCTGTCCGGCGCCAGTTCGCCCAGGATCAGGCGCAGCAGCGTGGTCTTGCCCACGCCGTTCGGGCCGATCACGCCGACCTTGTCGCCACGCATGATGGTGCCGGTGAAGTCACGGACCACCGGCTTGTCGCCGTAGGACTTCGACACATTGGTCAGTTCGGCCACGATCTTGCCGGAGCGGTCCGCCTGCGACACTTCCAGCCTCACATTGCCCTGCACCTCGCGCCGCGCCGCGCGCTCGGTACGCATGGTCACCAGCCGCTGGATACGCGCCACACTGCGCGTGCGGCGCGCTTCCACGCCTTTGCGGATCCACACTTCCTCCTGCGCCAGCAGCTTGTCGAACTTGGCCTGCTCCACCGCCTCGGCGGCCAGCAGTTCGGCCTTGCGGGCCTGATAGGCCGCGAAGTTGCCCGGGAAGGACACCAGCCGGCCCCGGTCCAGTTCGACGATGCGGGTGGCCACGCGGTCCAGGAAGGCGCGATCGTGGGTAATCAGCAGCACGCTGCCCCGGAAGCCAATCAACAGGTCTTCGAGCCAGCGGATGGCGGTGACGTCGAGGTGGTTGGTCGGTTCGTCGAGCAACAGGATGTCCGGCTCGGCCACCAGCCCCTGCGCCAGCGCCACGCGCTTCTGCAGGCCGCCGGACAGCGAATCCACGCGCACGTGCGGGTCCAGGTCGAGGCGGGCCAGCGTAGTTTCCACGCGGGTGCGCAGCGTCCAGGCGTCGGCGGCGTCCAGTTCGGCCTGCACGCGATGCAACTCGGCCAGCGTGGCCTCGTCGTGATGGGTGTCGAGCTTGGCCAGCGCCGCCTCGTAGCGGGCCAGCAGGTCGTGGGCGGCGCCCATGCCCAGGCTCACTGCATCGAACACGGTCAGCCCGGGCGCGAATTGTGGCTCCTGCGCAACATATGCAGTGGTGACGCCGCTCTGGCGGGCAATCAGGCCGTCGTCCGGGGCGGACATGCCGGCCACGATCCGCAGCAGCGACGACTTGCCCGTGCCATTGCGGCCGATCAGGCCAACGCGTTCGCCGGCTTCCAGCGAGAAATCGGTGTGGTCGAGCAGTGCCACGTGCCCGAAGGCAAGTTGGGCATCGGAAATGGAGAACAGGGCCATGGTGGGGAGACTGGAAACAGGCCCGAATTGTAGTCGACCCCAGGGGCCGGGGCCGCACGGCCCAAAAAGAAGCGTCCCAAAAAGAAGGGCCCGTTAGCAAACGGGCCCAAGAGTCTCTCCTCGGTGCCCTGCTCGCAAGGCACGTTTGAAGAATATCGATTCGGGGGCCGGGCAATAAGTCGGACAACTCCTTAAGGGAAAGCCCCCGTCAACCGCGCGCGAGGCCAAGCGTTGCAGCCCGAGCACGACTACTAGCGCGGCGGTTGTGCGTCGGGCGCCTGCCGTGGAACAATCCGACACACTCAGCGCAATCGGATTAATCCGAAAAGAAGCACAACAAGGCGGTAACAACAAGGCAGTACAGAGCCGGACCCATCCGGCCAACGGGGTTTTCCGGGTTTTCTTTCCAGACAATTTTCGGACGGGTGTCATTCATGACCAATACGGGCCTGCCGCGCCGTGCCTCCTTCAGGAGCACGGCGCTTGTTGTATGTTTCCTCGCCACGCTGCTTGCCTTGCCGGCCCTGCCGGCGTGGGCGGCGTCACCCAACTCGGTGGTGTTGCGCATCCAGCAGACCGGGGCCATCCGCATCGCCCACCGCGAAAGCTCGGTGCCCTTCTCGTTCGTGGCGGACGGCAAACCCATGGGCTACGCCGTGGATCTCTGCCTGAAGGTGGCGGAGGCGCTGCGCACCCAGCTCAAGCTGCCGCAGCTGCGCGTGGAATGGGTGCCGGTGACGCCGGCCTCGCGCATCCCGGCCATCGTGGACGGCAAGGCTGACCTCGAATGCGGATCCACCACCAACAACCGCGAGCGCCGCGACCTCGTCGCCTTCACCATCCCGCACTACATCGCCGGCAGCCGCATGCTGGTGAAGGCCGATTCGGGCATCCGCAAGTGGGGCGACCTGCGCGGCAAGACCGTGGTGTCCACCACCGGCACCACACCGCTGGCCATGCTCCGCAAGATGGATGAGGCGGGCGCCATGGGCTGGAAGGTGGTGGAGGCCAAGGATCACGCCGAAGCCTTCGGCATGGTCGAGGCGGGCCGCGCCGACGCCTTCGTGATGGACGACGTGCTGCTGTTCGGCCTGCGCGCCAACGCCAAGAACCCGACCGCGCTGGCGGTAACGGGCGACCTGCTGACCATCGAGCCGTACGCGATCATGCTGTCCAAGCACGATGCCGAGTTCAAGAAGCTGGTGGACAAGGCCATGGTGACGTCGATCTACGACCAGGACACCCAGAAGCTGTATCGGAAGTGGTTCCTTAGCCCGATCCCGCCCAACGGCATCACGCTGGACATTCCGATGAGCTACCTGCTGCGCGATTCGTTCAAGTTCCCGAGCGACAAGGTGGCCGACTAAGGGCCTCCCTGCCAGCCCGGGCGGGGAGCCGCGTGGGGGCCGCGTTGGCGCCCCCGCCGCCCCCATCCATGCGAAGATGTCGGCCGTCCGCCCCTTCGCATCGACCATGACTGCCGCCGCCCCCCTCAAGCTGTCCGACCTCTCCCTTTCCACGACGGTGGCCGGGCTGATCGCCATGCTCACCGGCTACACCAGCTCGCTGGTGCTGATGATCCAGGCCGGGCAGGCGGCGCATCTGAGCGATGCCCAGATCGCCTCGTGGATCTGGGCGCTGTCCATCGGCATGGGGGTGACTACGCTGGGACTGTCGCTGATGACCCGGGTGCCGATCGTGGTGGCCTGGTCCACGCCCGGCGCGGCGCTGCTGATTGCCAGCCTGCCCGGCGTGCCCTACCCCGAGGCCATCGGCGCCTTCCTGCTCGCCGCGCTGCTGATGACGGCCGCCGGGCTGACCGGCTGGTTCGACAAGCTGATGCGCGCGCTGCCGGCGAGCATCGCCTCGGCCCTGCTGGCGGGCATCCTGTTCCGGATCAGCGTGGATGTCTTCGTGCAGGCGGAACACCAGACGGTGTTGCTGCTGACCATGTTCGGTACTTATCTAGTGGGACGCTGCCTGTGGCCGCGCTACGCGGTGCCGGGCGTGCTGCTGGTGGGCGTGGCGCTGGCGGGGGTGCTCGGGCAGCTCCATTTCGAACAAATCCGATTTGCGGTGACGCTGCCGGTGTGGACCACGCCGGCGTTCTCGTTGTCGGCCTTTATCAGCATCGGCGTACCGCTGTTCATCGTGGCGCTGGCCTCGCAGAACATTCCGGGGCTGGCCGTGTTGCGTGCGGATGGCTACCACGTGTCGGCCAGCCCGCTGATCACGGTGACAGGGGTGGCATCGGCCATCCTGGCGCCGTTCGGCTCGCATGGGATCAACCTGGCGGCGATCACGGCGGCCATCTGCACCGGCCCCGAGGCCGACGCCGACCCGCGCCGCCGCTACATGGCCGCCGTAGTCTGCGGCATCGGCTATCTGGTGGCAGGGATCATGGCGGCCAGCATCGCGGCGCTGTTCGCGGCCTTCCCGAAGGCGCTGGTGGTGGCCGTAGCGGCCTTCGCGCTGCTGGGTTCCATCGCCAATGGCCTGACCGTGGCCATGCAGGCGCCGGCGGAGCGCGAGTCGGCGCTGCTGACGTTCATGATCACGGCATCGGGCATGACGCTGGCCGGCGTGGGTTCCGCCTTCTGGGGCGTGGTGGGCGGCATGCTGGCGCTGGCCGTGCTGCGCCCGCGCCAGCGGGCGGCCTGAGCCAGCTTACATCAGCAGGAAGGCGACGTCCGCGGCAGCCATCTGCGTCACCGGCACGCCCTTGCGGCGCTGGAACAGCACGTGTTCCAGCACGCGGTCGCGGTGTTCGGCAAACCGGGGGGGCTCAAGGCGCAGCGCAGCCGTCGCGTAGTGCTCGGCCAGCAGCTTGTAGACCCGGTGGCGGACTTGCAGGATCTCGTTGTCGGCACGCAGCCGGGCGATCTCCGCGTTGTTGTCGTCTTCCAGCTGGCGCATGCCCACCACCACGCGCGCGTGCATGCCACGGTAGCGATCCACCTCGGCATGGGCCTTGTGGAGTTCGTCGCGGAGTGCACGCACTTCCTGCATCAGCTTGAGATGTTGCTGGACGCCCCGCTGGATGCGGTTCGCTTCTTCCAGCGCATGGTCCGCGGCAGCGATGGTGTTCTGCCAGACGCCTTCGGTGGCGTCATGCGGTGGCAAGGCGTCCGGCGCGCCTTCGATGTCGGCGAAATGCGGCTTCGGCCATGCCGTTGCGGTGTCAATATCCTGCTTCATACTGCTCCCCTTTACCCGTCAGCCAACACCCGCCACCGGCCTTGTTATGGTTGCCGGCATGGTCGGATTAACACCGCGACTGTCTGGACCGCCTCTTTTGCACTGCCCGGGCGACCCTTGCGTCATACGCATACGTCCATTCAAGCGTGCAATGTGCATTTGCACAACCACCGCGAGGGAGGGCACAGCACATTCTGCCTGGCGGCGCGGCGCATAATACCGCGCTATAGCGCCTCCGGCGCCGCTTTCCCGCCGGCCCTTGGCCTGCCCTTGACGTCAATCATCTGCCATGTCGAACGGATATCTATTGCTCGCGCTGGCCATCGTGGCCGAGGTCATCGCCACCAGCAGCCTCAAGGCGGCCGA
This sequence comes from Cupriavidus sp. 10L45, assembly GCF_056395225.1. Classification (NCBI taxonomy): domain Bacteria; kingdom Pseudomonadati; phylum Pseudomonadota; class Betaproteobacteria; order Burkholderiales; family Burkholderiaceae; genus Cupriavidus; species Cupriavidus sp. 10L45. The sequence goes on from NZ_JBFTJC010000017.1 coordinate 63,403, forward strand.
GAACTTCACGCGCCTCTGGCCCAGCGTGCTGGTGGTCACCGGCTACGTGGCCGCGTTCTGGCTGCTGATGCAGGTCATGAAGACCGTGCCGGTGGGCGTGGCCTATGCCATCTGGTGCGGGGCGGGGATCGTGCTGGTGACACTGATCGCGTCGGTGCTGTACCGGCAGGTGCCGGACCTGGCGGCCTGGGTCGGCATCGGCTTGATCATTGCAGGGGTGGCGGTGATCCAGCTGTTCTCGAAGATGAGTCACTGAATCGCGCCGGGGTCAGGACTTCGGCGGCAGCGCGCGGAGCAGGCGGTTGACCTGCGCCAGCGTCTCGCATTCGTCGGCATTGCGCTTGCGGCGCTGGTCGATGATCTCCAGCAACGCCCGGATCTGGCCATTCTTGGCCTCGCACACCACTTTGTCGGACGCCGGACAGGCCACGTCGATCTCCCCCCGCAGGCTTTCCTGGACGATGTCGATCAGCGCGGTGCAACCAGACGTATCGGCCAGCGCCGGGTCCGGCGTGGCAGCCAGGGCGTGAATGGCGCCGAACATGGCCAGCGCCGGCAGCCAGCGGTGATACGACCTGACAGGGGGCATTTGCGAAAGAAGGCGAACCGGTTCTTTTAGGATTTCTACGACGCGCGAGAGGCGCGCAGGCGACATCATAGCCGGTTGCCGCGCCGCCATGACATCGAACGGTGCGCTGACCCTCGGAAGGGTCTGGGTGGGCGGGAATGCGCCGACCAAAACAAAAAGCCCGCGCGGCAAGCCGGCGGGCTTTCTAATCTGGTTGCGGGAGCAGGACTTGAACCTGCGACCTTCGGGTTATGAGCCCGACGAGCTGCCAACTGCTCCACCCCGCGGGCCGGACTATACGCGGATTGGCGGCGCATTGATACAGAAGAATGCAAAAAGCCCGCTTGCGCGGGCTCTGGACGTAGTGCTGAGGTGAACTTCTGAGAACGACTGCCGACTTGATGATGGTCCCGCCGACAGGAACCATAAAAATAGGGAGGCACCGCTTGAAATAAGCGAATCTGCGGTTGTGGATAATTCTGGTGCCACGTCCAGTGCCACGAAAAGCGAAGCGTGCTACTTCCGCCAGTCCGCGTCGATTACAACGAATGCGTTGTAAATTGGATTTACAACCCGAATGTTGTAATGGAGAGGCGTCAGTCGTCCATTTTGACCCAAGGCGAGGGTGATGCGATACTGTATATCCATACAGTATTTCCACATTAGATCATGGGCAATAACAAGCTTGCGGCCAAGTGCCATCCCCGGTCATCGGCGCCCTTGGCAGCGCCTAACCAAGCACACGGGATTCTAGGCCGCATCCAAGGCGACTACATCGCTTCTGGGCTAGCCACGCTGCCGGCCGCCACGGCGGACGCTCCGCCCCACCATGAGGTGGTGATAGACGCCGGCCCCGCCGGCAAGGTCCGACTCTTCATCGAAAAGAAGCGCGTCCGCCACCACCGGCATTCTCACTATTTCTGGTCCACCTATCGAGCCGAGCCGGTCAGGCTTGACGACCCGGCCTGACGTGGCCGTTGCGGTACCGAAAGTCGCCCCGGCTTTGCCGAAAGAAAAGTGGGTTGTTATGGGTTCAAATACTAAATTTCTTCGATCAGCGTGAAAAAAGTGTCGTGCCACCTGTAGGACCCGGACGGATACCGAACGGGGCGGCGACAGCGGGAGACTGTCCTGACCAAACCTCAGGAGACGATCATGGCACCGAACATCCACGTAGTACCCACCGAGCGCAATGGCTGGGCCGTAGAGGTCGAGGGCACGGACGGCGCGACATCGCACTACCCGAGCCAGGAAGAGGCTGTCGCCGCCGGCACCGAGAAGGCTAAGAACGACAAGGTGGAGCTGATCATCCACGGCCGGGACGGCCAGATCCGCGAGCGGAATTCCTTCGGCCATGACCCGCGCGACGTTAAGGGCTAAGGCCCATGCCGCGCGCTTCGGCGGCGGTCTGGCCCGGCGCTCTGCTGGCCAACGCCCCGCGCGTGGCGGCTCGATCCTGAGGGCTGCCGATCAGCAGGTGCGGCGTGTGGGTCCGCGCAAGGCTGGCCAAGCCACAAAGTAGCGTGGCTGGGTCCTCACCCCTCTTCCGGGGGGATATTCACTCGCCTCCCGGTTTCGTACGCTTCCCATCCCGGCGCTACCGCGAATGCGTCGGAAATTCCATTTCGGCCGGCCCGCCAATGAGCGGGCTTTTTTGCACCGACTTCTTTAACTATGAAACTTCTCCACGTGGTGCTCCCAGTTGCCGCCCTCGGCCTTCAGGGGTGCCAGAGCGTCAGCGACGTTGTTCCTGCTGGCAGCGGCAACTTCATGGTCGGCTCGCAGGTCCGCGGCGGCTTTTCGTCCTGGACGGAAGTGCGCGCACTCACGCTTACCCGCGCCAATGAATACTGCGCTGGCCAAGGCAAGGAAATGGAACAGGTCGATAGCAAGACCCGCGGCGCGCGTGGCTGGACACCGCAGGAGGCCGAACTCACGTTCCGCTGCGTCGAGAAAAAGAGCGGCTGATGCTGCAGTTCAGCATCTGACGATCCAATATCTTCTGGCCCTTTCGGGCGATTCGCGCGAGCGGCGGACGGACTATTCTCGATACGGCGGCGGGACGCTGCAAGGGGAAGACCATGAACGTCATCGAAGAGGTCGAGTGCATCTGCGGCACGACCGTGGAAATCTCGGAGTTCCACCTTGGACTGCGGGGCGAGACCGCCCCGACCAGGGCGCCCTGCCCGATGTGTGGTCGCACCCTCTATGAGGTGGACATCGACGGCATGGTGCTTGCCGAGGTCATACTCGAAGCGGACATTGATACGAACCGGAGACCCAAAAAATGAGCGTCCGGCAACTAGTCGATGATGCGGCTTTCATGATCGAGCACGGCAGGCACGACGGCGCCTTGGCTCTATTGTGCATTGCCATAGGGGCGTCCTCGCGGAAGGTGTTCCCCCCTGGTACAAAGTCGCAGATCAACAATGACGTGATGCGCGACAATGAGAAGTTCACGAGGTTCCTGCGCGGAAGGCTGGCGAAAGTGGGAAGCGATGATGACGGGACGATGGGCCAAGGTTCGCTCGGGACCTTAGGGGGAGAGAAGGATATTGCCGATGTCGTCTATCAAAACTACCGATGCTGTGTAGTACACGAAGGAGAGTTGCCCGCGTACGCTCGGATATCTCCACCTCGCGGCGATGGCACGCGGTCCATTTCGGTCAACACGGGCGGTGAACAGAACATAACGTTCGACATCGGCCTACTCATTGATGCGGTGGTTAATGCCCGTTGCAACGCCAGTGAATTCGGGATAACGCACTGGGACTTCGTGCCACTTCAAGGGACCGACGGAGAGGCATTCAGTGCCCAGCTCGCCAGAGACTTCGCTACGACCGAGGGCAGGGTCGATATCTTTCTCGCTGCCGCAAAGAGAATAACGCCAGCGACAATAAAGGCCGCAACGGATGACGAACTCAGCGGCCACTTCAGCCGACATTTTGGGTATCTCGGTGGAGCGCTTGCCAGCTACGGGCTCACCGATCTCAACGGAAATCTGCAGAAACGAGGCTTCGACATGCTCCGCGAGATAGCAAATTCGTTCGAACTCGTTGAGTTCCGCCCATAACCGCCCCTACTTCGGCCACGCCTCCACGGTCATCCGGTGCCGCGCTGCGCATTCGCCCAGCGCGCCCAGCAGATCGTTCATCACCCACTCTTGCCAGGCGTCATAGTCGGCCACCGCCGGCGCGTCCGGAACCATGCACGGCGCGGCGAGCGCGCTATCGAGCGGCGGCGGCTTGCTTGGCAGCGTCGATGGCGTCGGACATGAGGCGCACCCGGCCAGCGTCAGGGCGGCAATCAGTAGGCAGCTTCGGAGCATTCTTCAGGTCCTTCCGGATGGCGTCGAGCTTGGCGCCGAGGGTGGTCTGGATACCGGCGAACTCGTCGGCCTTGGCGCGGATGGTCGCGCCGGCCACGCGCAGGTCGCCGAGCGCCTGGTTGGCGCTGGCCAGATTCGCCTGAGCGCTGGCCGTCTTCATGCGGTCAATCTCGGCGTCCTTGCGCCAGCCGTTGGCGGCCCAGCCGGCGGCAAAGATCGCGGCGACCAATACAGCGACGCCGATCGCACGCCATTGGATATTGATAGGAGTTGGCATCAGACAACACCTCGCCTCAGCAGATGCCGCAACTCCAGCCGCCACACACCCCACAGCACAGCCAACGCGAACGCGGCGTTGAGTGCCACCTCGGGGTCGCTATGGCATGCCCAGGGCGACACCATATTGCCGAACGCAGCGAAATTGACGAGCAACAGAATCAGCGCGCCGCCCGTGCGGTTTGGCACCTTGTGCGTAAGCACAGCCCAGATTGAGCCCAGGAAAATGATGGCGTTCGCCACCAGGTTGATCGTCAGCATGTCAGCTCCCGAAGATGCGGGTCCGAGCGGCCTTCATCCACTCCGGGATCTGCTGCATCCCGTTGTTGACGATCGCCAGTCCGAACACCGCCGAGGCGGCCACCGCCAGCATGTGGGTATGGCTGCCCGGCACCAGGCCGAACCGCTCCACCGCCGCGCCACCAACAAGGCAGCCGATGCCCATGCTCCCTATGAAGGAGATACCCCGCTGCCACCAGTTCCCCGGAATGAACTTCAGCGCGATCGCCGAACCGAGCGCGGCCGCTCCGCCGATCTTCGCAACCACGATTGCTTCTTCATTCATTGTCAGGCCCCGTCGTCGAACCCGCCGTGCTGCAGGTATTGAGCCCTGAGGGCCTCGAATTTATGCTCATGTTGGCCATAGCCAGCGCCTGGCAGACTGGCCCAAATCCGACGGCATTTGATGATAGCGTTGGCTAGCCGGCCAGCCTCAATGTCCGCAATGGCCCCGCACTCGCGGATCTGCTGTACGGCTATGGCATCTTGCGCCGCTGCTCCGAAATCCCGCAGGTGAAGCTGTCGCTTATAGGGGTCATACCAGCGCGAGAGCAACTGATAGCGTCCAGCTGCCGTACTCCAGTCGCTGATGCGTGGAATGTAGACGCGCTGGCGCGGATGGTCCGCATAGTCATTGAAGAGGTTTCCGCCCACGATCACGTCATAGCCGTGGTCGTGCGTGGGCTGCCTCCCATTGTCGGTACCTTCACTGAAGGCGAGCATGTCAAGAAATCCGGACATGTTCTGGCCACAGGGCAGATCCGCTGGTCTTGTGAATGGCATCAAGTCCTCCAGAAATGAAAAAAGCCCGCACAAGGCGGGCTTCGAAAGTGAACTGCAAACTTCAGTCTGTCGGGCCTGGATGCAAGCCTCCGGCCCCGTCACTCTCTTTGGCAAAGAGGCGACGCAGCTCAGGGTAACCCTTGCGAACCAAGTATTGGCTTCCTGCGCGACTCATGTGGCCGCTATCCGCCCACAAGATCCTTTCGCCATCGACGGCTGTGCACTTCACGTTCCCGCACAGGATCCTGAAGGGGTCGAACACATCGACACCGCGAGACTTCAAATAGGGAAGCACCTTGGACCGATAACTTCCATCGATTTCCCTGGCCACCCATACGTTGGACTCGCATCGGTTCACTTCCGTGAACCTGACCACCCGAAGCGTGCAGGAACGCGGGTCGATACCAGACGGCGGCGCCAGGAACACGACCACCTTCTTGCCCAGCTTCTGGTAATACTCGACCGTTCTTGCAAAGGCTTCGTAGAAGCTTTCCGGCGTCTCCTTGTACTCGCCCTTAAAATTCGCTAATCCCTTGGCCCAATCCATGCCTTTGGCATATAGGGGCCAATTCGAAGGGAGTACGACGGTGTCTACCGATGGCGTCTCGGCGACGTAACGTGTCGCGAAACCAGTAATCTCCCTGCAGTATGCGGGGCCGTAGTCAATAAGCATCGGACAAAGGCCACGCCCAAACTGATAGTAGGAGCCGTCCCCGGACACATGCACATATTCCGCCATGAGTTCGGAGTACGCATTCGAAACGCTGTCCCCCGTCATTACAATGGTCGGCGGCGGCACTGGCAAAGAATCCGCGCCGCACCTATCCTCACTTGGAGAAAGGCCCGTCGCGTGCTGGCACGTGTGGATAAACGGATAGTCGAACTTGTTGGCACGATTCACGAGCGCTGCATGGCGGAACTCGAGCCCGTTCTGAGCAAACGTTACATATCCGAGAACCCCCACCAACCCAAGCCCTGCTATGAGCCCGTATTGCACCATGGCGGAATTCGTTCCGCGTCCGAACCGGACGGGCCGCTCGACGAGCCAATACGTCAGCCAGGCGAGCACGAAGCTCAATGCGACAGCGCCTGCTCGAACCCTCTCATTCGGTACCTGGGCATCAACTATGTGCGGAAACGAAAGAAGCGGCCAGTGCCAGAGGTAAAGGGGGTAGCTGATCAACCCCACAAAGACCATTACCCAATTGCCGATGACGTATCGGTTGATCCAAGTATCCGGGCCCGCCACGATCATCAAAACAGCGCCAAACACGGGCAACAACGCGAGCCATCCGGGGAAATGCTCGCTCTTCACGACCGACAGAGTGACACTCATCACGAGCAGCAATCCAACGACCGACATTGCATTCATGCAGAACGCTTTTGCGCGCGTCTGCCAGGTGCCCATCACACCCTCTCGTGCTCCAAAGAGACGCTCATCTACCCAAGTGCCGAGGGCTTTGCGCTTGAACGTATGCAAATACGCCAAGGCAGCACCGGCCAACAATTCCCAGACGCGTGTCTGGGGGAAGAAGAAAGTTGCCGTCGGTGTGCCAACCCCTCGCAAATTCAAGGAAAACGAGATGACAGCCAACAACACGACGAACACCAGCGCATTGAACCCGAGCCGCCATACCACCACGACCACTACGGGGTAGAAGATATAGAACTGCTCTTCGATCGCAAGCGACCAGAGATGCAGGAGCGGCTTCAGCGCGGAGGCGTTGTCGAAATACCCAGCCTCGCTCCAGATGGCGAAGTTCTGCACGAACCCTGCACCGGTTGCAATATGCTTCCCAAGTTGTTTGAACTCGTCCGGCAACAGCAAAAACCAGCCGGCAGCAAAGGTACAAACTAACACCACAATCAGAGCCGGGAAAATCCTTCTGACACGATGACTATAGAACCGGCTGAAACTGAACTCCCCCTTGCGTAGGCCTTCGAAAATGATCCCTGATATGAGAAATCCAGAGATCACAAAGAATACGTCCACGCCAACGAACCCCCCGGGCAGGTAGCCGGGAAATGCATGAAAAGCTACCACGCAAAGAATCGCGATGGCTCTGATACCGTCAATATCAGGACGATATGAAGCGGGCACCTTATTGCCCAAGGCGGAGTCGGATTTCATGGCGCGAATAATATCGCATTTGCCCCAACCCACTGTGCGCCGACGTCAGTCCCAACTAATTGCCTGCACTGCAGAAATCGTGGTTGCAGCGTTTATGTTCGCAACCATATCCGCATATCGTCGCTGCGCAGCGACGCGAAAGTCGACCCAGTCGGCATTCACTGCCTGGACCTCTGCCGCCGTGTGCTCGGCAAGAGCCCAGGCGGCGCCGTCTGAACACCAAATCAATGTCTTCCAGCGTTCAGCAGCGCCAATGGACGCACTCACCGCACTCTGCAAGTTGCGCTGATCTACGTCCAGGGACGGATAGTCGTGCGCAGCACCGAGAGCCGAGGAACGGAACCCCCGCATGATAAAAGCGCCGCAGGCCGCGCTCACCAGAGCAGCCCGCAATGCTTTGGCCTCCGTGAGGACTTGATCTTCACTCGGCTGAGCGACGACGTGAGGCTTTAGCGTTGACGGTACATCAAGTTTCGCCCCATCGGCAGCGGTGAATACATACACGCCACTCTCATCCCGGGTGACCACCACGTCATCGTCGAACGCCCACTGCGTTTGAGCCGCCGTATCAATAAATGTCTGCATTTCTTCATCTCCCTACCGGAGTTCGTACCAGTTTTGAATCGTCGCCGTGCCAACCGACACGGAATAGGTCGCGCCAGCAGGAACTACAAAATTTGCCGAGACCACCGTGCCAGATACCAGCTGGACACTGAAAGAGCAAAAGGCACCGTTCACAATCCCTGACATGGCTCCGTTGGCAGCCGTCGTCGTCGCGCTCGCGTACACCACGATCGGCTTGCCAGTCGAGTTGGTATAGGTTGTCCCGAACGCCCGGGACGCCTTGACGTCGGTAAACGACTGCCCAACGCCGAGGACTTGGCTTTGGTTCACGGCATGTCCGCTTGCTGCCGACGCCGCCACGCTGAAGGTCTTTGCACCATCACCATTTACAGCGGCTGCGGAGAGCTTGAGATTCGCCAGGATCGTCGCCGTCGTGCCGTCGTCAAGTACATCCTGCCCCGTACGGTCCGTGATGAATTGCCCCAACACAGCTGCCATGATGCTCGACTGGCGCCAGGCCTTGTTGAGCTGCGCGGACTGTGCAACGCCCGAGGAAAAGCCCGCCGTGCGCGCGCCCAGCGCCGCCCACGCGGACTGCGTTACAACGTTCGCACCGGCGCCCCCGCCGAACACGAGAAAGTCGTTTGCCATTGAAGGTCCTTACAGTGGTGTACCAAAGGCTCCGACATCGAAGCCTGCTACAAACTCGTTTTCGACGTCGAAGCCGAAAATCGGCGCGCCGTCGACAGAGGTCACGATAGTGAAATTGACGCCGACGCCTTCGGGCTTGAGCGGGATGATCCCGTTGGCAAGGAGCGCCAGAAACACGGCGGACGGGATGTTCCCCGCGACGCCGATGGTCATCGACATGTCCTGGTTGTCCTGAATGAAGACAAAGGTGTCACCGCCAAAGATCGCGTCCAGAATCGACTTGGACGAGCCCAAAGTGCCATCCCAGTGGTTGGCCCCGATCTTGGCCCTAATCACCAGGCGGTAGGTGTCATCGTCGAGCCGCGTCAGTCCCGTGTCGGGATCGAACGGTCCTTTCCAGTTGCCCTGGTCGAAGCCGAGACCGTCGATGTCGAACGAAAAATAGACGCCGGCCAGCGGCACGGGGACGTTGCGCGAGATGCCGACCCACATCCCGACGTCATCGAGCTGGGCGTCGACGGCAGCATCCAGGTCGAACTTGCCGGGCATGCTGCCCAGCAGGTTCTGCAGCTCGACCATTGGCTTGGCCAGCACCTCGACTACGGCCATGAAGTCCTGCTGCCGGTTGTGCTCGCTGGTGATCCGGTCGGTGTACTTGGCGATGTCCGCCATATCACACCACCGTCAGAGTCACGGCGGCCGGCGTGCACGCGGCGACCTGGTTGAAGGCCAGCGCTACGTCGGGCACGCCGGCGCCGCCCGGGCCAGTCAGCGCCAGCGCCGTCAGCTTGAACGCGGTACCGCCCCCCACGCCGTTGGCTGCCGTGATCGAGTCCGCCCACTCCACAGCGCCAGATTCGCCACCGCCGATGACCACCGCATTGATGTAGTCGGAGACGCCCTGCTTGATGGCATCGCCGACGGCCGATGTGTAGCCGGAGAGCGCCCTAATGGTCACCGCGACCGACACGTTGGCCGTCGACGGACGGTAGAACCGAATCGTGATCGGCCGGCCGTAGACATCGAGCACCACGATGGCAGTCGTGCCGTACGTGCCAGATCCAGGCGTCTTCTTGACGGCGATGGCCTGGGCAATCGCCGTGGCGTCGCCCCCCTCGACCACCAGCGAAATGGAATGGGCCGGAATTCCGTTGGCGTCGGTCGCGTTCGTGTCGTTCTCATACGCCGCCAGCCTCGTGACGCCCGCGATGTTCGACACCGCCCCGATGATGCCGTCTAGCACCGTCAGAGACGGCAACGCCGTCGAGACCGTTTGCCGCTGGCGCAGCGCCGCATCCTTCTCCACGGGCGCGCCTTCGGCTGCCGCGCTCGGGTTCGTCACCGACTGCCATCCAAGGATCGGCGTGCCAATCTGGTTGATCGTGCCGGCCGCCGCCGATACCGCCCCGAGCGTCTGGCATGTAGCCGTCACCGTGATCTGGCCGCCGGGCGGAATGGTGATCGAAGCCGGCAGCGCCCACTTGTTGCCGTTCGTGTCCTTGGCGATGCCGTTGTTGATCGGCCGTCCCGCCTGCCCGACGACAACGAGGTCGGCGCTCGAGAACGAAGCCACCTTCCTGGCAATGCCGTTGATCTTCACGTTGCTCGACAGCGCATCATCCTGCGCCGTGGCCGGGCTGAACGACCGGTAGATCGAGATCGCCACGGCGTTGGCGTCGTTGATCACCGAAGCGAAGACCGCGAGAAGCTGGCCATCCTGGCTGTCCGCCTCAAGATAGACATCGGGACCGTAAATTGCGCGGTACTGGTCCTGCAGGTATTCCAGCACTTCGGCGTATGTCGGCGCCGTTATGCCGCTGGCATCGATCGTCGGTGCGGTCGTGGTGATTGCCATTACAGAGTCGCCCCAAGGGTGGTGGTGCCGTAGATGGTGTTGATCGTCGCAGACACGGTCAGCGCCCGCTTCTCGGCATCGACCGATCTGGAATACGCCGTGATCTGCTGCACGCCTTGCGTGCCCAGGATCCGCTGCCGGATCGCCGCGTCGTAGGTGCCGTTGGTGTACTTGCCCAGGACCTCTGTGCTCCACGGCATCCCTTCCGCCTTGTCGAGGAACCATTCCCCGCGCAGCAGTCGCAGCCGCGTGAGCACGGCCTGGCCAACCGCCTCGGGCGTGTCCTTGTAGAAGTCGGCCTGCTGCCCACCGAAGACGTAGTCTCCAGTGGCGGATAGCTTTCGGTACCGCATGGGAATCCTCAGTTGACGTTGCCGCTATTACCGCTGCCCGGCTGCACGCCGTTGTGGGTGTGGGTGTCGTCCACGCGCTTTCCGTTCGCGGTGATCTGCCCGATGACGTTCAGCACCCCGTTGAACACAGCGGCGGCCCCGCTCACAGCGCTGCCTACTAGGCCGCCGACGAACGTCAGGAGCCCCGTGATCGTCACGGCCGCCGAGAAGGTGGACAGCGGTGCGACGACGTCGAATCCGCCAGGCGCGACGATGCGCACCTTCTGCAAGGCCGGGTTCATCTCGATATAGGTCGAGCCATCGTCAGACCTGAGCTGCGTGGCCGTGGTGCTGACGCCCGTCAGCGCCCGCGGCCTTGACCGGAAACCCAGAAGCACGAACCCGTCCGACAGGTCGTGCATCCGGATTTCGGCCTGCTCCTGCACCCCGCCGGACTGCCACCACCCATCGATGCAGCGTGACGCAAAAACGACGAGGCATTCGTCGTCTGGAGCAACGGGGAAGGTGAGACTACAATTCCCGGCAGATGGGAACTGCACCGGACAGTCCACCAAAACCGGCAGCGGCACCGAAACAATCGTGCCATCCTGCTGGCGCACCTTGACCTTGATGCCAGGTTGCACCTCGCAGGTCATGGCGATGGGGTTGAACGATTGGATGATTCCGGGCAGTGCTGTCCAGATCCCGGCGCGCATCCCATCCAACGCTTCCCGAAGGGCTATTTCGGGATCGCCTGCTCTCTCTCGTCTGTCCATGGGGTGTCACTATGAAGAAGCTGGTATTGATCGCCGCTGTGATTGCCCCGGCCCTGGCCACGGCAGAAGAGGCCTATGTCTATCCATTCGCCGGCATGCAGGTGGGGCAGACCGTCAACAACCCCTTCCCCACCATCCTCTACCTGAAGAAGAAGTGCGAGCTGCCGCTGGCCCATGCCAAGGACATGCGTGCCTACGCGGCCTACAGCGGCGTCTGGGACATCGGATGTTGGGGGAAGGACATCGACGGCAATGCGATCATCGTCGTGCCGAAGATGCAGACCAAGTCCATGTCGCTCAGTGTCTTGCCGCTGGCAGACGTCCAGGCGGACCGCAACACCATGACCATCAAGGCGCTGCCCACCTATGGGCGCTAGCCGAACCGCTTGATCACGTTGTCGGGTGGCACCGTGGCCTTGTCCTTGAAGTTATCTGGCAGCACTGTCACATCCGCCGCGAGGCAGATCACTTCCGTGTAGTACTCGTTCCCGCGGGTGTCGCCCGAGTGCTCGGCAACCATCACGTAGTAGAACCCATCGTCCTGAAGCTTCGCCTGCTGCTGGATCCGCTCGTTCTGGGCCTGCTGCCCGACATTCAGGCTGTACTCGTACCGCTGCACGCTGGCGTTGTCGATCTGGATCAGGCTGCCAATCTTCACGCTCGGGTTCAGCAGCATCTTGATCGTGATGCCGTTCTGGGTCTGCTCGGGCAGGCCGACCATGCCCGTTTCCGCAGTGATCACCGGGATGTCGCCCGGCATGTACGAAGTCTCGGGCACCAGAATGACCTTGCCATCCTGGATGCTCCATACCGCCTGCTGCGTACGCGCCGTCCAGCGCATGAAGTCACGGGCCATGCCAAACATCACTTTTCCACGCGGCAGCGGGTTCGTCGGCAGCTCGAGCGTATAGCCCTGCGTGACGCCGTACGGGTTCATGGCCGTGCAGGCGGCCGCCACGTGATCGCTCGCCGTGGACCCGGCAGCCAGCGTCGCGTTTACCACCGCGAAGTTGTAGGCCGAGTCGCCATCCGCGGCGGTGATGTCCAGGTACGTGTCGGTCTGGCTTTCCCGGCCGCGCCGCACCTGTTTGATGGTGCCGTCGAAGATGATGCCGAAATTTCCCTCATAGCCGCCCTGCACAACCAGCCGTGTGAATTCTTTCTCGATCCGCTGCTTGGTGGTTTCAGAGACGTTGTACACGCGCACGCGGACCGAGTTCGGCGTCTGCAGGTCACCGCGACTGATCTTGAACACGCATCGAAGTTCGGACAGCTCGGTCGCAGCGCCGCTGGATTGGCCGACCAGGATGGAGACCTTCCGGCCATATTGCTTGGTGCCCATCAGTCCGTCACCCAGAAAACATGCGAGCCAATGCCCAGGTCTTCAAACGTGGGCACGTCATCGGGATTAGCCGCGCCCTGTACCCACAGCCGCCCGCCGAAGTCGAGGTGACGATATTGCCCCAGCAAGTCCGCACCGGTGACCAGCGGAACGCCGCTCACGAGCGGCTGATTGGTCGCGTCGGCGATGTCCAGCACCCAGCCTGCGCCGCCTGCGTCGCGGTATTGCACCGTCATCCGATAGTCCACGCCGCTCAGCGTCACCGTGAACCGCTGTGGATCCGGCGTCAGGGGGATCTCATAGAAGGTCGCCATCACATGCTCGTCGGTGGCACGGAACCGCCCGGCGCCGGCGTGGCCGGCGTCGCGGCCTTGGTGCCGGTGTTCTGGGTCTCGGCCGTGGCCTTCGGGTCAGCCTGGTCTTCCTTGGGCGGCAGCCGGGTCGCCTGCGTCTGCACGATCCGGATCTGCTTCAGCGTGGCCGTAACGCTCAACGCCTCTCCGGTCTTCTGGTCCTTCACCACGCGCAGCGACTTGAACAGCATGTCGCGGTACATGCGCATCGACGTCACGACGTCGAAGGGTTGGCGCGTCTCCTGCAGCGCCAGCAGCTGCGAATACACCGTGCTGATGTAGTCCGCCGACGGCAGGCCACCCCCCGTGAAGATCGATTCCAGCGTGCCGATCAGCGCGGCCAGGTCGGCATTCGACCAGCCACATTGGATCGTTACCTCCGGCTGCAGCTTGAACGCGTGATCGTTGATCTGTGCGCCCTTCTCGACCGGGTGCTCAGTGATCTGCAGTTCGTCCTGGTGCGCTTCCTCAAACGTGCAGCCGATCTTCACCGGCCCAATGGTCTTCGGCACCAGGGTGATGATGTCGAGGAAACTCACGAGATTGCCCCCTGCATGTTGCGCACGATTTCGTCGTTCACATGGCGCTGCTCGCTGGCGACAGCCCGGCCGGCGGCCGTCGGGTCCGACACGCCGTACAGGTTGATGTTGGTCTGCTGTTGCAGGTCGACGGCTGCCGAACCACGGCGTGCGGCCTCAAGGTCTGCTTGCGCCGGCCGCTCGTAGTAGCGCGACACGATCTCGCCTGCCTGTTGGGCATTCTGCGCGGCGCGCAGCAGTTGACCGGCGCGCTGTTCGGCACCCTGCGTCAGCTCGTGATTCACGAACTGCAGTTGTTCCATCAGGGATGAATCGCGGATGTCCTTGCCGGCCCATGCCTTGAAGTTCGCCTGACGGTCCGGGTGCCATTGCGCGACGCCATAGGCACTCCCGTTGTCGCCGACGGCACGGTGGTTCAGGTCCCTGCCGCTCTCGCGCTGCAGGTTGGCCACGATGCCGACCGCCTGGTCATGGTTCCAGCCCATGCGTTGGAAGAATGACACCGCGTCGATGGGGCCGTTGACGCCGCCACCAGCAGCAAGCGCCGCCCCGCCCCGTCCGGCTGCGCCACGCCGGCGCGCCAGCTCAGCATCTTCGCCGTTGTTCAGGCCGCCGCTGTGGAAGAGCAACGCGGCGGCGCCGCCGATCCGCGCTGCCCACGGCAGGAAGCGAGCCAGCCAGCCAGCGCCGGCGCCAGCAGCAGCGCCTGCACCGGCGGCACCCCCAGCAGCAGAAGCGCCGCCGGCCGCCGCAGCAGCATTGGCCGCGCCCAGCGCGCGCACCGCCGCGACCATCTTCCAGATGCCGCTGACGATCTTGAACCCGCCCAGCGCGCCGAACGCGCCAACCAACAGCATGATCTTTGTCGACCAGCCGTCCGTGGCCTTGTCCAGCTCGATGAACTGGTCGACCAGCCACGACAGGGGCGGGCCGAGCGCAGTGGCTGCGGCCAAGATCGCGGCGGCAATGTCTGCGGCACGATCAGCGATCTCGTCCGAATGGTCTTCGAACCACTTCTGGAAGCGATCGAGCTGCGGCCCCACCTTGCGCAGCAGCGCGCCCTCCACCTTGATGCCAAAGTTCTCGAACGTGGTGCCCAAGCCTCGCAGAGCGACCATGAACTGGTGCGCGTCCTCGGCCGCCTTGTCCAGACCGTTTTTCCTGGACATCTCCCGGTACTGCTGCATGAACTTGGCGAAGTCGCCGTCACGCATCGCCAGCAGCAGGTTCTCGTCAATACCGAGAACGTTGCCGTACTGGCTGGCCAGGTACGTCGGACGCTTGGCCAGCTCGGCGCCGAGGTCGGACAGGATGTCGACCGTGTCGCGCAGCTCGCCGTTCGCGTTGCGCGTCTGCACGCCCAGCGTGGCCAGATAGCCCTCGCCGGCCGGGTTGTTGCGCAGGAACTTGGCCAGGCTTTCCACCGCACCGAAGGCCGTCTCGGTCGAGATGCCCAGATTCCGCGCAGCGAAGTCAAAAGCCTTCAGGCTGGTGGCCGCCGCGCCAGTGCGCTTCGAGACGAAGTACAGGTTCTCCAGCTTCGACGCCAGCGCCGAGACGCCCACGCTGACGGCCAGGGCCGATGCGGAGATGGTCGTCACCAGCTGCTTGACGCCCTTCGTGGCCTGCTCGACGCCGTCGTTGAACCTCTTCAGGCCCTTCTCGTCCACCTTGAAGCCCAGGGCGACAAGAAACTCACGGATGACGGTGCTTTGGGCCATTGCTCTGCTGTTCCAAGATGCGGCGCGCGGCCGCCTGGTTGTCGGCCCGGACGGCCAGCGCGTCGTTCATCAGCGCGATGTCTTCAAGCCCCAGCGTGCCGTCGATCAGGGACTCGTACTTGCACCAGCCCTCGGCGACCGGTGCCAGCAGCCAGTCCTCGCCGTCTGGCAGGTGCTTCAGCCAGCCTGTGCCGCCGATTCCGGGCTGCTCGCTTGGCTGGTAAGCAGCCCTTGAATAAAAGGGCCGAGGTTGGCCACTATGACCTGCACCACCAGCGGCAGGATCACAGCCATGTCCATGTCCTGGAACATCAGCTCCTTCTGCCCGGGGGAAACCACGAACGCCCAGCCGGTGGGCTGCTGCCGCTGCACGGCGGTCAGGCAGTTGTCCATGACATAGTCGGCGTCGGCATCGTTCATGGCCGCCAGCGCGTCGGCAAACGGCTGCAGGGCCTGGCCGAAGCCGTCCAGGTCTTTGGTCAGCGCGCCCATCGCACCAGCCGCGCCGCCGCTCGTCTTCGCCAGCTTCATGAAGACCGGGATCAGCGGCGGGATGATCGGCGCAATGCGGCGCGACACGTGGAACTGCTGCTTGGCGGTCAGACGCCCGATCGAGTAGGCGTTGCCGCCGAGTTGGATTTCACGGCCCATGGTCAGTATGTCCCCAGCATGCCTTCGATTCGGCCAGCGTCGAATACCCACTCGACGGTGCCGCCCTCGGTGGCATAGGTCAGGTCCGGCACCTTCTTGAACGCACAGAAGATGCCGGCGATGGCATCTCCGGAGACCGACTGGGTCACGGTGATGACGTTCTTGCCCCACAGCCGACTGTCGAGCTTCTGGGCGTTGTACAGCGCCATGAGCGTGCGGTTGATGGGCGCCGTCTTCAGATAGCGTGCGGTGATCTGGCCAGAGCTGTCGGCGCGCAGGCTGTGCTGCACGCTGCCGTCCGAGCCCACCGTCATGGTGTTCTTGTCGTTGGCCATGGCCACGGTGATGCCCTCTTCAGCCGTCGCCTCGCCATAGCCGAGCGAGAACGACCCGCCGGGCCCGGTGATGGACGCCTGGACATCGAGAAACGAATAGGTGCCGCCTTGCATGGTTTCTTTCCCCTATCAGCGGTTCACGTTGACCAGGATGTCAACGCTGTGGATGGCGCCGGCTTCTTTCGCCGCGACCTGGAACGCCACCGATTTGCGCGCTTCGCGGTCAGCCTGCGACTGAAGCGCGATCGGCGGCGCATAGACGTAGTAGCCCTTGGCCAGCGTGTCGCCCTGCTGCAGCGCACCGAATCCGTCCGAGTTCCAGACGCCCGGGGCCAGATAGCCGTTATTGACTGCGGCCACACAGGCTTCCTCGATCTTGTTGGCGATCAGCGCGTTGCCCGCGTCAGTCTGCGGGACCTTCGTCTTGCTCTGGTACAGCAGGTTGTACACATCGGTCTGGATGCGGTTCTGGAACCAGATCGAGTTGTAGATGGAGTCGATGAAGATGCCGCTGGGCGTCACGCCGTACTGCACGATTGCCGTGTCGTTGTCGTACTCCACGAACACGTTGCCCCGCTTGTCCTGCAACACGTTGGCCTGGCTGCTCGACAGGGTCTCCGGCACGATGCCCGGCTCCTGCTTGTACATCAGGGTGATCGTCGTGTTGTTGCCGTTGAAATTGGTGGTCAGCAAGCGGCCGAACAGCGACGCCGCGGCGTACGGGCTGTTGCTCGAGTACTGCGCGAACGAGTACTTGTAGCCCTTGGCCTTGAACCGGGACAGCAGGTCCGTCGTCGCGGTACCGTCCAGCGCCTGCGGTTCCTGCGTGGTGGCGCCGTAGATATGGCGCTGATCCGCCTCAATCAGGTCTGCCACGGCGACGTGCTGGTCGTTCGTCAGCGACGTGTCAGCGAACTGGATACCTAGGAACTTGTTTGCGAAACGGTCCAGGAAGAGGTTCACGCACGCCTCCGGGGCTTCGGCCAAGATGCCGTCGACCGGTACCGAGGCCAGGCCGCTGGTCATGCCCAGCATGGCCGAGATGTCGGTGCCCGAGCCAGTCGGCGTGGCATAGCTGACCTTCGAACTGGTGCCCGTGGTCGGCGAGGCGATCACGAACTGCGTGCCGTTCCAGACGCAAGTGGCGCCGGCCAGTGCGGTCTGGATGATCGTGGCCACACCGTTCAGGTTGGTCACGCCAGAGAAGTCCATCGCCGACACGGTCTTCACGGTCGCGTCAACCGTGACCTTGAACGAGCCGGCCGTGACCGCCTTCCAGACCGTGATGTCCTTCTGGGCGACGGACAGCGCTGCGCCGCGCAGCGAGCCGGCCGTAGCGGTCTTCGCCCAGCGGCCGATATTGAGCTGCGACGGCTGGGGCGTCTGCTGGAAGTACAGCAGCGCGGCCAGGTATTCCGGCGCCGTGTTGCCAAATTCGCTGCCCACGGCGTCGATGGTGCCGTACGAGCGCATGCGTTCGTTGGTGTCGATCACCGGCGAAGCGCCCAGGATCACCTCATTGTTGAGGTTGGCGCCCTGGGCCGCCAGCGGCGACATGTTGATGGAGACGTTGATCAGCCGCGATACCGGCAGTCCGTTGGACATGGTCATTCCTCTACTGGTGAATGTTCGTCGTCGCGGCCACCGGCGGCACCGAGTCGGTGGTGCTCTGCACTTCGGCGGACAACAGGTTGAGGACCGGATAGGTCCGGGTGATCTTACGGCGCAGCACCAGCGTCAGGTCATAGCGCCGGTTCCACTGCTGATTGATGAGTGCGGGCGCGGGCTGGATGTCGCTCGCGCTGACGAACTTCATCCCGTTCAGCGCCAGCTGCTCGCTGTTCTGCGGAATGGACATGCTGTCGGCCAGGCGCTGGGCGTATCCCTTCGCCGCCGGGCCGTAGAACGAGCACATCAGATCGATCTGCTGATGCCGGGTGTAGGTGTCGCTACCGTCGCCGGCCGGGTCATGCCGGATGGCCGGGCCTGAGTCGTTCGTCTGCACGCTGACGCCCATGGCGCACCAGTTCTCGGTCGGCTCTGGCTGCTTCGGGACGGTCGGCTGCCAGCGCGGCCGCACCATCTCCCCGGGCAAGCCTGTCACCCCTGCGACCAGTTCCTGCAACAGGTTGTCGAGGTCCTCGTCGTCTGGCGGCACCGGCGCCGTCGGCGCAAGGTAGCCGCCGGTGGCGCTGGTGTTTGCCATGGATTACCCCGAAAGTGGTTTCAGGTCGCAGACGGCGGCCACGAAGCCGCGCCCGAAGTGGCTGTAGTCATTGACGCTGACCACGGTATAGGTCCGCCCCTGCCAGACCACCTCGTCGGCGTCCTGCCCTGGGCTGCCGTCCTTCAGCCGAAGCGGCGTATGCAGCGTGATCGACCCAGTGATCAGGCTGCCGTCCGAGCCGCGCTGCAGGATGTCGCCCTTGTCGCTGGTGACCACGGCGGCAAACGGCGTAGCCGTGGGCAAATTCTGGGCGCGGCCGTGCCCGTCGACAGTCTGCGCCATCCGGTTGCACACCAGGCCGGTGTCCATGAAATCCGGATCGAGCAGCACGTCGACGACGTCGAGTTGTGCCATAGGCTATTTTCGTTTGCGGATCACATAGGTGACCGCGTTGCGTAGCTGACCGGTGTCGATCAGCGGCTTGGCCAGTTCAGTGCTGGGCTGTTGGCCAGCGGCGCGCGCCGCCAGCTCCTCTTTCGCCCCCTGCCTGCCGCGCCGCGCGCGCTTGCGCAGCGTCGCCTCGCTCAGCGCCGGACCGATACCACTGTTGATGCGGCCCCGTACGGACGACTGCGCGACCTGGCCGGCCATTGCCATGCGCCGCTGCGCGCCATCGATGTCGCCGTCGAGCGCGGCTTCCACTCCCTTCTGCAACTGCGGCAGGGTCTTCGGCTGCGCGGCGGCCACGCCCGGCACCAGGAAGGGGCGCGCAGGTAGGTTGATCTCCGGCGCCCCGTTCTCCTGGATGTATCCAATTTCCGCGTTGCTGAGCGGCGCGCCCTCGTCCTTGCGCCCTGCGGTGCTGTCGGGAATGCCCACCAGCACCTGTTTGTCGACCAGGCCATTGATCGACTGCAGGACGTCTTTGAGCCGGTCCGTCTTGATGAAGCCCATGGGGAGATCTCCCGATGGGCCAGCGCGGCTACAGCTGCATGCCGCCTGCGCCCATCATTCTGGCGAGAGTGAGGTACCGGACGCCGTAGGTCGTCAGGTTCCACATACCGGCGTCGTCCATGGTCGCCGCGCCCGTGTCATAACTGGCGCTGACCTTGTCGACTGCCTTGGAAGAGAGGGGGCCGGTGACCTGTCCCGGCGTGCCCCCGACGGCGGCGGTGGCTTCGTCGCGCGCGGCCAGCACGAGGTGGTGCGCGGTACAAAGCTCGATGCCCTGGTCCGTCAGGACGCCCCAGCGGCACGGATTGACGAGCGACACCGAGACCGTCAGCCAGAACTGAACTGTCGCGTCCGGATACTTCGTCTCGTCGTCGAACTCGGGAAAGTCCTGTCGGAACTGTTCAGGTGTCATAGGTCGTTGGCTGATGCCCCTCGCGAGGCATCATACCCCCTTACTTCTTGCTGGACTGCTTGGCCGCAGCGTCCGCCGCCTTTTCGCGGTCGGCGATGGCCACCTCGCGGGTGTCCAGCGCTTCGGCGCGGGCGTTCAAGTCGGCTTCGCGCTGCTCGGCTGCCTTCTCGCGGTCGGCAACCGTGCCGGCGCGCAGTTCGAGAACGCCCTGCAGCTCCTTCAATTCCTTGGCCTTCCCTTCCAGGAACTGGCCTGCGGAATCCAGGGCTGCCCGCTGCTCGGCCAGGTCACCGGCCTCCCCACCCGCCGCCGGCTCCTCGCCGATATGGGCCTTCACGAACCAGTGCTCGGCCACAGCCGGTGCCACGGTGTGGTTGCCCACGGCGAACTCGTGCTTCTCGCCCTCGTGCTGGAGCACGAAGGCCTTGCGAACGTAGATCTTCGGCATGTCGCGCTCCTCAGATGCCGTCGCGGTAGCCGATCAGCTCGGGGTACACCACCTCGACCACGCCCAACCGGCCGAAGTAGGTGGTGAGCTGACGGATATCGCGGTATTCCAGCGGCGTGCGCTGAAGCGGCACCAGCGGGAACCGGACCTTGTCCTGCTCCTTGGTGTACGCCATCATGCGGTCCGCGTTCGCAACCCCGCGCTGGAACAGCCACTTCAGCGGTTGGATGTTCAGCGGCCGGCCGTTGATGGAGTTCGAGATCGTGTTCTGCTTCACGTACTCGAGGATGCTGATGTTGCCCGCATCACTGACCTTGCGGCTGACCAGCAGACCGAACTTGGCCGGCGGCAGGCGCAGCTCGGACGGGCATACCGCATAGGCGGAGGCCGCCCACACGCTCGTCAGAAGCTCATTGACGTCCGCGACGATCTGGTCCGGCGTGGCCGTCGTCCAGGTTCCGGTGGCGGCGTTCGACACGTTGGTGACCGTCGCCGCATTCACCAAGCCGGTGACTCCCAGCACGGTATCGCCGATGTACACCTGCTCGTCGACGTCCATGTTGTGCTTGAGCTGCATGCCGGTGAACTTTTGCTGGTCCACCGGGCGCCCCAGCTTCTGAGCGGATTCCAGTTCGGGGATGGTCCAGCCGATCTGCATGCCCCACAGCGTCAGCGGGCTGGCCGTCTTGCCGATGTCCAGCGCAATGCCGGCGATGGCCGAAGCGTCCTTACCGATCCACGACTTGCCGTTCGGGGAAGCGCCGCCCGCAGCGGCGAAGCTGGAGTTCGTGAACGACGACGTCTCGTCGGCAATGGACACGTCCTCGCGCAGGTCGATATCGCGCGACCAGGTCACCGAGGCCAGTGGGCCGTGCAGCGTCTGGTCCAAGCGCTCCAGCTCGCCGATCAGGAAGGCGCCCGTGCTGTCGATCGTGCGGCTGTCGAAGGTCAGCATGCTGTCGCGCGTGCGGGCGCGAATGATCGCCGGGGCGTTGACCATGGCGATGGCAGCCGCCGCGGCCATGCGCGGGAGGATGATTTTGCTCATTCTGGGAAACCCCTTAGATGTTGTAGGCGATCTCGACGTTGCCGTTGGCATCGCCGGCGTTCATAAACGTGGCGCCAACAACCGCGATGGTGTTGGTGCTGTCCGCAGCCGCCTCGATGCCGCCGATAGGCTTGCCAGCGGCAGCTGCGGCAACCCGCACATACACCTGGCCACCAATGGCCGGCGTGCCGGCGTTGTTCTTGATGGTCATGTAGCCCCGGCGCATGACGTCCGCGACGCCGGTGGTCGGAGGCGTTGCCGTGCCGAGCGGCTCCGAGCCGGCGCCGCCGGTGGTCGGGTACGGACGGACCAGCAGGCCATACACAGCCGTGGCGGCGTCACCGCCGGCGATCGGCACGAACTTGCCGGCAGCGATCTTGCCGAACAGCCCGTAGCCCGGGAACGGCAGCGCCGAGTTCAGGATCTGCGACTCAACGGTCGCCTGCGACTGGCGCGAGATATCCCCGGGGATGCCCGAGGCCATGCGATACAGGATTGCGTTGCCCATGTGGCACTCCCTTAGTTGGCGGACCGGTCGGCCCAGTACTTGCGGTTGGCTGCGTTGATGTCGGCGGCTGTGCGGGGCTTGCCGAAATCCTTGGTCTTCGCGACGCCGTCGTGCGTGCGCCCGTTGTTCTGCGCCTTGATCAGCTCGCTGGCGCCCATGAACGCGGCGTTGATCAGCGCGGCGGGCAGCTTCTCGAAGTCAGCGGTCAGGCCGCCCAGGAACGGCGCGATAGCGGCCTTGCCGACATCCGTCCGGTACGCGACGTCGAGCGCCTTGCGCTGGCACTTGCAGAGCGACGCGGCGCGGTCCTTGGTAGTGATCTTGGCGTCGAAGGTCGGCAGCTTGATGCCGGGGGCCAGGATCTCGGCCCGCGAGGGGATGCTGGCCGCCGAGTCGCCGGTGTACAGGACGACGTCGGCCTGGCTGAGCGTGCCAGCGGTGTTGGGGTCAGTCAGGTCGCCGTCGTCTCCCGTCTTCTTCTTGTCCGGGTCGTCCTCGTCCTCGTCGTCGGTCTTTTCCTTGTCCGAGTCCTTGGCCTTGCCCTTGCCCAGCGCGGCGATGGCGGCGTCCTGAGCGTCCATGCGTTTCAGGATCTTGGTCAGCAGTTGGGACGTGGCGTCGCCGGTCTTGCTGCCCTTTTCGCCCTTCTCGTCATCCCCGTCGTCGGGCTCCTCGTCCATGGCCTCGGCTTCCTTGGCCAATTCCTCGGCGCCCTCGGCGTCCTTTGCCATGAACGCCGCGCGGATGCGGTCGGCGAACGTACGCTTGCCTTTGGGCTTGCTGTCTTTGGTCTTCATGTCTTCGGGTTCCTTATCGCCAATGGCGCAGCGCGGGCCGCAACGGCCGCGCTCAACCAGGGCTACGTGGTTGACAACGATGTTCCGCTGTTCCCCGCGGCCGGGTGATACCTGGATGTAGTCAGCTTCGTAGCCGAGGCTGACTTCCTCGATGTGCTCGTCCTGCACGGCCTTGATGGCGTCCGGATGCTTGATCAGCAGGTCGGCAACCAGCAGGTCATCGGCCAGGCCAGTGCCGCGGCGCGGGTTGAGCATCACGCCCTGCGTCAGGGCTGCGTAGTTGGAGGGCTGCACGAAGTCGTCCGGGTGATCGAGCGTCGCGTCCTTGCCCATGCAACTGGCCATCGTCTCTGCCCGGAACACCTCTTCCGGTGTGCGGCTGATGCGGATCAGGCCGTCAGGCCCAGGCTCGACGGGTACCTCGCCCGGGCCGTACAGCATCTCGCCGGTGCGCGCCACGGGCACTTCCTCGCACAGCAGGAAGCCCTCGGGCGTCAGCGAGCGCTTGGGGCCCAGCTTCTGTACGGTGTAGAAGCGCATATCAATCCTCGGGGATCACAGGTTCCGGGTAGCAGCGGCAGTTCGGGAACTGGCCGGCGTGGCCTTTCATCCCGTCCAACCTGGGCGGGTCATCCCAAGCGACGAACTTGCCTTCCATTTCACGATGCGACTCGCGCACGTCGCCGTCGCCGGACGTCCGCCAGAAGTACCCAGGCGAGCCGACATGCAGCGCGCGCGCCTCGGTCAGGGTCGACGCGGTGCGCGCGACCTCGGTCCGGGCGATCAGGTCGGCGCGGCTCTTGGCCACGTCGCCCGATGCCTGAATCGCCTTGGAGATCTCCGACGCCCTGGTGCTGTCCTCGATGCCCTCGATGGTCAGCTTGTGCACACGCTTGGCCGCATCCAGCGGGATGGACTTGATCAGCGTCACCTGCTCGCCCATGAGGGCCTGCATGGTGGCGCCGGTCGGCGCCGTGCGGATCTCCTGCCGCAGCGCGCGGGACAGCTCGGCCGAGTACTGCATCCAGGCCTTTTCGTCCCGCCGGTTCACTTCGGTCAGCATCTCGGCCGCGGCGCGCTCGGCCCACGGCGTCAGCGCCTCGGCGTACCGCTGCAGCAGCTGCTCAATCGTCGGCAGGACGCCGGGATCGCCAGGTGGAAAGCCATTGACCAACACGCCCACCTGCTGCGCGACCTGTCGCAGCTGCGTCCGATACACCCTTTCCGGTCCGCTTGTCCTTACCGGATTGCGGCGGCGCTTCCGGTCCGTTGTTCGGGTCATCAACATCAGGGATTTCCATTTCCGGCGCCGGGGGCGGCTCGTTCTCCGCGTCCTCGATCGCATCGTCCGTGATGCTGGTGAACACCCCGGTGCTGTGGCTCGACTGGCGCAGCTCCTTCATGGCCGTGGGCTTGTCGACCAGGTCTGCGTCGTAGGCCTGCGTCACCGCCTCGGTCACCGTCTTGGCGTTCTGCGCCTTCTCGGTGTCGGACAGCTGCCACAGCGACGTGAACCCGTAGGCGAAGCCTTCCGGCGGCGGCTTGCCCAGTTCCGACCGGATCACCACGTCATACAGCCGCGTGACGGGCGCGCGCAGCTTCCGTTCCTGCTGCTGCTTCGTGTTGTCGTAGTAGGTCCGCAGGTCCGATTCGCCGGTGCTGTTCAGCCCGGCCGGCGACTGGCCGAACAGGCGCACCAGTGGGATGCCCAGGGCGCCAGACAACTGTTGGCCGAACTGCATCAGGACGCTGTCCAGCCCGGTGAACTGGTAGGTATCCGTTTGCAGCTCGTCTGCCGCGTCGATTAGGGTCAGCCCCTCATTCGACTGGTACCGGCGGATGAAGTCGACGTTCTTCACCAGCGCTTCCATCGCCGGGCCGCCCATGGCGATGATCTCCCGCAGCTTGTCGACCTTGTACGTGCGCAGATGGGCCTTGTAGACCAGCTGAGCGGCGCCAATGGTGGTGCTGTCGAACGCCACAAGCCGGTCAATCAGGCGCTCGATGACCGACTGCCCCCAAAGGTTCTCGGCAATCTTTTGCCAGTACGGCAGGTCCACGCCGTCGATGCGCAGCACCCGGCTGTAGTGGATCCGCTGGCGCTTCAGCGCCATGCTCTCCGCCACCACATCGTAGTAGCGCGGCTGGCCCATGTCCGGGCCCATCTCGGTGACCAGGTCCTCGAGCGACGGCTGCACCAGCCAGCGGTCCAGCACGTACAGGCCCTTGAACTGGTCTTTGCCGATGCTGTCCAGCCGCAATGGCGTGCGTGGGTCCTGCCCATCGATCAGCATCACCGCCAGCGCGCCGCCGTAGAGCCGCGCCCACTTGATCGTGTCGTTCAGGCGGTCCCAGAGGCCCATCCGCTCGAAAGCGGCGTTCAGCTTGTTCTGGTCGGATGGATCCAGTTCCGCATCGATCTCGGTGCCGGCGCGCGTCATGTCGTCGGCCACAACGTCGACGGCCTGGCCAACGATCCAGCTCGACCGGTACATAGCCTCCAGCTGCACGCGGTTGCGCGAGATGAAGTCGAAGCCGTAGCTGAACTGCGACGCCTGGTTGTTGGTGCCCAGGCCCAGGCGGGCCTCGAAGTTCTGGAAGCTGTCGCCGGTCATCCAGCGCTTGGCACTGGCGGACGCAGCCACCTCGGCCCGATGCGCACGGATCTGCGCTTTGCGTTGGTTACGGTTCATTGCTGTCCGAGTTTGGTCCAGATGTCCAGCGACCGGCCGCCGGCCAGCATGTCATTGATCGCATCCACCATCGGATCGATCTGGTCATCGTGTGCGTGCGTGTCGTCAGGCGTGAAGGCGTCGCATTCCTGCGTGAAATCGCTCACCCACTCGGCCGTCTCGGGAATCATCACCAGGCCGGCGTCGATGTAGCTGACCACGTCCATGACGCGGACCAGCTTGTCGCGGTGCCGCTCGATGCCCTCGACGGGGATGGTCCCCGACGCCTGGATGTCCTGAATCAGCCCGGTGCCGCTGGCCTTGTCCTCGACGCGCATCTTCACAAGCGCCGCGCCGAAGTGGAAGTCGTACGGCAGGTGCTTGTTCCAGAAGTCGATGGCCTTCTGCCGCAGCTCAGGCGCCGGCCACTTGCCCCGGATCTGGTCCAGCAGGTAGATGCGGCCGTTCTTCCCGTGCCCCCAGCACTGCAGGACGCTGTAATCGTTCCGCTCGGCGGTCTTCTGTGCCGTGTCGGCATAGATGACGCGCTTGTGCAGCTCGGGCGCCACCGTGTACCGCCCGAAGTTGGCGCTGCGGATGATGCCGCCGCCCAACGGGCTGGGGCGCTGCATGTACTGCCCACTGAACACATACCGGTCAGCCTTCTCGCTGGCCAGCAGGTCGTCGAGCGGTTCCTTGTAGGGCCAGTAGCTGAACCGGCCGTCCTCGTCCTTCTCACCCAGCTCGACCAGCGCGCGCACACGCTCGGGCAGCTGTTCGACGTACTCATCGGTGATCAGCGCCGGGATCTCGATGAATTCCCAGTCGCCCGGCACCTTGCCGGCCTTGATGAAGCCTGTCGGGTCTTCCTCGGCCAGCCGCTGCATGATCACGATGATCGGCGTGTCCGGGTTGGCCTTCCGGCTCTTCACCGTGGACAGCAGCTTGCGGTTCGCCTTGTCGCGATTCGGCTTGCTGTACGCGTCCTCGACCTTCAGCGGGTCGTCGATGATGATGGCGCCCTGCCACCCATCGGTCATGTGCCCGGCGCGGAAGCCGGTGATCTGGCCGCCCAGCGACACCGCGTACACACCACCGGCCTTCTTACCGTCGGCGATGACGTTCCAGCGCTTCTTCGATTTCGCGTCGGGCGCGATCGACAGCGGCCACAGCGCCTGGAACTCGTCCGACTGGACAATCTCGCGCGCCGTCTCGCTGTTCAGCAGCGCCAGATCATCCGAGTAGGAGATGTGCAGGAACCGCGCGCGCGGGTTCACGGCCAGGCCCCGGGCGATCAGGTTGATCGCCACCAGCTCGGTTTTCGACGAGCCCGGCGGGACGTTGATGACGACGTTCTTCAGCTCGCCATCGATGACACGCTGCACCGTGTCCGCGATCAGCACGTGGTGCCAGTTGACGCGGAACTTGATGCCCTGCCGGTGCTTGAAGAAGTACCGGCTGAAAAACAGGTGATCGCGCTCGCACTTCGCCTTCAGAACGGCGCGCTCGACGGACGGGTCAATACTCGTCTTCGAGTTTCGCGACAGCGGCTGCGACCTGTTTTTCATCGACGACGGTGGTTCGTTGCTCGACCGGCCCGCCGTCCTTGCCTGTCAGCTCAATGCCTGTGGCCGGCTCTTTCCATCCCGCCCGCACCTTCATCCAGAAGATGGCGGCGGCCACTGCGCCCTTGCCGGTCCCGGTTGCGTGCTTGAACAGTGACTGGGCGACTAGGGCGTTCGTCTTGTCGGCCGCGTTGTCCAACTCGGCGCGGAAGTGGACACGCAGCGTCTTGGCCGTCATCGCCTTGCCCGTTTGTGGATTCACGATGCAGCTGGCGATGTACTCGTGGGGTGCACCGAACCCGGCCAGCGAGCTAACCAGCCTGCGGTCCTCCTCAGTCGGCTCGAAAGGTTTGCGTCCCGCCATGGGTATCACTCGTCAGGTTCGGGGAACAGATCGTCCGCCAGCACCACGTCACCGGACGCCGCCACGGCGCGCTTCCAATCGCCCTTCACGAACACCAGTACGTTCTGGTGCACCTTGCCCAGCTTCCGGCTGGCCGCGAACTGCTTGCCCGCGCGGATTGGGGCACTGCCCAGCGCGGTCAGCAGGATGGCTTCGTTATACAACCGCATGCCGGCATCGATGAACGCGTCGATGGTGTCCGACACGAAGTTCCAGTACGGGCCGGTGCCGCGCTTCTCGCGCACGTCGCCGACCACGAAGCAGGCGAATCGGTCACGCTTCAGCAGGCTGACGGCGCCGACGATCACCTCGCGGTAGGCCTCCATGAAGGCCGGATAGTCCATCGTGGACAGGTCCGCTGGATCGTCCGAATACCGTTCCAAGTCCGCATACGGCGGGCACGAGAAAAGGAAGTCGGCCTCGACATCGGGCAGCCGCCGCGCGATCTGCCGGCTGTCGCCCACGTGCCAGGCTGGCGCGGGATCTTCGGTCTGCACCAAGTGCAGCTGGCCACGGTTGGCCTCGACCTGCTCAGCGCGCAGCTCCATGCCCACATACGGGCGCCCGAGGCGCGCCGCTACAACGCCGCGCACGCTGCCACCGGCGAACGGATCAAGCACCAGGCCGCCCGGCGGGCAGAACCACCGATAGGCCAGCTCGCACAGCACTGGGTCGAAGATGCTGGTGCGGTGCTGCGGCGTGGCGCCCTGCTCAGCCTTCTGGTGGTCGGACGCCGACGCATAGGCCGGCGCTTCGCGGCCCAGCTCGGACTGGATGCCCAGGCCCAGCCATGCGGCCTTGCGTTCCTGCCACGCCCCGTCGCGCGCGTTGAGCGTGCTGAAGGGCGGCACCATGAACTGCTCGGCCAGCGTCCGGCGCTGCGCGCTAGGCGCCGGGCCGGGTGGGTCCAGCAGGTCGCCCAACTCGTCAGGCGTGAAGCCGATCACAGTCAGGTCGAACTCGGCGTCGCGCAGGTCCACCAGCTCGGCGGCCAACAGGTCGACATCCCAGCCGGCGTTCTCGGCCAGCTTGTTGTCCGCGAGGATGTATGCGCGGCGCTCGTCCGCAGACAGGTGCGACAGGTCGACCGTGGGCACTTGGCCCGGGACCGGGCAGTTGGCGATGGTCTCGCCGGCTGCCCACATCTGCGTGGCCGCTTCCAGCCGGCCATGGCCTGCCAGCAGCCCGTCACCAGCGGTCAGCGCTGGATTGGTCCAGCCGAATCTGCGCAGCGACGCCTTGATCTGCTCTACCTGGGGGGCGCTGTGCGTCCGTGCATTGCGCTCATGGCGGACCAGCTCGTCGGCCGCGCGGTAGCGGAGTGTGAGCTGATCGGACTTTTTCATACGCGGTAAAAATGCACGGGCGGGGAATGAAAAATGCCCGGAACGGGTAGCCGGGCAAAGCCACCTGGGAGGGTGGTAGGAGACAAACGGGACGGCAGCGAATCGGGGCCAGAAATGCAAAAAGCCCGCTTGCGCGGGCTCTGGACGTAATTCGCAGGTGTATCGAATGAGGGGCATTTTTGTGCATGAAATGCACAATGTCAAGAAAAACCCGAAATCCGCCTACGCTTCGGCCTGCTCTTCGAGGGCAACCATCCCCGCCGCCATGAGCCTGCCATCGATGGCCAGCCAGGCTACAGACTCGACGCCAGGTGCCGCCATCAGGCCCTTCTTCCGTTCGCCTTCGATCCACAGCTTCAGCTTGGCGTTCTGCGCGCTGACCGTGTTGCGGTGCGCGCCGCAGTCCTCGGCGATCTGCTGCAGGTCGACACGGACGCCGAAGATCTTCTCCAGGATGGACCGCCGCACCCGGTAGTGCGAGAACGAGCCAGCCAGTTGCTGCATCGCGCGCTCGGTCAGCCATACGATGGCCGCGTTCCATTCCGGGTTCGGGCGCCGGGCGGCGCAGCATGGCCGGCCGCAGTCGCAGATGACGTCGCGCGGCGCACAGCGCGCGGTGAGCACCGCCTGGTGCAGCTCGGGCAGCATGCTGAGTTCGAGACGGACCATGCCTGCCTGCGCCGCACCGTCGACGCCAACCAATCCCTTCCCCGAGCCGATGGCCGGCGTCATGGCCTTATTCATGGCCGATGCCTGGTACTGCTGGCCCGAGTAGTTGAACGCGAACACCAGCGCCGCGTGCGAGCTGTCGAAAAGGCGTTCTTCCATCGTGTTTTCCCCGGTCACATTCATTCCTTCACGCCGCCTGTAGCGGCAACTGTTCCACGCTGACCTGCACGCATGGTGACGTGCTGTAGCGCTTGCTGATGCGGTATTCCACTGCCTGGGCATCGTCGAGCCAGACAATGCCGTTCATGCCGTCCTTCACGGCCTTGAGCACGTTGTCGGCGTCCGGCTTCTTGGTGGCTGCCACGAGACCCGCTGCGGCGTCGCGCTGGCGCTTCTTGGACCAGCTGGCCGGGATCTGCAGGTTGATGTCCAGCCACAGCTCGACCGGGCCCTCTATGGGCGGCAGCCCCGCCATGGCCTGTGTGGCGAAGAGCTTCACCAGGTTCTCGTAGGTGGCGGTCTTCTCGGGCGTATAGGTCCGGACGAAGCTGCCCTGCCGCGCGAACTTGGGCCGGCCCTTGGCCACCGGCTGGCCCGGGATGGCGAATGCCACCCGGCGCAGCGACCGCGATTTGTCGAAAAGCGAATTCGTCGTCATGCCAACACCTGCCCCGGCGCCACGCCGTACATGAGCCGGTACACGCGCTCGAACTCGCCCGGGTTCATCCGCTCGGCTTTGCTGACCTCGCGCTCCATGAGCCGCTGGTCTCCCGACACGGCGATGACGCGCAGCCGGAACCAGATCGCGTGCTCGTCCGGGTCGCGCTGGACGCCCAGCTCTTCCGCCTTGGCCTTAACGCCTTCCGCCGTGGCATCCCAGTCGGACGCGGGCGGCGTGTCACCCATGGCCTCGTCGAGGAACATCTCCAGGAACCCAGGGTTCACCGGCGACGTGTCCCTGTCGGCATCCCTTCGCGCGCACGCGAGGGCATGAGCCCGGAGCAACGTCGGCACGCCGATGCAACGATCCGCAATCCGGAGCAACGCCTCGTGCGCGCGCGAGGACAGCCGCAACGCCCTGCCCTTCTCGGCCTCGAGCTGCACCAGCAGGTCGCCCATCGCGTCAGCGGAAAGCGGCGGCGGCGCGGAGTTATCCACAGCCCCCACGCCGTCTGTAGCACCTTCGCCGCCGTTTACGCTTTTAAATTCTCCCTCTCCCTGTCCCTCTCCCTGTCCCTGTCCCTGTCTCTCTCTTAGCCGTGACTGACCGGGTATGTCCTCGTGACTGTCACGCACCTGTCCGCGTGACAGGTCGTGACCGGTTGTGACTTGTCCGTGTGCCACCTCTGCCACAAGGCGCCGCAGTTCTACGGTAGTGGTGTTCCATGGCAAGGACTGTCCTGCGCCGCGTAGCACCTCAAACATCCGTGCACGCTCTTCGCGCTCGCGCCGCTTCCGATCGTTCTCGTGCTCGGCCTTCTCGCGGCGCTCGACCTTGGCGGCCCAGCTCTCCAGGGCCTTCTCGCAGACGGTCGGGTTGTACAGCCTGCCGTCGCTGCACTTGACCCAGCCGCGCATGACCTCGTCGCGCACCTTCGTCCACTTCGCCGGGTCGCACATGGCCAGGTCGGCCAGCACGTCGTCATCGTCTTCGAGAGAACCGGCCGGCACGTCGTGCCAAGCAGCCGTCCAGAGGTTGATCTGATAGAACGCCAGCGCTGGGTTGCGCTTCGCCTTCAGCCACGACTTCGATCGCCTCAGGCGGTTGATCTCCAGCGGCATGAATGGAAAATCCCGCAGGTCGCAGTCCGGCGGTGTGAGTGGTGCAGGCATGTCCGTCATCCCAACATCCCCCAAAGAAGCGAGCCGACCACCGATGCGAACATCCATGCGGCAACGCCGAGGGTAATGATCTCGTCCATCACGCCACCTCCAGCCCCTTCCGGGCCAACGTGCGCAGCGCCTGGTATTCGTCGCGGGGCAGGCAAACCATGCTGTCGTCGCCGGGGGCGACAACGTCCAGCTCGAGCACCTCGAACAGCGTGCAGAACTCGGCGAAGCTCAGGCGGTGCCCGCTGTTGTTCAGGAAGCGCGAGAAGTTCGTCGCTTCGACGCCGATGCGTTCGGCCACCTTCTTCTGCGTGAGCGGAGCAACGCGGTTCAAGACCATCGATTCCAAGCTAGGCATGCGATGCTCCAATGTGCTCGATCGATTCCATAGGATTGACCCCAACGAAACAACACAGCCGGGCGCCACGGCGGCCGGCCAGAATGAAATGGGAAACGGGTGCTACTTCCTGATGCCGGGCGGCATGGCGGCGAGATCGGCGCGGGCGCAGGCCCGGGCGCGGAACAACAGAAAGCGACTGCGCGCGACGCAGCATGGTCATACCCCCGGTCGGGCCGCGATGGGCCCGTTTAACAATGCGCGGACACGCCGCGCCGACTTCAAGATCCACCAGAACTCCGCACAAAAGCCCAGTCGACTTTGTCGTTCAGTTGTTCGCAGGTCACCGCGCCTTCAGTGATGCGCTCAATCGCCGGGCAATGTTCGGCCGGCACCTGCCGCCCTTCATCAGTCCATTGATGGACGGCGCCTTTGGTGACGCCGAGAAGCTTGGCCAAGGCCGCGTAGCCCCCTACCAAATCAGCCGCACGCTTAACTGGGTGATCGCTCATGATGGAAAATCAGTCCGAAATTGCGAGTAAGTATAGAGTATCTAGACATAAGGGTAAAGAAATCGTAGACCTCTCGTGTTTAGATTCTCTGTACTATCGCGCGATGGAAATGAAGTCCTGGATCCGTCTCGCTCGCAAGAAGGCTGGCCTCACGCAGGAGCAGCTGGCGGAAAAACTCGGCCTCACAAAAGGCAACATCTCGGCTTGGGAGAACGGCCGGCACGAGGCGAGCTTCGCCCAGCTCGCAGCGATTGCTCAGCTCAGCGGCCTGCCAATCGGCCACGATGCGTCGCCAGCCGTGGCGAATGCCGGCAGCATGATGGACTGGCAAAAGGAAGACGCTGCACGGCTGAGCGCTCTCTTCGCCCAGCACCGCGGGCGCCTGAGCGTGGACGAATTCAGCCGCCGATTTGAGATCGGGCCAAAGATCGCGCAGTACTTGTCTGGTCAGACCCCGCTGACAATGGAGGCGGCCGTGGGCTTCGCGCGCGGGCTCGGAGTCGAATTGGACTCCATCAGTCCACGCCTGGATGCAGAGCGCCGGCGGCCGCCCACCGATTCCAATGAAATCGTCCGCCTTCAGCCGGGCGCTGAAGACGGCAACACGCCCGCAGATCGCCTTCAGTTGGTGATGGCGGAGCAGCATCTGGATGTCAATTCCCTGGCGAAGCTACTATCTGTCGAATCGGCCGTCGTGCGTTCATGGCTCGAACCAGGTGCACCGAAGCTCCAACTGCACCACGCGGTGAAGCTCCAGGACGCCTATGGATACAGCCCTGCGTGGCTCATCAATAAGTCCGGCAACCCAAAGCTCAACAACACCATCGAGCCAGAGCTGGACGAGCCCTCGCTGCCGTTCGACACGATCCAAATCCCTGATAACGCTTTCAGGAAAATCCCGGTTAGAGGCATGGCGCAGTTAGGCGACAACGGTCACTTCGTCGACGTCGAATACCCCGTAGGGCATGGCGACGGCTACGTTTTCTTTCCAACCAAAGATCCGGACGCATACGCACTCCGGTGCAACGGCGAGTCCATGCGGCCACGCGTGAAGCACAATGAATTTGTGGTGGTCGAGCCCAATACGCAGATCCAGAACGGCGACGAGGTTCTTGTGAAGTCGCAGGACGGCCGTGTGATGGTTAAGGAACTGGCTTATGTCCGCGATGGCATCGTCCACCTTTCGTCGGTGAACGAACGCCACGGCATGCTCAGGATTCCGCAGGACCAGATCGAGCGAATGCATTTTGTCGGCGGCATCGTAAAACGATCGGCTTGGCGACCTGATTGAACCCACAAAGGGGCCAAAGAGTGTTCCGGATGACTCAACGCTTCGCCACAGCCAAGTCGATGACGATGGTGTGTGGCGCCTTGTTCGCGAGCATTCTGTCCATCGATGCTTCCGCGGAGATGGGTGGTCCGCGACTTACGTACTCCCATATATCGAACGCATGCGTGGTATTCACACGACCAGGCCTGCCTACAACCAAAGCCGCCGATGGCAGACCCGTACTAGTGTTCTTTCGAACTTGTGATGCCAATGCACCAGCAGGTCAACCTCAGAGCGCATATGGAGATTTCCTATCCGAAATACAGGAAGTAAAGCTGGACTGTGCGCGCCAGCAATACAGCATTCAGAGTAGCTTCGAGTTTGACCGGCAGTTTTGGATGGGAACGAAACGGCCCAGAAATTTGAGTCCTGCCCCCCAACCCTTTCCGGAAGGGCACGACAGAGAGCTAGGTGCGCTCTTTCGAAGTGCATGTGACCCAATCAGACGAAATGCGCCGACCATGTAGCCAGTACCAATTGCCCGCCGACCCGGCGGGCTTTTTGTTGCCTATTTCCCGCGCTTCGTCGCCGCGACCACCCTCTGGTCCAGGCCCACGCGATAGAGCGTAGCGCCGACCTGCGTGAGCAGCGCCCTCTCCTTTCCTTGGATTGCCGGATCGCACAGCAGCATCGCCAGCCCGGCGATCACGTCGTCAATCTCCAACTCCACATCGTCGTCGAGCGCCATCTGCTCGAACGCTCGGATTACGTCATCCGGTCCCATTTGTCGTTTCTCCGCTACTAGGTGCGGGCGAGTTTAGCGTACGCATCTGGTCGGCAGGTATAGAAGACATGGACTATGTATAGATTCACTTGACTTCGTAAGTCTAGCCTATCTATACTTTCTCCACGCCGCTGACGTTCACAGCGGTTCGCTGGAGACAGACGATGCCAAATGCCATACCCCTTGCTGCCGCGTACCAGCATGCGCACGACGCGCAGCAGCGCGCCGCCGGCGGCCAGGTAGTTTCCATTCGCACCCTGGTGCGCGAGACGCTGACCCGGATCCACGGCCGCGACCATTTCGAGTTCCGCGGCACCGCTGAGGATTCGGTCTACGAGGCTGCGCTCGACCGCAAAAACTCCCTCGACATCTACCGCTCGCCGGCCATCGCCTACCGCTACTGGGAAGGCGACGAGTACGTGGTGATGGTCCGTTGCTTCGGCCTGGACTGAGCCCGGCCATGAATCGCGACTTCTTCCTGATCGCACTGCTGATCTGCACGGCGCCGCCGCTGGTGGTGCTGGCCGCAACCCTCTTCAGCCGGGGATGGCAATGAAGCGCCGTCCGACCACCCGCCGCGCCATCGCCGAGCTGCTGGCCCTCTGGGTCGGCACCACGCTTGCCATGGCGGCCTTGTTTGCCGTCTACAACCTGGCCAACGCCGAGCCGAGCCGAGCCGAGCCAGCCTGCATCCACCACGTCCCGGAGCGCCACGTGAATCCCGAAATCACCTGGGAGGCCTGGTTGCGCGCGCAGCGCGCCGCTGGCTTCCGCCCCACCGGCCGTTGGCTCGCCAGCGGTGAACCCGAATTGATCCGCATCCACTGAGGCCACCCCCATGAACATCGTCACCATCCGTGCCAGTTCGCTGGCCGAACTCTTCGACTGCCCGGCGCGCTGGGAAGCGAAGCACATCCTGGGCATGCGCATGCCCTCGGGTGCGGCCGCGCATCTGGGCACCGCCCTCCACGCCAGCACCGGGCTGTTCGACCAGGCCACGCTCGACGGCTCGCCCATCACCGCCGACGACGCCGCAGGCGCGCTCGTCGACACGATCCGCGACAAGAACGCCGAGGTCGACTGGGACGAGACCAATCCGGCGGATGCCGAACGCATCGGCCTGGCGCTGCACGCTCGCTACTGCGTCGACATCGCCCCGCGCCAGCACTACATCGGCGTCGAGATTGCCTGCGATCGTCTGGAGATCCCCGAGCTGGGCCTCGCGCTGACTGGCACCACGGACCGCGTGCGCACCACGACTGACGGCGCAGGCATCAGCGACTTGAAGACCGGCGGGCGAGCGGTGGGCGCCGATGGTGTCGCAGTCACCGCCGGCCACGGCCCCCAACTGGGCGTGTACGAGTTGCTGGCCGAGCACGCCTTGGGCATCCCCATCAGCGCGCCGGCGCAGATCGTCGGCCTGAACACCGGCAAGACAGCCGCAGCACAGCGCGTTGGCGTGGGCGAGATCGTCTCCCCGCGCGCGGCGCTGCTGGGCACCGAAGAACAGCCAGGCCTCCTGCAGCACGCTTCCCGCCTCATCCATTCCGGTGCCTTCTACGGCAACGGCAAGTCGGTGCTGTGCTCGCCGAAGTACTGCACGCGCCACGCCACCTGCCCCTACAAGTCCTGACCACAAATTTCGAAATTTCGAAACTTCGAGAGATCCACTATGTCTGCAACCGCCACCCTTGAACAAATGCGCGCGCCCGCCGTGCGCGAAGCCGCCCCTGCACCCGTCGTCACGATGGGCTTCGGCAGCCTGCAGTCCTTCGAACTGATGCAGCGCGCCGCCAACCTGCTCGCATCGTCCACCCTCGTGCCTGCGGCGTACCGCAAGGTGATCGAGAAGCTGGACAAGTACGGCAACGTGAAGGAATCGCGCGAGAACCCGAACGCGCTGGCCAACGCCGTCGTCGCGCTGAACATGGCGCAGCGCATGGGCGCCGATCCGCTGATGGTGATGCAGAACCTGTACATCGTCGAAGGTCGGCCTTCCTGGTCGTCGCAGTGGATCATCGCCGCTATCAACGGCAGCGGTCGATTCTCACCGCTGCGCTTCGACATCAAGGTGCTGGGCAAGAAGAATGTCGAGCGCACTGAAACGGTCTGGGAAGGCGGCAATCGCACCAGCGTCACGAAGAAGGTCGACATCCTCGACAAGGTCTGCATCGCCTGGGCCATCGAGAAGGAAACCGGCGAGCGCCTGGAATCGCCGGCTGTGTCGATCGAGATGGCCGTGAAGGAAGGCTGGTACACGAAGAACGGCAGCAAGTGGCAGACCATGGACGAGGTCATGTTGCGGTACCGCACGGCCAGCTTCTTCGGCAAGCTCTACGCCCCCGAGCTGCTAATGGGCCTGCAGACCGTCGAGGAAGCGCAGGACATCATCGATCTGAACCCGGACGGCTCGTACTCAGTCGCCAGCGCCTCGGTCAACGAACTGCGCGGCGCGGCACGCACCGCCGCGGCCCAGCCCGCCGAGGTAGTCGAGCACCCCGAGGAGCCGACGGGGGCGACGGACGACAACCAGTCGCCCGACGATGCAGGCGACGAGGACGGCGGCCAGCAAGCCGACCTGATTCCGGCTGACGAAGGCAGCCAGCAACAAGGCGACAGCGCACCGCTCAGCTTCAAAGGCGTGAATCGCGAGCTGCTGCAGGCGCAGACCGTCGAAGACCTCGACTTCGCCCGCAGCCAAATCAAGCAAGTGGCAGGCGAAGCGGAACAGGCCACGCTGCACCAGGTCGCCTCGCGCCGCATGCGCGAGTTGACCCAGCCCTCCGAGGACGCCGCGCCGGCCCAGCAGACCGCCCGCCGCCAGCGCGCACCCATCAACGCCGACTGAAATACCTGTGAGAGAGGACTGCCCGCGCGGACGGCTGTAGCGCGGGAGGAAGAACAGCGCCGCGCCGCCGAATGCTGAGGCGCGGCCCGAATGCAGACACGCACACCAGGACACCGAAATGAGCCAATCGCCCGAATTCAAAGCCACGATGAACATGACCGCCAACACTCTCGGTAAGGACCTGCTGTCCGCCCTGGTGCTGGAAATGAAGATGATGCCCGACACGTGGGTGAAGCTGTCCGAGAAGAAGCAGAACGACATCATCGACCGCCTGCGCAGCCGCGTGGACGCGTCCGTGAAGATGGCCGTGCACCTGATCGCCGCGAACGGCCGCACCGTGGTCCAGGGCGATCTGGACAAGATCACCATCAAGGACGGCGCTCAGGCGCTGATCAAGATCGGGAAGTCGGTTGCCGCGCTGCACGAACTGGCCGAGGCCCAGGGCCAGGCCGTGCTGCTCGTGTTGAGCGGCGGCGAAGGCCAGTACACCGGCGGCATGGACGAGGTGCGCGGCGAGTCCGACCAACGCGCGTTCGAGATGGGCCGCGAGTACACCGACGGCGATGGTGATGGCATGCCGGACGCCGGCGCGCCAGCGGATGACGGCGTTGTCGACGTCGACGCCAAGACCGTCGCTATCGAGCATCAACCACTGCAGGAAGAGCTGGATGCCGCCTATCGGGCAGGCCGCGAAGCAGCTGCAGAAGGCAAGCCCGAGAGCGATTGCCCGGTGATGGCCGGCGCCCTGTGCATCGAGTGGGTGAAGGGCTGGAAGGACTGGCACGACGAGCATCCGGAAGAGGATCCGATCTACGCCAATGTCGAGGCCTTCGTCATTGCGAAGCAGCGCGTATCCATCACCCAGATCCAGCGCCACTTCACAATCGGCTACAACCGCGCGGCCCGCCTGGTCGAGCGCCTGGAAGCCAAGGGCATCATCAGCGCGGCTGACGCGGACGGCCAGCGCAAGGTCCTGAAGAGCACCGAAGACCAGGAAGGGTAAGCAGCCATGAAGATCACCGCCATCCACGCCCGCAACTTCCTCGGCCTTCGGGCAGCCGACATCATCCCCTCCACGCCGGTGTCGCTGATCTGCGGCCCGAACGGCGCAGGCAAGTCCAGCCTGCAGGAAGCCGTGCGCATGGCCCTGACCGGCGAGAGCGTACGCGTGGGCCTGAAGAAGGAATACGGCCAGCTGCTACACGATGGCACCGAGTCGGGTTCGATCGTGGTGTCAGCCGGCCCCCAAGCGAACAGCATCGCCCTGCCCTCAGGCAAGCTGACCGCGGGGCTGCAGGCTGACCCGCGCCTGCCGTACGTGCTGGATGCGCAGCGCTTCGCCCGCCTCGAGGTCAAAGAGCGTCGCGCGTTCCTTTTCGACCTGATGGGCCTCAAGCTCGGTACCGACCTGGTCCGCGAGCGCCTGGTGGCGCGCGGCTGCCACCCCAAGAAGATCGAGGCGGTGTTGCCGCTGGTGCGCGCCGGATTCGACGCCGCGGCGAAGGAAGCCCAGACCAAGGCCACGGCGGCCAAGGGCGCATGGCGCGCCGTCACTGGCGAGACTTACGGCTCCGTGAAGGCCGGCGACTGGAAGGCCGCGGTGCCGGCCGGCGCGCTCGCTCCCGAAGACGTGAACGCTACGATCTCCGAGCTGCAGGCCGACATCGCCGAGGCGTCGACCGAGGCCGGCGGCATGCAGCGCCAGCTGGGCGAGATGGACGCCGCCGCGCGCCAGCGCGTCGCCCGCGACACGAAGATCCGCGAGCTGGCCGACAAGGCAGCCGGCCTGGCCAAGGCCCAGGAATCCGTCGACCGCGCGCAAGCCGAGCGCGACGATTTCTTGCCCAAGGTGGAAGCCTTGCGTGCGGCGGCCGGCGGCAAGGTGGCCGGCATGCCCTGCACCTGTCCCGAATGCGGTGTGTTGCTGCAGTACCTGGCCGGCCAGCTGGCCCTGCGCGAGCAAACGCAGGCTGATCCGGAAGCCGCCGGCCGGCTGCCCGAGTACGAGCGCAGCCTGACCGTACTGGAAAACGCGCTGAAGAGCCGCACCGCTGAGCGCGATGCCGCAAAGGCCGCCGCCACGCAACTCGACCTGCTGCGTAAGGACGCCGCGGCCGATGCCGGCGACGAGGATGCCGAGCTGCGGAAGACAGTCGAGGCTCAGCTGGCAAACCTGCAGGCAGCCATTGCCGCGACCGGCAAGGAGCTGGAAGACGTGCGCGCAGGCCAGCGCGCCGTCGCGCAAGCCGCTGAGCAGACCACGCAGGCCGCGCAGCACCACGCCGACGTGGTGGCATGGGATGCCCTGGCGGACGCCCTCGGCCCGGGCGGGATCCCGGCGGAGCTGCTGGCCGAGGCGCGGGGCCCGATCAACGAACGGCTGGCAGCCATGGCCAACCTGTCGGAATGGGCACGCGCCGGCATCGAGGCGGACATGGCCATCACCGCCGATGGCCGGCCATATGCGCTGCTGTCCGAGTCCGAGAAATGGCGGATCGACGCGATGATCGCCGAAGCCATCACGCACCTGACGGGCCTGCGCCTGCTGGTGCTGGACCGGGCAGACGTGCTAATCGGTGCCGAGCGTGATCGGCTGTTCTGGTGGCTCGACGACCTGGCCGCCGACGGCGCGATCGACACCGCGCTGGTGTTCATGAGCCTGAAGGCGCCGCCCGCCGGCCTGCCGGACGCCATCACGCCGTTCTGGATCGAAGACCACGAGGTCGGCACGGTACGGGAGGCAGCATGAACACCCAACAGCAACGCCGGATCATCCGGCTGCCGGAAGTCTGCGAGCGCGTAGGCCTGGGCAAGACGGCCATCTACGGCCGCATCAAGGACCACACGTTCCCTTCCCCGATCAAGCTCGGCCGCGCCAGCGGCTGGGTCGAGGAAGAGGTGCAGCAGTGGGTCGACCAGCAGATCGAGGCATCGCGCGGGAAGCACTGATGTCCACCACATCCGCGTTGGGCATCAGCATCGTCACCGTGATCGCCTACATCGCCGCGAGCGTGTGGGCGGCGCGCCGCCAAGCGAACTGGATGGCCGAGATGGAAGAAGAATTCAAGAACAGGAAGAAACGATGACCATGAACCTTGATGCGCTCGAGCGGGCCGCCATGGCCGGCACGATGAAATGGCGTGATGCCCATGCGCTCGTATCATTGGCGCGCCAGCTGCTGTGCCTGCGCGCCGTCGCGCGTGATTTCTATAACACCACCGTCGCCAATCCTGAGTTGCGCCTGTCCGCAAGCAACAAGAAGGTCCGCGACGAGGCTATGCGTGCGGGAGAACGCCTGCGTGAGAGCCTCGAAGCCACGGCGCCGAGCGCCGCGCCCCAGAGCGAGCATGCGGACAATACGCCGCTAATCACCGCAAATCCTGCGGTGATTGCCTTGGGCACGCTGCCCTACCCGACCGAGCCGACCGACGCGCTGCTCGAAGTGCTGGGCCTGATGCTCTACACCACCACGCCTATCGCGCATGCCCTGCGCGCGGCCGGCACCGACATCCCGAAGCGCTGCGAGGAAGAGCAGGCGTACGTGCTGCACTGGCTGATCCAACTGGCGCTGCAGCACGGCGTGGAGTGGCGCGCGCGCGCGCGGAGGAGCATCGAAGAACTGCAGGCAGCGACACGTAGAGCTGATTTCGGCGGCGCGCCCGGCGCTGGAGCAGGGGATACGCTGTGAGTCGGCGCGGATACGACGTGTCGAAGCCAGCACAGGGGACAAGTTGGCTACGACTGATGACGTTCGTTCACACGCTCGCAGTGATCAAGAATCCCTCTAGCGCTCTCATCAAGAATTTTCCCATGGTTCGACCAAGCATCGCATTGGGTGACGAAATCGGATTCCAGCGCGTGCTGAGCCCGCCCCTGGTTTGCAATCACTGTTCTCCGCATCTGTTCGATGTGCATCCGAATACCAGCACAAATTACGCCGGAAACGAAATGGACGTCTTGCTCTTCCAGCCGACGCGCCGCTTCGGAAATCGCCAACATGGAACTGAGATCGAACGAGAAGCCATTCACCGATGGGACCCGAGAAAACGTTCTGACGTCGCCATGCAGGTTCTCGCACAGAAGTCGGAATTCGAGGGTCAGAGCCCGGAGCCTGCGGGCGAGCCCAAATCGCTGCTGATCCCGCTCCCAGAGCGCTGTGACAGCTTGATTGTCCTGCTGTCGCCAAGGAACGTAGATAGCAATGGCGATGCCGGCGACCGAACCGATAGCTTGAAACCAAGCAGCGACCCCGTCCTTGTCCGGCCACACTGCGTGGCACGCCAGCGTGAGAAGTGTAAGAGCCAAGAGTCCGAACCCGAACTCCACGTACAGCCACAGCCGCTTCAACATCGTGAACCCCTCCATTTTTTGGGAGGCATCCTAGCATGAGCGTCGTCCACGTCGTCTCCATGTCCGGCGGCAAGGACAGCACCGCGACCGCGATTCTCGCGATTGAGCAGCATGGCCGTGCAGCGTGTCGCTTCGTGATGGCTGACACCGACAACGAGCACGAGATCACCTACGAGTACGTGGACTATCTCGCGGAAGCCCTAGGCGTGACCATCCATCGAGTCCGACGGGACTTTTCTGGAGAATGGTGGACACGCCGGGACTATGTGCGCGATGTATGGCCGACAAAAGGCGTCCCCGATGCTACTGTCGCTCGCGCACTCGGAGTTTTCGATCGCGGTCCCACCGGGATTGCTTTTCTTGATCTCTGCATCATCAAAGCCCGCTTCCCCAGCCGCATGGCTCAGTTCTGCACGCACGAGCTGAAGGTAATACCCATCACCGAACACCTCATGTCCATCATCGAGGAAACGGGAAGCATGGTGTGGTCGTGGCAAGGCGTCCGTATCGAAGAGAGCCAGTCCCGACGCACGCGATTCCAAGGCACCGGCGCGTGCGTCGTTGACTTTGATGAGGTCGGTGCTGGCCTGTTCAACTATCGCCCGATTCTGCGTTGGACATGGGAAGACGTGTTCGAGGCCCACCGACTGTACGGCATCAAGCCTAACCCCCTCTACCTCCGTGGCCGCAAGCGGGTCGGCTGTGTATGCATCAACTCCAGCAAGGAAGAAATCAACGCCTGGGCGAAGCAAGACAAGGCTCACATCGAACGGATCGCGGAATGGGAGGACATCGTCTCCGACGTGAGCAAACGCGCCAACGCGACATTCTTCCCGGCACCCGGCGACAACGAGACTGCTCGTGAACGCGGCAACGTTTGGCAGAAGGTGGAATGGGCGCGCACCACACGCGGCGGCCGGCAATTCAGCCTTCTGGATCAACTCGACGAGCCCACTGCGTGCTCGTCATCGTATGGACTGTGCGAATGACCGGGGCCACCGCCACCTCAGGCCATCAGCTCGATGATGGGCACCACCCTACTGCCCGCCGAGACAGGCGAGACGTTCATGCTCTCGGCTACACCGGTATGGGTGCGGCCGGTGGCAATGGCGCTGACGGTGGCGCAGCCGGAGGCCGCGTAATGTCAGCTCTCAACCTCATGCCAGCCGGCGAAGCTGTCGTTCATGTTGTTCTCGTAGGTCCATTTCGTCCCGCACGTCGAGCAGATGAACGACGTCTTGATGACGGGTGCCTTCCCGAACGGGCGGATTTTCTCACTGCCGGTTTCAACAAGGGCGTCGTGCCCCCGTTCCCCGCGGCTGTCGGGGAGGATCGAAAAGCAAGCATCGCACTTCGCCATGGCCGTCTCCCAAGAATGGTGACGTTAGGTGGCACCAATGAAGTTGCCGGT
>NZ_JBFTJC010000018.1:0-83729 GCF_056395225.1 Cupriavidus sp. 10L45
CCGCTGTCTATTTCATGGCGTTTGGCGATCTCACCATAGCCTGCCTGACCGTCCAGGTAGCTCTGGATAACTGTCAGCCTGAACTGCTCCGAGTACCGATACATGAAAACACCCCAAAAGTTGGTGTCCAACTTTTGGGGTGCAGTTCATCGCGCCTGGCTTTTTTTTACGCCTTTTACTAGACGACTATTGCCGGGCGAAGGCGGCGATGGGGTCGTCGTCTTCCTGGGTGGGCGCAGGGGCGGGCGGGGGGGCTTCTGGGGCGGGCGCCGGCGTCATCGGCAAATTACTAGCTGCCACCACGCGGCGGGCGCCGTTGTAGCGGGAGGCCCAATAAGACTTGCCCATGTCCTCGAGCCGCACCGTGCCACCGGTGGCGGGCGCATGGACGAAGCGGTTCTGGCCGACATAGATGCCTACGTGGGAATTGGCGCGTCCCGTGGTGTTGAAGAACACGAGGTCGCCGGAGGCCACCTGGCTGCGGTCCAGCGACGAACCGCGCTGGCCCATCTGCTCGGTCGTGCGGGGCAGGTTCACGTTGGCGGCGCGCTGCACCACGTAGCGAACCAGGCCGCTGCAATCGAAACCGGAATCGGGGGTGTTGCCGCCGTAGCGGTAGGGGGTGCCGACCAGCGACATCGCCTGGATCGAGATTTCCTCAAGTCCGGCGCTCGGGTCGATCATCGGTTTGCCGGGTGCCCGGGGCACGGACGAACCCTGCCGGGGCGGCGGCCCGCCGGCGCAGGCGGCCAGTAGCAGCGCGGCGGCACTCACCGCGAGGGCGGCGGTGCGGGAGGCATTGAGAGAGAAAAGGCGAAGCGGGCGCTGCGGCATCCTTCTTTTTGTTCGGTTGCCGGGTCACGCGTCCGTCCGCGGTGCAGCGCGGTTAGCGCATTGTTAATGCATCACCAGCGAAGCTGGGCGTTGCGCGTGCCGGTGCTGATCTTCATGGACTTGGCCTGACCCTTATAGGTCGCTTCGATATTGTAGCTGCCTTCGGGCGCACGTATGAGGCAGCGGGGGCCGCCAGCCTTGAAATTGGCCACCGGCTGGCCGTCGCGTGTCAGATTGACGTCAACTTCCGACAAAAATTCGCCATTCGGGCCCTGTGTGAACAGGATGCCCATGTTGAAGTTCTTCTCCTGCTCGGTCAGTTTGGCGCGCTCATCCTCCGCCACGCCGCCGCAGACATAGCTGACGGGGCCCATCGTGCGGATGACCATTTCCTCGGCCGCCCGGGCCGGACGCCAGGTGGCGGCGATGACCAGCGACGTGCCGATCAGCGTGGCCGCCAGGATGCGGCGCCGCCGCGTGGTGCGCGAATGGCGGGAAAACAGGGTCCGTGGATTGCCGGACAGGTAGGGATTGAACGATTGTGGCTTGTCCATCGACGCCTCCGTATCGACATGAACACCGGACGATCATAGCGCCACTGCCGCGCTTTGGCTGTCAGCCAAAGCCCGACGCGACGTGACGACATGGACGGGCATCCACGCGGACGCCCGGATCCGGGTAAAAAGGGAGACGAACGCCACCCGGCGGACAATGCCGGGCGGGCGGTACTTAAAGAACGTCCGCCGCGTGGTCGGCCAGGCGCGAGCGTTCGCCGCGCGCCAGCGTGACGTGGCCGCTGTGGCTCCAGCCCTTGAAGCGGTCTACCACATAGGTCAGGCCCGACGAGCCCTCGGTCAGGTACGGCGTGTCGATCTGCGCGATATTGCCCAGGCAGACGATCTTGGTACCGGGGCCGGCCCGCGTGACCAGCGTCTTCATCTGCTTCGGCGTCAGGTTCTGGGCCTCGTCGATGATGACGAACTTGTTCACGAACGTGCGCCCGCGCATGAAATTCATGCTCTTGACCTTGATGCGCGAGCGGATCAGCTCCTGCGTGGCCGCTCGGCCCCAGTCACCGGCGCTGTCA
This sequence comes from Cupriavidus sp. 10L45, assembly GCF_056395225.1. NCBI lineage: Bacteria > Pseudomonadati > Pseudomonadota > Betaproteobacteria > Burkholderiales > Burkholderiaceae > Cupriavidus > Cupriavidus sp. 10L45. Next base: position 1,922 of record NZ_JBFTJC010000018.1, read on the forward strand.
TCGCTCTTCTGCAGGACTTCGAGGTTGTCGTCGAACGCGCCCATCCAGGGCTGCATCTTCTCTTCCTCGGTACCCGGCAGGAAGCCGATGTCCTCGCCCACGGGCACGGTGGCGCGGGTGACGATGATCTCGTTGTAGAGCTTCTGGTCCAGCACCTGCTCCAGGCCGGACGCCAGCGCCAGCAGCGTCTTGCCGGTACCGGCCTGGCCCAGCAGCGTGACGAAGTCGATGTCCGGGCTCATCAGCAGGTTCAGCGCGAAGTTCTGCTCGCGATTGCGGGCCACCACGCTCCACACGTTGTTCTTGTTGTGGGTGTAGTCCTTCAGGGTCTGGAGCAGGGCGGTCTTGCCGTTGATTTCCTTGACCTGCGCGTACAGCGGCAGGCTGCCGTCCATCGGCTCCAGGTAGACGAACTGGTTGACCAGGAACGACGGCACCAGCGGCCCGGTCAGGCGATAGAACATGGCGCCGGACTTCGGGTCCTGCCAGCTTTCCACGCCCTTGCCGTGCTTGGCCCAGAAGTCGTTGGGCAACTGCATCACGCCCGCGTAGAGCAGGTCCTTGTCTTCCAGGACCTGGTCGTTGAAGTAGTCCTCGGCCGGCAGCCCCAGCGCACGCGCCTTGATGCGCATGTTGATGTCTTTCGACACCAGCACGACCTGGCGCTCCGGGAACTGCTGCTGGAGCGCACTGACCACGCCCAGGATCTGGTTGTCGGCCTTGCCCTGCGGCAGGCCTTCGGGCAGCTTGATCTCGTTCAGGCGGGTCTGGAAGAACAGCTTGCCCTGCGCATCGCGGTTGCCGAGCGTGGCCAGCGGCAGGCCGTCGTCGAGCACGCCGTCGGTGGCGCCGACCAGCGAGTCGAGCGTGCGGCTGACCATCCGCGCGTTGCGAGCGACTTCGCTCATGCCCTTCTTGTGGTTGTCCAGCTCCTCGAGCGTCATCATCGGCAGATAGATGTCGTGCTCTTCGAAGCGGAACAGCGAGCTCGGGTCGTGCATTAGCACGTTGGTGTCCAGCACGAACAGCTTGCTGGGCCCCTCGGCCTTGCGGGCGCGGCGCGTGGGGCCGGCCGCCGGCTTGACCAGGCTCACGGCCGGCGCGGACGGGGCGGTCGTGGCTGGCGCCGGGGCGTCCGGGGTGCGGGCGCGCGTGGGGCTGCCGGCGCGGCCGCGCGTGGCGGGCGCCTGGAGGTCGCCCGTGTCACCGGTCGGGCCTGAATCGAGCAATGCATCGCGCTCGAGCGTCGGCACAGGTTTCTTACCCTGCGCGGCTTTGGCCTTGGGCAGTGAGACCGGTGCGAATTCGCTCGGGTCCAGCAATTGGGCAGGCTTGGCGGGCATGGTAGGCAGCGGCATGCTTGGACATCCTTTCAGGGGGGCGGAAAAGGGCAGGCAAACAAAAAAGCCGCCATGCCTGATGAACAGGTGTGGCGGCTTCTTCGCGGACCCCGGACACGGCAGGTCCGCTACCAGCCCGGGGACTTTCTCTCCTGGGCCGGAACGGTACAACAGCGTGGCAACTGGGATCTGAACGCATTACGGGCCAATGTATCCGAACGTTTTCGGTTTGGCAATGACCCTGCGGACGGAGTGTTGCGCGGTGTTGCGCCCGTGGCAGTGGCGCCTGGCGGACTAGATCTTGCGGATGAGTTCGAGGACTTCGTCCACGTGGTTCGGCACCTTGATGCCGCGCATCTCGTGCCGCAGGATGCCCTTGCCGTCGAGGATGAAAGTGCTGCGCTCGATCCCGCGCACTTCCTTGCCATACATCTTTTTCATCTTGATGACATCGAACAGGCTGCAGAGCGCCTCGTCGGCGTCCGAGATCAGCGCGAAGGGCAGCTCAAGCTTGGCCTTGAAGTTCTCGTGAGACTTCATGCTGTCGCGCGAGATGCCGAACACCACGGCGCCGGCCGCCTCGACCTCGGCGTACTGGTCGCGGAAGTTCATCGCTTCGGTGGTGCAGCCCGGCGTGTTGTCCTTCGGGTAGAAGTACAGGACCACGGTCTTGCCGCGCTGGCCGGCAAGATGGAACTCCCCGCCGGTAGCGGGGGCGCGGAAGTCCGGAACGGCCTGGTTGAGACTGACTGTCATGCTGGTGGCTCTCCTGGATGGCGGTGCATCATCGGTGATGGCGGCCCGTTTGTTGTGGGGGGTGATCCGGGCTTGTGCCATGGCGGGTGCAGTTTGGGGCAGTCGGCCAGACTTCAAGCGTGGCGTGTGCTCAACCTCGGCAGGTTGCCAGCCGATATTCGCACCAGGGGGCCCGCCGCTCAAGCTTCGTCGATCGGCTCCACCAGCAGGATCGCCGCCACCTTGCGGCCCTCGGCCATCAGGATATTGTAGGTGCGGCATGCGGCCTGGAGATCCATGGCGTCCACGCCGATATGGCGGCGAGCCAGCGCGGCGGTCAGGCGCGGGTGGGGAAAACGCAGCTTGTTGCCGGTACCCAGCAGGACGACTTCTGCCTGTTTATCGAGCAGGACGTCGAAATGGGCGGGTTCCAGGTCCTCGAAACGGGCAACCGGCCACGGCTCGACCGGGCCTTCCGGCATGACGAGCACGGACTGGTTGTGGCGGACCAGGTTGATTTCGATATACCCGGGACCGTAGCTGGTCACGGTATTGAGATTGTTGGGTTTGTCAGCGTGGAGTTTCAAGAGGGGGCTCGCGGTGGCAGGATCGTGCGCCCGGCGCGGGAAAGCGTCGCTGCAATGCAAGAATCCATGCCGAAGTCTGTCATAATCCGATAAATTATAGCTTTTGCCTCCCTGTCTGCCACGCGCCGGGCACATCACCGCGGATGCGCCGCCGTCCGCCCAGACTTGCCAGGACATTCCAGAAGATTCCGAAAATCCGCTGCCACGGAGACCGGCAGCCTGCCCTGACATCGCCAACACCGCCGTGAAACCCATCCAGAAATCGAACAAGCTCCAGAACGTTTGCTATGACATCCGCGGCCCGGTGCTGGAAAAGGCCCGGCAGATGGAGGAGGAAGGGCACAAGATCATCAAGCTGAACATCGGCAACCTGGCCGTGTTCGGTTTCGATGCCCCGGAGGAGATCCAGCAGGACATGATGCGCAACCTGCCCAATTCGGCAGGTTACTCGGACTCCAAGGGCATCTTCGCGGCGCGCAAGGCCATCATGCACTACACCCAGGAGAAGAAGATCCAGGGCGTGGGGCTGGACGACATCTACGTGGGCAACGGCGCCTCCGAGCTGATCGTGATGTCGATGAACGCGCTGCTCAACAGCGGCGACGAGGTGTTGGTGCCGGCGCCGGACTACCCGCTGTGGACCGCCGCCGTGAGCCTGTCCGGCGGCACTCCGGTGCACTATATCTGCGACGAGGCCGACGACTGGATGCCGGACCTCGACGACATCCGCAAGAAGATCACCCCGAACACCAAGGCGATCGTCGTCATCAACCCGAACAACCCCACTGGGGCGCTGTACTCGGACGAATTGCTGCAGGAGATCGTGGCCATCGCGCGCGAGCACGGCCTGATCATCTTTGCCGACGAGATCTACGACAAGGTGCTGTACGACGGCCATTCGCACACCTCGATCGCCGCGCTGTCCACGGACGTGCTGACAGTGACCTTCAACGGCCTGTCGAAGAACTACCGCTCGTGCGGCTACCGCGCTGGCTGGATGGTGGTGTCGGGCGACAAGCGCCCGGCGCTGGACTATATCGAGGGCCTGAACATGCTGTCCTCGATGCGGCTGTGCGCCAACGTGCCGGCCCAGTGGGCCATCCAGACCGCGCTGGGCGGCTACCAGAGCATCAACGACCTGGTGGGCGAGGGCGGCCGGCTGCGCCGCCAGCGCGACCTGGCCTATGAGCTGATCACCCAGATCCCCGGTGTGAGCTGCGTCAAGCCCAAGGCCGCGCTGTACCTGTTCCCCAAGCTCGACCTGTCGATGTACCCGATCCAGGACGACCAGGAATTCATCTACGAACTGCTGCAGGAATCGAAGGTGCTGCTGGTGCAGGGCACCGGCTTCAACTGGGGCGCGCCGGATCACTTCCGGATCGTGTTCCTGCCGCACGAGGAAGACCTGCGCGAGGCCGTGACGCGCGTCGGCCGCTTCCTCGAAACCTATCGAAAACGTCACGGCACGGCCTGAGCCGCCGCGGCGCCCCCGTTCATCCCGCATCAAGCAACCCAGAGTCAGACGTCCATGCAACCCATTAAAGTCGGCCTTCTCGGCATCGGTACCGTTGGTAGCGGCACGTTCAACGTGCTCAAGCGCAATCAGGAAGAAATTCGTCGCCGTGCAGGCCGCGGCATCGAGATTGCGATGGTGGCCGACCTCAACACCGAGCGCGCCCGGGAGCTGACCGGCGGCGAGGTGGAAGTCGTCAGCGATGCCAACGAGGTGGTCACCCGCCCGGAAATCGACATCGTGGTGGAGCTGATCGGCGGCTACGGCATCGCCCGCGAGCTGGTCCTGAAGGCCATCGAGAACGGCAAGCACGTGGTCACCGCCAACAAGGCGCTGCTGGCCGTGCATGGCAACGAGATCTTCGAAGCTGCGCGACGCAAGGGCGTGATCGTGGCGTTCGAGGCCGCCGTGGCTGGGGGCATCCCCATCATCAAGGCGCTGCGCGAGGGCCTGACCGCGAACCGCATCCAGTGGATCGCCGGCATCATCAACGGCACGACGAACTTCATCCTGTCCGAAATGCGCGACAAGGGCCTGGACTTCGACGTGGTGCTCAAGGAAGCCCAGCAGCTGGGCTATGCCGAGGCTGACCCGACCTTCGACATCGAGGGCATCGACGCCGCCCACAAGGTCACGCTGATGAGCGCCATCGCCTTCGGCATGCCGGTGCAGTTCGACAAGGCGCACGTGGAAGGCATCACCAACCTGTCCGCCATCGACATCAAGTACGCCGAGGAACTGGGCTACCGCATCAAGCTGCTCGGCATCACGCGCCGCCGCGAGGAGGGTGTGGAGCTGCGCGTGCATCCCACGCTGGTGCCGGCATCCCGCCTGATCGCCAATGTGGAAGGCGCGATGAACGCCGTGCTGGTGCAGGCCGACGCCGTGGGCACCACGCTGTACTACGGCAAGGGCGCCGGCGCTGAGCCGACCGCCTCGGCCGTGATCGCCGATCTGGTGGACGTGACGCGCCTGCATACGGCCGATCCGAACCATCGCGTGCCGCACCTGGCGTTCCAGCCGGACGAGCTGTCCAGCGTGCCGGTGCTGCCGATCGAGGAAGTCACCAGCTCCTACTACCTGCGCATGCGCGTGTCCGACGAGACCGGCGTGCTGGCCGAGATCACGCGCATCCTGGCCGAGGGCGGCATCAGCATCGACGCAATGCTCCAGAAGGAGTCGCGCCAGGGCGAGCCGCAGACCGACATCATCATCCTGACGCACCTCACGCGCGAGAAGCACGTGAACGCCGCCATCCGCGGCATCGAGTCGCTGCCGACGGTGCTGTCCGCCGTGACGCGCCTGCGCATGGAAGAACTGAACTAAGACGCCTCCGCTCATGCAATACCAATCGACGCGCGGCCATGACATGCCGCAATCGTTCTCCGAGATCCTGCTGGGCGGCCTGGCGCCGGACGGCGGGCTCTACCTGCCGAAGCAGTACCCGCAGATCACGGCCGACGAACTGGAAGCCTGGCGCAAGCTGTCCTATGCCGACCTGGCGTTCGAGGTGCTCTCGCGCTTCTGCGACGACATCCCCGCCGACGACCTGCGCGCGCTGACGCGCCAGACCTACACCGCCGAGGTGTACTGCAACGCACGTCCGGGCGATAACACGGCGGACATCACCCCGCTGCGCACGCTGGGCGAGGAAGGCGGCACGCCGCTGCAACTGCTGGGCCTGTCGAACGGCCCGACGCTGGCCTTCAAGGACATGGCGATGCAGCTGCTCGGCAACCTGTTCGAGTACGCACTGCGCCGGGCCGGCCTGAAGCTGAACATCCTCGGGGCGACGTCCGGCGACACCGGCAGCGCCGCCGAGTACGCGATGCGCGGCAAGGACGGCATCCGCGTGTTCATGCTGAGCCCGCACCGCAAGATGAGCGCGTTCCAGACCGCGCAGATGTTCAGCCTGCAGGACCCGAACATCTTCAACCTGGCCATCGAAGGCGTGTTCGACGACGCCCAGGACATCGTCAAGGCGGTGTCGAACGACCACGCCTTCAAGGCGCGCCAGTGCATCGGCACCGTCAATTCGATCAACTGGGCGCGCGTGGTGGCCCAGGTGGTCTACTACTTCAAGGGCTGGCTGCTGGCCACCGATGGCCCTGGCCAGAAGGTGTCGTTCTGCGTGCCGTCGGGTAACTTCGGCAACGTCTGCGCCGGCCATATCGCGCGCATGATGGGCCTGCCGATCGACAAGCTCGTGGTGGCCACCAACGAGAACGACGTGCTCGACGAGTTCTTTCGCACCGGCACCTACCGCGTGCGGACCTCGGCGCAGACGTACCACACGTCGAGCCCGAGCATGGATATCTCCAAGGCCTCGAACTTCGAGCGCTTCGTGTTCGACCTGCTCGGCCAGGACGGCGACAAGCTGGCCGCGCTGTTCCGCGACGTGGATGCCAAGGGGGGCTTCGATCTCTCCGGCACGCCGGAATTCGACCGCATCCGCCAGTTCGGCTTCGTTTCGGGCCGCAGCACGCATGACGACCGCCTGGCCACCATCCGCGACGTGCACGCGCGTTACGGCGTCACCATCGACACCCATACCGCCGATGGCGTGAAGGTGGCGCGCGAGTACCTGACGCCGGGCGTGCCGATGGTAGTGCTGGAAACGGCACTGCCGGCCAAGTTCGCCGACACGATCCGCGAGGCACTGGGGCACGAGCCCGAGCGGCCCGCCGCGTTCGATGGGATCGAGGCGCTGCCGCAGCGTTTCGAGGTGATGCCGGCGGATGCCGCGCAGGTCAAGGCGTACATCGCCCGGCACACCGGACTGTAAGCGACTGTCCAGCGACCGACCGGCGCCCAACTCGTTACAATCGGGTTTGCCGGGCCCGCTGCCACGGCCCCCAGGCTTCGCGCCGGGGGCTGTTTTTCATGGGCCAACCTGATTCCAGCCACGCTCACATGACCCAAGCCCCCACTCCAACTGCTGCCGCCAACCGTCCGCCGATGCTGACCATGGCCGAGGCCCTCGCGGCCCTGATGGCCGGCGTGCGTCCGCTGACGGCCACCGAGACCGTCGACACGCTCGACGCCAACGGCCGCGTGCTGGCCGCGCCCGTGACCAGCACGCTGCGCGTGCCGCCCGCCGACAATACCTCGATGGATGGCTACGTGATGCGCGCCGCCGACGTCCCCGCGCCGGGTACGCGCCTGCCGGTCTCGCAGCGGATTCCGGCCGGCCACGTGGGCACGGCGCTGGCCGCCGGCACCGCCGCGCGCATCTTCACGGGCGGCCTGATCCCGCCCGGCGCCGATGCCGTGGTCATGCAGGAGCAGTGCGTGGCCGATGGCGACGCGGTCATCGTCAATCATGTGCCGGCTTCGGGCGAATGGATTCGCCGCGCGGGCGAGGACATCGAAACCGGCGCCGAGATCCTGCCGGCCGGCACGCGGCTGACGCCGCAGGCGCTGGGACTGGCGGCTTCGGTCGGGCAGGCGAAGCTGGATGTGGTGCGCCGCGTGCGCGTGGCCGTGTTCTTCACGGGCGACGAGCTGGCCATGCCCGGCGAGCCGCTCAAGCCGGGCGCCATCTATAACTCCAACCGCTTCACGCTGCGCGGCCTGCTCGAAAACCTGGGCTGCGAAGTGTCCGACTTCGGCATCGTGCCGGACACGCTGGCCGCCACGCGTGACACCCTGCGCCGCGCCGCCGAAGGGTGTGATTTGATCATCACCTCGGGTGGCGTCTCGGTGGGTGAGGAAGACCATATCCGGCCGGCCGTGCAGGCCGAAGGGCGGCTGGACCTCTGGCAGATCGCCATCAAGCCCGGTAAGCCGCTGGCCTTCGGCCAGGTGGCGAACGGCTCGGACAGTCCAGCGCACTTCCTCGGCCTGCCGGGCAACCCCGTGTCGAGCTTCGTCACCTTCCTGCTGTTCGTGCGGCCGTTCATCCTGCGTCTGCAAGGCGTGGCCGATGTGACGCCGCGCCGCCTGCCGCTGCGTGCCGATTTCGATCTGGAGCGTGGCGACCGCCGCAACGAATTCCTGCGCGCGCGCCTCAACGACGCGGGCGGCCTCGACCTGTTCCCGAACCAGAGTTCGGGCGTGCTGACGTCTACGGTCTGGGGCGACGGGCTGATCGACAACCCGCCGAACCAGACCATTCGTCGCGGCGACACCGTGCAATTCATCCCGTTCGACGGCCTGCTGGGCTGACGCGCGGACCCGAACATCATGCAAATCGAACTCCGATACTTCGCCAGCGTGCGCGAGCAGGTGGGGCAGGGCGCCGAGCGCGCCGAGGTGCCCGCCAGCGTACGCACCGTGGGCGACCTGCGCGGCTGGCTGCGCGAGCGCGGCGGCCAGTGGGCCGAGGCGCTGGCCGAGGGCCGCGCGCTGCGCATGGCCGTGGACCACGCCGTGGCCCGCGCCGACACGCCGCTGGCCGAGGGCTGCGAGGTGGCGTTCTTCCCGCCCGTGACCGGAGGCTGAGATGAGCGCACGCGTGCAGCACGATGATTTCGACCTCGGCGCCGAAGTGGCGGCGCTGCGGGCCGGCAATCCCGGCGTGGGCGCCGTGGCCAGCTTCATCGGCACCGTGCGCGATGTCACGCACGGCACGGCGGTCCGGACGATGGAACTCGAGCACTATCCGGGCATGACCGAGAAGTCGCTGGAACGCATCGAGGCCGCCGCGCGCGAGCGCTGGGCGTTGCTCGGCGTGACCATTGTCCATCGCGTGGGGCTGTTGCAGCCGCTGGACCAGATCGTGCTGGTCGCCGTGGCGTCCGCGCACCGGGGCGATGCCTTCGCGGCGTGCGAGTTCATCATGGACTACCTGAAGTCCGAGGCGCCGTTCTGGAAGAAGGAAGAAACGCCCGAGGGCGCGCGCTGGGTCGATGCGCGGGTCTCGGACGACGCGGCGCTGCGCCGCTGGGGCATCGAATCGTTCAACGCCGAATCATCGGACACATCGAACAACAATAAGGAAGGTTGAATGGGTCCGCTCGGGTTTGTGGCGGTGGGCGTCGGCGCCGCCGCGGGCGCCTGGCTGCGCTGGGGATTTTCCGTGCTGTGGAACGCGGCCAACCCGGCGCTGCCGTACGGCACGCTGGCCGCCAACCTCGTGGGCGGCTATCTGGTCGGGATCGCCGTGGCGTTCTTCCAGTCGCACCCGGGCCTCTCGCCCGAATGGCGGCTGCTGGCCGTCACCGGCTTTCTCGGCGGCCTGACCACGTTCTCGACGTTCTCCAGCGAGGTGGTCGGCAACCTGATGGCGGGCGACTATCGCTGGGCGCTCGCCCACGTGGTGGTGCACCTGGGTGGCTCGCTGGTGCTCACGGCCTTCGGCATCTGGACCTGGCGCGCGCTCGCCTAAGTATTTTCCCTTTTCCGTCAAACACTTGGCTGGCCCGATGCCTATGTATCGGGTCGCACATACAGGTTCCGGCATCGGCGCTATAGCTGGCATTCGACTGACTGCCTGCTCGCATCCAAACGCCTGAACCGTCTACTATGTCCCGGGAGGGACGAATACGACGCTCCGCCGGGCGTGCTCCCCATCGCCCCCGTCGCCCCCGTTGGTTTGCATTTGCGGTTTGCAGTTTGCGGTTCGTAGGTCTTGTTTCTGTTTTACCGATCCGGCCCCGCCGGCATACATAACAGGAGACACCCCATGACGCATAGCCTTGCAACGCGCGCAGGAAAATTCCTAGTCGATCCACGATGCCACACCGCCATTGCCGCCGCCGTGGCGGTGCTGCTGATTGGCGCCTGCGGCGGCGGGGACAACAACAACAGCGGTGGGGGCGGTGGCGGCCCGGTCACGCAGAACCCGAACAACCGGCCGACCTTCGTGGTGGGCACCATCGGCGTGCAGAACTACGACGGCACGACCGACGACCTGCTGACCGCCGGGCTCGGCAAGGACGGTCTGATCGCCACGGCTACCGCGCCGGTTCCCGCCGATCCCGCCGCGCCCACGGCGGCCGAGCTGCGCCGCATCGCCATCTTCAATAACTACCGCGCCATCGTCGATACCAATCCGCTGGGCGGGTACGGCTCGCTGTACGGGCCGAACGTCGATCCCCAGGGTAACGTCACCGCCAGCCAGGGCAAGGTGCCCGGTACCGAGTACATCGCCTTTGCCGACGACGGCACCGGCCAGCAGAACGTGACGATCATGGCGCAGATCCCGACCAACTTCGATCCCGCCAATCCTTGCCTGATCTCGGCGACCTCGTCGGGCTCGCGCGGCATTTATGGCGGGATTTCGGTCGGCGAATGGGGGCTCAAGCGCGGCTGTGCCGTGGCCTATACCGACAAGGGCACGGGCGCGGGGCCGCACGACCTCGACTCGGACACCGTGCCGCTGATCAACGGCACTCGCCAGGCTCGCACCGGCGCCGGCAAGCTGGCCCAGTTCGCGGCGCAGCCGGGCGCGCAGTCGCTGGCGGACTTCACCACTGCCAATCCGCACCGGCTGGCCTACAAGCATGCCCACTCGAAGCAGAATCCCGAGGCCAACTGGGGGCTGAACACGCTCCAGGCCATCGAGTTCGCCATGTGGGCGATCAACGATAAATTCGGCACCGTGGGGTCCGACGGGGTGCGGCAGGCCTCCATCGGCAAGGACAAGATCCTGGTGATCGCCTCGGCCGTCTCCAACGGCGGCGGCGCGGCCATCGCGGCGGCGGAGCAGGATACGAACGGCCTGATCGACGGCGTGGCTGTGGGCGAGCCGAACGTGAACATGCCCGCCGTGCCGGCCATCACGGTGAAGCGGGGCGGGGTGACGGTGGGGTCATCGGGGCGGCATCTGTATGACTACACGACCACGGCGAACCTGTTCTCGCTTTGCGCGGGGCAGAAGGTGCTACCTGCACCGTTTACGCCCAGTCCGGCGCTACAGGGTGGCAACCGATGTGCGTCGCTGGTAGGTGGTGGCCAATTGGCGGGCGCTGATCTCATCGCGCGGGCCGACGATGCCTTGGACCATTTGCACGCGGCCGGCTGGGAGCCAGAGTCAGATGTGCTCCATGCTTCGCTTTCAACATTCGAAGTGGCCAGTTCGATCTCAGTGACGTACGCCAACTCGTATTCCCGTGCCAGCGTCACCGACAAACTGTGCGGTTACACATTCGCCTCGCCCGGCGCGGCTGACAACAAGCCCGTGACCATCCCGCCAAACACATTGGCCCTGACCTTCTCCACCGGCAACGGCGTGCCACCCAGCACGGGGGTGACGCTCATGAACGAGAGTGCCCAAGGTGGCGCGATCCGCGACTTCGTCTCGATCAATGCTGACGGCACCCAGGACGCCAACCTGCCCGGCGCCAATTGCCTGCGCGACCTGCTGACCAACAGCGCAGCACTCCAGGCGGGCATCGGCCAGACCTTGCGCACGGGCAATCTGCGCGGCAAGCCGGCGATGATCGTCCATGGCCGCAGCGACGGCCTGCTGCCGGTCAACCACACGTCGCGGCCTTACCTGGGGCTGAACAAGGTGGCCGAGGGCACCAGCAGCAAACTCTCTTATATAGAGGTGACCAACGGCCAGCATTTCGACGCCTTCATCGACGTACTGCCTGGCTACGCCAACACCTTCATCCCGCTGCACGTGTACCTGAACCGGGCGCTTGACGCCGTGTACGCCAACCTGCGCAGCGGCACGGCCCTGCCGCCGTCCCAAGTGGTGCGCACCACGTCACGCGGAGGCACCGCCGCCCCGGCACCGCAGATCCTGCCCTCGAACGTCCCCCCGATCGCCGCCACCCCGGCGGCGGGCGATGTGATTTCGGTGAGTGGATCGACGGTGAACGTGCCGAACTAGTCGGGTAGGTGCGTTAAACGCCACGTTTCCCGTCGAGAGACCCCACATCTCGACGGGAGCGTTCTGACCCCAGTCAGTTTGATGACCGCTTTCGAACAATTCCTATTGGGCCTGGCGCGCCCCTAAGCCAATCTCGATGCTCGTTTCACGAAGGAGCATCGAGTCATGATCGATTTGACGTTTTATCTCAACGACCGGCCCATGAGTCGGCTTCGGGCCGGCGTACTCGATGTGCCGGCATTCTCGGGACGAGATGGGGACATCAATAGTTATCTTGCCGCCTGTCGCAAGAACTCCGGTCCGATCACGCCTGGCACTTATTACGTGTTAGACCGGCCCTCCGGCGGGCGTTTGAGATGGTTTCGGGAGCAAAATCCGTTTTCGACCGACAGGCGCAGGTGGTTCGCCCTCTTCGCCGCGGATGGAAGAGTGGACGATGTCTTGCACCGACTTTGACCGCCTGAGGGCTTTGCTCAAAGCATCGACTGTCGGCCGGATTCCCAACACGGATGTTGCCTGCTACGGCAGACTCACGGTCAAGAGGTCTACGCCGTGACGGCGGTCTTAAAGGCACTTGTCAAAGTCGTGTTGCTGGCCGCGTGGCTTGTGCTTTTTCCTCTGTACCTGACTGCCAAGTGGCTGGATTACTCGGAGGTCATTTCTATTCCTCCGTGGCTCGGACAGTGGTTGTTCGACCATTACCGGCGTTTCGATCCCGCTGAGGACGGATACAACTTCGAAGCGTTGTTGTATTGGCTTCCCTCGTTTCTGACGACGCTGGTGGTCACTGCGGTCGCCATATGGCTTTGGCGCCGCCGCTCGAAATCCGCCCGTCAGCCTTGAAATGTCAAGTCAAAGCCCTATCTTTCCGAAGTAACGTGTCCGGGCCGGGCCACCCCGCGCAACAGGACACACTTTCCTAGAGAGAGAGGGATCCGAATGCGACTTGATAAATTCACCACCCGGTTCCAGGAGGCGCTTGCTGATGCGCAGAGCCTGGCGCTGGGTCACGACAACCAGTACATCGAACCGGTGCACCTGCTGCGCGCGCTGCTGGCGCAGAACGATGGCGCCGCGCGCACGTTGCTGGCGCGCGCCGGTGTGAACGTCAGTGGGCTGCAGACCACGTTGGACGCCGCCATCAAGCGGCTGCCGCAGGTGCAGGGCACCAACGAGGTCCAGGTGGGCCGTGACCTCAACAACCTGCTCAACGCCACCGAGAAGGAAGCCATCAAGCGCAATGACCAGTTCATTGCCAGCGAGCTGTTCCTGCTCGCCGTGGCTGACGACAAAGGCGAGGGCGGCCGTATTGCGCGCGAGCATGGGCTGTCGCGCAAGTCGCTCGAGGCGGCCATCCAGACCGTGCGGGGTGGCGACACCGTGCAGAGTGCCGATGCCGAATCCCAGCGCGAGGCGCTCAAGAAATACACCGTCGACCTGACCGAGCGCGCCCGTGCGGGCAAGCTCGACCCGGTGATCGGCCGTGACGACGAAATCCGCCGCTCCATCCAGATCCTGCAGCGCCGTACCAAGAACAATCCGGTGCTGATCGGCGAGCCGGGCGTGGGCAAGACCGCCATTGTCGAAGGGCTGGCCCAGCGCATCGTCAACGGCGAGGTGCCCGAGACGCTCAAGAACAAGCGCGTGCTGGTGCTCGACATGGCCGGCCTGCTGGCTGGCGCCAAGTATCGCGGCGAGTTCGAGGAACGGCTCAAGGCTGTGCTGAACGACGTGGCCAAGGATGAAGGCCAGACCATCGTCTTCATCGACGAAATCCACACCATGGTCGGCGCGGGCAAGGCCGAGGGCGCCATCGACGCCGGCAACATGCTCAAGCCGGCGCTGGCGCGCGGCGAGCTGCACTGCATTGGCGCGACCACGCTCAATGAGTACCGCAAGTACATCGAGAAGGACGCCGCGCTGGAGCGCCGCTTCCAGAAGGTGCTGGTGGAAGAGCCGAGTGTGGAGGCGACCATCGCCATCCTGCGCGGCCTGCAGGAGAAGTACGAACTGCACCACGGCGTGGAGATCACCGACCCGGCCATCGTCGCGGCGGCGGAACTGTCGCACCGCTACATCACGGACCGCTTCCTGCCGGACAAGGCCATCGACCTGATCGACGAGGCCGGCGCGCGCATCAAGATGGAAATCGACTCCAAGCCGGAGGCGATGGACAAGCTCGAGCGCCGCACGATCCAGCTCAAGATCGAGCGCGAGGCCGTGAAGAAGGAGAGCGACGAGGCGTCGCGCAAGCGGCTGGAGCTGATCGAGCAGGAAATCGAGCGGCTTGGGAAGGAATATGCCGACCTGGACGAGATCTGGCGCGCCGAGAAGGGCGCTGCCCAGGGCGCGGCTGCGCTGAAGGAAGAGATCGAGAAGATCAAGCTCGAGATCACCCGGCTGCAGCGCGAGGGCAAGCTGGACAAGGTGGCGGAGCTTCAGTACGGCAAGCTGCCGGAACTGGAAGGCAAGCTGCAGGCGGCGACCAAGGCCGAGGCCAGCGAGCAGAAGCAGCCGAACAAGCTGCTGCGCACGCAGGTGGGTGCCGAGGAAATCGCCGAGGTAGTCAGCCGTGCCACCGGGATTCCGGTCGCCAAGATGATGCAGGGCGAGCGCGACAAGCTGCTGAAGATGGAAGACCGCCTCCACGCACGCGTGGTGGGCCAGGACGAGGCCGTGCGGCTGGTGTCCGACGCCATCCGCCGCTCGCGTGCCGGCCTGGCGGACGAGAACAAGCCCTATGGCTCGTTCCTGTTCCTGGGGCCGACCGGCGTCGGCAAGACCGAGCTGTGCAAGGCGCTGGCCGAGTTCCTGTTCGACTCGGAAGACCACCTGATCCGCATCGACATGAGCGAGTTCATGGAGAAGCACAGCGTTAGCCGGCTGATCGGCGCGCCCCCGGGCTACGTGGGCTACGAGGAAGGCGGCTACCTGACCGAGGCGGTGCGACGCAAGCCGTATGCGGTGATCCTGCTCGATGAAGTCGAGAAGGCGCACCCGGACGTGTTCAACGTGCTGCTGCAGGTGCTGGACGATGGCCGCCTGACCGATGGCCAGGGCCGCACGGTCGATTTCAAGAACACGGTGATCGTGATGACCAGCAACCTGGGCTCGCACCTGATCCAGTCGATGTCCGGCGAGCCGCAGGACGTGGTGAAGGGCGCAGTCTGGCAGGAGGTGCGCACGCATTTCCGCCCCGAGTTCCTGAACCGGATCGACGAGGTGGTGGTGTTCCACTCGCTGGACCAGCAGCACATCGAGTCCATCGCCCGCATCCAGCTGCAACGGCTGCAGGCGCGTCTGGCACGCATGGACATGACGCTGGACGTGACCGAGGCGGCGCTGGAGAAGATTGCCAGCGCAGGCTACGACCCGGTGTTCGGCGCCCGGCCGCTGAAGCGCGCGATCCAGCAGCAGATCGAGAACCCGGTGGCCCGCGCCATCCTCGAAGGCAAGTTCGCCGCCAAGGACGTGATCCCGGTGGACTACGAAGACGGCGCGTTCACGTTTGGGAAGATGGTGGACTGAGCGGCTGGCAAATCTGCCGGTACAAGAAAACGGCCCGGAGGGGGATACCCTCCGGGCCGTTTTTCGCATCTAGTTGCCTTCTGGAATCGCTCGCAGGAGCCTGCGGGAAAGGAGGGTGCGCATGTCGCGGCGCGTGTCGCAGACGATGTGGATGTACAGGCCGTCAGCCCTGACCTCGTAGAGGATCCGGTTCATGCCCGAGATGACCTGTCGGTACTGCCGGAGGCCGAGGTCTGCCAGTTCGTCGGGGATGGCACCGCCTTCCGGAAAGGCCTGGACCGTGCGCACCGAGTCCTTGGTGCCCTGCAAGGTTTCCTGCCAACTTGCCTTGCCGAAGCGCCGGACGATGTGGCGGCGCAGTTCGTGCAAATCCTCTTCTGCCGCTGCAAGGAAGACGGCCCTCACGCGTCGTCGTCCTTATCTAGGTCGGCGAAGACGTCCTCCACATCACGAAAACGCCCGCGCTCGATGTCGCGGGCGCCCATCGCCAGCAGCTTCAGCAGGGCGAGGGTTTCTTCCTGTTCCTCGAACGTGCGCACATCCATGACCACGAGCTTGGCCTCGCCGTTTTGGGTGATCAGCATCGGCTCGCGCGACGCCGAGATGTCCTTGACGATCTCGGCGGCGTGGCTTTTGAGGTAACTGATGGGTTTGACCTGGGTGGAGAATTTCACGGCTTGGCTCCCTCGGTCCATGGTGGATGGGGTCCAAATATAGACCAAATATGGTCTTGTCCGCAAGTCTTCCCGCCTGGAGTCAGCTTCCCCGCCACACCGGCGACCGCTTGGCCACGAACGCATCCACCCCTTCCCGGAAGTCCTCGCTGCCATAGCATTGCCGGACGAGGTCGTCGGTGTCCGCCACGGCGGCTACGGTCTGGCGGCGGAGGGCTTCCTTGACCACGGTCTGGGTGACCGGGGCCAGGGCGCCGAGGCGGTCGCAGAGGGCGGCGACTTCGGCCTCCAGGGCGTCGGGCGCGTGCACGCCTTCGAGGAAGCCGCAGGCCAAGGCGGCGTCCGCGTCGAGGATCTGGGCCAGCAGCAGCATGCGGCGCACCGGTTGCAGGCCCCACGCGGCGCGCAGCCGGGTGAGGTTCAGTGCCGACAGCGTGTTGCCCAGCGTGCGGGCGATCGGCACGCCGAAGCGGGCCTTGGGCGTGCCGAGGCGGAAGTCGCAAGCCGTGGCGATGGCGAGCCCGCCGCCTACCGCCCAGCCTTCGACAACTGCCACGGTAGGCATCGGCAGCTGCTCGACCAGCTGGATGCCTTCGTCGATGCGTGACTCGTAATCCACGCCATCGTCGCCACTGGAAAACTGCTGGAACTGGGCGATGTCGGTGCCGGCCACGAAGGCCTCGCCGCCCGCGCCGCGCATCACCACCACGCGCGCGCCGGCCGTGCCTTGCGCGGCCAGCGTGCGGCAATGCCCGGCCAGTTGCTCGTACATCGCCCAGGTCATCGCGTTGCGCGCGGCGGGGCGGTCGAAGGTGAGCGTGGCGATGCCGCCTGCCATCGTCAGCGTGACCTGCCCGTCCGGGGACGGCAGCGGGGCGCTCATGATCCGAACGCGCCGGCCGTCGCCAGCGACTGCTGTTCGTCCTGCGAGAGGCCCAGTTCGGCCAGGATTTCCTTGGTGTGCTGGCCCAGCAGCGGCGGCGGGCGCCGCACCTGCTGGGGCGTGCCGCCCATCTTTACCGCGAAGCCGATATTGGGCACCTTGCCCTCGATCGGATGGTCGATCTCGATGCGCATCTGGCGATGCTTGCCGTGCTCGCTGTCGAACGCCTGCGGGTAGGTCAGGATCGGCCCGGCCGGGATGCCCACGGCGAGCAGCCGCTCGATCCATTCATCGCAACTCGCCTTGGCGAAGCTCTGCTCCAGCTCGGCGATCAGCGCCGGCCGGTTGGCCAGCCGCAGCGACACGCTGGCGAAGCGCTCGTCCTTGAGCAGGTCATGCCGATCCAGCGTCTGGCACAGCAACTGCCACAGCTTCTGGTTGGTGGCGCCCATCACGAAGTAGCCGTCGGCGGCCTTCATGGCCTGGTAGGGCGCGCTCATGCGGTTGGCCGTGCCCAGCGGCTCGGGCTCGCGCCCCGTGCCCCAGTACTCGCAGGTGTCCCACACCGAGAACGCCAGCGCGGAGTCGAACAGCGACGCATCCACGTACTGCCCCTTGCCCGTCTGCTTGGCGCCGATATAGGCCGCGAGCATGCCGTAAGTGGCGAACAGCGCACAGCCGATATCGGCGACCGGCACGCCAGCCTTCACGGGCGCGCCGCCGGGGTAGCCGGTCACGCTCATCACGCCCGACATGGCCTGCGCCATCAGGTCGAAGCCGGGCCGGTTGGCCCACGGCCCGCTCTGGCCGAAGCCCGAAATGCTCACGTACACCAGCTTCGGATTGATCTTGGCCAGCGTCTCATAGTCGATGCCAAGCCGCTTCATCACGCCGGGCCGGTAGTTCTCGACCAGGATGTCGGCGGTTTCCGCCAGCCGGTAGAGCACCTCGCGGCCGGAATCGGTCTTGAGGTCCAGCGTGACGCTGCGCTTGTTCCGGTTCATGTTAAGGAAGCCCATGCTGTCCGGCCCCTTCATCTTGAAACCCATGGCGCCGCGCGTCTGGTCGCCGCCGTCGGGCGGCTCGATCTTGATCACGTCGGCGCCGAGATCGGCCAGCAGCATGCAGGCGTAGGGGCCGGCCATGACCTGGCTCACGTCGAGCACACGCACGCCGGCCAGCGGCAGGGGGGTGGCAGGCGCCGGGGCGCCGGATTGGCTGAGATCTGTCATCGGGTGAATCCTGAATTCGTGGAGAGGGGGGCGAGGGTGGCGCGCGCGGGCGCGCCGTCTCGCAGCCATCAGCTTTCGGCTTTCACGCCGGCGTCCTTCACGACCTTGGCCCACTTGGTGGACTCGGACGCGATAAAGGCGCCGAACTGCTGGCTCGAGCCGCCGGAATCTTCGGCGCCGAAGCTCTTGAGCCGCTCGGCCACGTCGGGCATGAGCAGCACGCGGTTGACGTCGTCGTTCATGCGCTGCACCAGCGCCGGGGACATCCCCTTCGGCCCGACCAGGCCGTACCAAGACGCCGCGTCCAGCCCGGGAAAGCCGGACTCCGCCAGCGTCGGCACATTGGGATGGCTGGCCGCGCGCTTGAGCCGGGTCTGGGCGATGGCGATGACCTTGCCCTGCTGGATGAAGGGCGTGGCGGCGGTCATGGTGTCGAACGCGTAGTCGATCTGGCCGCCGATCAGGTCCGCCACGAGCGGGCCGGAGCCTTTGTAGGGCACATGCACCACATCGAGCTTGGCCTGCAGCCGGAACATTTCCAGCGCCAGATGCTGGGCCGAACCGATGCCGGACGAGCCGAACGAGATCTGGCCCGGCTTCTGCCGGCACAGCGCGACGATATCCTTCACCGTGCGCACCTTCTGCTCGGGCCGGCAGGTCAGCATGTTGGGGGTGACGCCGACCATAGAAATCGGCGTGAAGTCGGCGCGCGGGTCGTACTTGACGTCGAGCAGCGCCGGGGCGATGGCATGGCTGTTGACGTGCGCCATCAGCAACGTGGTGCCGTCAGGTGGCTGTTTCGCCACATATGCAGCGGCAATGGCCCCGGTGGCGCCGGGTTTGTTCTCCACCAGCACGGTGGTGTTCCACATCATCCCCAGCTTCTGGCCGATGACCCGCGCCAGCACGTCGGTACCGCCGCCCGGGGCGAAGCCCACGACGATGCGCACCGGGCCGGCCACATCGGCCGCCCGCGCCAGGCTGGGCATCAGGCCCGGCACGGCCAGTCCGGCCACGGCTCCAAGTAGGAATTGTCTGCGCTGCATTGTCTGTCTCCATCCTTAATCGTTATGGAGCCATCATCCGCAATGCGCCCGGCGCGGGCTATCGCTATTTGGGGGATTCTGGTTACGCGTTTTGCGCAAGCACCTTGAGCACGCCCAGCGCCGCCGAGGACAGCGCGTCCGCCGGGCGATGGCACAGCACGAACTGCCGCTCCGCCCAGGGGGCGTCGATGGGCAGGCGCACGAAGCGGCTGCCGCCCGCCACCTCGGCCGCGACGGCCTCCGGCATCACGCCGCAGCCCAGGTTCTGCGCCACCAGCGCGGCGATGCTGTCGAAGCCGCCCACGCGCATGCGCATGCGCAGCACCCGGCCGGCTTCCTCGGCAAGCCGTTCCAGTCCGACCGAGATGGCCGAGCCTTCGCCCAGCACGATCAGGTCGCAGTCGAGCACATCGTCCGAGGTCACCTGGGCGTGCCCGGCCAGCGCATGGTCGCGCGCCACCACCAGCACCAGCCGGTCATGGCGGTAGGGTGCGGTCGGCAGATCGATCATACCCAGGCTGCCTTCGTAGATGCCGATGTCCACGGTGCCGCGCCGCAGGGACTGCTGCACCTCGAGGCTGTTCATTTCCTGGAGGTCGATGCGCACGCCGGGGCAAGCCGAGGCGCAGCGCTGGATATCGAACGGCAGGAACTGGATCACGGCGGACTTCGGCGCGGCAATGCGCACCACGCCCAGGTCGCCGCCGATAAAGGAGGCGGCGTCGTCCTGCATGCGCTGCACGGTGTGGGTGATGCCGCGCGCGTGGGCCAGCAGCGCGCGGCCGGCTTCGGTCAGCGCCATGCCGTGAGGCAGGCGTTCGAACAGGGCCACGCCCAGTTGGGCCTCCAGTTCGAGCACGCGGCGCGAGGCCGCGGCCGGGGCCAGGTGCAGGCGCTCCGCGCCGCGCGTGATGCCGCCGAGTTCGGCCACGGCGATGAAAAGCTGGACCGTCGTGAGATCGAAATGCAGCCGGGGGCTGCGCAAGGGCAGGGGGGACGTCACGATGGGCGGCGTGGGGACTGGCGATGGGGAGCCATCGATTGTCCGCCGATCCGGGGGCGCCGGCCACTGCGGTTTTCCCGTGCCGGGGCGCATGAAAAAAGCCCGCCTCCGGGAGGAGACGGGCTTTGCTGGCGTGGCGCCCGCTGTCGTGGCTTACCAGTGGAAGCCGGCGGAGACCGTCGAGCCATAGTTGCCGCGCGTGTTGGAGGACACGATGGCCTTATAGACCCACTTCCCGCTGCTCGACATCTTGGAGACGCCCAGCGCGATCGCGGATTCCCCGCTGTACCCGGAGGCACCCATCGACGCCATGCCTTTGCCCGGCCGGACCGACTGCGGCAGGCCTGCCATCGCCATGGCCGACGCGGTGCCGGCGTGGGCGTCGCGGCGCACCGCGCCGACCAGCCGGCTGGCGTAGGTATTGGCCTGGATCAACGTCTGGCTGTTGCTCTGGCCCGTGTGGTTGCGCATCTGGCCGAGGTTGACCGCGTCGGTGTCCTCGGTGCCGGCCGCCACGTTCGCGATCTGGCGTTCGGCATCGGCGGCGCCCACCGAGACGGTGTCCGCACGGTCCGCAACCGAGCCGGCGCCCAGTGCCACGCTGTTGTCGCCGAGGGCCCGGGCGTCGGCGCCCAGGGCCACGGCGCCGTCGCCGCTGGCCTCGGCGGCGCTGCCGGCTGCCATGCCGCCGCTATCCGGCCGGACGCTGGCGGCCTCGGCGCTGCCGCCGTACCGGCCCACCGCCTGGAAGTACACGCCAACGCCTCCGGTCTTCGCCAGCCGCTCCGCCAGGCTGTGGATCTGGCTGCCGTTGATGGCATCCGTGCTGCCCGCGCCAATCACACCGTCGGCCACGCCGGTGAGCAGGCGCGCGCCGTCCGTGCCGGCCACGTTCATCACCGTGCCGCCTTGGGTGGCGGCCACGTTGACGTCGCCCGCCGCGCCGTCCTGCCTGACCAGCCCGACTGCGCCCCGGTTGATCCGGTTGGTGACCTGGGCCACCGAGCCTTCGACGTTGGTCACACGGTTATCGACCGTCGTGACGCGGCCATCGACTGCGGCAACCCGGTTATCGACCGTGGTGACGCGGTCATTGACGGTGCTGACGCGGTCATTGACGGTGCTGACCCGGCCATCGACTGCGGTGACCCGGTCATCGAGCGTGCTGACGCGGCCATCGACTGCGGCAACCCGGTTATCGACCGTGGTGACGCGGTCATTGACGGTGGTGACCCGGCCATCGACCGTGCTGACGCGCCCATCGACGGTGGTGACCCGGTTATCGACCGTGCTGACGCGGCCATCGACCGTGGCGATGTGGCCATCGAGACTGGTAATGGCGTTGCCCACGCTGTTGACGGTGGTGCCGCCGACGGTATAGGTCGGCGCGGAGACGGTGCCATCGGCGCTGACCGAGGCGCCACCGCCCAGACCCGCCGCAATCCCGCGCAATTGGCCCACGTTGGCGGCGTCGGTATCCCCTCGGCCAGCCGCCATGTGGGTGATCGTGCGACGGGTAGTTGCACTGCCGACGGCTACCGTATTGAGATCCGTAGCGGTGGACCCGGCACCGAGCGCGACGGAGTTCATGCCGCTGGCGATGGAGTTCAAGCCAAGCGCGGTGGAGAAGACACCGGCGGCATGGGCTTTGGGGCCCAGGGCTGTGCTCATGAGGGCGGTAGCCTTGGCGTCTACGCCAATCGCTGTGGCGGAGTGGTGGGAGGCCGTGGCGCCATTGCCGAGCGCAACGGCGCTCGTGCCGGAGGCATGGGCCTGGTTGCCAATAGCAATTGCGCCATTGGAGCCGGTCGCCCTGCCGCCATCCAGCGAGCCGGCCCGTGAATCTTCGGCGCTCAGGATGGACGCGCTGATCGCCAGCAATGCCGTGGTGGACTTGATGTTATTGGTGCTTTTCCGTGACGTTTTCATAATCTTCGCTTCCTACCGTAGTCAAATGAGGCTGAGCAGTCTTCAGACTTTTGCTAGGCGTCCAAGGCTTCCCGCATGTCACCAATAATGGAGGTTGGGGGCTTGGTCCTGAATAGCCAGATCTTTGAAAACGACGGTACGGACGACCGGGCGAAGTCGGGCAGCGCCGTCGGCTTTGCCGACGCTTGATCTGAGTCAAGGTGATTCGAGGGCTCGGTCGTTACGATGGCATCCGTCATGGAGATGCGGGGGCGCTCTTCATGACTTGTCTACCCGTTTCCGGAAATGGAAACTTGGCCCGCGATGCTTCTCCGGCTTCGCGGGCTTTCTTTTTTGGGCGCCGCCCCGGCAGTACGGGTGTGGAATGTGCATATTGCTGCCCGTTCTTATGCGGATTTCGTGCTTGGATCGGCGAAACCATTCGTTCCGTTCAGAAGACCCCGTCGGTAGTCTCTAACCCTGACAGAAGCCCGGAAGCCATCCGGGCCGGTTTCCACGCCATTCACGACACTAGACGGGAGCAAGACAAGATGATTCGCAAGCTGGCCATCGGCCTCGCCGTACTTTCCGCGCTCGGCGCCGCCCAGACCGCCTCGGCCACCAATCTGCTGAACGTATCGTATGACCCCACGCGCGAGCTGTACGTGGATGTGAACGCGGCCTTCGCCAAGGCCTGGAAGGCGCAGGGTGGCGATGCCGTGACGATTCGCCAGTCGCACGGCGGTTCGGGCAAGCAGGCCCGCTCCGTGATCGACGGGCTGGACGCCGACGTGGTCACGCTGGCGCTCGGCTACGACATCGACGCCATCGCCGAAAAGGGCTGGATCAAGCCGGACTGGCAGAAGCGCCTCCCCCACAACGCCTCGCCGTACACCTCGACCATCGTGTTCCTGGTCCGCAAGGGCAATCCCAAGCAGATCAAGGACTGGGGCGATCTGATCAAGCCGGGCGTGCAGGTGATCACCCCGAACCCGAAGACCTCGGGCGGCGCGCGCTGGAACTACCTGGCCGCGTGGGGCTATGCGCTGCGCCAGCCGGGCGGCAATGACGCCAAGGCCCGCGATTTCGTCTCGGCGCTGCTCAAGAACGTGCCGGTGCTCGATTCCGGCGCGCGCGGTGCCACCACCACCTTCGTGGAACGCGGCCTGGGCGACGTGCTGATCGCCTGGGAGAACGAGGCCATCCTGGCCATCAAGGAACTGGGTCCGGACAAGTTCGATATCGTCGCCCCGTCGGTCTCGATCCTGGCCGAGCCGCCCGTGGCGGTGGTGGACAAGGTGGTGGACAAGAAGGGCACCCGCAAGGCGGCCGAAGCCTACCTCCAGTTCCTCTACACCGACGAGGGCCAGGAAATCGCCGCCAAGAACTACTACCGGCCGATTTCCGAGAAGGTGGCGGCCAAGTACGCGGCCAACTTCCCGAAGGTGAAGCTGTTCACGATCGACGAGGTATTTGGCGGCTGGCAGAAGGCCCAGAAGACGCACTTCGCCGATGGCGGGTCGTTCGACCAGGTCTACCAGCCGGGCCGGAAGTAAATCCGTCACGGGGTGGCGCCATCGCGTGCGCCGCCCCGGCCCATCCGGAAGACCCATCAGGAAGACCCAACAAGGAGCGCCCGATGTCCGCCAGCCTGTTCCGCATCGCCCGCCGGCGATGTCCCGCCTGACCTGAATCCCCCGCGCCGCGCCTGACGCGCGCCGCATTCCCGGAAGACCACGTGCCCGATGCCGCTGTTCGACAGCCGGCAGGGAGGCCTGTCGCCGGTTGCTATCCGATTCCACTTTCAGACAGATTTAGGACAACTCGCATGACATCGCCCATCGCTCGCTCCCTTTTCAAACGCCGCCGCCTGCTGACGGGCGCGCTGGTACTCGCCACCGGCCTGGCCTACGGGCTGCTGGCCGCCCCGGTACAGGCCCAGTCGCAGACTGTGAACCCGAAGCTGCTGCGCATCGGCTACCAGAAGTACGGCACGCTGACGCTGCTCAAGGCGCGCGGCACGCTTGAGAAACGTCTTGCGCCGCAGGGCATTACGGTCAAGTGGACCGAGTTCCCGGCTGGCCCGCAGCTGCTGGAGGGGCTCAACGTGGGCGCCGTCGATTTCGGCACCGTGGGCGAAGCCCCGCCGATCTTTGCCCAGGCCGCCGGCGCGCAACTGGCCTACATCGGCAATGAGCCGCCCGCGCCGACCGCCGAGGCCATCGTGGTGCCGAAGGGCTCCGCGCTGAAGTCCGTGGCGGACCTGCGCGGCAAGCGCGTGGCGCTGAACAAGGGCTCGAACGTGCACTACCTGCTGGTGAAGCAGTTGGAGGCGGCCGGCGTGGCCTACAGCGAGATCCAGCCGGTCTACCTGCCGCCCGCCGATGCCCGGGCTGCCTTCGAGCGCGGCGCCGTGGACGCCTGGGTGATCTGGGACCCGTTCCTGGCCGCCGCCGAGAAGCAGCTGGGCGCGCGCGTGCTGATCGACGGACGCAGCGCGGATGGCAAGAACGTGGTCAGCAATCACCAGTTCTACCTGGCCTCGCGCCCCTACGCGCAGGCCAAGCCGGACGTGGTGAGCACCATCCTCGACGAACTCGCGCAACTGGGCCAGTGGGCCGAGAAGCATCCGAAGGACGCCAGCGCGGTGCTGGTGAAGGAAACCGGCCTCGACGCCACCGTGCTAGACCTCGCCGTTTCCCGATTTTCCTATGGCGCGAAGCCGGTCACGCCCGCTGTGCTGGCCGAGCAGCAGCGCATTGCCGATGCCTTCCACACGCTCAAGCTGATTCCCAAGCCGATCCAGGTGGCCGATGCCGCCTGGACGCCGCCGGCCGGCAAGGCGTCGACCCAGCAGGCACAACGCTGATCCCTGGTCCCCCTATCTAGATAAATCACGAGGCCCGACATGCAACTGTTCTGGTTCATCCCCACCCATGGCGACAGCCGCTACCTGGGCACGTCCGAAGGCGCGCGCGAGGTCAGCTTCGACTATCTGAAGCAGATTGCCGTCGCCGCCGATACGCTCGGTTACGAAGGCGTGCTGATTCCCACCGGCCGCTCGTGCGAAGACCCGTGGGTGGCGGCGTCGGCGTTGTCCGCCGTGACGCGCCAGCTCAAGTTCCTGGTGGCCGTGCGGCCTGGCCTGATGACGCCGACGCTGGCCGCGCGCATGGCGGCCACGTTCGACCGACTTTCTGGCGGGCGGCTGCTCGTGAATCTGGTCACCGGCGGTGATGTGGCGGAGCTGGAAGGCGATGGTGTGTTCCTCGACCATGCGGCGCGCTACGAAGCCTCGGCGGAGTTCATCCGCATCTGGCGCGACGTGCTGGCCGCCAGCCATGACAGCGGGCAGATCGACTTCAGCGGCAAGCATCTGACCGTGAAGGGCGCCCGGGTGCTGTACCCGCCGGTGCAGCGCCCGCATCCGCCGGTGTACTTCGGCGGGTCGTCCGAGGCCGCGCACGAACTGGCGGGCGAGCAGGTCGATACCTACCTGACCTGGGGTGAGCCGCCGGCAGACGTGGCGAAGAAGCTGGCCGATGTGCGCGCCCGCGCGGCGAAGCATGGCCGCACGGTCAAGTTCGGCATCCGCCTGCATGTGATCGTGCGCGAGACCGACGATGCCGCCTGGGCCGCCGCCGAGGACCTGATCAGCCGGCTCGACGATGAGACCGTGGCGCGCGCGCAGGCTGTCTTCGCCAAGATGGATTCGGAAGGGCAGCGCCGCATGGCCGCGCTCCACGCGGGCGGGGCCAAGCGCACCCGCGAGGCGCTTGAGATCAGTCCTAACCTGTGGGCCGGCGTGGGGCTGGTGCGCGGCGGTGCCGGCACGGCGCTGGTCGGCGATCCGCAGACCGTGGCGGCGCGTATCGAGGAATACGCGGCGCTGGGCATCGACACCTTCGTGCTGTCCGGCTACCCGCACCTCGAAGAAGCGTACCGCTTCGCCGAGCTGGTTTTCCCGCTGCTGCCGCGCACCGTGCGGGAGAAGCTGCCGGGACAGGTGCTGTCCGGGCCGTTCGGCGAAGTGATGGCCACCGGCATCGTGCCGCGTGCGTCGCAGAGCTAGCGCGGGGGAGGGTCTCAAGATGTCTCAATCGAAACGCATTTCCGTGCCGACCCTCAACGCGCAGGCCATCGCCCCGTGGATCGTGCCGGTGCTGCTGATTGGCGTGTGGCAGGCGTCCTCGCAACTGGGGTGGCTGTCCAACCGCGTGCTGCCGGCGCCGCTGGCCGTGGTGGAGGCCGCGTGGTCGCTGGCCGCCTCCGGTGAGCTGTGGCGCCATGTCTGGGTCAGCACCTGGCGCGCGGTGGTCGGGCTGGCGGTGGGTGGCGGGCTGGGCCTCGTGCTCGGGCTGCTGACCGGCACCTTCCGCACCGCCGCCACGCTGCTCGACAGCACGCTCCAGATGGTGCGCAACATCCCCACGCTGGCGCTGATTCCGCTGGTGATCCTCTGGTTTGGCATCGACGAGACCGCCAAGCTGTTCCTGGTGGCGCTGGGTGTGTTCTTCCCGGTCTACCTGAATACCTACCACGGCATTCGCGCGGTGGACCCGGGGCTGGTGGAGATGGCGCGCAGCTACGGCTTGTCCGGCTGGCGGCTGTACCGCGAGGTGATCCTGCCCGGCGCGCTGCCGAACATCCTGGTGGGCGTGCGGTTCTCGCTCGGCCTGATGTGGGTGATTCTGATCGTTGCCGAGACGATCTCTGCGCAGTCAGGTATCGGCTATATGACGATGAACGCGCGCGAGTTCCTGCAGACCGATGTGGTGCTGGTGGGCATCCTGCTCTACGCGCTGCTTGGCAAGCTGGCGGACGTGCTGTCGCGCGCGCTGGAGCGCTTCTGGCTGCGCTGGCATCCGGGCTACCAGTCCGCCTGAACGCGGCATGACAACGAACAAGGAGTCGACGATGCATACCCATCCGGTGGAACAAGCGGCGCTGGCCTACCTCGACGCAGGGCTGGCCGCCCGCGCCCCGACGCGGCCGGTGACGCGCGATACCCGACCTTCAGGGGGGGTGTCCCTGCGCGTGGAGCAGGTGGTCAAGCGCTACAACGGGCGGGAGGTGCTGCACGGCATCGACCTGCAGGTGCAGCCGGGCGAGTTCGTGGCCATCGTCGGACGTAGCGGCTGCGGCAAGAGCACGCTGCTGCGGCTGGTGGCGGGGCTGGAGGCGGCCGATGGCGGCGCCGTCACCATCGACACCAGCGAAGCCAAGGCAGGCAAGGCGGTGCGCGAGGACATCCGCGTGATGTTCCAGGACGCGCGCCTGCTGCCGTGGAAGCGCGTGCTGGACAACGTGGCGCTGGGCCTGCCGCGCACGCGCCGCGACGACGCGGCCAACGTGCTGGCCCAGGTGGGGCTGGCCGAGCGTGCCGGCGAATGGCCCGCGCGGCTCTCCGGCGGCCAGCGGCAGCGCGTGGCACTGGCGCGGGCGCTGGTCCACCATCCGCGCCTGCTGTTGCTCGATGAGCCGCTCGGCGCGCTGGACGCGCTGACGCGCATCGAGATGCAGGGGCTGATCGAATCGCTGTGGCGCCGGCTCGGCTTCACGGCACTGCTGGTTACGCACGATGTGTCCGAGGCGATTGCGCTGGCCGACCGCGTGGTGCTGATCGAGGACGGCCGCATCGCGCTGGACCAGCGCGTGGACCTGCCCCGGCCCCGCCAACGCGGCGCGGCGGCGTTTGCGGAACTGGAGGCGGCGGTGCTCGACCGCGTGATGCGGAAGGCAGAGCCGGCCGCGGACACGCCCGCCGACCCACAAACCTCGCAGAATCTTCATGCCCCGTTGGCGGAGGAGCTTCTATCATGATCCATCAGGCCATCCACACACCGGCGTTGCCGGCGGAGCTGCCATGACCCTTTCGACGCAAGCCCTGTCTTCGTCGGCCAGCCCGCTGGCCACCTATCTCGACACCCTGCCGCGTGAGCCGGTGCCGGGGCGCGAGCTGTGGCGCGATGCGCGCGGGCAGGTGCAGGGCCAGTACTTCAACTGCTCGCTGACCAGCGCGTTCGAGCCGCTGGTGACGCTGGCGGCGCGCGAGGTGGTGGCCCATGAGGGCTCCATCCGCACCTATGCCGAGGACGGCGTGGGGCTGGCGGCGTGGAAGCTGTTCGCGATGGCGGCGGACGACGCCTCGCTGGTCTCGCTGGACCGCCTGTCGCGGCTGGTGCACGCCATCAACTACTTCGCGGCCGATGGTTCCCATCAGCTTGTCTTGAATGTTCACAATCGGCTGCTGGCCGCCGTGGCGGACGACCACGGCGCGGCGTTCCGGCGCGCGCTGGAGTCCTTGGGGCTGCCGATCGACCGTTTCGTGATCCAGGTGCCGGCTAGCGCCAATGACGACCTGCCGCTGCTGCTGCACGTGGTGGGCAACTACCGGCGCAACGGCTTCAAGGTGAGCCTGCAGGCATCGGACCCGGCCGAGGCCGGTGCGCTGATGGCGCACGCGCTGCCGGACTGGCTCAAGCTCGACATGCGCCGCACCTGGACCGACCGCCAGCTATCCGGCCTCCGTGCGAGCGCCGATACCGCCGGCGTGACGCTGATCGGCCGCCGGCTGCAGGACGACGTGGCCGTGGCGCGGCTGCAGGACGCGGGCATCGCGCTGGGGCAGGGCGTGGCTGTGGCCGGGGAGCCGGTGTCGGCACGTCACTTGCATGCAACGGAACATTCATCGACTGCCGCGCCAAGGGAGCCCGCATGACTGCATCGATCGCTTCGTTGTCTGCGTTGTTGCCGGATAGCAAGGCCGCGCCGCGCCTGGCGGTGCCGCGCGGCTTGCAGATCCTGACCGTGCCCGGGCTCCACGGCAGCGGGCCGGCCCACTGGCAGAGCCGTTGGGAAGCGAAGTTTCCGGATTGGCAGCGCATCGATCAGCATGATTGGGGGCGCCCCAGCCTGCCGCTCTGGGCGGAACGGGTCTCGGAAGGCATCTCGCGCGCCCAGCGCGTGGCGCCGCGCGGGGCGGTACTCGTCGCGCACAGTTTCGGGTGCCTGGCCACGCTGCGCCAGGCGGTGCTGGACCCGGCCGGCGTGGCGGGCGTGCTGCTGGTGGCCCCGGCCGACCCGGACAAATTCGGCGTGGCCTCGCTGCTACCGACCTCCCGGCTGCCGTTTCCGACGATTCTCGTCGCCAGCCGCAACGATCCATGGATGCACCAGCGCACCGCCTTCTGCTGGGGCACGCTGTGGGGCAGCGAGCTGGTCGATGCCGGTCATCTCGGTCATATCAATGCCGATTCGGGGTTGGACGAGTGGCCAGAAGGGCAGGCCTTACTCGCCACTTTGCTGCAAAGAATTGAGTCCGATGGACGAATTTCGGCTTCAGGTGACGGGTCAGACACCTGGGAGGCCTCCGCCGAGGTCAGTCCGACCGTCCCTTATATTTAAAACGATTAAAGAAATTCGTAAAGATTCGTTCTGTTTATAAGGGCGCATCTGCAAAATTTGTCTCGTACACCGGCGCCTTATGCGCCGGCTTCATAAGACGAGACGACATGCCCCCATCGATCACCCTGGCGGCCCCCGCGCCCACCGACGCGCCGCGTCGGCCGGCCCGCTCCGGCACGCAACGGTTTACCGTGCTGCCCGGCTTCGGCCTGTCCCTGGGTTTCACCATCTTCTATCTGACGCTGATCGTCCTGATCCCGCTGTCGGCCACGTTCCTGAAGACGTTCACGATGACGTGGGACGCGTTCTGGACCACGGTGACCGCGCCGCGCGTGGTGGCGTCCTATCAGTTGAGCTTTGGCGCCTCGCTGGTGGCGGCCATCATCAATACCGTGTTCGGACTGGTGGTGGCGTGGGTGCTGGTGCGCTACCGCTTTCCGGGCAAGCGCCTGATCGACGCGCTGGTGGACCTGCCGTTCGCACTGCCCACCGCCGTGGCCGGTATCGCGCTGACGGCGCTGTTCGCGGGCAATGGCTGGATCGGCAAGTATCTGGAGCCCCTCGGCATCAAGGTGGCGTTTACGCCACTTGGTGTGGTGGTGGCGCTGACCTTCATCGGCCTGCCGTTCGTCGTGCGCACGGTGCAGCCGGTGCTGGAAGACGTGGAGCGTGAGCTTGAGGAAGCCGCTGCCAGCCTGGGCGCCTCCCGGCTCCAGACCTTCTGGCGCGTGATCCTGCCGGCCATCCTGCCGGCGCTGCTGACCGGCTTCGCGCTGTCGTTCGCCCGGGCCACGGGCGAGTACGGCTCGGTGGTGTTCATCTCCGGCAACATGCCGATGGTGTCCGAGATTGCCCCGCTGATGATTTATTCGAAGCTGGAGCAGTACGACTACGCCGGCGCCACCGCCGTGGCGGTGGTGATGCTGGTGATCTCGTTCGGGCTGCTGCTGTTGATCAACCTGTTGCAGGCGTGGACGCGCCGTTCCCAGTCGGGCCGCCGCGCTGCTGCGCTGCCTGACGGCAATCCGGAGGCGAACTGACATGGCCGGCGCAATTTCCCGACTCGGCGCCAACACCGGCGCCCCGCACCGCCACGACGCCACCGGCGAAGCCCCGTGGGTGCGCTACACCCTGATCACAGTGGCGGTGCTGTTCCTCGGCCTGTTCCTGTTCATCCCGCTGGCTTCGGTGTTCTACGAGGCGCTGAAGAAGGGCGTCGATACCTACTTCGCCGCGCTCGTGGAGCCGGACGCCGTTTCGGCGATCCAGCTCACGCTGCTGGTGGCCGTCATCGCCGTGCCGCTGAACGTGGTGTTCGGCGTGGCCGCCGCCTGGGCCATCGCCAAGTTCGAATTCCGGGGCAAGCAGCTGCTGACCACGCTGATCGACCTGCCGTTCTCGGTCTCGCCGGTTATCTCGGGCCTGATCTACGTGCTGATGTTCGGCGCGCAGGGCTGGTTCGGCCCGTGGCTGGAGGCGCACGATATCAAGATCATGTTCGCGGTGCCGGGCATCGTGCTGGCGACGATCTTCGTCACCTTCCCGTTCGTGGCGCGCGAGCTGATTCCGCTGATGCAGGCCCAGGGCAGCGAGGAAGAGGAGGCCGCCATCGTGCTGGGCGCCTCCGGCTGGCAGACCTTCCGCCATATCACGCTGCCGAACATCCGCTGGGGGCTGCTGTATGGCGTGATCCTGTGCAATGCGCGGGCGATGGGCGAGTTCGGCGCGGTGTCGGTGGTCTCGGGCCATATCCGCGGCCTGACCAACACCATGCCGCTGCACGTGGAAATTCTTTACAACGAGTACAACTTCGCGGCCGCGTTCGCGGTGGCGTCGCTGCTGACGCTGCTGGCGCTGGTCACGCTGGGCATCAAGACGCTGGTGGAACTCCGCGCCAGCAAGGAACATCAGGACGAGGGCGCGAGCCGCCCCGCGCCGACACTGCAAGGGCAGCCATCATGAGCATTCAGGTCAGGAACGTACAGAAGCATTTCGGCGATTTCGTCGCGCTGGACAACGTCTCGCTCGATTTCGACGAAGGCGAGCTGACCGCGCTGCTGGGGCCCTCGGGCTGCGGCAAGACCACGCTGCTGCGCATCATCGCCGGGCTGGAGCGCGCCGATGCGGGCCAGGTGGTGCTGGGCGGGCAGGACGCCTCGGCGCAGCACGTGCGCCAGCGCAACGTCGGCTTCGTCTTCCAGCATTACGCGCTGTTCAAGCACATGAGCGTGTTCGAGAACGTGGCCTTCGGCCTGCGCGTGAAGCCGCGCGCCGAGCGGCCTTCGGAGGCGAAGATCCGCGAGAAGGTGAAGTCGCTGCTGGAACTGGTGCAGCTCGACTGGCTGGCCGACCGCTACCCGGCGCAACTCTCGGGCGGGCAGCGTCAGCGGATTGCGCTGGCCCGCGCGCTGGCCGTGGAGCCGCGCGTGCTGCTGCTCGACGAGCCGTTCGGCGCGCTGGATGCCAAGGTGCGCAAGGAACTGCGCCGCTGGCTGCGCCGCCTGCACGATGAACTGCACGTGACCAGCGTCTTCGTCACGCACGACCAGGAAGAGGCGCTGGAAGTGGCCGACCAGGTGGTGCTGATGAACCACGGCCGCGTGGAGCAGTTCGGCACGCCCGAGGCGGTCTACAACCATCCGGCCACGCCGTTCGTGTTCGGCTTTCTCGGCAATGTGAACCTGTTCCATGGCCGGCTGGAGGTGGGCGATACCGGCGGGCTGCTGCACACGGGCGATTCGGTGCTGCCCGTGGTGGGCAGCGGCCACGAGACCGCCGGCGACGCGGTGGCCTACGTCCGCCCGCATGACCTGGACGTGGAGCGCTACGCGCCGGGCACCGATGGCATCGCCGTCACGCTGCGCCGCGCGCTGACGCTGGGCCCGGTGGCCCAGCTCGAACTGGAACGCGAGGACAACCAGGACGTGATCGAGGTGGCGCTGCCGCTCGAACGCTTCCGCCATGCGGGCTTCCGGGAAGGCGAGTTGCTGGCGGTGCGTCCGCGCCAGTTGCGCGTCTTCACGGCCGGCACCCGTAACTGATCGCCCCCTATAAACAGAGCACCCAGGAGCGCCCCCATGAACTTCCAGCAACTGAGATCGATCCGCGAGGCGGTGCGCCGTCAGTTCAACCTGACGGAAGTGGCCAATGCGCTCTATACGTCACAACCGGGCGTGTCGCGCCAGATCCGCGAACTCGAGGAAGAACTCGGCGTGGAGATCTTCGAACGCTACGGCAAGCGGCTGACCGGGCTGACCGAGCCGGGCCGCGAGATCGTCCGCATCGTCGAACGGCTATTGCTCGAGGCCGAGAACCTGCGCCAGGCCGGCGATGAGTTCGCGGGCCGCCATACCGGCCGCCTGACCGTGGCCACGACCCACACGCAGGCGCGCTATGCGCTGCCGAAGGTGGTGCAGAGCTTCCGCCGCGAATATCCCCATGTGACGCTGGCGCTGCAGGAGGCGTCGCCGTCCCATATCGTCGAATTGCTGCTGACCGGGCAGGCCGACATCGGCATCGCCACGGAGGCCGTGGCCAACGAGGCCGGGCTGACCTCGTTCGAGGCCTATAGCTGGCAGCACGTGCTGGTGGTCTCGCCCGAGCATCCGCTGACGCGGCTGCCCGAGCCGACGCTGGAGGACATCGCCAATTTCCCGATCATCACCTACGACGCCGGTTTCACCGGGCGCCGCAAGATCGACGGGGCGTTTGCCGATGCCGGTCTCCAGCCGGAAATCGTGCTGACGGCAATGGATGCCGACGTGATCAAGACCTATGCCGAGCTGGACCTGGGCGTGGGGATCATCGCCTCGATGGCCTACGACGCCCGCAAGGACGCCGGCCTGGTGCGGATCTCCGCCGACCATCTGTTCGAGCCGAACACGACCAGCGTGGCCGTGCGGCGAGGCGCCTACCTGCGCGGCTACGCGCACGCGTTCATCAATATGTTCGCGCCGCATCTGTCGCGCGACACGGTGTCCACGGCGCTGGCCGAGAGCGTCAACCGTCCGGCGCTGGCCGCCTGATCCTGCGCGAACGGCTTTCAAACGGCCGTTCGCGGGGTCGCCAA
This sequence comes from Cupriavidus sp. 10L45, assembly GCF_056395225.1. Lineage (NCBI taxonomy): Bacteria > Pseudomonadati > Pseudomonadota > Betaproteobacteria > Burkholderiales > Burkholderiaceae > Cupriavidus > Cupriavidus sp. 10L45. The sequence continues at coordinate 35,630 of NZ_JBFTJC010000018.1, forward strand.
CAACAGATCTCCCCAAAATCCTGCCTCCCGGTCGGCCCGGCGCACACTTCGCGCCGTGTGCCGCCGTTTCGTCGCACGATGCTTCCTTCCTCGCCGCGTCCGGCGTAAAGTGCCCTCACGCAGACCGCCTTTTAAGCAAATTGCGATAACAGGCGGATGCATGCTGCAGTGCATCATCAGAATGCCACGCGGCCATTGCCGTGAATCAACGAGGAGGGAAGACCATGCGGCAAATCCATGTCGCCGGGGACGGGTGCGTCATCCTGGCGGACGTCCGCCTATGAAGCGCTGCCTCTCCACCGCGCTGCCATCGCGGCTGAATATCCTTGGCCGCGACCTGCTGTTCGTGCTTTGCATGAACACGGTGATCGCCGTCAGCCTGAACTACGGCTTCCAGACGGGTGGCACCTTCGCGCACAACTTCCTCTATAGCCAGCTGATTGGCCTGTCGATCTGGGTCTTTATCGACGTGCCGCGCGTGCTGATCTGGTGGAACGACCGCCCGCGCCGCTGGCCGTTCATGTGCCTGGCCGTGGTGGCCGTGCCGCTGGGCGTGGTGCTCGGTAGCTGGGCCACGCGCGCGCTGCTGGGGCTGCCGGTCAAGTCGCAGGCCGAGACCGGCGACATGCTGCGCATGTGCCTGGTGGTGGGCATGCTGGCCTCGGCGAGCATGATCTATTTCTACTGGTCGCGCGAGAAGCTGGCCTACCTGGAACGGCAGGCCGCGCTGGACGCGCTCCAGCGCGAAGAATCCGAGAAGCAGCTCGTGCGCGCCCAGCTGATGGCGCTGCAGGCGCAGATCGAACCCCATTTCCTGTTCAACTCGCTGGCCAACCTCGACGGGCTGATCGCCACCGATCCGCGCGCGGCGCGGCAACTGCTGCAGCGGCTGATCGGCTTCCTGCGCATGTCGCTGCAACACACGCGGGCGGAGCAGTGCACGCTGAAGCAGGAGTTCGAGCTGCTGCGCAGCTATCTCGATATCCAGGGCATGCGCTTTGGCGCGCGGCTCGACTTCCAGATCGACCTGCCGCCGGCGCTGGCCGAGGCCGAGATTCCGCCGATGCTGATCCAGCCGCTGGTGGAGAACGCGGTGACGCACGGCATCGAGCCTTGCATGCGGGGCGGCAAGATCACGCTGTCTGCCCGGGAAGCCGGCGACGGCAGCGTGCAGGTCATCATCGCCGATACCGGCGTGGGCTTCTGCCAGGGCCACAGCAAGGGCTCGGGCATGGGTCTGACCCATGTGCGCGAGCGCCTGGCGCGGATCTTCGGCGCCACAGCCAGCATGCAGATGGAAGAAAACACCCCGCGCGGCGTGGTGGTGCGGGTGACGCTGCCGCTGGTACGGCGGACCGATCCCACGCTCGCCCCCGTGCGCGCTCCCGCGCAAGGTAGCGCGCCGGCCATGGCCGCGCCTGCCGTTTCCAGTTCCTGATTCCTTTCTGCCTCCCCGAGTCCGACCCCATGAGTCCGACCCTGCTGATCGCTGACGACGAACTGCTGCTGGCCCGCGTGCTGGCGTCCGAACTGGCCGGGCTCTGGCCCGAGGCGAATATCGTCGCCGTGGTCCATGACGGCGTGGCGGCGCTCGATGCCGCGCGCGAACATCGGCCCGACGTGGCCTTCCTCGACATCCGCATGCCCGGCATGAGCGGCATGGACGTGGCGCGCGAACTGATCGAGTTCGACGACCCGCCGCTGGTGGTCTTCGTCACCGCCTACGACCAGTTCGCGCTGGAAGCCTTCGAGCGCGCCGCCGTGGACTACGTGCTGAAGCCGGTGCAGCGCGAGCGGCTGGAGGCCACCGTCTGCCGGCTCAAGGCGCGCATGGAGGCCCGGGACAGCAGCCACGAGACCCACGACGTGGGCGCGATGGTCGATGCAGACAAGCTCGCGCAACTGCTGCACCGGCTGGAGTCGCTCGAGAACCAGACCCCGACGCGTTCCGCCGGGCAGTATTTGCGCTTTATCAAGGCGCTGGTGGGGCAGGAGGTCCGCATCATCCCGGTGGACGAAGTGGTCTACCTCGAAGCCACCGACAAGTACGTGAACGTGGTCTCCACCAGCGGCGAGGCGCTGATCCGCACCAGCCTGCGCGAACTGGCGCAGCAGCTGGACCCGGACCGCTTCTGGCAGATCCATCGCGGCACGGTGGTCAATATCGACTGCGTGGCCAGCGCGATCCCCCAGTCGCTGGGCCGGCTCTCGCTGCGGCTGCGCGACCGCGAGGAAGTGCTGCCGGTGGCGCGGCAGTACGCGCACCTGTTCAAGCAGATGTAAGGCGGCAGGCCGCCTCAATCCGCCATATTTCCTCTACCATGGCCGCTTCCCGAGTGGCTATTTTCCGAGGAGACGTCCTGATGCCCCGCGTTTTCGTCTACGGTACGCTGCGTGCCGGCGAGGTCAACGACCTGAACCGCGCGGCTGCGCGCCATGGCATTGCCGCGCCGACGCTGATCGGCACGGGCGTGCTGGCGGGCCGGCTGTATGACTTCGGCACCTATCCGGGGCTTGTGCCTGACGCGGCGGCCGGGCCGGTGACCGGCGATCTCTACGACATCCCCGACGCGCTGCTGCCCGTGCTCGACGAGATCGAGGAGGTCTACCCGGGTCAGGCCACGCTGTTCCTGCGCGAATCCTGCATCGTCGACTGCAACGGCGCGCCCATCGAATGTCTGCTGTATCCGGTGGCCGATGCTGCCGTGGCCGGGCTCGCCCGTATCGACAGCGGCGACTGGGTGGCCTACCGCAAGGCCCGCGACGGCGTGGCGGCCTGATCCAGACTTGTCACGTTTCAAACACCGTCGCGCGGCTCGCGGCGGTGCGGCGTTCGGCGTAGCATGGATCGACGATGACAGCACCGGCTGTCATCGCGCCATCCCCGGAGCCTGCCGCCGATGCCTGCCAGCCATCCCCTGCATATAGATATAGAGCGAGACGGGCCGCAGCCGTATCCCTATCCGGCCTGCCAGTTCCACGTCCAGTCCGGCACCGTACGGCTGGCGGCAACGGCGTGGGGCGATCCCGCCAAGCCAGTGGTGGTGCTGGTGCACGGCTACCCGGACAACAGCCACGTCTGGCACGGCGTGGCCGAGGCGCTGGCCGACCGCTTCCATGTGATTGCGTACGACGTGCGCGGCGCTGGGGCCTCGGACGTGCCGCCGCGCGTGGATGACTACCGGCTGGAACGGCTCGCCGATGATTTCATCGCGGTCATCGACGCCGTGGCGCCAGATCGGCGCGTGCATCTGGTCGGCCACGACTGGGGATCGATCCAGGGCTGGGAATTCGTGACCGACCCGCGCCTCTACGGGCGCATCGCGTCGTTCACCTCGTGCTCGGGGCCGTGCCTCGACCATGCCGCCAGCGCGCTGCGCACATCGGAGCGGCGCACGTGGGCGCAGCGGCGCGCCACGCTGCGGCAGGCGCTGGCCTCGTGGTACATCGTCTTCTTCCATATTCCCAAGCTGCCCGAATGGCACTGGCGCCTCTGGCTCGGGCGCGGCTGGACACACTGGCTGCGCCATACCGAGGGGCTGTTCGCGCCGCCCAATCCCACGCAGACCGCCGATGGCATCCATGGCCTGCGGCTCTATCGCGCCAACTTCCGCGCCCGGCTGCGCGCCCCGCGCGAGCGCCGGGCCCATGCGCCGGTGCAGGTCATCGTGCCGACGCTGGACCGCTACGTGCGTCCCGCACTCACCGAGAACCACGGCAAATGGGTGGCGGACCTCTGGCGCCGGCAGGTGGAGGCCCACCACTGGCTGCCGCTGGCCCAGCCCCGGCGCATGGCGACGATGGTCAGCGAATTTGTCGACCATCTGGAAGGCGCACCGGCGTCGCCGGACCTCGCAAAAGCCCGAGTGTCGTCCTCGGCTGCCAATATTTCATGATGTGGAAAGCTGTTTTGGTGCGCAAAAATACATGGGTGCGCGGCACAACGGGCATTTCTCATCATGAAAGATTGCGTGCCGCATCGTGAAAATTGTTTTTCAACATACTGATTATTAAGGATTAAAAATCTCTGCCTGACGATGAATGAGCGCTGTTGCGACGCGGGAAGCTTCCCTACACTCTTATATAAGACACATGACCTGAGACGCCAAAATCACGGCGACGCAGGGTGTCACAAGATCCGAAGCCAAGTACCCGAATTTTCGCCAACTACCCATCTGTCATCAGGAGAGTGAACATGACTTCCCGCCAACAACAAATCGACGCCCTGCAAAAAGACTGGGACACCAACCCCCGCTGGAAGGGCATTCAACGTCACTACACCGCCGAAGACGTGGTGCGCCTGCGCGGCTCGGTCCAGATCGAGCACACGCTGGCCCGCCGCGGCGCCGACAAGCTCTGGCACCTGCTGAACACCGAGCCGTTCGTCAACACGCTCGGCGCGCTGACCGGCAACCAGGCCATGCAACAGGTGAAGGCCGGCCTGAAGGCCATCTACCTGTCCGGCTGGCAAGTGGCCGGCGACGCCAACCTGGCCGGCGAGATGTACCCGGACCAGTCGCTGTACCCGGCCAACTCGGTGCCGATGGTGGTCAAGCGCATCAACAACACGTTCCAGCGCGCCGACCAGATCCAGTGGAGCGAAGGCAAGGGTGACACCGACTTCTTCGCCCCGATCGTGGCCGATGCCGAAGCCGGTTTCGGTGGTGTGCTGAATGCGTTCGAACTGATGAAGTCGATGATCGACGCGGGCGCCGCCGGCGTTCACTTCGAAGACCAGCTCGCCTCGGTGAAGAAGTGCGGCCACATGGGTGGCAAGGTGCTCGTGCCGACGCGTGAAGCCGTGGCCAAGCTGACGGCCGCGCGCCTGGCTGCCGACGTCTCGGGCACCCCGACGCTGGTGATCGCCCGGACCGACGCCGAAGCCGCCGACCTGCTGACCTCGGACGTGGACGAGCGCGACCAGCCGTTCCTGACCGGCGAACGCACCGTGGAAGGCTTCTATCGCACCAAGCCGGGCATCGAGCAGTCCATCGCCCGTGCACTGGCCTACGCCGAAGTGGCTGACCTGGTGTGGTGCGAAACCGGCAAGCCGGACCTGGAGTTCGCCAAAAAGTTTGCCGAGGCCGTCCACGCCAAGTTCCCGGGCAAGATGCTGGCCTACAATTGCTCGCCGTCGTTCAACTGGAAGAAGAACCTCGACGACGCCACGATCGCCAAGTTCCAGAAGGAACTGGGCGCGATGGGCTACAAGTTCCAGTTCATCACGCTGGCTGGCTTCCACTCGCTGAACTACTCGATGTTCAACCTGGCCCACGGCTACGCCCGCAACCAGATGAGCGCGTTCGTGGAACTGCAGGAGAACGAGTTCGCCGCGGCCGAGAAGGGCTTCACCGCCGTCAAGCACCAGCGCGAAGTGGGCACCGGTTACTTCGACGCCGTGACGCAGGCCATCGAAGGCGGCCAGTCGTCGACGACCGCGCTGAAGGGCTCGACCGAAGACGAGCAGTTCTTCGACAAGAAGGTGGCCTGATACCTGGCTAGTCGTCGATAAGGCGACAAAACGCCGCGCCGTCCGGTAGGGGACGGCGCGGCGTTTTTCATTCCGGGGACGGCAGCCGGACTAGGGCTGCTGCGCCGGGATGCTGAATTCCTCGATCTCCAGCAGCGGCTGGAGGATGTGGCCCCATTCCTTGTCGACGTAACCACGCAGCTTGCCATCGGTTAGATAGTTGGCCACGGCGCCCAGTGCCAGCGAGTTGTCGAGGTACAGCGCGCAGTTGGATACGACGCCGGTCTGCACGTCGACACTGTCCATCAGGCCGTATGTCGGATGGTTCAGGGTGGGGAAGTTGGCCGTCAGTTTGCGCATGGCGTCGATCACGGCTTCGGGCGATACCACCGGGCCGGCACGGGTGGACTCGCGCTGCCCCACCGGACGGTAGCCGCCAGCCACGGACAGCGGCGGTGCGCCGTACTCGGTGTACCCGCCCGTGGCCGGAATGGTGGCGGGCGAGAAGCCCCAGTAGCCGAACTGGTCGAGCCCATACTGGATCTGCGCCTTGGCCATGTTCGGATGCGAGCGCGCCCAGCTGTTGATGCCCCATTTCTGCTCGTTGATCATGATCGGTACGGCAAAGGTCTCGAACACGGAGCCGCCCCAGGTCTGGATGAAGGACTGCCCCCCGAAGCTGCGCGAGGCCTCGTAGACGCGCACGCCTTCATAGGTGCGGTACTTCGACTGGTCGATGCTGCGCTCGGCCCATTCCGGCACGCGGTCGAGGTGGAAGTACTGGCTGCGCGGCACATTGCCGAGCGCGATGGCCGCATGGCTGATCAGCCACCATTTTTAGCCCTGCTGCGCAGGCTCCGCCGGGATGCTGAATTCCTCGATCTCCAGCAGGGGCTGCAGTGCATGGCCCCATTCCTTGTCCACATAGCCGCGCAGCTTGCCATCGGTCAGGTAGTTGGTCACGGCGCCCAGCGCCCAACCGACGTTGCCGGCGAGCAGGCACTTGGAAACGGTGCCGTTTTCCACGTCGACACTGTCCATCAGGCCGTATTGCGGGTGGTTCAGCGTGGGGAAGTTGTCGAGCAGCTTTTTCATGTTGGCCATCACCGCCTCGGGGTCCTCCTCGATCAACAGCAGGACCGAGTAGAGCGACACCACCGGGCCGGCACGGGTCGCCACGTGTTGCCCGCGCGGGTTGTAGCCGGAGCCGCCCAGCGAAGCCGGCGGCGTGCCGTACTCGGTGTATCCGGCGTTGGCCGGCACGGAAGCGGGCGAAAAGCCCCAGTAGCCAAAGGTGTCGAGGCCGTACTTGATCTGCGTCTTGGCCATGTTCGGATGCGAGCGCCCCCAGCTGTTGGGGCCCCATTTGGATTCGGAAATCACCACGGGCACCGCGAACGATTCGAACACCGAGCCGCCGTTGGTCGGCATGAAATGCCGGCCGTCATAGGAGCGGGTGCCTTCATATACCCGGACGCCCTCGTAGGTGCGGAACTTCGCCGGGTCCTGCGAGCGCTCGGCCCAGGTCGGTACGCGGCCGATGTTGAAATACTGGCTGCGCGGCACGGTTCCGAGGGCGATGCCGACATAGGCCAGCAGCCGTGTCTCGCCGAGCAGGCCGTAGGTCATCCCCGAATATGTCTGCGTCTTGGGATTGAAGGAGATCTCGTATTGCTGTTTTTGCGGATGCACCATGGTCTCGAAGCGCATCTGGCCGAGGATGGCGCCAGCCTGCGCGGCGAGCTCGGGGTACGCCTGTTTGGCCATGGCGAGGCTGACCGCCAGCCAGGCATTCTCGATCGAACCCACATCGCCGGAGGGTACGGCTGTCCGGTTGTCCGTGGTGCCATGGAACAGGCCACCGGGCGCGCCATTCTGCCGGGCTGTTGCTTGCAGCACGGCGAGGGAGTCCAGATGGCGCGCCACGCGCCGCTGGGCTTCGGCGGCGTCCAGCAGGCCGAGATCACGCGCGGCAGTCACGTTCCAGATGAACTGGCCGAGGTTGCCGGTGAACACCCAGCCCACCGGGCTGGCCACGCCTTGCGCGTTCATGCAGGACTTGTTGACCGGCAGCGCGCGGCCAGGGTCCAGCGTTTCGGCGGACTTCCATAGGGCTTCGGCGTATACGCGAGCCTGCGTTTTCAGTACCGAGTCCCGCGTGATCACTTCTGTCTCGGTGGGCGGTCCCGGGTGGGGAACGGGCGGGATCGGCTGCGGCTCGGGCGGGACGGGAACAGGGGCCGGTGGCGTGGGCGCAGGCGCGGGTAGCTCCGGCGTGGGGGGCGTTGGCGCGGGTTCGACGTTGGGCGGCAGCGGGGCCGGGCCCGCCTCGGGTTGGGTCACGGAGATGTCCGTGCCAATCGGTTCCGAATCGTCGCCGCCCCCACCGCAGGCGGCCAGCAGCGCACTGACGCCAAGACAGATTGCTCGGCGGGTCAAGGGGCGGACGTAAAGATCGATTGCCATCATGCTCTTCCCAGTTGGAAATGGATGATGGATTCTCGTCAACGGCGGGGATCAAGAGAATCGTAGTTCGTCCAATTCCTAGGGCCAATCGGCACAATCCTGGCGGAATTGCGATGCGGCGATGACATATGAAGCAACAAGGCCGCGCATGTTGCCGTGCGCGGCCTTGATGTGAACTGACGCGGCGGGATGCCGCTGGTTCAGCGTGTCATCGATAAACGATGACCGGGATGTCGGTGTGAGTCAGGACCTTCTGGGTTTCGCTGCCGAGCAGCAGGCCGGACAGTCCGCGCCGGCCGTGCGAAGCCATGAAGATCACGTCGCAGCCATGGCGTTCGGCCGCGTCGATGATGCCGAGGTAGGGCACCGCGAAGGTGGTCATATCGGCGTCGAACGGCAGGCCATCGGCCACGGCGGCGGTCTCGATCTCCTTCAGGTAGAGCCGCGCCTGATTCTCGATCCGGTCCCGGAAGGCTTGCGGGGCCTCGACGACAATCTCGCTAAACGGCGTGTAGGGGTATTCCTCCAGACAGACATAGGCGGTGACCCGGGCACCAATCGCCTTGGCCAGCTCCAGGCCGCCATTGATGGCCTTTTTGGAGAGTTCCGACCCGTCGGTGGGCAACAGGATGTGCTTGAACATGCCATACCTCCTTTCACGAATTTAAAGATTTCACGATAAGGCGGGGCAGGCCAGACGGCGCCTGTCTGATTGGATTGTAGTCAGTGTGAAGCAGTCGCCATTGCGGAATATCAATGTTTACAGTGGGTGAAACCACCTATGCCACGGCGGCGGACGCCTCGGCGGCGGCGCTGGTCGGCGCCTGCTCGGCGCGGCGCCAGTAGGCCGGGTTGCCGTAGGTGTGCTTCAGATGGTCGATGAACAGCCGTACGCGCAGCGGCAGGTGCTTGCGCTGGGGGAACACCGCGTGGATGCCGATGGGCGGCGCCTGGAAGTCGTCGAGCACGGTGACAAGCCGGCCGCTGGCGATTTCCTGGCCCACCTCCCACCAGGACCGCCACGCCAGCCCATGGCCTTCGAGGCACCACGCGTGCAGCACGGCGCCGTCGGTGCATTCCATATTGCCGCCCACCTTGACCGTGACCGCGCGCCCATCCTGCTGGAACACCCAGCCGCGCTGCACGTTGGCACTGGCGCCGAAAGCCAGGCAATTGTGGCGTGACAGGTCCTCCGGCAGCTTCGGCGTGCCGGCGCGGGCCAGATAGCCGGGGGAGGCCACCACCACGCGGCGGTTTTCCGCCAGGCGGATCGAGACGAGGCTGGAATCGGGCAGGTCACCGAGGCGGATGGCGCAGTCAAAGCCTTCGTTGACGAGATCGACCACCCGATCGGAGAGGTCGAGCGTAAGCGTCACGTCCGGGTGCGATTCGATGAACAGCGGCACCACCGGCGCCACATGCTTGCGGCCGAAGCCAGCCGGGGCGGTCACCCGCAGGTGGCCGCTGGCCTTGACGCCGCCGGCCGAGACGCTGGCCTCGGCGTTGTGCAGGTCGTTCAGGATGCGCTGGCAGTCCTCGAGGAAGGCGGAGCCTTCGAACGTCAGCGTGATCTTGCGTGTGGTGCGCACCAGCAGCTTCACGCCGAGCCGTTCTTCCAGCGCATCGATGCGACGCCCGATGATCGCCGGCGCCACGCCTTCGGCGGCGGCGGCAGCCGAGAGGCTGCCACGTGACGCGACCGATACAAAAGTCTCCAATTGCTTGAAATGATCCACGAAAGCTCGCCGGTTAATACACAGTCTTGTGCGGATCGGCCAAGATTAGTTGCCCAAAAGTAAAAGATCAAGTGACCCGGTGCGACTTTGCCGCACTGCAACGACTGACTACAATCGGATGCATTCAACGGTGTACAGGCCCATTCAGTCCCTCCATGAACAAGATCCGCGCGGTGGTGTTCGATGCCTACGGCACGCTGTTCGACGTGTATTCGGTCACGGCGCGCGCGGAGCAGTTGTTTCCCGGCAAGGGAGAGGCCCTGGCGCTGTTGTGGCGCGAACGCCAGATCGACTACACGCGGCTGCGCACCATGGCCGCGCCGGACGGCGCGCTGTACAAGCCATTCTGGGCGCTGACCGTGGATGCGCTGCGCTACGCCGCGGAGCGCCTCGGGCTGAAGCTGGGCGAGGCCACCGAGGCGCAACTGCTCAAGGAGTACGCCTGCCTTTCGGCCTTCCCCGAGAACCTCGGCGCGCTCAAGCGGCTGCGCCGCGCGGGGCTGCCGCTGGGCATCCTGTCGAATGGCAACCCCGAGATGCTCGACATCTCGGTCAAGAGCGCAGGCATGCACGGGTTGTTCGACCATGTGCTGTCGGTCGATGCGGTGCGCCAGTACAAGACCGCGCCGGCCGCCTACGCGCTGGGGCCGCAGGCCTTCGACCTGCCCGCCGGGGACATCGCCTTCGTGTCCTCGAACGGCTGGGACGCGTGCGGTGCCACCTGGTATGGCTACAAGACTTTCTGGATCAACCGTGCCGGCCACCCGGCGGAGCGCCTGGACGTGGCGCCCACCGGCACCGGGCACGACATGAACGACCTGCTGGCCTTCCTCGCCGCCTCCGGCGTCGCGGTCTGACGGACGGGTCCACCCAACAACACACCATCGCACACACAGGAGAAGACTGATGGCTATCACGCTGCCCGCGGGCATGAAGATTACCGGCGACATCCTGCCGGCCTACGAAGACATCCTCACGCCGGAAGCCCTGGCCCTGGTCGACAAGCTGCATCGCGCCTTCGAGCCGCGCCGCCAGGAACTGCTGGCCGCCCGCGTGGCGCGCGCCAAGCGCCTGGATGCCGGCGAACTCCCGGACTTCCTGCCGGAGACCAAGAGCGTCCGCGAAGGCGAATGGAAGGTGGCACCGGTGCCGCAGGCGCTGGAGTGCCGTCGTGTGGAAATCACCGGTCCGGTGGAAGCCAAGATGGTGATCAACGCCTTCAACTCGGGCGCTGACAGCTACATGACGGACTTCGAGGACTCCAACACCCCGAACTGGCACAACCAGATGCAGGGCCAGGTGAACCTGAAGGCCGCCGTGCGCCGCACGCTGACGCTGGACTCCAACGGCAAGCACTACAAGCTCAACGACAAGATCGCCACGCTGCAGGTGCGCCCGCGCGGCTGGCACCTGGAAGAGAAGCACGTCACCATCGACGGCAAGCGCATCTCGGGCGGCATCTTCGACTTCGCACTGTTCCTGTTCCACAACGCCCGCGAGCAGATCGCGCGTGGCGCCGGCCCGTTCTTCTACCTGCCGAAGATGGAAAGCCACCTGGAGGCCCGCCTCTGGAACGACATCTTCGTGATGGCCCAGAACGAGATTGGCCTGCCGCAGGGCACGGTCAAGGCCACGGTGCTGATCGAGACCATCCTGGCCGCGTTCGAGATGGAGGAAATCCTCTATGAACTGCGCGACCACAGCGCTGGCCTGAACGCCGGCCGCTGGGACTACATCTTCTCGTGCATCAAGAAGTTCAAGGTGGACAAGGACTTCTGCCTGGCAGACCGCGCCAAGGTCACGATGACCGCGCCGTTCATGCGCGCCTACGCGCTGCTGCTGCTGAAGACCTGCCACAAGCGCGGTGCGCCCGCGATTGGCGGCATGAGCGCCCTGATCCCGATCAAGAACGATCCGGAAAAGAACGCCATCGCCATGGAAGGCATCATCAGCGACAAGCGCCGTGACGCTACCGATGGCTACGACGGCGGCTGGGTGGCCCACCCGGGTCTGGTCGCGCCGGCGATGAAGGAATTTGTGGAAGTGCTCGGCGACAAGCCGAACCAGTTCGAGAAGCAGCGTCCGGACGTGAACGTGAAGGGCGCCGACCTGCTCGACTTCAAGCCCGAGGCCCCGATCACCGAGCACGGCCTGCGCATGAACATCAACGTGGGCATCCATTACCTGGGCGCCTGGCTGGCCGGCAACGGCTGCGTGCCGATCCACAACCTGATGGAAGATGCCGCCACGGCCGAGATCTCGCGCTCGCAGGTCTGGCAATGGATCCGCTCGCCGAAGGGCAAGCTGGAAGACGGCCGCAAGGTGACCGCCGAGCTGGTGCGCGCGCTGATTCCGGAAGAACTGGCCAAGGTGAAGGCACTCGTGGGTGGCGATACCAGCACTTATGATCGCGCCGCGCAGATCTTCGAGGAAATGTCGACGTCGGAAGACTTCGCCGAATTCCTGACGCTGCCGCTGTACGAGGAAGTCTGAGTTTCTTCAGGCTTGCAATGAAAAACCCCACGGTTCGCGCCGTGGGGTTTTTTGTTTGTGGCTGGCTCGTGGGTCAGGGGCCCGCCACGGCGCCGTAGCCCCGGCCCCGCCATTCGATGAAGCACAGGCCATGGCCGAACGGGTCGGACAGGCGGGCCTGCCGGCCCCAGTCGAAGTCCTGCGGCCAGTCCTCGATCTCGGCGCCGGCGCCCAGCGCGCGCTCGATGGCCGCTTCGAGGTTTTCCACCACGAAGTCCAGGTGCACGGGGGTCCAGTGCCGCGCGTAGTCGCGCCGCGCATCGGCCCGCGCCGTGGCCACCGTGCCGGCCTCCTTGGCCAGCAGGTAGATCGGCGCGCAGGCGCCGTGCATTTCCGCCACGCTGTTGTCGAACAGCCGGCGGCCCAGCCGCAATCCCAGTCCTGCTTCGTAGAAGCCGATGCCGTGTTCGAGGTCATCGACGTCGATATTGATCAGCAACTCCATGCCAGCCTCCTGCTTCATGAGCGTTCTCGGGCGTGGCGGCGGCCAGTGTCGGTTCGTGCTTTTCCACTTCTGTCCGCTCCTGACGGCTCCTGACGCCTTCCTTGCCCGGGCCAGCATTGTGCGCCGGCACTCCTGACAATAGCTGTCAGGAGTGATGCCAGTCCGGACAGGATCATCGATGCGCTGCATGGCGGCTATGAGATGACTCTGAAAAGGAAAGCGCGGACCGCCGCGGCGCGCAAGGAGCCTTCATAATATGGACATTCACGAGATTGGAGAGTCAAGTTGCGTTTTGAACACCTGGTGGAGATCAATGACCCAGGCAATCCCACGCTGGAGCCGCTGACCGCTGAACAGCTGTGGCAGGGCCTGGTGCTGCGGGCCGAGTCGCCCGAGTTGTTCGTCCTGGGGCTGGAGCGCGCCGAGGTATTGGCGCGGGGCGATGGCTGGCTGGACCGCGTGCTGCATTTCGGAAAGACGTCGATACAGGACCGCGTGGTATTCGAGCCACGGCGCGCGGTGCGCTATGAGACTGCGGCCACGGCCGAGCATGCCGGCGGCAGGCTGTCGATGAGCATCGAGACCCCCGCGCCGGGCGCGCTGCTGGTGCGTTTCATCTATGAAACGACCCTGCCCGACACGGATGACAGCGGCGACGACCGCTATGCGGAGATCGTCAAGTCGGCATACCACGAGGCGGACCTCGACACGGTGCGCAAGATCCGGGAGATCGCTCACACCGGGCGGCTCGGGTGACGGGCTCGCAGCCGGCCGGCGGGCCGACACGCGCCGTGCTGCGCGCCCGCTATGGCGAGCGCCTGCGCTGGCTGATCCTGGTCACGCTGATGCTGGGCACGATGTCGTCCATCGTGTCCTCGACCATCGTCAACGTGGCCGTGCCGGACCTGAGCCGGCATTTCCACCTTGGCCAGGAGCGCGCGCAGTGGGTGGCGGCCAGTTTCATGATCGCCATGACGCTGTCGATGCTGCTCACGCCGTGGCTGCTGAACCGATTCGGGCTGCGCCGCACCTTCGTCGGCAGCCTGTTGCTGCTGGGCGCGGGCGGGCTGATTGGCGGGTTTTCGCCCACCTTCGGCGTGATGCTGGCCATGCGCGTGGCCGAGGGCATCGCGGCCGGCATCATGCAGCCGCTGCCCAATATTTTCATCCTGCGCGTGTTCGAAGAACGCGAGCAGGGCAAGGCGCTGAGTCTGTTCGGCTTCGGCGTGGTGCTGGCGCCAGCCATCGGCCCAAGCGTGGGCGGCTTCCTCGTGGAGACCTTCGGCTGGCGCTCGATCTTCTTCGTGGTGGTGCCGCTGACCCTCATCGGCCTGTGGATGGCGCGCCGCTATATGGCCGTGGACTCGGCGATGATCGGCGAGCGGAAGGCACTCGACTGGCGCGGGCTGGCGCTGGCCGGCGTGGCCACCGTGACGCTGCTCAACGGGCTGGTGGAAATGCGCGAGAACGTGCCGGCCGGACTGGCGCTGGCCGGGCTGGGCGTCTTGCTGCTGGCGGGCTTCGTGGTCTGGCAGCTGCGCGCGCCCGAGCCGCTGATGGATATGCGGCTCTACAGCTACCGCCAGTTCTCGGCCGGGGCCGTGGTGGCGTTTATCTATGGCGCCGGGCTGTTCGGTTCCACCTACCTGCTGCCGGTCTACATGCAGATGGCGCTGGCCTATACGCCGTCGCAGGCGGGCATCGTGCTGATGCCGGCCGGCATTGTGCTGGCGGTGACGATTGCGGTGGCGGGGCGGCTGACCAACTACATCTTGCCGCACCGGCAGGTGTCGTTCGGGCTGGCGCTGCTGGCGGCGTCGTTCCTGCTGATGGCCACCGGGTCGATGGCCACGCCTTACCTGCTGCTGGTGCTCTATGCGGTGATTGGGCGGATCGGGCTCGGCTCCATCCTGCCGTCGCTGACGCTCGGGTCGATGCGCGGGGTGGATTTCTCGCTGATCGCCCAAGGCTCGAGCTGCATCAATTTCCTGCGGCAGCTTGGCGGGGCGATCGGGGTGAGTCTGGCGGGGGTGGGGCTGCAGTGGCGGCTGGCGGAGCACGGCGCGGTGCTCGGGCCGGGTGGCGATCCGGTCGCCCGGATCGCGGCATTCGATGAGACCTTCCTGGCCGTGGGCGTGGTGATCGCCACGGCGATCCTGGCCGCGTGGCGTATCCGGCCGAAGCCGATGCCGGTCGGGGCAGGGGCCTAGCGGGGGCTTAGCTGGCGGTGCCTGCCAGCAGTTCGCCGACCAGTTCGACGTATTTCTGCTTGGCGTCGTCCTGGCTGGTGCCCTTGAGGGCTTCCCAGGCTTCGAACTTGTAGCGGCCGACGAAGTCGGTCATGCCGGGCTTGTCGCCGTGGGCGTCGCCCTCGGCACCCTGCTTGTAAAGCGCGTAGAGGCGCAGCAGCGTCATATTGTTGGGACGCTCGCTCAGGGTCTTGACGTCGATTAGGGCCTGGTCGAAGCGGGCCTGCAGGTCGCTCATGGTGTCTCCGGGTAATGAGTGGGCGTAGAAGTGCGATGATAGCCGCCGCGCCGCGCCGTTTGCGGCGGAAAAACCGAAGAAGCCTTCGGTCCGCGCGCGGCGGCACGGTCTGTCGCGCACGGTGCCGGCGTGCCTGCCAATACAGCTTTGGCCGCGCTCCGGATACAATCGCGCCATGTCCTGGATTCTTGCTGTCGAGACCTCCACCGAGTGGTGCTCCGTCGCACTGGGGCGCGCCGCCACTGACGGCGCCCTCGAGTGTTTCTCCCGCCATGAGCATACGGGCGCGCGGTCGTCTGCGCGCGTGCTGCCGGCCGTGGCCGAAGTGCTGGCCGAGGCCGGCATCACGCTGGCCGACTGTGCCGCCATCGCGTTTGGCGCCGGCCCCGGCTCGTTCACTGGCCTGCGTACCGCCTGCGGCGTGGCCCAAGGGCTCGCCTTCGGCGCTGATCTGCCGGTAATTCCCATCAATGTATTGACGATGTGCGCGGAAAGCGTCCGATCCGGCACTTCATCGTTGCCGGCGGACACGCGCGTGCTGGTTGCGCTCGACGCCCGCATGGACGAGACCTATGCCGCCACGTTCCGCTGGGACGCCGCCGCAATGGAGTGGTCGATGGAGGGCCCGGTGCAGGTGGGACCGCCCGAAGCCGTGGCGCAGCCCGATGGCGCGTTCTGGCTCGCCGGCAATGGTTCGACCGTGTTTGGCGAACGGCTCCAGGTGGCCGCGCAGGCCGGCCGCGTAATGCCCGAAGCCATGCCGGACGCCCGCGCCGCGGTGGCCATCGGCCTGCGGGCGCTGGCGCGCGGCGAGACCATCGACGCTGCCGACGCCATGCCGATCTATGTGCGCAACAAGGTTGCCCACACCATCGTGGAGCGCGAGGCGATTGCCGCCGAGAAAGCTGATAAAGCCGCCAAGGCCGCGAAGGCCGCCGCAGGGGAGGCCGCGTGAGCGCCGCGCTGCTGCCCGAGTCGCCCCAATGGCCGGCCGTGCCGGTCATGCCCGAGCTGGGCGATGGCTGGACGCTCGGCCGCATGAGCGCGCTGGACCTGCACGCCGTGGCCGATATCGAGCAGCGCGCCTACAGCCATCCCTGGACGCGCGGCAATTTTGAGAATTCCCTGAAATCGGGCCATATCGGCCTGACGCTCCGTGATCCAGCCAATACGCTGGTCGGCTATGCCGTGTTGATGCCGGTGGTCGACGAAATGCACCTGCTCAATATCACCGTGGACCCGCGCCGGCAGCGGCAGGGCCATGGCCGGCTGCTGCTGGCCGTGGCGCTGGCCACCGCCCATGCCCACAACCTCGGCACCATGCTGCTGGAAGTGCGCCCGTCCAATGTGGGCGCGCTGACGCTGTACGAGGAAGCCGGGTTTGCCGAGATCGGCCGCCGCAAGGGCTACTATCCGGCCACGGCCAATGGGCGCGAAGACGCGCTCGTGCTGCGCCGGGCCTGGCACGAAGGCAAGGAGTCCGCATGAATCGCCGCGCGCAGTTCCTCGAAGTGCTCGGCATCCCGTCGGAATGGGTGCCGCGCCGGTTGGCTGGGGCGCCTGTAGAGGCCGAAGCCGACGTCGAGGTCGAAATCGAGGTCGCCACGGTAGCCGTGGCCGAAATCGAACCCGAAGTCGACGTGGTGATGACCACCCCGGCCGCCACCCCGCGCCCCGTGGTGATCGAAGCCCTGTCGCCGCCGCCGCAACCCGCCGTGCAGGATGAGGCCGCTCTGGCCCGGGACGCCGCCATCGCCGCCATGGACTGGGCGGCGCTGGAAGCCGCCGTGGCCGAGTGCACCGCCTGCGGCCTGAGCGACACCCGCACCAATACGGTCCTCGGCGTGGGCGACCGCCGCGCCGAATGGATGCTAGTGGGCGAGGCCCCGGGCGAGAATGAAGACCTCCAGGGCGAGCCGTTCGTCGGCCAGGCCGGCAAGCTGCTCGACAACATGCTCGGCGCGCTGGGCCTTGCGCGCGACCGCAATGTCTTTATCGCCAATGTGCTGAAGTGCCGCCCGCCCGGCAATCGCAATCCGGAGCCGGAGGAGGTGGCGCACTGCGAGCCGTTCCTGCGCCGCCAGATCGCGCTGATCCGGCCGAAGGTGATCGTGGTGCTGGGGCGTTTCGCGGCGCAGTCGCTGCTGCGCTCGACGACGCCCATCGGCAAGCTGCGCGGCACCGTGCACCGGTACGAGGGGATTCCCGTGGTGGTGACCTATCATCCGGCTTACCTGCTGCGCACGCTGACCGACAAGGCGCGCGCATGGGAAGACCTGTGTCTGGCCCGCGAGGTACACGACCGTGCGGGAGCTGAAGCCTGATCCCGCGCAGGCCATCCGCCCGGGCGGGCCGGTAGCAGCCGGCGCCGACGGGCCGGCGCCCCTGTGGCGCACCGCCGCGTCCCAGCGGGTGCGCGATCTCGCGTGGTGCTCGCTCTCGCCGCCGCTGCTCTCGCACCTGCCGGCTGGCTACGGCGCCGGCGCCGCGTTGGCCTACTGGCCGCCCGGCGCGCAGGCCGCGTGGCAGCGCTGGCTGGAGCGCGCCGACCCCGCCACACTTCCCGAAACCATCGCCGAACTGAGCGGCCACCCGGACCCCACGGGTAGCCGCAGCCTGCGCCTGGGCCGCCATGCCGAGCGGCTGCTCCACTTCGCGTTGCATCGGGCCGATGGGATCGAACTCGTCGCCGCCAATGTGCCGATCCGGCGCGCCAACGGCCATGGCATCCAGACGCTGGGCGAACTGGACGTGATCTGGCGCGATCCCGCCAGCGCGCAGACCGTGCACTGGGAGATGGCGGCCAAGTTCTACCTGATGGTGGATGGACAGCCGGGCACGCCACCCGACCGCCGCAACTTCGTCGGCCCCAATCTCGTCGATCGGTTAGGGGACAAGCTCGACCATATCGTCGGCCGTCAGCTGCCGCTGGGCCGCGCGGCCGAAGCGCAGGCGGTGCTCACCCATCCCATCGACCGCAGCGAGGTCTACCTGCTGGGCTGGCTGTTCTATCGCGATGGCCGCCTGCCGGCCGGGCTCGATACGCTGGGCATCGCGCCCGATCACCTGCACGGCTGGTGGTCCACGCTGGAGGACTGGGCCGCGCGGGCGCAGGCCCACCCGGCGGCGGCCACCACGCGCTGGTGCCGGCTGCCGCGCGCGGACTGGCTCTCGGGCGCGCGGGTGCCCGAGTCGCAGACGGAGTCCGCCGCCGCGTTGCACACCGCGCTGGCGCAACGCTTTGCCGATCCGCACCAGGCGCATAGCTGGCGGCGTGAAGCCCCGGTGATGGTCTGCGAACTGGCGCCCGCCGGGCCCGAGCAGCCCGGCATCTGGCAGGAACGCTCGCGCGGCTTCGTGGTGCCGCCGGGGTGGCAGGCGCGCGCCGCCGAGCGGGCCACTGCCGACAAATCCCCTCCCGCACCCGCCTCTCGCTAATCCATTCCGGCCTCCGCACCGCACCGCGATACTTCCCCTCACGCTGCATCGAAACGTCCGATCCGGACGTCGCGACGAAGGGGGATGGCAGATGTCGGACATCGAGAAGGTCAAGACGCTCCACTGGCTCACGGACCCCGAGTGGTTCCACAAGGCCGGACTCGACAAGGGTCTCGGCCATGACCGCCAGCATCTCGGCGTGGTCCTGGCGGCGGGCGGCGAGCTGACGATCAGCCAGATCGACATGGATTTCATGGGCGAGCTGACACTGCGCCTGCTCAACAGCGACGGCCGCACCGAGCGCGTGTTCAGTTTCGGCGAAATGCCACTTACGATCACGGCGCACACCGCCTCGGTGCCGTTTATCGAGACCCCGTACCTCGGCGGCGGCACACCGCCCACGGTCTGGTACACCTGCTCGCCAACCAGCAAGACGCTCCCCGTGTTCGAAGCTGGCGGTGCGGAATCCCCATTTTTTGCGACGTGGGACCAGCAGGCGGCCGAATTCGCGCTGATCCAGTCGCGCTACGTCCGGATGCTGGTGCCCGAGGCCGACAAGCCCATGCTCAGGACCTTGCCGGGCGGCCTCGCCGCACTGACGGCGTACTACGACAACGTGGTTTCCACCTTCAACGCGCTGTGTGGCATAGCGTTCGATCCCGAACGGGCGACGGATCTCAACATCCGCAACCAGTTCTTCATCAAGGCCGATGCGGAGGGCAGCGGCAGCGCCTACTACGGCCCCGCGTGGGCCGCATCCACCTCGGCGTCCATGACGGCGGACTGGTTCGCCGGCCTGCGCACCAATTGGACCCCGCTGGAAACACTGGGCCACGCCTACCTCGGCACCTTCATGGCGGCTGGCTCGGTCAGCTTTCTCGAGGTCTGGAACAAGCTGTATGCCGCCACCTGGCAGGACAACGCGCTGGGCGCCGCGGTGCACACCGATGGCTGGCTCTATCAGGACGAGGTGGCCCTGTTCAGCGGCGTGATCGGCCGGATCACGAGTGGTACGCCGCTGCAGGAGTGGAGCATGCGCGAGAAGCTCTACTTTTTGATGCTGCTCAAGTACAAGGCTGGCAACACGGCGTTTGCCAGCTTCAACCGGCAATACCGGACCTATGCCAACGCGCTGCCGTTGCCGCCGATCGCGCCGCCCGTGATCGACATGATGGCCGAGGTTTATGCCGCCGAGGCCGGGGTGGATGTGGCGCCATTCATCGGCATGGTGGGCGCCAGGATGGCGTCGGTGCGGACGGTGCTCAATATGTTCAGCGACGCGCGCGCGGTGTACCCGCTCTATGCGCTGGTCAGCGCGGCCAGCCTGGTCCCGGCGCAGGAGGCGCTCCATGCGGCGTCGCCGCTGCAACTGGTGGACCCGGCGGAGATGCGCCGTACTGGCCTGCGCGGCAGCGTGACGCTGCAGTTTGCCATCGACCAGTTCGTGCAGATCTACGACGAACCGCTGTTCGTGATGGAAGGGCCGAGGGAGGTGTCCTCGGCACGCATCATCGCCACCGGGGTGACGTTCGCCGATTTGCCGGTTGGCGTGTACACGTTGCGCCCACCCACCGGCAAGAATCGTAAATATGCGATTGACTCGGCCTACCTGATTGTGAAGGAGGGCACCAGCACGCAGGCGCTGGCCTATCTCTTCAAGCAGGCGTCCGCCATCGTCACGCAGACCTTCATGCTGTTGGGGGCGGATAACGGCCTGTACGGCACGATCCGCGTGGACGCGCCCACGCGCCAGATCATCGTGGACCTGTTGAGCAACCCCAATACCGCGTTCATGGATACCGTCTACATCGGCGTCACGATCCGGACGGCCGATGGCGATCCGGTCTATCAGCGGGACTTCCACGGCAACCACCCAGCCCCGGAGCATGCCGACATTCCGTTCGAGGTCGGCTATCGGATCGAGGTGCGCCATGAGGAGCCATCGCGGCTGCGGGTGCTGCCGGCCGCCCCCGGACTGATTCGGCCGCAGGCGACCAACGACTTCGTGATCACGGCGCACGGGCTCGAGAACCTGCAGGCGATGAACAGTCCGGTGGCGGACCTGTCGTTGCGCATTGCGGAAGCGGCGGCACTGGTGCGGGAGCGCCTGCCGATTGCCACGGCGCCCTATGCCACGGTCAAGGATGACATCTACCTGGCCGTGATGGCGCTGCCGGAGCCGGCGCGCGCCCAGGCGGTGGCCGACTACGCCGACGTGATGTCCCTGCAGAACACGGCGCCGGGCACCAATATCGGAAACAATTTCGTCGTCTCGCTGAAGGGCATCAGCAATTGGACGTTCTTCACCATGACGCTCGACCTGGTTCGTCTCGAAGTGCGCTTCCAGACCTTCAGCGGCAAGCCGCACAGCTATTTTGGGAGTACTTACGGCTACGTCAGCTTTCGCGACGCGGACGGCCAGGAATTGTTCTCCTATGACTTCATCGGCGACCTGACCGTGACCGCCATGGTCCGCACGTTTCCGCTGTCCCGCTACGGTGGCGAGCAGTTCTACTCGTTCAAGGAGGAACTGGGTCAGCGCTACACCATCGAGAACAGGATGCAGGGCGTCACGTGGAACGGGTTGGCCAATACGATGCTGGACCTGCCCGGCAACGGCGTGGTGATGACGGCCACGGCATCGGAAATCTCTCAAACGCCGTCCGTGCGGGGCAACATGTTCACGTGGAATCTGCTCGGTAATGCGGATCAGCCGGTCGCCACGCTGGAACTGGACCTGGTGATCAATGTGCTGAGACTGACGCTACACGCTGCCGTGCCGAATCCCGGCGTGCCGGCGGTCTATATCAGCATCGGCGTGGCAAACCGCTACGGCGATCCCGTCTATGACATCGCCATGCCGGGGAATGCCGCGGTGTCCGCCGATAACCAGTTCTTCCCGCTGCAGAAGGGCTATACGGTCACGGTCTTCCACCAGGACCCCACGCGCTCCCAACTGATCAACGCAGAGACGTCGGCGCGGACCACCGTGGCGGCCACGGCGCGCTACCAGACCATGCCGCGCGGCTTGCGGGCGGTGGCGTGACGCGCCGTCGCCTCCGATTGCATCCTTCACGAGGTATCCAAGATGGCGGAAATCCTACAGACCAAGTCCGTGTACACGCTTCAGGATCCGGGATGGATTCGCAAGGCGGGGTTGCGGAAAGGGCTTGATCACGACAAGCAGGCGCTCGGCATCATCCTGCCGACTGGTGCCACGCTCCGGCTCCGGCAAGTATCGCCCGACTTCACTTCGTCGGTAATGGTGACATGCGCCAGCGACGGCACGATCCCGGCGCAGTGGGTGGGAGTGGGTAATGCGTGGGTCAATGTCACCATGAACGCGGTGCGCGTCCCGTTTGTCGTGACGCCCTATGTGGCAGGCACCCCTCTGATCGAGTTTGCCTTCCCCTCGACGAGCAAAATGCTGCCGATCTATCGGGCGGGCAATGCCGAGGCGCCATTCTTTGCCACCTGGGACGCGCAGGATGCCGAGTTTGGCCTGATCGAGGGCGACTATATGTACATGCTGGTGCCGGCGCGCGACAAGGCCGTGCTGCGGGCCTATCCCGGCGGTCTCAATGCGCTGGGTGCGTACTACCAGGACATGTTGACCTCCTTCAATGCCCTGATGGGGGTGTCATTCCAACCCCAGCGGCCCACGGATCTCAACGTCAGGAACCACTACTACCTGGCGGCCGATGACATCGCATCGGATGCCGAACCTGCCTACTATGGCCTACGCGTGGCCGCCACGACGTCGGCGTCGGTCGCGCCGGTCTGGCTCGACAACCTGCCGACCAGCTGGAATGCGCCCAATGTCATCGCTGGCGGCTATCAGCGCCGCTTTTCCGAGCAGAATGTGGCCGATCCGGATTCCGTATGGGGCAATGTTTTTGCGGCCACCTGGCAGGACTTCGTGATGGGCGCCAACGTCTACACCCAGGGTTGGCTCTACCAAGGGGCGCCGGCGTTCTTCGCGAGCGTGATGGCGCTGCTCCGCAGCGGCACGCGGTATGAGTCCTGGGATGTCCGGGCGCAGGTCTATCTGGTGATGCTGCTGAAGTACAAGGCTGGCGATGCCTCGATCACCCGCCTGAACCAGCAGGATCGGATCCATATGAACACGTCGCCCTCGCCGGCGGTGCGGCCGGCCGGGTTCGATGAGATGGCTGCCGCCTGCGCCGAACGTTGCGATGTGGATGTTGCGCCATTTCTCGCGCTGGCCGGCGCGCCGGTGACGCCGCTGCGCGCCATGCTCAACGCCTTCAGCCACGCCCGCGCGGTCTATCCGCTCAGCGAACTGGTCACGGCGGAGACGCTGCCGACAGTGCAATCCGCGCTGCATCTCGACTCGCCGCTGCGCCTGGTCGATACCGTGGAGCTGCAGGGTACCGGCGTCACGGGCAGCCTTTCCCTGCGGTTCGTGATCGACGAATTCAAGCAGATCTACGGCGAACCGCTGGTGCTGATGGAGGGCGCCCGGGAGGTGCTCCACGTTCCGGTCCGCGCGCCGGAAATGATCCTGGACAACCTGCCGATTGGCGCTTATACGATCCGGCCACCGACGGGCAAGAACCGCAAATACCTGGTGGATGCCGACTATCTGGTCGTCAAGGAACAGACGGCCAGCCAGTCGCTGACATACACCTTCAAGCAGGGGTCGGGCACGATTTCCCAGACGCTGGTGCTGCTCGGTTCCTCTCGCGATGTAAGCGGGACAATCCGCGTCGACTTCACCACCATGCAGGTGCGCATCGATATCAAGGCCCAGCCGCTCGATGCCTTGGGCACGGGGTTCTACGCCGCGATCGGGGTGAAGAACGGCGTGGGAGCCTACGTCCTTGCATGCGAGATTAGCGGCCAGGCCGCGGCGCCGTTTCACCGCGCCGCGGCCTTCGAGATCGGCTATCAGCTTGAGGTGCACGTGGCGTATGCCAACCTGCTGGCCGTCGAGCCCCCCACGCCCGGCTTGCTCCTGGACCAGCAGAGTCACTTGCTGACGATCACGGCGCTGGGTCTGCAGAACGCGGCGGCCAGCAACGATCCCGAAGCGGACCTGCAGGCGCGCATCGCCGCTGGCGCGACGATCGTGCGCGACCACCTGCCGATGGCTCATGCGCCCTACGCGCAGTTGAAAGATGACCTCTACCTGGCGGTCATGGCGCTGCCGCCGGCGGCCCGCACCGCGGCGCGGCGCGAGTACATGGACGTGATGTCCACCTTCAACTTCGAACCGGATGCCTACGTTGGCAACCTCTTCACCCTCAAGATGAAGGGCATCAGCGACTTCCAGTTCTGTACCGTGACGATCGACCTGGCGGCGCGGGAGATCCGCTTTCAGATCATTGGCGGGAAGCCGCACTATTACTTCTCAGATACCTACGGCTATGTCAGTTTCTCCGACGTCACCGGCAATGAATTGTTCTCATATGACTGTATCGGCACATTGAATTCGACCGCCATGAACGTGATCTTCCCGTTGTCCCCCTATGGCGGCGAGCGGTATTACTCGTTCAAGGAGGAGGCGAACATTGGCCGCTATCCGATCGAAAACGTGATGCAGGGGCAGGTCAAGGCCGGGGTAAAGAACATGGTGGCCGAGGTGCTTGCCGATGGCCTCCTCACCTATGCGTCAGCATCCGAGATCGCGGTGGTGCCGACCGTGCGCGGGAACATGTTCCTGTGGTCGCTGTTCGACGGTGCTGGCAATCCGGTGGCGACGCTGAACCTCAGCCTGGTCTTCAATACGCTGACGGTTTCCGTTTCCGCCGGGACGCACGAAGGGGGATTGCGCGTCAGCGTGCATGTGGAGGATAAGTATCAGCAGGTGGTCTACGACCTGGATGTCCATGGCGGGGCGCCGGTGGCCCCCGAGACTTCCACCTTCTCGTTGCAGAAGGGCTATACGGTCACGGTGTTCCACAGCGATCCGACCCGTTCCCAGTTGGTCAACACGGAAACCAATGCACGGACCGTGGTCGGCGAGACCGCGCGCTACCAGACCATGGCGCGCGGCCTGAAGGCGCTGCCAGCATGAAAAACGCCCCGCCGGCGCAGGCCGGGCGGGGCGTTTCCTGTTTCGCTGCCCGCGCGCGGGTCAGTGGTGCTTGTCCTCGCCGATCATCGCCAGCGAGTTGTGCATCTTGATGTTGTGCTTGTGCAGGCGCATGACCAGCAGCATGGTGGCCGAGATGAACAGGCCCAGCGCCACGATCACGAAGCCGATCGGCACATTCAGCTTGATGAGCAGCGCGTAGAGGCACAGCATCAGCAGAACTGAAACATTTTCGTTGAAGTTCTGGACGGCGATCGAGTGCCCGGCGGACAGCAGCACGTGCCCGCGATGCTGGAGCAGGGCGTTCATCGGCACCACGAAGTAGCCCGACATGGCTCCGACGATCATCAGGAACACATAGGCGATGGCCATGTAGAGCGGCATGGGATAACCCAGCACGTTCAGCATCACGGCCGGCATGGCGTCCTTGGTGTAGAAGGCCATGATCATGACGGTGATCCCCATCGCCACGCCGAACGGCAGCACCGACAGCGAGCGGCGCAGCGGGATCCGGGCGGCGGCCATGATCGCGCCGACCGCCACGCCCACCGCCACCACGGCCTGGAGCAGGGCGCCCTGGGACAGGTTCAGCCCCAGCGACTTCTCCGCCCACTTGAGCACGATGAACTGCAAGGTGGCGCCCACGCCCCAGAACAGCGTGGTCACGGCCAGCGAGATCTGGCCCAGCTTGTCGCGCCACAGCGCGATGAAGCAGTCGCCGAACTCGGCAATCAGCTTCACCGGGTTCTTTTCCTGTTGCGGGTAGCGCGCGCCGGTCTCCGGGATAAACACGTTGAACACCGACGCCACGACGTAGAAGAACATGATCACCACCATGGCCGCCTCGGCCGGGGTGTTGATGCCGGTGTCCACGTAGGGGATGTCGAAGCGGAGCAGGATGTCCGAGATATGGACCGAGATCAGCGCGCCGCCCACCACGGTGCCGAGGATGATCGAACTCACCGTGAGCCCCTCGATCCAGCCGTTGGCCATCACCAGCTTCTCGGGCGGCAGCAGCTCGGTCAGGATGCCGTACTTGGCCGGCGAGTACGCGGCGGCGCCGAAGCCCACCACGCCGTACGCCAGCAGCGGGTGCAGCCCGAACATCATGATCGCGCAGCCGACGATCTTGATGGCGTTGGTGATCAGCATGACCTTGCCCTTGGGCATGGAGTCCGCGAAGGCCCCCACGAAGGCCGCCAGCACCACATAGGACAGCACGAAGAACAGCTTCAGCAGCGGGGTCATCCACTGCGGGGAATGCAATTCGGTGAGAAGGGCGATGGCGGCGATGAGCAGCGCATTGTCGGCCAGCGACGAAAAGAACTGCGCGGCCATGATCGTGTAGAAACCCTTCTTCATACCTTCGACTTTGTCTCCATCGCGGACGCCCGGCGCGGCGGGCAGGGGCACGCCGACCGGCAACATCGCGGCTTGTAGGGAACCTGGCGCGACGGCCTTGTCAAAGTGGGGCGGTTGCGCAACTTTCGCGCGCCTTTCGGCTTGCCTGACCGTCATTGACATATTGCTTCTCTTTTAAAACATGGCCGGAGCGTCCGGCTTTATATCACGAAACCACGACATTTCAGCACTCCGGCGGACCCGCGTTTTGACAGGAACCCGCCTTCCGGATTCCCTGAGGTGGGCGCCGGTTGTGTTCAAATATCGCCTGCGCGATGTTGCCCCGCATGTGCCGGCCGCTCCGTATTCCAGCGCACTTTCGCGTCATGCGCGTGGCGGTGCCGGCACAGTGTATGCAACATCAACGCCCGATTGCAGCGGGTTGCCGTCCGGGTCTTCCCTGATCCGGTGCATGCCGGGACGCAACCTGCACCCTTAGCCAGACCATGCCAAGACCCATACACGCAGTCATCCACCAGCCCGCGCTGGCCAACAACCTGGACGTGGTGCGCCGCTACGCGCCCCAATCCCACATCTGGGCGGTGGTCAAGGCCAACGCCTACGGCCACGGTATCCGGCGCGCCTTTGCGGGCATGCGCGGCACCGACGGCTTCGGCCTCCTCGACCTCAACGAGGCCGTGCTGCTCCGCGAACTCGGGTGGCAGGGGCCGATCCTCTTGCTAGAGGGATTCTTCCAACCGCAGGATGTTCCCCTGTTGGAACAATATCGCCTCACGACAGCCATTCATTGCGAGGAACAACTGCGCATGCTCGAGGTGGCCCGGCCCCGGGGGCCGCTGGCGATCCAGCTCAAGCTCAACACCGGCATGAACCGGCTCGGCTTCCGGCCGGAGGCCTATCGGACCGCCTGGGAACGTGCGCGCGGACTCTCCTGTGTGGGCAGTATCGTGCACATGACGCATTTCTCGGATGCCGACAGCGCGCGGGGCATCGCGCACCAGATCGAGGCCTTCGACACCACCACGGCCAATTTGCCGGGCGAAGCCAGCCTGTCCAACTCGGCCGCCGTGCTCTGGCACCCGCAGGCGCACCGCGCCTGGGTGCGGCCGGGGGTGATCCTGTACGGCGCGTCGCCCACGGGCGTGGCGGCGGATATCGCTGATACCGGCCTGCAGCCGGCCATGTCGCTGCACAGCGAACTGATCGCCGTCCAGGACCTGCAGCCGGGCGATACGGTCGGCTATGGCTCGATGTTCACGGCCGACCGCGCGATGCGCATCGGCATCGTGGCCTGCGGCTATGCCGATGGCTACCCGCGCCACGCGGCCGGCTGGGGCGACCGCCCCGCGCCGGTGCTGGTCGATGGCACGCGCACCACGCTGGTCGGCCGGGTCTCGATGGACATGGTCTGCGTGGATCTCACGCCCTGCCCGAAGGCCCGTGTCGGCACATCGGTCACGCTCTGGGGCCAGGGCCTGCCGATCGACGAGGTGGCGGCGGCCAGCGGCACCGTCGGCTATGAGCTGATGTGCGCGCTGGCGATGCGCGTACCCTGCACGGTGGCCACGCTGACCACGGCCGACGCCCCGGCCTGACCCGCGCCTGACCGCCGCTGACCCTCTCCCAGAACAAGGACGCCGTTTGGCCAAGACCAAGACTGTCTATTCCTGCACCGAGTGCGGCGGCACCACGCCGCGCTGGGCCGGGCAGTGCCCGCAGTGCAACGCCTGGAACACGCTCGTGGAATCCGTGGCGGATTCCGGGTCCAGCGCCGCCCGGCGCTTCCAGCCGCTGGCCAACTCGGCCGTGGTGCGCAAGCTGTCCGAGATCGACGCGGCTGACGTGCCGCGCTTCACCACCGGCATCGATGAGTTCGACCGCGTGCTCGGCGGCGGGCTGGTCTCGGGCGGCGTGGTGCTGATTGGCGGCGACCCCGGCATCGGCAAGTCCACGCTGCTGCTCCAGACGCTGGCCAACCTGGCCGGCCAGCGGCGCGTGCTCTATGTGAGCGGCGAGGAGTCCGGCGCCCAGATCGCCCTGCGTGCCCAACGGCTGGGCGTGGATGCCCCCGCACTGGGCCTGCTGCCCGAGATCCAGCTCGAGAAAATCCAGGCCACGCTGGAGGCCGAGCAGCCCGAAGTGGCCGTGATCGACTCGATCCAGACCCTGTATTCGGAGGCGCTGACCTCGGCGCCCGGCTCGGTGGCGCAGGTGCGCGAGTGCGCGGCGCAACTGACGCGCATCGCCAAAAGCACCGGCATCACCATCATCCTGGTCGGCCATGTGACCAAGGAGGGCAGCCTGGCCGGGCCGCGCGTGCTGGAGCACATCGTCGATACGGTGCTGTACTTCGAAGGGGACACCCATTCGTCGCACCGGCTGATCCGCGCCTTCAAGAACCGCTTCGGTGCGGTCAACGAACTGGGTGTTTTTGCGATGACCGAGCGCGGCCTGCGCGGCATCAGCAATCCTTCGGCGCTGTTCCTCTCGCAGCACGAGGAATCGGTGGCGGGCTCGTGCGTGCTGGTCACGCAGGAGGGCACCCGGCCGCTGCTGGTAGAGGTGCAGGCGCTGGTCGATACCGCCAACGTGCCCAATCCGCGCCGGCTGGCGGTGGGGCTGGAGCAGAACCGGCTGGCGATGCTGCTGGCCGTGCTGCACCGGCACGCGGGCATTGCCTGCTTCGATCAGGACGTGTTCCTGAACGCCGTGGGCGGAGTCAAGATCACCGAGCCGGCCGCCGATCTGGCGGTGCTGCTGTCGATCCATTCGTCGATGCGCAACAAGCCGCTGCCGCGCGGGCTGGTCGTGTTCGGCGAAGTGGGGCTGGCTGGCGAGATCCGCCCGAGCCCGCGCGGGCAGGAGCGGCTCAAGGAAGCCGCCAAGCTCGGCTTCACGATGGCGGTGATCCCGAAGGCCAACGCGCCGAAGCAGAAGATCGAGGGTATCGAGGTGATTCCCGTGGATCGCCTCGAACAAGCCATCGACCGCGTGCGGCACCTGGACTGACGGGCCAAGGCCGGGGGGAACGAGCATGGCAGACGCAGCAGACACCCTCGATGGCAGCGCCAGCCTGGCCAAGGCCAAGCGCTCCCAGGCCGCCTATCAGGCGCTGCGCGACGACATCTTCGCCTTCCGCCTCCTGCCCGGCGATCGGTTCACCGAGAACGATGTGGCGGAGCGGCTGGGCATCTCCCGCACGCCCGTGCGCGAGGCGCTGCACCGCCTGCAGGGCGATGGGCTGGTGCGCGGCTACTACCGCAACGGCTGGGAAGTGGTGCCGCTGGATCTGGCCCGCTTCGAAGCGCTCTACGAGTTGCGCACCCTGCTGGAGACCCACGCGGTAACGCGGCTGTGCCGGCCCGAGGCCCCGCATCAGGCGGCCCTCGCGGCGCTGGTGCGGCAGCTTGGCGCGATCTGGCGCGTGCCCGTCGCCCGGCGGCTGGCCGATGGCAACGCCGTGGCGCAACTGGACGAGGCCTTCCACCTTGCCATCGTCGATGCGGCCGGCAATCCCGAGTCGGCGGCGGTCCACCAGCAGGTGACGGACCGCATCCGCATCATCCGCCGGCTCGACTTCGCCTTCGGCACGCGGATTTCGCTGACGTACGACGAACATTCGGCCATTCTCGACGCCCTGGAAGCCGCCGATGGCGCCCGCGCCGTGGCGCTGCTCTCCACCCATATCGAAGATGGCCGTGCCGAGGTCAGCCGGCTGACCACCGAGCGGCTCGAGCAAGCCCGCACCAGCCTTGTGCGCCCCGCGCCGGCCCAGACCCCGAACGCACCCGTCCGGCGCAGGCGCTTCGGCTGACTCCCGCCTTTCCCATTCCGCTTTCCACGTGACCATCCACCCGCCAGCCCCGTGCTGACGCGGGCTTGAGACGTTTCTTATTAGGCGAGCGTGCCCGGGCGCACGTGGTGGCACGCCTATTGCGATCCTTCTGCACAGGAAATTTATGTATACATAAATCGCAGGAGTCGCGGAGCGTGGCATTTCATCTCAATCCGATCCGGGGTAGCCGGGGCATGGCCGTGGCGCCGCACGCGCTGGCGTCGCAGAGTGCGCTGGCCGTGCTGCGCGAGGGCGGCAACGCCGTCGAGGCGATGGTCGCCGCCGCCGCCACCATCGCCGTGGTCTATCCCCATATGAATAGCATCGGCGGCGACAGCTTCTGGCTGATCTCCCGCCCCGGCGAGGCGCCGCGCGCCCTGGACGCCTGCGGCGCAGCGGCCGGCGATGCCACCATCGCGCGCTATCGGGAGGCCGGCTTCCAGGCCATTCCCACGCGCGGCGGCATGGCGGCGAACACCGTCGCCGGCACGGTGTCCGGCTGGCAGGCGGCGCTGGCGTGGTCGCACGACGCGCTGGGCGGGCGCCTGCCGCTCTCGCGGCTGCTGGCCGATGCCATCGACTATGCCCGCGTGGGCGTGCCGGTCACGCAGAGCCAGTCGGCCTGCGTGGCCGCCAAGGCCGCAGAACTGGCCGATGTGCCGGGCTTCGCTGAGACATTTCTGATCGACGGACGCGCTCCGGCGGCGGGCACGCGCTTCCGCCATCCGCGTCTGGGCGCCACGCTGGAGCAACTGGCGCAGGCCGGGCTCGATGACTTCTATCAGGGCGATCTGGCACAGATGCTGGCCCGGGAACTCGGCAACGCGGGCAGTCCGCTGACGCTGGCCGACCTGCGCGCGCACCGCGCCACTTGGAAAGCGCCCCTGGCGCTGGCCCATTCACGCGGCACGGTCTACAACATGCCGCCGCCCACGCAGGGGCTGGTGTCGCTGCTGATCCTCGGTCAGTTGGACCGCCTGCTGGCGCCCGGCATGGACCCGCTCGGCCCGGACTTCGTCCATGCCTGCGTGGAGGCCACCAAGCAGGCGTTCCACGTGCGCGACCGGCATATCACCGATCCCGCCTATATGGAGATCGATCCACAGGACCTGCTGGCGCCGCCGTGGCTCGATGCCGCCGCCGCGCGCATCCGCCCGGACGCGGTGCTGCCGTGGGGGCAGGGCATGGGGCCGGCGGACACGGTCTGGATGGGCGTGATCGATGGTAGCGGCGTGGCGGTGAGCTTTATCCAGAGCATTTATCACGAGTTCGGCAGCGGCATCGTGCTACCGGGCACCGGCGTGAACTGGCAGAACCGGGGCTGCAGCTTTTCGCTCGATCCGACTGCGCGCAACCCGCTGATGCCGGGGCGCAAGCCATTCCACACGCTGAATCCGGCCATGGCGCGCCTGAACGACGGCCGCACGCTGGTCTACGGAAACATGGGCGGCGACGGCCAGCCGCAGTCGCAGAGCGCGGTGTTCTCGCGGATCGTCCATTTCGGCATGAACCCGCAGGCCGCCATCGACGCACCGCGCTGGCTGCTCGGCCGCACCTGGGGCCAGACCAGCGACACCCTCAAGCTCGAATCGCGCTTTCCCGATGCCACGCAGCAGGCGCTGCACCGCCTGGGTCATGACGTGGAGGTGCTGGGGCCATACGACGAAACCATGGGCCACGCCGGCGCCATCGTGCTGCAGGCCGATGGCCTCTACCAGGGCGGCAGCGATCCGCGTAGCGATGGCGGCGTGGCGGCCTGGTAGGGCGGGGGTCGCAATTTACTGAGTTCCAACCTGCGCGAGCCCGCCATGACGAATGCGTGGCCGCGTGTCTTCCTCGAAGTTCCTGTCTCAAGGAGTGGTGCAAATGCGTACCGTTGCTGATAACGCGGCCCTCGGCGTGCCGCAGGCCATGCCGCTGGCGCGCACGCGCTGGCTGCAACTGTTGCTGGGTCTCGTCTGCATGATGGCGATTTCCAGTCCGCAGTATGTCTGGACCCTGTTTACCAAGCCGCTGGCGGCCAAGCTGGGGGTGCCGCTCTCGGAGTTGCAGGTCACCTTCTCGCTGCTGATCGTGCTGCAGACGTTCTTTTCGCCGTTCCAGGGCGCGCTGATCGAGCGCTTCGGGCCACGCCGGCTGATCGCGGCCGGCACGGTGATGGCCGGGCTGTCGTGGGTGCTGGCCGCCTCGGCCCAGAGCGTGGGCATGCTGTACCTGACCTATGGCGTGGTCGGCGGCCTGGGCACGGGCATCGTCTATATCGGCGTGGTGGGGCAGATGGTGCGCTGGTTCCCGGACCGGCGCGGGTTTGCCGTCGGCATGGTCGCGGCCGGCTACGGCATGGGCGCCATCGTCACCACCTTCCCGATTGCTTCGGCCCTGGCCGGCAAGGGGCTGGAGACCACGCTGTGGCAGTTCGGCCTGATTTTCGCGGTGATCGGCTTCCTGGCTTCGCAGGGGCTGCGCGCCCCGGCGCCGGGCGAGCGGCTGCCGGTGCGCGCGTCGTACACGCCGTCCAACGTGGTGGACGTGCCGACCCGTCAGATGCTCAAGATGCCGCTGTTCTGGCTGCTGTTCCTGATGATGACGATGATGTCCACGTCAGGGCTGATGGTCACCTCGCAGATGGCCGCCTTCGCCAAGGACTTCGGGGTGTCCAACGCGGTGGTCTTCGGCATGGCCGCGCTACCGCTGGCGCTGACCATCGACCGGCTCACCAACGGGCTGACGCGACCGATGTTCGGCTGGATTTCCGACCGCTGGGGTCGTGAAAATACGATGTGCTTCGCCTTCGCGCTGGAGGCCGTGGCGATGACGCTGTGGCTGCTCACGCGCGAGAACGCGGTGCTGTTCGTGCTGCTCTCGGGCGTGGTGTTCCTGGGCTGGGGCGAGATCTTCTCGCTGTTCCCGTCCACGCTGACCGATACCTTCGGCACCAAATTCGCCACCACCAACTACGGCTGGCTCTATATCTCGCAGGGGATCGGCTCGATTTTCGGCGGCCCGCTGGCGGCGCTGATGCATGAGCGCATGGGGAGCTGGATGCCGGTGTTCGGCGTGGCCATCACGCTGGACATCGTCACGGCGGCGCTGGCCATCGCGGTGCTCAAGCCGTGGCGCCGGCGCTATCTGGCGGGCACTTCGGCAGCCGCGGCAGCCTGACCGCGGGCGCTGCGTCAATCCGCCGCGGCGGACTGACAGCGCAATGGCGGGATATCAAGGGGCCGCTGGCAACGGCGGACGGAAAATGGGTAATAATTCGGCTCGACGCCTCTTCCGTCCCGGACCCCCATGCAAGCCAATTCCCGTGCCTACTTCCTGCTGATCGCCGTGCTCTCGTTCGCGATGCTCGGCGCCGCGCTCTACTTCCAGTTCGTGGAGGGCTACCAGCCGTGTCCGCTCTGCATCATGCAGCGCTTCGCCTTCGTCGGCATCGGCCTGTTCTCCCTGCTGGCCGCGCTGGCGCAGAACACGCGCACGCTGTGGCAGGGGCTGGGCATGCTGTCGGGCGTGGCCGGGATCGCGGTGGCGGGGTATCACGTCTCCCTGCTGCTGAACCCGAAGTCCTCGTGCGGCATCGATCCGCTGGAAAACTGGGTCAACGCACTGCCCACCGCGCGCCTGCTGCCCCAGGTGTTCTTCTCGGACGGCCTGTGCACCGCGCCGCTGCCGCCCCTGTTCGGCATCTCGATCCCGGCATGGTCACTGATCTGGCTGGTGATTCTGACGGTGACGCTGGCGGTGGGGCTGATCCGGCGGGAGAAGAATTACCGGTGAGATTGGGGAAGGGCTGGCGGGTGCCAGCCCGTTGCCATTGCTGAGAAGGTTACGGCAGAGGCCAGAACCATATTGTTGATGCATTCCAGAAACAACCCGATCCGCATATCTGTGGTGCGCTGACCACGAGGTCGATATGCCCACCCCGGTCGTTCATATAGCCCGGAATACTCCAAAACGCGATAATCCCGCGCCGGCTTCCTATAGATTGGACCGCGTCAGCGCGGGCAAATTTCTCTGGGGAGCCGAGGTACCCGGGCTCCGCTAGCATTTTCGCGAGTGGCTTGCCCGGGTTCGATGAGTTTCCCTTTGTATTTGCCTTTTTTGATGGCAAATCTGCCTCGAAGGGAAACGCCACACCTGATGAGCGCCAGACTCACTCTGACGGCACAAGTATTTACATACTCGGGCTTTGAAATCAGATCTTCCCAGCCGAGCTCAGAGTAGAGCGCGTGCCTTGGAACCGTCTCTGCGCTTGGATAGTGACTCTTCAAAATCGAGAACAAAGGTCTCATCTTGCGTTCCTCGTTGGAGGGCAAGGGAACTTCTTCTTAAGCGCGCTGACAACGAGAGGCGCGGCGTTCGTTCTCCGATTTTCGGGGCGCAGACCCCGGAGCTGTTCAAGAACATCCGAGTCGATTTCAATGGTCTTGACCCTGGTGGTGTCGCACCAGTCTTTGCCGACCGAAGCGTCCGCCACGCCGGCAAGGTAGCCTGAGAGAAACTCATTATTGCGCTCTGTCCAGGGCGCGGCTGCACTCTTGTTAAAGCGCTCTACCAGCTCTTCGCCGGTCATGCGCGGGACTGGGCCCGCCGCCAGACATGCGCTGGCAGAAAAGGACAGGCCTACGATCAAAGCAATTGTTCGCATGATTCTCCTTCCATCAGTGCTCGCTCCCGAAGTGGGATCGAGCAGCCGCCGCCCAAATCGATGAGAAGCGGAGGAGGAAGCGTGTGGCAATTGGCGATGAGCGCGGCTGACGCCGGTCAAACGGCACTTCGATTCGCCAATTTCCGAGTCGTCACGCGATCTGTTCGATCTGTTCCTGCAGTTCCAGCCAGCGCTCCTCCAGCTGTTCCAGTTCGCTGGTGACTTCGCCCTGGCGCTTCAGCATTTCCATCAGCCTGGCCTTGTTGGTTTCGGCGTAGCTGGTCTCGTCGGCCATGAAGGCGTCGATGGCGGTCTTGTCGGTGTGGAGCGCGGCCATGCGCTTTTCGACTTTTTCGAGTTCCTTGGTCAGCGGCTTGCGCAGGACGGAGAGACGCTGGCGCTCGTCGGCGTCGGCGCGGCGCTGGTCCTTGCGGTTGACGTTGGCGCCGGCGTCCGCCGCGGCTTCGGAGGCGTGCGCGGCCGTGGCGGCGTTGCGCTTGGCGGCGGCTTGCTGGAGCAGCCAGTCACGGTAGTCGTCCAGGTCGCCATCGAATGGACGGATGGTGCCGTCCGCCACCAGCATGAACTGGTCCGAGGTGGCGCGCAGCAGGTGCCGGTCGTGGGAGACCAGGATCAGGGTGCCTTCGAACTGGGCCAGCGCCATGGTCAGGGCCTCGCGGGTGTCGAGGTCCAGGTGGTTGGTCGGCTCGTCCAGCAGCAGGAAGTTGGGCTTCTGCCAGACGATCAGCGACAGCGCCAGCCGGGCCTTTTCGCCACCCGAGAACGGTTCGATCGGCGCGGTCGCCATGTCGCCCCGGAAGTTGAAGCTGCCCAGGAAGTCGCGCAGCTCCTGCTCGCGCACGTCCGGCGCCAGCCGCGCCAGATGCTGGAGCGGGGAATCGTGGTCGCGCAGGGTTTCGAGCTGATGCTGGGCGAAATAGCCGATCACCAGCCCCTTGCCCAGCCGCAGCGTGCCGTTCATCGGCGCCTGCGTGCCGGCCAGCGTCTTGACCAGCGTGGACTTGCCTTGACCGTTGGCGCCAAGCAGGCCGATGCGCTGGCCGTTCTGGATCGACATCGCCAGGTTGTGCAGGATGGTCACGGGCGGCTCGGCCTCGGCGTACCCGCAATCCACCCCCTCGAGCACCATCATCGGGTTCGGCGCCGAATCGGGCTCGCGGAACTCGAAGGCAAAGCCGGCCGCCACGTGCACCGGCGCCAGCCGCTCCATCTTCTCGAGCGCCTTGACGCGGCTCTGCGCCTGGCGCGCTTTGGTCGCCTTAGCCTTGAAGCGGTTGATGAACGATTCCAGATGCGCGATTTCTTTCTGCTGGCGCGCGTAGGCTGACGACTGCAGCGCCATCTGCTGGAGCCGCAGGGTCTCGAACTGGGTGTAATTGCCGCCATAACGGCGCAACTGCTGGTTCTCGATATGGACCGTGACGTTGCAGATCGCGTCGAGGAACTCGCGATCGTGGGAAATCATCACCAGCGTGCCCGGGTAGCGCGCCAGCCAGTCTTCCAGCCAGACGATGGCGTCCAGATCCAGGTGGTTGGTCGGTTCGTCGAGCAGCAGCAGGTCGGACGGGCACATCAGCGCCTGGGCCAGGTTCAGGCGCATGCGCCAGCCGCCCGAGAACGACGCCACGGGCTGCGTCACCTGCGGCAACGTGAAGCCCAGGCCCAGCAGCAGCGCTTCGGCGCGGGCCGGCGCGGTGTAGCCGTCGGCATCGGCGAAGGCGGCGTGGGCCTCGCCCTCGGCGCTGCCGTCGCCGCTGGCCTGGGCGGCGGCGATGCGCGCTTCGATCTCGCGCAGCCGGGTGTCGCCATCGATCACATAGTCCACCGCGGAGCGGTCAACCGCCGGGGTTTCCTGCGCCACGTGCGCGATACGCCACTGCGCGGGCACGAAGACATCGCCGCCATCCGGGTGCAGCTCGCCCCGCAGCATGCCGAACAGCGTGGACTTGCCGCTGCCGTTGGCGCCGACAAGGCCGACGCGCTCGGCTGGGTTGAGCGTCACGCTGGTGTGGTCGAACAGCACCTTGGTGCCGCGCTGGAGGACTAGCTGGTCGATTCGGATCACGAGGACTGGGAGATAAGGCGAAGAACACGCCAGGAGGCGGGCAGGCCGGCATTGTAGCGCGCCCGGTGGCCGGTCTTGCGGGCGCCAGCCGGCCCCGGGCCCCATGTCCGCATCCATGTATTCAGGGATTTCCCCTAATTCGTCACTTCCAGGTTCTCCTGGTACGGGGTTTGCGTGTAAATTTATTTACATAGACCGCCGCACCGGGAAAGTGCCTTTTCATCAAAGGACTTTCCGGGATGGTGCGCGCGGCGCCCTGAACCGGTTCTTTCCCCAGACATGCCCGAAGGCCAGTCGATTTCCGAACGCATCGCCCGCAGCCTGCCCACGCTGACGCCCGCGCACCAGCGCATGGCGCAGTACGTGCTGGACAACCTGTTCCGCGCGGCGACCATGCGCATCGACGAATTCGCGACGGCCGTGGATGTGTCCGTGGCCACGGCCAACCGCTTTGCCCGGGCGCTCGGCTTCGAAGGCTATCCGCAGTTCCGCGCCGAACTCGTGCGCGGCTTCGAGGCCACGCTGGCCCCGGTGGAGCGCCTGCGCGACGAACTGGCCCGCCCGACGACGGTGGCCGAGGTCTTCGCCGCCGCGCTGGACGACGGCGCGCGCAACCTCGAAGCCACGCGCCGCGCGCTCGATGCCGAGGCCTGCGAGCGGGCCGTCGATGCCATCCTCGCCGCCGAGCGCGTCTATGTGATGGGCTTCGGGGCGAGCGGCTTCCTGGCCGGCCTGCTCCAGCACGGGCTGGAGATGCACTGCCGCATGGTGACGTCGGTGTCGACGGTGGGCGGCGCGTCGCACGCGGCGCGGCAACTGTTCAAGCTCCAGCCGCAAGACCTGGTCATCGCCATCGCCTTTCCCCGATATGTGACGGACAGCATGGTGCTGGCCAAGCGCGTGAAGGCCCATCGCGGCAGGCTGCTGGCGCTGACGGATGGCCCGACCTCGCCGCTGGCACCGCTGGCCGATATCGCGCTGTATGCCAACGCCGGCAATCGTCTTTCCGCGAATTCCGATGCCACGGTGCTCGCGCTGATCGAAGCGCTGTGCGGTGCCGTGGCCTATCGCTCGGCGCGCTCCGTCAAGGCGGCGGCCGAGATGACCGAATTCCTGCTCCCCTGGCTCTACGACGCACCCGGTGCGGGCCAGCGCGAGCGGGGCACCTCGAAATCTTCCGAATCTACTGAGTGAAAGCTGTCATGACCCAGGCTGTCATTGCCATCCACGGCGGCGCCGGCACGATTACCCGTGCCGCCATGGATGCCAACCGTGAACGCGAATACATCGCTGCGCTGGAGCAGGTGCTGCTGGCCGGCCAACGCGTGCTGGCCGAGGGCGGCAGCGCGCTCGACGCCGTGACCGAAGCGGTGCGCCTGCTTGAGGACTGCCCGCTGTTCAACGCCGGCAAGGGCGCCGTGCTGACCCACGCCGGGACGTTCGAGCTGGACGCCGCCGTGATGGACGGCGCCACGCGCAACGCTGGCGCCGTGGCCTGCGTGACGCGCGTGCGCAACCCGGTGCTGGCCGCGCGGGCCGTGCTGGAGCACAGCGAGCACGTGCTGTTCGCCGCCGACGGCGCCGAGGCGTTTGCCGAGGCGCAGGGGCTCGAACTCGTCTCCCCCGACTATTACTTCACGCAGGCCCGCCACGACCAGTGGCAGCGCGCGCAGGCGAGCACCGGCATGGCCTTGCTCGACCACGACGCGGCGGCGCTGGCAGCGAAGGCGGCGCAAGCTGGCACCGATCCGATCGATCCGGACAAGAAGTTCGGCACGGTGGGCGCGGTGGCTTGCGACGCCCAGGGCAACCTGGCTGCCGCCACCTCTACCGGCGGCGTGACCAACAAGCAGGTGGGCCGCGTGGGCGATACGCCCGTGTTCGGCGCCGGCTGCTATGCCGATGACGTGGCGGCCGTGTCCGCCACCGGCACCGGCGAGATGTTCATCCGCACCGTGGCCGCGCACGATGTGTCCGCGCAGATGCGCTACGCCGGGCTGTCGCTGGAAGAATCGGCGCGCCGCGTGGTGATGGAGAAGCTGGTCGCCATTCAGGGCCGGGGCGGCCTGATTGCCGTGGATCGGCAGGGCAACGTCACGCTGCCGTTCAACACCGAGGGCATGTACCGCGGCGTGGCGCGCGTGGGCGAGCCTGTCAGCGTGCTGATCTACGGTTGATCGTCGTCAGCCCGCAGCCCCGCAAATTCGAAGTCTTTCGTAGCAAATCGCAGTAGAACGCAGCAATCGCAGCACATCGGACAAGTCGCATGGCCAACACCTCTACGCATCGAAACCTCGTACTTCCCCCTGAACGCGTCGTCGCGGTGGACAACCTGTCCGTCCGCTTCGCCACCTCGGAGCGGACCGTCGAGGCCGTGCGCAACCTCTCTTTCCACGTCGATCGCGGCGAGACGCTGGCCGTGGTGGGCGAGTCCGGCTCGGGCAAGTCGGTCACGTCGCTGGCGCTGATGCGGCTGGTGGAGCATGGCGGCGGCAAGATCGCCAACGGCAGCATGCTGCTGCGCCGGCGCGGCGGCGAGGTGCTGGACCTGGCTCGCGCGCCCGATGCCGCCCTGCGTTCCGTGCGCGGCTCGGACGTGGCGATGATCTTCCAGGAGCCGATGACCTCGCTGAACCCGGTGTTTCCGGTGGGCGAGCAGATCGCCGAATCGATCCGGCTGCATCAGGGCAAGAACAAGGCCGCCGCGCGCGCCGAGGCGCTGCGCATGCTCGAACTCGTACGCATCCCTGAGGCGCGCCGCGTGCTGGACCGCTTCCCGCACCAGCTTTCCGGCGGCATGCGCCAGCGCGTGATGATCGCCATGGCGCTGTCGTGCAAGCCGGCGCTGCTGATTGCCGATGAGCCGACCACGGCGCTGGACGTGACCATCCAGGCCGAAATCCTGCAGCTGATCCGCAACCTCCAGGCCGAGATGGACATGGGCGTGGTCTTCATCACCCATGACATGGGCGTGGTGGCCGAGGTGGCCGACCGCGTGCTGGTGATGTATCGGGGCGAGAAGGTCGAGGAAGGCACCTCCGACGAGGTCTTCCACGCGCCGGCCCACCCGTACACGCGCGCGCTGCTCTCCGCCGTGCCGAAGCTCGGGGCGATGTCCGGCAAGGATCTGCCGGCCAAGTTCCCGCTGGTGCAGGTGAACGACGTGGCCGCGCCCGAGGCCGAGGTGCCGCAGGACACCGTCCACGCCGGCGCCGAGCCGATCCTGCGCGTGCGTGATCTGGTCACCCGCTTCGACGTCCCGGGCGGCCTGTTCGGCCGGGTCACGCGCCGCGTGCATGCGGTGGAGCAGGTCAGCTTCGACCTGTACCCGGGCGAGACGCTGGCGCTGGTGGGCGAATCGGGCTGCGGCAAGTCCACCACGGGCCGCTCGCTGCTGCGTCTGGTGGATGCCCAGAGCGGCACGATCGAGTTCGCCGGCCAGAACATCAGCCAGATGCAGGGCCCGGCGCTGCAGGCGCTGCGCCGCAATATCCAGTTCATCTTCCAGGACCCGTTCGCCTCGCTCGATCCGCGCGTGCCGGTGGGTTACTCGATCATGGAGCCGCTGCTGGTGCACAAGGTGGCCAGCGGCCGCGAAGCCGAAGCCCGCGTGGCGTGGCTGCTCGAAAAGGTGGGCCTGACGCCCGCCCACGCCTCGCGCTATCCGCACGAGTTCTCGGGCGGCCAACGCCAGCGCATCTGTATTGCACGGGCGCTGGCGCTGAACCCCAAGGTGGTGGTGGCCGACGAATCGGTGTCCGCCCTCGATGTGTCGATTCAGGCACAAATCGTGAACCTGATGCTCGACCTCCAGCGCGAGCTTGGCGTCGCCTTCCTGTTCATCTCCCACGATATGGCCGTGGTGGAGCGCGTGAGCCATCGCGTGGCCGTGATGTATCTGGGCCAGATCGTCGAGATCGGCCCGCGCCGCGCGATTTTCGAGAATCCGCAGCACCCGTATACGAAGAAGCTGATGTCGGCGGTGCCGATTGCCGATCCGGCGCGCCGCCATGTGAAGCGCGAGCCGCTTTCTGATGAAATCCCCAGCCCGATCCGTGCAGTGGGCGACGAGCCGGTGGTGCAGCCACTGGTGGCGGTGGCCGGCAGCGGCGCGCACGGGCACTTCGTGGCCCGGCACCCGGTTGGCGGCGCGTATTGAGCCTTTATCAAGTCTTGAGTCTAGTCATCACGCAGTACTGATTTTTTCCAACAGGAGAAGAGAAATATGTCTACCCGTATGGTTTCGCCGCGCCTGATCGCCGGCGCCGTGGCGATGAGCGCGATTGGCATGCTGGGCGCCAGCCCGGCGTTCGCGGCCAAGGACGCCGTGATGGCCGTGTACTCGACGTTCACCACGCTCGATCCGTACGATGCCAACGACACGCTGTCGCAGGCAGCCGTGAAGTCGTTCTACCAGGGCCTGTTCGGCTTCGACAAGGACCTGAAGCTGGTCAACGTGCTGGCTGACAGCTACGACGTGACCAAGGACGGCCTGGTCTACACGATCAAGCTCAAGAAGGGCATCAAGTTCCACGACGGCACCACCTTCGACGCCACCGCCGTCAAGGCCAACCTGGACCGCGTGACCGATCCGGCCAACAAGCTCAAGCGCTACACGCTGTTCAACCGCGTGGCCAAGACCGAGGTGGTGGACCCGGCCACGGTCAAGATCACGCTGAAGGAGCAGTTCTCGCCGTTCATCAACGTGCTGGCCCACCCGTCGGCCGTGATGATCAGCCCGACCGCGCTGAAGAAGTACGGCAAGGAAATCGCCTTCCACCCGGTGGGCACCGGTCCGTTCGAGTTCGTCGAATGGAAGCAGACCGACTACCTGAAGGGCAAGAAGTTTGCCGGCTACTGGAAGACGGGCTACCCGAAGATCGACACCATCACCTGGAAGCCGGTGGTGGACAACAACACCCGCTCGGCCGTGATGCAGACGGGCGAGGCGGACTTCGCGTTCAGCATTCCGTTCGAGCAGGCCGCCGTGCTGAAGGCCAGCCCGAAGGTGGACCTGATCGACGGTCCGTCGATCATCCAGCGCTATGTGTCGTTCAACACCCAGGTCAAGCCGTTCAATGACCCGAAGGTGCGCCAGGCCATCAACTACGCCATCAACAAGGAAGCGCTGGCCAAGGTGGCCTTCGCCGGCTACGCCGTGCCGGCCCAGGGCGTGGTGCCGCCGGGCGTGGACTTCGCCGAGAAGCTGGGCCCGTGGCCGTATGACCCGGCCAAGGCGCGCGAGCTGCTGAAGGAAGCCGGCTACCCGAACGGCTTCGAGACCACGCTGTGGTCGGCCTACAACCACACCACGGCGCAGAAGGTGATCCAGTTCGTGCAGCAGCAGCTGCAACAGGTGGGCATCAAGGCGCAGGTGCAGGCCCTGGAAGCCGGCCAGCGCGTGGAGCGCGTGGAGTCGGTGCAGAAGCCTGAGGACGCCGGCGTGCGCCTGTACTACGTGGGCTGGTCGTCGTCGACGGGCGAGTCGGACTGGGCGCTGCGCCCGCTGCTGGCCTCGGAATCGATGCCGCCGAAGCTGCTGAACACGGCGTACTACAAGAACGACCAGGTCGATGCGGACATCGCCGGCGCGCTGCGCACGACGGACCGCGCCGAGAAGGCCAGGCTGTACAAGGACGCCCAGGAACGGATCTGGAAGGATGCCCCGTGGGCGTTCCTGATCACGGAGAAGGTGCTGTTCGCGCGTTCCAAGCGCCTGAGCGGCGCCTACGTGATGCCTGACGGCTCGTTCAACTTCGACGAGATCGACATCAAGCAGTAAGCGTTTTGCGCCCCTCTCCCGCTTGCGGGGGAGGGGCGCAAATATAAAGACGGCGCCACCAAGCGCCGCCGAAGTGGTAGCTGTAGTCGCGGTAAGTCGTCCTTACAGTCGTACGCAGTAAGCCGTGTTGGCCGCCCGCCCGAGATGCGGGGGCATGGGCGGGTGGCCCGCGGTCTCAATTCCTGGTAGCCAGATGCTGAATTACTTCCTCAAACGATTCCTGGGCGTGATCCCGACACTGCTGCTCGTGGCAGTGCTGGTGTTCCTGTTCGTCCACATGCTGCCCGGTGACCCGGCGCGGCTGGCCGCCGGCCCTGAAGCCGACATGGCCACCGTCGAACTGGTGCGCAAGGACCTGGGACTGGATCGCCCGATGCCCGAGCAGTTCGTGCGCTTCTTCACCAACGCGCTGCAGGGGGAATTCGGCACCTCGCTGCGCACCAAGCGCCCGGTCTCCGAGGAGATTGGCGAGCGCTTCCTGCCCACGCTGTACCTGACGCTCTCGTCGATGGTCTGGGCAGTCATCTTCGGCATGGCCATCGGCATTGGCTCGGCGGTGTGGCGCAACAAATGGCCGGACCGGCTCGGCATGACGCTGGCGGTGTCGGGCATCTCGTTCCCGGCCTTCGCGCTCGGCATGCTGCTGATGGAGGTCTTCTCGGTGCAACTGGGCTGGCTGCCGTCGATTGGCGCCGATAGCTGGAAGCACTACATCCTGCCCTCGCTGACGCTGGGCGCCGCCGTGGCCGCCGTGATGGCGCGCTTCACGCGGGCCTCGTTCATCGAGGTGCTGCAGGAAGATTTCGTGCGTACCGCCCGGGCCAAGGGCGTGCGCGAGACCGTGGTGGTCATCAAGCACACGCTGCGCAACGCGATGATCCCGGTCGTGACGATGATGGGCCTGCAGTTCGGCTTCCTGCTGGGCGGCTCCATCCTGGTCGAGAAGGTGTTCAACTGGCCCGGCCTGGGCCGCCTGCTGGTGGACGCCGTGGAAATGCGCGACTACCCGGTCATCCAGGCCGAGGTGCTGCTGTTCTCGCTCGAATTCATCCTGATCAACCTGGTGGTGGACATGCTCTACACCGTGATCAATCCCACCATCCGCTACAAGTAAGAGGCCGGCATGACTGAGCTTTCCACGCCCGCCGCGGCAGCATCCCCCAGTACCGCCCCGGAGGCCGTCCGCACGCCCTGGACCGAGTTCTGGCGCAAGTTCCGCAAGCAGCACCTGGCCCTGGTGGCCGGCGCCTTCGTGCTGATGCTGGTGGTGATTGCGGTGTTGGCGCCGTACATCGTCCCCTACGACCCCGAGAACTTCTTCGACTACGACGCGCTGAACGCCGGGCCGTCCGCCGCCCACTGGATGGGGGTGGACTCGCTCGGCCGCGACATCTTCAGCCGCATCCTGGCCGGCACGCGTATCTCGCTGGCGGCCGGCTTCTTCTCGGTCATCATCGGCGCCATCATCGGCACCGTGCTGGGCCTGATGGCGGGCTACTACGAGGGCTGGTGGGACCGCATCGTGACGCGCCTGTCGGACGTGCTGTTCGCGTTCCCGGGCATCCTGCTTGCGATCGGCATCGTGGCCATCCTCGGCAATGGCATGACCAACGTGATCTTCGCCGTGGCCGTGTTCAGCGTGCCGGCGTTCGCGCGGCTGGTGCGCGGCAACACGCTGATGCTCAAGGGGCTGACCTATGTGGAGGC
The DNA here is from genome assembly GCF_056395225.1 of Cupriavidus sp. 10L45. Lineage (NCBI taxonomy): Bacteria > Pseudomonadati > Pseudomonadota > Betaproteobacteria > Burkholderiales > Burkholderiaceae > Cupriavidus > Cupriavidus sp. 10L45. Next base: position 79,682 of record NZ_JBFTJC010000018.1, read on the forward strand.
GGCCAGGAGTATCGGGGCGTCCGACTGGACCATCCTGATGCGGCACATCCTGCCGGGTACGGTGTCGTCCATCGTGGTGTATTTCTCGATGCGGATCGGCACGTCGATTATCACGGCCGCCGGGCTGTCGTTCCTGGGCCTCGGCGCCCAGCCGCCCACCCCGGAATGGGGCGCGATGCTCAACGAGGCGCGCGCCGACATGGTCACCGCGCCGCACGTGGCCATCTTCCCGAGCCTGGCCATCTTCCTGACCGTGCTGGCGTTCAACCTGCTCGGCGACGGGCTGCGCGACGCCCTCGATCCGAAGATCGACCGCCGGTGATGCCCGCATGACCGCCAACGCGCCCCCCGTGGTCGGCAACCTGCCGGCCGGCTCCCGCAACGCGATCACCGATGTGCCGGGCGTGAGCGTCGGCCATCGCACGCTGGCGGACGGCGCCTGCCAGACCGGCGTGACCGTGATCCGCCCGCACGCCGGCAACGTCTACACCCACAAGGTGCCGGCGGCGGCCGTGGTGCTCAATGGCTTCGGCAAGAGCATCGGGCTGGTGCAGGTGGAGGAACTGGGCGTGCTGGAGACGCCCATCGCGCTGACCAACACGTTCAGCGTGGGGACCGTGGCGCAGGCGCAGATCCGCGCGGCGATTGCGGAGAACCCCGAGATCGGGCGCGGCTGGCCCACGGTCAATCCGCTGGTTTTCGAATGCAATGACGGCTACCTGAACGATATCCAGGCGATGGCGGTGCAGGAAGCCGACTACGCCGGGGCGCTGGCGACTGCCGGGGCCGAGGTGGCGCAGGGCGCCGTAGGCGCCGGGCGTGGGATGTCGTCGTTCGGGGTGAAGGGTGGCATCGGCACGGCGTCACGTCTGGCGGGTGGGTATACCGTCGGCGCGATGGTGCTGTCGAACTTCGGCACGGCCGAGTCGCTGATCTATGCGGGCCAGGCCGTGGGTTCCAGGCTGGCCGAGCGTCTGGCTGCCAAGACCGAGACGGAGAAGGGCTCGATCATCATGGTCGTGGCCACCGATGCGCCGCTCGACGCCCGGCAGCTTCGGCGCCTGGCGCTGCGCGCCGGCACCGGCCTCGCGCGTACCGGGTCGGTCTTCGGCCATGGCTCCGGCGACATCGCGCTGGCCTTTTCCACGGCCTACACCGTGCCCCATCTGGCCGATGTGCCGATGCCTGCCGTGCCGATGGTCCACGAATCGCGGCTCGACCCGCTGTTCCGGGCCGCCGCCGACAGCGTGGAGCAGGCCATCGTCCACGCCCTCTGGCATGCCGAGCCAGTGACCGGCCGCGACGGCCACCACCGCGCGGCGCTGCGCGAGCTGCTGCCGGATCTCTCCGAGACCTGATATGAAGATTCTGATTTCCGCCGATATCGAAGGCGTGGCGGGCGTATTCCACACCGAGCAGACGCGCGCTGGCAACGGCGAGTACGAGCGCGCCCGCGCCTGGATGACGGCCGAGGCGAACGCGGCGGTGCAGGGCGCCTTCGCGGGCGGCGCCACCGAGGTGCTGGTCAACGACTCGCACGGCGGCTTCCGCAACCTGCTGCCGGAACAGATCGACCCGCGTGCGCAACTGGTGCTCGGCAAGCCGCGCTACCTGAGCATGATGGCCGGCGTGGAGCACGACTGCGACGGCGTGTTCATGATCGGCTATCACAGCCGCGCACAGGGCCGGGGCGTGCTGGCGCACACCATCAACAGCAGCGCCTTCGCACGGGTCTGGTTCAACGGGCTGGAGCTGGGCGAGGCGGGCATCTATGCCGCACTGGCCGGCGAGTTCGACGTGCCCGTGCTGCTGGCCAGCGGCGACGACGTGTTCATCGCCGAAACCCAGCCGCTGATGCCCTGGGTGCGCTACGTGCAGACCAAGACGGCCGGCGGGCAGGGCAGCGGCACCACGCTGTCACCGGCGACTGCGCGCGATGCCATCGCCCACGCGGCGGAGGCCGTGACGCGCAATGCCATCGCCCATCCCGAGGCCCGCTGCCTGGAACTGGCCGGCCCGGTCAACTGCCGGCTGCAAACCATGTCCTCCGCCTACGCCGACCTGTTCTGCCAGTGGCCGACCTTCGAGCGCGTGGACGGCGTGACGCTGGCCTTTACGGCGCCCACCGTGCAGGCCGCCGTGCGCATGCTGAACTGTTGCTCGGCCATGGCCTTCATGCTGAAGTAACGATAAATGGTGGCGGCGGGGCGCGCGGTGCGACAATAGCGCCCGTTCCCCGGATTTACCCCTCGTCACCATGAAGCAGGCCCCGCCCGGCGGCTGGATACCCGTTCGCAAGGATTTCGTCGATCCCGCCAACACCCGCTGCCACGCGCGCGGCGCCAAGGGCGGCCGCCACCACGGCTTTCCCGAGGGCCACGCCTATATCCTGCGCGGGCCGGATGGCCACGAATACCCCTTCGGCGCCGACTGTGCCCGCGCCGCGCTGCCCGAGCCGGCCTGGCTTGAACAGGTGCCCGACTACACCGAGCGCGACGCCGTGCCGCGCCTCCCCGATTTCACCGACATCCCGCCCCCGCGCCGCAGCCGCAAGGCCACCGCCGCCGAGCAGGAACTCGCCCGCCGCAACGCCGCCACGCGCTACGTGGTGCTACGCATGGAGAAGGTGGCCGCCGTGCCGCGCGTACAGCCCACGGTGCGCTTCCCGGCGCTGGAAGACCTCTACCAGCAGATCGCCCAGGGCGGGGCGCTCTCCAACGCGCAAGTGACGCGCGTGCTGGCCATCGAACGCAGCGCCGCCACGCCAGCCAAGCTCCGCATGCTGAACCTGCTCGACGTCTACACGGCCCACGTGAAGCTGGAACGCCTGATCGCCGCCTCGAACAACCTCGACAACATCCGCTTCCTGCGCAGCCTCCACGACTGGCTGGCGCGCCACCTCGTGCTATCCACGGCGCAGCTGGACGCGGCAGGGGTCGTTATGCATCCCCATGCGTTCCGGTCGGCCTGGCCGAGTGGGGGTGGGGAGGGGGAGTTGTTCTAGGGGGGCAGGCGCGGCTCTGCAAATCCCACAACCACGGCGCGTTGATCAGCGGCGGCCGCAACGTCAGCGTGCAAGCCACCGGCGGCGGCCGGGCGGCCATCGGCGCCGACTCAAGTCATTTCACTCGGCCCGCCGCCGGTGCCGGCCGGCTCGCTGCCGCCTGCGACGCCGACACCGGACCCGACCGAACCGTGGCAATTCACCCCAGTCATCGTGGCGACGCCTGCCGCGCCCACGGCGGGTGGGCCGGCCACCGTTGACTGGCACTTCAACGCCAAGCCGGACGGCACGCCGCTGACAGCGCCGACGAACACCGGCGGCCGTGCCCAATACGTCAACCCGAACCCGGCGACGGGCGTGCTGGCCGGCGTGACGCCGGATAGCCTGCTGGGCCAGTTGCCGCCGGAACTGCGGCCGGGCAACGTCACGTTCTACTACGACCCGTACACCGAATCGCAGAAGTTGAATCAGGCCGCGTTGCAGCAGACCGGGCAGGACAGCTTCGTCAGCGGGCTGGCATGGGACAGCCAGAACAATCTCTCGGTCGATGACCAGGAGAAGCTGGCGCTGTACAAGAACGCGGCGGACTACGCCAAAGAGCACAGCATAGCGCTGGGCACGGCGCTGACCGACGAACAGATGCACGCGCTGGACAAGCCGATGCTCTGGTACGTGGAGCAGGCCGTCCCGGACCCGCGCTGCACGGTGGCCAGCACGGCCTGCGGCAGCGTGAACGCGCTGGTGCCGCAGGTCTACCTGCCGGACGGCTACGTCCAGGCGCTGGCGACGCCCAACGGCGGCACGATCAGCGGGCAGAACGTCAGCCTGGACATCGACGGGCAACTGCGCAACAGCGGTCAGATCACGGCCGGTGACTTGTTGCAGGTGAAGGCGAGCAGCCTGGACCTGAGCCCGAACGTGGTGGACATCGGCACGAATGCGTACAAGGCGCAGGGCGGCTGGAATGTGGTGACGGGCACGGTGGTGCAGCCGGGCGGGTTCCTGTCGGCGATGCGCATGGACATCGACGCCGGCACGATCCAC
>NZ_JBFTJC010000019.1:0-78309 GCF_056395225.1 Cupriavidus sp. 10L45
CGTTCAACCGCAACCACGAGCGCACCTTCTATATGGATGTGCGCTCGGCCGAGTTCACCAAATACGCGGCCAATTCGATGCTGGCGACGCGTATTTCCTTCATGAACGAGCTGGCCAACCTGGCTGACGAGGTCGGTGCGGACATCGAATTGGTCCGACTCGGCATCGGCTCCGACCCGCGCATCGGCTACAGCTTCCTGTACGCCGGCGCCGGCTACGGCGGCTCGTGCTTCCCGAAGGACGTGCAGGCGCTGATGCGCACGGCCACGTCGTACGGCAAGCCGATGCGGGTGCTGGAGGCCGTGGAGGCCGTCAACGACGCCCAGAAGCAGGTCTTGGCCAACAAGGTCATCAAGCGCTTCGGCGAAGACCTGACGGGCAAGACCTTCGCAATCTGGGGTCTCGCCTTCAAGCCGAATACCGATGACATGCGGGAAGCCCCGTCGCGGGTGCTGGCGCGCGAACTGGTGTCGCGCGGCGCCGCGCTGCGCGTGCACGACCCGGTGGCGATGCCCGAAGCGCGCCGTGTGATCGAGACAGATCTTGCGGACATCGAAGGCGGCGCGGGGCGAGTACACTTCTGCGAGGCGCAGATGGATGTCCTCGAGGACGCCGACGCGCTCGTGATCGTGACCGAGTGGAAGGTCTTCCGGAGCCCGGATTTCAGTGCCATCCGCGCCAAGCTGAAGACCCCGGTCATTATCGACGGCCGCAATCTCTACGAACCCGATGCCATGGCGACAGCCGGCATCGAATACCACGCGATCGGGCGCTCTGCCTCGATGCGCTGAGACCCTATGAGCAAGAATCAGATTTCGCAGGACCAGATTCGACAATCGCAGGTGCTGGTGGTGGGCGACATGATGCTGGACCGTTACTGGTTTGGCGACGTGGAGCGCATTTCCCCGGAGGCGCCGGTGCCCGTGGTGCAGGTCAAGCGCAGTGACGAGCGCCTGGGCGGCGCCGCCAACGTGGCCCGCAATGCCGCGGCGCTGGGCGCCCGGGTAGGCATGCTCGGCGTGATCGGCGATGACGAGCCGGGCCGCACGCTCGAGGCGCTGCTGGCCGAGAGCCACGTGCAGCCCTACCTGCAACGCGATCCCACCCTCAATACGACGATCAAGCTGCGCGTGCTGGCCCATCAGCAGCAGTTGCTGCGCGTCGATTTCGAGAGCGCGCCGGCCAACGAAGTGCTGGCTTCGGTACAGGAGCGCTTCAATACTCTGGTGGCCGACTATCAGGTGCTGGTCTTGTCCGACTACGGCAAGGGCGGTCTGGCGCACGTCGGCCGCATGGTGGAGGCGGGTCGCGCGGCCGGCCGCACCGTGCTGGTGGACCCCAAGGGCGACGACTACTCGCGCTACCGGGGTGCCACGCTGATCACGCCGAACCGTGCCGAGATGCGTGCCGTGGTGGGCGCCTGGAAGACCGAGGCGGACCTGACCATCCGCGCCCAGAACCTGCGCCGCTCGCTCCAGCTTGAAGCGCTGCTGCTGACGCGCTCGGAGGAGGGCATGACGCTCTACACCGAGGCCGAGGTGCTTCATGTCTCGGCCCAGGCGCGCGAAGTCTATGATGTATCGGGGGCCGGCGATACCGTGATCGCCACGCTGGCCACGATGATCGGTGCCGGCGTGCCGCTCAAGGAAGCCGTGCAGCACGCCAACCGGGCCGGCGCCATCGTGGTCGGCAAGCTGGGTACCGCCGTTGTCACGTATCCCGAACTGTTCGGCGCCTGAGGCGCGTGTCGTAAAAGTCCGAAATTCGAGTCTGAAACTACCATGACCATCATCGTGACCGGCGCCGCCGGCTTTATCGGCAGCAACCTCGTCAAGGGCTTGAACGAGCGCGGCGAGACCAATATTGTCGCGGTCGACAACCTGACCCGCGCCGAGAAGTTCGGCAACCTCGTGGACTGCGAGATCGCCGACTACCTCGACAAGTCGGAATTCGTCCAGCGCTTTGCGCGGGGGGACTTCGGCAAGGTCCGCGCGGTGTTCCACGAGGGCGCGTGCTCCGACACCATGGAGACCGACGGCCGCTACATGATGGAGAACAACTACCGCTACACGCTGGCGCTGATGGAAGCCTGCCTGGAGCAGGGCACGCAGTTCCTCTACGCCTCGTCGGCGGCCACCTACGGGGCGTCGACGATGTTCCGCGAGGACCGCGAGTACGAGCGCCCGCTGAACGTGTACGGCTATTCGAAGTTCCTGTTCGACCAGGTGGTGCGGCGCCGGCTGCCGGCGGCCCACTCGCAGATCGTCGGCTTCCGCTACTTCAACGTGTACGGCCCGCGCGAGTACCACAAGGGCCGCATGGCCTCGGTGGCGTTCCACCACTTCAACCAGTTCCGCGCCGAGGGCTCGGTGAAGCTGTTCGGCGAGTACAACGGCTACGCGCCGGGTACGCAGAGCCGCGACTTCGTGTCCGTGGAGGACGTGGTCAAGGTCAACCTGTACTTCCTCGATCATCCGGAAAAGTCCGGCATCTTCAACCTTGGCACCGGCCGCTCGCAGCCGTTCAACGACATCGCCGCCAGCGTGGTCAACACGCTGCGCGAGATCGAGGACAAGCCGCCGCTCTCGCTGGAGGAGATGGTGCAGGAAGGGCTGGTCGAATACGTGAAATTCCCCGACGCGCTGCGCGGCAAGTACCAGTGCTTCACGCAGTCCGATGTGTCGCGCCTGCGGTCGGCGGGCTATACCGCCCCGTTCCTCACGGTGCAGGAAGGCGTCTCGCGCTACTGCAAGTGGCTGCTCGAGCGTAACGGCTGACCGTTTCGGATGTTTCCGACCGCCGATTGCAACATCCTCGTTGCAGTTGGCCACACATCCGCGCGGATGTTGTGAACGATTGTGGCCGACTACGCGTCTAGCCGTCACCCGCTCCTATCCTGACAAGGCTCCGTCGCCATCCCGGCACGGAGCCTTGAGTCCAATAAGGAAAGGAGTTTTCTGATGCGCAATCCCTTCGATGTTTCCCTGATCCAGTGCATGCGCCGGATGTTCGTGGCGCTGCTGGTGTCGCTCGCGTTCGGCGGCGCGGCCTATGCCAACGTGGACGTCAACGTGGCGGACGAAGCCGCGCTGACCGGCGTGAAGGGCATCGGGCCGGCTACCGCCAAGCGGATCCTCGATGAGCGCGAGAAGCATGGCGCCTTCAAGGATGCCGGCGACCTCGCGGACCGGGTGCCCGGCGTGGGGCCGAAGTCGGTGGCCAACCTCGAGGCCGCCGGGCTGACGTTCGGCAAGGCTGCGCCGCCCCCTCGCAAGGATCCCAAGGCAAAGGCCAGCGCGGCACCATCGACGCAGAAGGCGGCCCGCTGACGCCATGCGGCAGACCAGGCCCGGGGCGTCAACAGCCCGGGGCTGGTATGCGTTGTGCTTCCTTGTCGGCCGGCGCCGGCCCGGTCGCTTCGCGGCCAGGGCGGCGCGGAGTATCATGCGCGACGTCGATAACAGGGAGAAAACAACATGGCGAATGGCGAGGACACGGGCTTCCTACCGAAATGGCGGCTGAAGACATCGGGCGTGATCGGCCCGGACGAGCGGCTGCCCGCGGGGCAGACGATTCTGGCGGGCATCCAGCACGTAGTGGCGATGTTCGGCTCCACGGCCATCGCGCCGATCCTGATGGGCTTCAATCCGAATATCGCCATCCTGTTCTCGGGCATCGGCACGCTGATTTTCTTCCTGTTCGTACGCGGGCGCGTGCCGAGCTATCTGGGATCGAGCTTCGCGTTCATCGCCGTGGTCATCGCGGCCACCGGCTATGCCGGCAGCGGGCCGAACCTGAATATCCCGGTGGCGCTCGGCGGCATCATCGCGGCGGGGGCGGTCTACACATTGATCGGCCTGATCGTGCAGGCGGTCGGCTACGCCTGGGTGGAGAAGCTGATGCCGCCGGTGGTGACCGGCGCCATCGTTGCAGCGATTGGCCTGAACCTGGCGCCGGTGGCCGTCAAGGCCGTCAGCGCCGCGCCGCTCGATACCTGGATCGGACTGCTGACCGTGCTGGCCGTGGGTCTGATCGCCGTGCGCGCGCCGGGCATGGTGGGGCGCCTGCCGGTGCTGCTGGGCGGGCTGGCTGGCTACCTCGCGTATTACATCGCCACCAATGTGATGGGCATGGGCAAGGCCATCGACTTCTCGGGCGTGATTGCGGCCGGCTGGTTCGGCCTGCCCGCGTTCACGGCGCCGGTGTTCGAGCCGAGCGCGATGCTGCTGATCGCCCCGGTGGCGATCGTGCTTGTGGCGGAGAACCTCGGCCACATCAAGGCCATCGGCGTGATGACGGGCCGCAACCTGGACCCGTATATCGGTCGCGCGTTCATCGGCGATGGCGTGGCCACGATGCTGTCCGCCTCGGGCGGCGGCACGGGCGTGACCACGTACGCGGAGAACATGGGTGTGATGGCGGTGACGCGCATCTACTCGACGCTGATCTTCGTGGTAGCGGCGGCGGTGGCCATTCTGCTCGGCTTCTCGCCGAAGTTCGGCGCGCTGATCCTGACGATTCCGGGCCCGGTCATCGGCGGCCTGACCATCGTCGTGTTCGGCCTGATCTCGGCCACGGCCGGGCGGATCTGGGTGCAGAACGGCGTGGATTTCTCCAGCTCGCGCAACCTGATCACGGTGGGGGCCACGCTGACCGTGGCCGCTGGCGACCTGACGCTGAAGCTCGGTGGCATGACGCTCGGTGGCATCGGCACGGCCACGTTCGGCGCCATCCTGCTGTATCACCTGCTGGGCAAGGGCCGCGACGAAGAAACCGCGCTGCCGCACTGATTCGGCGGCATGGCGGGGCCGGCTGGGGTGGGGGAATGCCCGCCCTGCCGGTGCGGGTAAGGTGGGTGCATTACAATGACCCGCGACAACAAAGACATTGGCGACACCCCCTCCCGCGACATTCCCCTGCACCATGGCCTACAAGACGATCGAAGACACCATCGGCAATACGCCGCTGGTCAGACTCCAGCGCATCCCCGGCGCCGCCATCGAGGCGCGCGGCAATGTGATTCTCGGCAAGCTCGAAGGCAATAACCCGGCCGGTTCCGTCAAGGACCGTCCCGCGCTGTCGATGATCCGTGGTGCCGAGGCGCGCGGCCGCATCAAGCCGGGCGACACGCTGATCGAGGCGACCTCGGGCAATACCGGCATCGCGCTGGCCATGGCTGCGGCCATCCGCGGCTACCGCATGGTGTTGATCATGCCGGAGGACCTGAGCCTCGAGCGCCGGCAGAGCATGTCGGCCTATGGCGCGGAGATCATCCTCACGCCGGTCAAGGGCGGCATGGAGTACGCGCGTGACCTCGCCGAAGCCATGGAGCGCGAAGGCAAGGGTGTGATCCTCGACCAGTTCGCCAATCCGGACAATCCGCTGGCGCACTACGAGACCACGGGCCCGGAACTCTGGGCGGAAACCGAGGGCCGTATCACGCACTTTGTGTCCGCCATGGGCACCACGGGCACGATTACCGGCGTCTCGCGCTTCCTCAAGGAAAAGAACCCGGCGATTCAGATCGTCGGCGCGCAGCCGGCCGAAGGCTCGCGCATCCCCGGCATCCGCAAGTGGCCGGAAGCCTATCTGCCGAAGATCTACGATCCGAAGTACGTAGACCGCCAGGAGCCGGTGTCGCAGGCCGACGCCGAGCACATGGCCCGCCGCATGGCGCGCGAGGAAGGCATCTTCTGCGGCATTTCCGCCGCCGGCGCGCTGTGCGTGGCGCTGCGCGTGGCCGAGGAAGTGGAAAACGCGACGATCGTGTTCGTGGTCTGCGACCGTGGTGACCGCTACCTGTCGACCGGCGTATTCCCGGCCTGATCGGTCCCGCGTTTCTCGTACGAGTAAAGGCCCCGCGCGTTTGCCGGGGCCTTTTTCTATCTAGCGCAAGTTCAGCGCGAAGTCGTCGAGCTGGGTGATGCAGGTGTTCCAGCCGTCGAAGAAGCCCAGCTTCTCGTGCTGGTCCCGCGTTTCGTCATCGGGGTGCATCACCGTGGCGGTGTAGCGGCTGCCCGTGCCTTCGTCGGCCATGGTGATGATGGCCGTGAAGCCGAGCCACGGCTTGGCCGGACGCCAGCCGCCCGTCAGCATCGACGTCATGACAAGGCGCGATTGCGGCACCACTTCGAGAAAGCTGCCAGGGTTGTCGCTCACGCCACCGTCGGGGCCGCGCATGATGGTATGGAAGGCGCCGCCGGGCTGGAGGTCGAAGGCCAGCACCTCGGTCGTCCAGGGCTTGGGGCACCACCATTCCTTGAGCAATGCCGGATCCGACCAGGCGCGCCACAGTGCCGAGCGCGGCGCGCGCAGCACGCGGGAGATGACGAGGTCGCGGGATTCAGCGTTGTCGGCTGGGCTGTTTGACATGGGCTTGCTCCTCCTGATGTAGACGTTCGACGAATTGGGCCATGCGATCGGACCTGGCCTCCCAGACGGCGCGCTGCTCGGCGATCCACTGCTCAGCCTGCGAGAGCCGCTCCGGCAACAACTCACACGTGCGGGTGCGCCCGAGCTTGTGCGTGCGGATCAGGCCGCTACGCTCGAGCACGGTCAGGTGCTTCATGAACGACGGCAGCGCCATGTCGAATGGCGCCGCCAGCGTGGACACCGACTGCGCGCCGCCGCCCAGTGCGCTGACAATCGCACAGCGGGTGGGGTCGGCGAGCGCGTGAAATACCTCGCTGACTGTCGCTTGATAGTTAGCCATATGGGTAACTATAGGCCAAAAGAAAATCCCCGGCAAGACAGAGCCTGGACGGGGATTTGGGGTCGGCGAATGGGGGGTGGCGATCAGCCCATCGCCGCTTTGACTGCCTCGCCGAGTTGGTACACCGCCAGCGCGTAGAAAAAGCTGCGGTTGTAGCGCGTGAGCACGTAGAAATTGCGCAGGCCGATCAGGTACTCGGTGGGCTGGTCCGGCGTGGGCAAGTCCACCACCAGCACGCCGGTCTCGCCTTCGCGCTGGAGGTCGATCGGCTCGTCCACGCGCAACCCGGCGCGGGTGAGCTGGTTCAGCGTGCGCGTGGGCCACGGCTCGCCGTCTGCCGCAGCCACGGCAATGCCCCGGCTGCCTTCGTCGCCGGCAATGCGCCAGATCACGGGCCGGCCCTGTTCCCAGCCGTGCAGCTGCAGGAAGCGGCCCACGCTACCAATGGCATCGACGGCGCTGTTGCGCAGGTCGACGTGCCCGTCCTTGTCATAGTCGATCGCGTACTCGCGCAGGCTGGTCGGCATGAACTGCGGAATGCCCACCGCGCCCGCGTACGAGCCGAGTACCGAATAGACATCGGTGCGGGTCTCGCGGCACCAGAGCAGGTAGTCCGCCAACTGCTCGCGGAACAGCCGGGTGCGTGCGTCGCGGTTCGGGGTGTCCGGATAGTCGAAGGCCAGCGTGGAGAGCGAATCCAGCACGCGGAACGTGCCCATATCGCGCCCGTAGATGGTTTCCACGCCGATGATGCCGACGATGACTGACGCCGGCACGCCGAATTCGGCCTCGGCGCGGCGCAGCGTGTCGCGGTTTTCCTGCCAGAAGCGCACGCCGGCGTTGATGCGGATCGGCTCGATAAAGCGCGAGCGGTACGTCCGCCAGCTCTTCCGGCCCGGCGTGCTCGGTGGCATGATCAGCCGCGACACCGTGGCCGAATACACGGCCTGACTGAAATACGTGTCCAGCTCCGCGCGCGGGAAGCCGTGGCGGGCCACCATGTCGTCGATGAACGCACGGGTTTGCGGATGATTTCGATAGCGGCCCGGTTCGATTTCTTCTTCCCGGACGGCCACGCGACGCTTGCCGGCAGCCATCAGTCGAGGAGAAACGCCGCACAGGCCCAATGCGGCAGCGGTGAGTGCGGCGCCCAGCAGCGGGCGGCGCATGGAGCGCTGTTTGTCGGTCATGTTGTCCTTTGCAAGTCGCACCGAGTATAGCGGATGCCTCCCGGCGCCAGCGACCCCGCCGGCCCACGGATGATGTGGCACGTCATGTGCTAACGTATCGATTGGAGACAAACTTGACCCGGAAACGACAATGCCAACGGGCTATTACACACATCCCGCATTCCAGCTGCACGAGATGGGACATTTCCATCCGGAATGCCCGGAACGGCTGCAGGCGATCGAGGATCACCTGATCTCGCACGGGCTGGACGGGCTGCTGGACCGCCGCGACGCGCCGGCCGCCACCGAGGAGCAGATCGAGCGCGTGCACCGGCCCGACTACGTCTCCCAGCTGGCGTCCGTGAGCCCCGCGAGCGGCTACCACGCGATCGATCCCGATACCACGATGAACCGCCACACGCTGACCGCCGCCACGCACGCGGCCGGCGCCGCCGTGGCCGCCACCGACGCCGTGATGGCCGGCGAACTGGAAAACGCGTTTTGCTGCGTGCGCCCGCCGGGCCACCACGCCGAGCCGGACCGCGCCATGGGCTTCTGCTTCTATAACAACGTGGCGATTGCCGCCCGTCACGCGCTGGTCGCGCATGGTCTGGAGCGCGTGGCCGTGATCGATTTCGATGTCCACCACGGCAACGGCACCGAGGCGGCATTCCGCAACGACCCCCAGGTGCTGATGTGCAGCTTCTTCCAGCACCCGTTCTATCCGTATAGCGGCACGGAGCACATTGCGCCGAACATGTCGAATATCCCGCTGCCCGCCTATACCAACGGCATGGCCGTGCGCGAGGTGGTGGAGACGATCTGGCTGCCACGCCTGAACGAGTTCCGGCCCCAGATGCTGTTCATCTCGGCCGGTTTCGATGCCCACCGTGAGGACGACCTCGGCCAGATGGGCCTGGTCGAGCAGGACTACGCCTGGATGACCGAACGGCTGATGGAAGTAGCGCGCGTGCACGCCAAGGGCCGCATCGTGAGCTGCCTGGAGGGGGGCTACAACCTCAGCGCGCTGGGGCGGAGCGTGCTCGCGCACCTGAAGGTGATGATGGAAGGGTGAATACGAACAAAGATCATCGATCCAAGTGACCCGTAATTCGCAAAAATGCGATTGACGGTGCTTCTATATGCTCCCAGCGCATAAGACGATCGAAAAAATCTCGTTTGAGGTATGAAGCGGATCGCATAAAATGCGAGCTTCAGAAAAATAATGCGCGGCAACAACGCTGGAGACCCCACGCTGTTGCCGTTTTCTTTTCTCTTTCCATGATCGAACTGCAAGGACTCTCGCAGCGATTCCCCGGCGGGTCGGGGGAAGTGCATGCGCTGCGCGATGTCAGCCTCTCCATCGCGCCCGGTGAAGTCTTCGGCATCATCGGCCGAAGCGGGGCCGGCAAGAGCACGCTGGTGCGTGCCATCAATCTGCTGAACCGGCCCAGCGCCGGCCGGGTGATCGTCGACGGCCACGATTTGACTGCGATGGATGCCAGCCGCCTGCGCGCGGCGCGCCGCGAAATCGGCATGATCTTCCAGCATTTCAACCTGCTGTCGTCGCGCACGGTCTATGACAACGTGGCGCTGCCGCTGGAGCTGGCCGGCAAGACCAAGGCCGAGATTGCCGCGACGGTGCTGCCGCTGCTGGACCTCGTGGGTCTGTCGGCGCTGCGCGACCGCCATCCCGCGCAGATCAGCGGCGGCCAGAAGCAGCGCGTGGGCATTGCGCGCGCGCTGGCGAGCAAGCCGAAGGTGCTGCTGTCCGACGAAGCCACCTCCGCGCTGGATCCCGAGACCACGCGCTCAATCCTCGACCTGCTCAAACAGATCAATCGCGAGCTGGGCCTGACCATCGTCATGATCACGCACCAGATGGAGGTCATCAAGCAGGTCTGCGACCGCGTGGCCGTGCTCGAGGCCGGTCAGGTGGTGGAAAGCGGCCGTGTGATCGACGTCTTCCTGCGCCCGCAGCACGAGGTCACGCGCGCGATGATCGGCGACGTGATTGCCCAGGAACTGCCGGCCAGCGTGCTCAAGCGCGTGGAAAGCCGGCTCGGCAACGGCCGCGACCACGTCTACCGGCTGGCCTTCACGGGCGAGAACGTCGACCAGCCGGTGCTGGCCCAGGCGATCCGCCAGCACGGACTGGACTTCAACATCCTGCACGGCCATATCGACGAGATCCAGGGGCAGGCGTTCGGCTCGCTGGCGATCATGGCCACGGGCGAGCCGGCCGCGGTGCGCGCGGCGATGGAGTATTTGCAGACGCAGGGCGTCGTGGTGGAGGAGATCGAACATGTGGTCTGAAATGTTTGACCTGTTCCTGGCGTCGTTCGGCGAGACACTGTTGATGGTGTCGATCTCGGGCGTGGTGGGCGCGCTGTTCGGCGTGCCGCTGGGCGTGCTGCTGCACCTGACCAACCGGGGCGGCGTGCTGTCGCATCCGCTGTTCAACCGCTCCATCGGCGTGGTCGTGAACGCGGTGCGGTCGATCCCGTTCATCATCCTGCTGGTGGTGGTGATCCCGTTCACGCGCTTTATCGTCGGTTCGTCGATCGGCACGACGGCGGCTGTGGTGCCGCTGACGATCGCGGCGGTGCCGTTCATCGCCCGGCTGGTCGAGGCGGCGCTGCGCGAGGTGGACAAGGGCCTCGTGGAAGCCGCGCAATCGATGGGTGCCACCACGCGCCAGATCGTCTGGAAGGTGCTGCTGCCCGAGGCGATGCCCGGCATCGTGGCCGGCCTGACCATCACCTTCGTGAGCCTGGTCGGCTATTCGGCCATGGCCGGCGCCATCGGCGGCGGCGGGCTGGGCGACCTGGGCATCCGCTACGGCTACCAGCGCTATATCACCGAGGTCATGGTCGCCGTGGTGGTGATCCTGATCGTCTTCGTACAGGCCGTGCAGAGCTTTGGCGACTGGCTCGTGCGCCGCATCAGCCATCGCTGATGGGTTTCAATTCGCAGGGAAACTAGGGGTAAATCAAAAATGCAACGTCGTAATTTGCTGAAGACTGCCGCAGCGGTGGCGCTGGGCCTGGCCGTTTCCACGGGCGCGCTGGCGCAGGAAAAGCCGATCAAGGTTGGCGTGACGGGCGGCCCGCACGCGCAGATCATGGAGCAGGTGAAGAAGGTGGCGGCCAAGGACGGCCTGAACATCCAGGTGGTGGAGTTCAGCGACTACATCCAGCCGAACGCCGCGCTGGCCGCTGGCGACCTCGACGCCAACAGCTACCAGCATCTGCCGTACCTGGAAGCCCAGATCAAGGATCGCGGCTACAAGTTCACGCACGTGGGCTTCACGGTCACGTTCCCGATGGGTGTGTACTCGAAGAAGGTGAAGTCGCTGGACCAGATCAAGCAGGGCGCCCGCGTGGGCGTGCCGAACGATCCGACCAACGGCGGTCGCGGCCTGTTGCTGCTGCAGGCCAAGGGCCTGATCAAGCTGCGTCCGGACGCCGGTCTGAAGGCCACGCCGCTGGACATCGTGGAAAATCCGAAGAAGATCAAGATCGTCGAACTCGACGCCGCCCAGCTGCCGCGCTCGCTCGACGACCTGGACGCCGCCGCGATCAACGGCAACTATGCCGAGTCCGCCGGCCTGTCCCCCACGCGTGATGCAATCGCCACAGAAGGCCCGAAGGGTCCGTACGCGAACCTGATCGCCATCCGCGCGGCGGACAAGGACAAGCCGTGGGTGGCCAAGCTGGTGAAGGCCTACCACTCGGCCGAGGTGAAGCAGTACATCGCCAACACCTACAAGGAGTCGGTGATCACCGCCTGGTAATCATCAATCGGGCGCCGGTCCGGGACGATTTTCGAGGAAATCGTCCAAACCCTGTGCACGCGGGGCATCCTGCGGCACAATGGGCGCAGATTTCTTCAGTTGCCGGGCTAGCCCCGGCAATTCTTTGTCTATAAAATAGTACGATCGTTCGAAAAACTAAAGCTGCGCCACCCCGGTGGTTATAATGGCGAGCGATTCAAATCTTTGGACTATCAGCTATCAGTGGAGTGAGCGCATGAAAGTACTCGTCGCAGTCAAGCGGGTGGTGGACTACAACGTCAAGGTCCGCGTGAAGTCGGATGGCTCGGGCGTCGACCTGGCCAACGTCAAAATGAGCATGAACCCGTTCGACGAAATCGCCGTGGAAGAGGCCGTGCGCCTGAAAGAAGCTGGCGTCGTCACCGAAGTGATCGCCGTGTCGTGCGGCGTCACGCAATGCCAGGAGACCCTGCGCACCGCGATGGCCATCGGCGCCGATCGCGGCATCCTGGTGGAATCGAACGAAGACCTGCAGCCGCTGGCCGTGGCCAAGCTGATCAAGGCACTGATCGACAAGGAACAGCCGCAACTGGTGATCCTGGGCAAGCAGGCCATCGACGATGACTCGAACCAGACCGGCCAGATGGTGGCCGCGCTGGCCGGCCTGCCGCAAGCCACGTTCGCCTCGAAGGTGGTGGTGGCGGATGGCAAGGCATCGGTGACCCGTGAAGTGGATGGCGGTCTGGAAACGCTGTCGGTCAAGCTGCCGGCCGTGGTGACCACGGACCTGCGCCTGAACGAGCCGCGCTACGTGACGCTGCCGAACATCATGAAGGCCAAGAAGAAGCCGCTGGAAACCGTGAAGCCCGAAGACCTCGGTGTGGATGTGGCCCCGCGTCTGTCGACCGTGAAGGTCGTGGAGCCGGCCAAGCGCAGCGCAGGCGTGATGGTGCCCGATGTGGCCACGCTGGTGCAAAAGCTGAAGTCTGAAGCCAAGGTTATCTGAGCGCGGGGAGAGAAAACATGACTGCACTCGTCATTGCTGAACACGACAATCAATCGATCAAGGCCGCCACGCTGAACACCGTGACGGCTGCCGCCCAGTGCGGTGGCGACGTCCACGTGCTGGTAGCCGGCGCCAATGCCAAGGCTGCCGCCGATGCCGCTGCCAAGATCGCCGGTGTGACCAAGGTCCTGCTGGCCGATGCCGCCTATTTCGGCGACGGCCTGGCCGAGAACGTGGCCGAGCAGGCCCTGGCCATCGCCAACGACTACAGCCATATCCTGGCGCCGGCAACGCCCTACGGCAAGAACATCCTGCCGCGCGTGGCCGCCCGCCTGGACGTGGCCCAGATCTCGGAAATCTCCAAGGTCGACGCACCGGATACCTTCGAGCGCCCGATCTACGCTGGTAACGCCATTGCCACCGTGAAGTCGGCCGACAAGATCAAGGTCATCACGGTGCGCGGCACGGCGTTCGACGCGGCTGCCGCCGAAGGTGGCTCGGCTGCTGTCGAGACCCTGCCGGCCGTGGCCGACCTGGGCATCTCGCAATTCGTCTCGCGCGAAGTGGCCAAGAGCGACCGTCCGGAACTGACCGCTGCCAAGATCATCGTTTCCGGTGGCCGTGGCGTGGGTTCGGGCGAGAACTACACCAAGGTGCTGACGCCGCTGGCCGACAAGCTGGGCGCCGCGCTGGGCGCCTCGCGCGCGGCCGTGGATGCCGGCTTCGTGCCGAACGACTATCAGGTCGGCCAGACCGGCAAGATCGTCGCGCCGCAGCTGTACATCGCGGTCGGTATTTCGGGCGCGATCCAGCATTTGGCCGGCATGAAGGACTCCAAGGTGATCGTCGCGATCAACAAGGACGCCGAAGCCCCGATCTTCTCGGTGGCGGACTACGGCCTGGTGGGCGACCTGAACACCGTGGTGCCTGAGCTGGTGGCAGCACTGGGCTGAGGTCTGGCCCCGCGCCGGCCCCCGTACTGTCTGGTACGGGCGCCGGCGCCACAACAAGAAGAATGAAGCCGTTCCGGGAGCGTCCCGCGAGCGGCTTTTTTACAAGATCCAGGAGACTTCGATGACCTATCGCGCACCGCTCAAGGACATGCTGTTCGTCATGAACGAACTGGCGGACCTGAACGCCGTCAGCCAGATGCCGGGCTATGAGGAAGCCACCCCGGACACGGCGCAGGCCGTGCTTGAGGAAGCGGCCCGGTTCAACGAGGAAGTGGTGGCCCCGCTGAACCGTGCGGGCGATCTCGACCCCAGCAGCTGGAAGGACGGCGTGGTCACCACCACGCCCGGGTTCCGCGACGCGTTCCGCCAGTTCGGCGAGGGCGGCTGGCAGGGCGTGCTGCATCCGAGCGATTTTGGCGGCCAGGGCTTGCCCAAGCTCGTCGGCACGCCGTGCATCGAGATGCTGAACAGCGCCAACCTGTCGTTCGCGCTGTGCCCGCTGCTGACCGATGGCGCCATCGAAGCCCTGCTGACTGCTGGCACCGACGAACAGAAGACGGTCATCCTGCCCAAGCTGATTGCGGGCGAATGGACCGGCACGATGAACCTGACCGAGCCGCAGGCCGGCTCGGACCTGGCCGCCGTGCGCACGCGCGCCGAGCCGCAGGGCGACGGCACGTTCAAGCTGTTCGGCACCAAGATTTTCATCACGTACGGCGAGCACGACATGGCGAAGAACATCGTCCATCTGGTGCTGGCCCGCACGCCGACCGCGCCCGAGGGCGTCAAGGGCATCTCGCTGTTCGTCGTGCCGAAGTTCCTGGTCAACCCGGACGGCACGACCGGTGCGCGCAACGACGTGCACTGCGTGTCGATCGAGCACAAGCTCGGCATCAAGGCCAGCCCGACGGCGGTGCTCCAGTTCGGCGATCACGGCGGCGCCGTCGGCACGCTGGTGGGCGAGGAGAATCGCGGCCTCGAATACATGTTCATCATGATGAATGCGGCGCGCTTCGCGGTGGGCATGCAGGGCATCGCGGTGTCCGAGCGCGCCTACCAGCACGCCGTGGCCTATGCGCGGGAGCGCGTGCAGAGCCGGCCGGTCGATGGCTCGGCGCGCGAGGCCGTGACGATCATCCATCACCCCGACGTCAAGCGCATGCTGATGACGATGCGCGCACTGATCGAAGGCGCACGTGCCGTGGCCTACGTGGCCGCCGCGGCCAGCGATGCCGCCCACCAGCATCCGGACGAGGCGACGCGCCGCGAAAACCAGGCGTTCTACGAGTTCATGGTGCCCGTGATCAAGGGCTGGAGCACCGAGCTGTCGATCGACGTGACCAGCCTCGGCGTGCAGGTGCACGGCGGCATGGGCTTCATCGAGGAAACCGGCGCGGCCCAGTACTACCGCGACGCGCGGATCCTGCCGATCTACGAGGGCACCACGGCCATCCAGGCCAATGACCTCGTCGGCCGCAAGACCGTGCGCGATGGCGGTGCCGTGGCGCGCGCGATCTGCGCGAAGATCGCCGAGACCGAGGCCGCGCTCGGCCAGCACAGCTGCGCCTCGTTCCAGGCGGTGCAGGGCCAGTTGAAGCGGGGTCGCGAGGCGCTCGAGGCCGTGGTGCGCTTCGTCGTGGAGAACGCCAAGGGCGATCCGAACGCGGTGTTCGCGGGCAGCGTGCCGTACCTGAAGCTGTGCGGCATCGTGTTCTCGGGCTGGCAACTGGGCCGCGCGATGCTGGCGGCGGATGCCAAGCGTAGCGAAGACCCGGCGTTCTACGAGGCCAAGATCGCCACGGCGCATTTCTTCGGCGAGCACATCCTGTCGCAGGCGTCGTCGCTGCGCGACGCCATCGTGGCCGGCGCCGAGCCGGTCAAGGCGATGTCGGTGGACCAGTTCTGACGCGCAACTTGCGTTGGGGATGAAAAAAGGCGACCCGAAGGTCGCCTTTTTTTCGTCGAAGTCCGAGATCAGGAACGATCAGGCCGGCACCGGACGCGGCACGCCGTGCGTGCGCGCGGGCTGGCGGTAGCGGTCCACCGACAGGTCGTCGGCGCGAATCGCTGGCTGCGTGCCCGAGACCAGGTCGGACAGCAGCTTGCCCGAGCCGCAGGCCATGGTCCAGCCGAGCGTGCCGTGGCCGGTGTTGAGCCACAGGCCGCGAATCCCGGCGGGGCCGACCACGGGCGTGCCGTCCGGCGTCATCGGACGCAGGCCAGTCCAGAACGTGGCGCGGCTGACATCCCCGGCGCCGGGGAACAGGTCCGTCACCACGTGTTCGAGCGTGCGGCGCTTGGCCGGATCGAGCGAACGGTCGTAGCCGACGATCTGCGCCATGCCGCCCACGCGGATGCGGTCGTCGAAGCGCGTGATCGCCACCTTGTAGGTCTCGTCGAGCACCGTGGATACCGGGCTGCGCGCGGCATCGGTCATCGGCACCGTGATCGAGAAGCCCTTGAGCGGGTACACCGGCAGGTTCGACAGCCCCGGCAGCACATTGCGGACGAACGGCGTGGACCAGCTCCCGAGCGCCACCACAACGGCCTCGGCATACATCGGCTGGCCGCCAACCACGGCACCGGTCACGGCATCGCCCTGGGTCATCAGGCCGTCGATCGAGCGGTTGTAGAGGAACTGCACGCCGAGCGATTCGGCCATGGCTGCCAGCCGTTGGGTAAACAGCTGGCAATCCCCGGTTTCATCGTTCGGCAGGCGCAGGCCGCCGGCCAGCTTGTGGCCTGCGGCGGCCAGCGCCGGTTCGCTCGCGCCGAGTTCCTCGCGCGAAAGCAATTGATAGGGCACGCCCGCTTCCTCGAGCACGGCGATGTCGCGCGCGGCGGCTTCGAGCTGCGCGTCCGTGCGAAACACCTGGAGCGTGCCTTGCTGGCGGCCTTCGTAGGCAATACCGGTCTCGGCCCGCAGCGTGCGGATGCAATCGCGGCTGTACTCGGCCAGTCGCACCATGCGTTCCTTGTTCACGGCATAGCGTGCCGGCGTGCAATTGCGCAGCATCTGCCACATCCACTGGAGCTGGAACAGCGTGCCGTCAGGCTTGATGCTCAGCGGCGCGTGCTCCTGGAACATCCACTTGATGGCCTTGAGCGGCACGCCCGGCGCGGCCCACGGCGACGCGTAGCCCGGCGAGATCTGGCCGGCGTTGGCAAAGCTGGTGCCGAGCGCGGGCGCGGACTCGCGATCCACGACGGTCACTTCATGACCGGCACGGGCCAGGTACCACGCGCTGGTCACGCCAATAACGCCACTGCCAAGCACTAGAACACGCATCTCGATGACTCCGGACCTGCGAAAGAATGGAATAGAAGGATTCGTATCTATACTATTGACTTCAAAGCAGTGTTAGTTACCGATTAAATTAGAAAAACAGGAAAAAGTCATGAGAACGACACGTCAGCCGGTGCGCGGCCTCGATCGGCTGGATCGGAAGATTCTCACGGTGCTCCAGGACGACGGGCGGGTGTCGATGAAAGACCTGGCAGAGCGGGTGGGGCTGACCATCACGCCCTGCATCGAGCGCGTGAAGCGGCTGGAGCGCGACGGTGTCATCATGGGCTACTACGCCCGGCTGAATCCGGGGCTGCTCGGCAGTGCGCTGCTGGTATTCGTGGAGATTTCGCTGGGCAACAAATCGGGCAATATGTTCGAGCAGTTCCGGCGCGAGGTGCTGCGGATTCCCGAGGTGCTGGAATGTCACCTCGTCTCGGGCGACTTCGACTACCTGATCAAGGCGCGGATTCGCGAGATCAGCGAGTACCGCCGTCTGCTCGGCGACATTCTGTTGCAGTTGCCGGGCGCAGCCCAATCTAAAAGCTACGTGGTGATGGAAGAAATCAAGGAGACATTGGCCATCTCGGTGGAAGAGCGCGAGTAAGGCCGTTCGATGCAAGATGGGTGACGAACACGACTTCGGCGGCGACGGGGAGGGCGAGGGCGCCCGCCGTCCGCCCGTGGCCCGCAAGGGGCGCGGCGCCGTCAGCAACCTCCAGGGACGCTTCGAGCGCGACCAGCGCGAGGCGTTCGACGACGGCTGGGCGCCGGCCGATGACGACCCGGCCCCCGCCGATGACGCGCTGCCGCCCAAGCTCGTCACCCGGGTCACGCTCGAGCAGGCCCGCTCGATCCTGTCGCGCAACGCCTCGCCCGACATCCCGTTCGATGTCTCGCTCAATCCTTACCGGGGCTGCGAGCACGGCTGCATCTACTGCTTCGCCCGGCCGACGCACGCCTATCTGGACCTGTCACCGGGGCTCGATTTCGAGACGAAGCTTTATGCCAAGACCAATGCGGCCGAGCGCCTGCGCGAAGAATTGTCCAAGCCGTCGTATCGGTGCGAGACCATCGCGCTGGGCGTGAACACCGACGCCTACCAGCCCATCGAGCGCGAGCAGCGCATCACGCGCAGCCTGCTGGAGGTACTGCACGAGACCGACCACCCGGTGGCGCTGATCACGAAGTCGTCACTGATCGAACGGGATATCGACCTGCTGGCGCCCATGGCCGCCAAGCGGCTCGCGGTGGGGGCTGTGACGATCACGACACTCGACGCCGGCATCGCCCGCACGCTGGAACCGCGCGCAGCCACGCCGGCGCGGCGGCTGCGCACGATTCGTGAACTGACCGATGCGGGGATTCCGGTAGGGGTGAGCGTGGCGCCGATTATCCCGTTCGTCACCGAACCGGACCTCGAGCGCGTGCTGGAAGCCGCCCGGGAGGCCGGGGCGGTCTACGCCAACTACATCGTGCTGCGTCTGCCGTGGGAGGTGAGTCCGCTGTTCCAGGAGTGGCTCGAAGCGCATTTCCCGGATCGTGCCGAGCGGGTCATGAACCGCGTGCGCGAGATGCGGGGCGGCAAGGATTACGATGCCGACTTCGCCTCGCGCATGCGCGGCACGGGGATTTGGGCCGATCTGATGCGTCAGCGGTTCTACAAGACCGCCGAGCGGCTAGGCTTCCGTTACAACCGGTTCGAACTCGATACGTCGCGCTTCAGGCCCCCGCCCAGGCCGACCCGGCCCAACGGGCGTCCGCGCGGTACCGACGACCGGCAGGGTTCGCTGTTCTGAGGCGCCGCCTGCTGATCCTCGATCATGCGGCAGGCCAGCTCCAGCGCGGCCTTCGCACTGGTCGTCGGCAGGCCCGACGACAGGGCCAGCCTGACTGCGATAGCAGCCAGGCGTCCTTCTTCATACGTGGGATGTTCCATCGGGCACTCCTTTGCATCGTCCCGCCATGGCGGGCCATGCTCCATTCCGTGCGTACTCGGACTTACCAGTATGGGTGATTTGCAGAAGCGCGTTTGACCAATGTCATCCCATTGTCAGGTTGCAGCGAAAGTGCGCGCTGACTATTGGGAAAGCGCCTTGGCCGCCTCCACCTGCGACTCGAAGAACGTCTGGAAGCTGATGGCGAGCCCGGCCATGAGCAGGCCGGTGCCGATCAGGAGCGACAGGATGACCAGGATCACCACGGGCCAGCCGGAGCGCGTGGGCGTGTCGTGTGCGTTATAGCGCGCATCCCAGCGGTCGTCGGGGCGTAGCCCGAACACGATGGCGGTCAGGAATGCCGCAATCACCGAGGTGCCGCCCGCCACCGCGAACGTCCAGTTCAACGCGGTGGACCCGGCGCCCGTCACCAGCGACGCAATTCCGATCGCCCCCGCCAGCGTGGCCAGCAGGTGTGCCCAGCCGAACTTGTCGCCGAAGCCCTTCAGATAGAAGCGATGTGCTCCCAGGCTGCCGAACAGGAAGGCCAGGGCGACGGTGATCAGCTTGGACTTGCCCCGGGCCGGGCGGCGCGCATCGGCGCTGAGGGCAGGGGCTTGGCTTGCGGTGGTAGGCATTGTGGAGGCGATGTGGCAGGCACGGAGGCTGACAATCGTCACATTGTACGTGGAGGCTGCGCCCGGTGAGGATATCGGGACAAGACCGGAGTGGCCGGAGCCGGACCAGTGGGTGCCGGGCAGAGGCAGGTCAGTTCGATTGCCGTCTGCGCAACAACGGCACGCTGCGAGGGCGCCGGGGTTGAACCCCGTCTGGAATCGCCGACTGCACCGGGCGGCAGCCTGTGCGGGCACGAGGCCCGCACATCTTGAAAGACCAAGCAAAACGGCCGGAGTTCCGGCCGTTCGAGAAAGGGGAGAAGGGGAGAGGCGCGGGACTCAGCGCCCGCCATCGCGGCTGCGCGCCTGCCAGCCCGGGCCCATGCCGGATGGACGCATGTCGTTGCTGCGCCCCGGGTTATCATTCACGCTGCGGTCGGACGTCTGCCGTACCGGACGATCCTCGTCGCGGCCCGGCGCACCGGGCGGGCGCCCGCTCAGGCGGTCGTCATTGCGCGCCCGCTGCTCCATGCGTTCGATCTGTGCCCGCACATGATCCCGGCTTTCGGCACGTACGCTCGCCATTTCCCATCCGCCGGCAACGCGGTTGACGCGCGCCGACTGTTCGGCCCGGGCGGTGTGCCAGAAGGCAACTTGCGCGTGGCTGGCGGCAATACTGCCGATCAGGCCCGAGAGGGCCAAGGTACCAGCCACCAGGAGGCGCAGGTGGGGGCGGGTAAGCATGCGAGATCCCAAGATCCTTAGCAGGGAAAGAGTCAGGAAGATGGGTTCATGGTACGCAGGCGCCGTGTGACCGCCTATGCCAATCCCGTTACCCGTGTAACCGATTGTTTCGACATTTTTGCCAGCTTTATAACGTCGCGCCGGTGGCGGGGTTTGCGCGGGATTCGCGGTTTACGCGACGGTGCCTGCAGGCCATGTTGCGCCAACGGCGCACCGGTGGCCGCGCCCGGCGCGAATTGCGCGCTAAGTGTTTGTTTGGCATTGGGAACTGGGCTATACTCTTGCGTTTCGTGTTCGCACACCCCCGTTTTTTCGAGGAATAACCCCATGGTCGTAATCCGTCTGGCTCGCGGCGGCAGCAAGAAGCGCCCCTTCTTCAATATCGTTGCCGCTGACTCGCGCAACCGTCGCGATGGCCGTTTCATCGAGCGCGTTGGTTTCTACAACCCGCTCGCCTCCGGCAAGGAAGAAACCCTGCGCCTGGTGCAAGACCGCCTGACGTACTGGCAAGGCGTTGGCGCCCAGCTGTCGCCGACGGTTGCCCGTCTGGTCAAGCAAGCCGCCAAGGCCGCTGCCTGATTGCCGCCAAGGCGCGCGGCCCGTTGTGGCGCGTGCCTGACGCATCGGACGCATCGTCTCAGTGACTGGCAACGCCCCCGGCCGCAAGCCGTTAAATCGGCAAGGTACCGCGGCGCAGGCCGAGGTATCGGGCCAGCCGCCCAAGCCCCGCAAGCTGCCCGCAGCGCTGCTGTTCACCGACAGCCTGCCCGACGATCTCGTCGAAGTGGGCTATGTGGGCGCCGCCTATGGCATCCGTGGCTGGATCAAGGTCCAGCCGCACGCGGACGACGCCTCCGCATTGCTCCACGCCCGCCGCTGGTGGCTGCTTCGTGCGCCGCAGGCCGGCGTGGTGGTGGCGCCGGCACAGCCGGACGAGGCGCTCTGCGTCAAGATTGCCCAGTCGCGCGAGCATAGCGGCACCGTGGTGGCCCAGGCCACCGGCGTAGCGGAACGCAATGTTGCCGAAGCCCTGAAAGGGCGTCGCGTCTGGATCCGGCGCGCGGATTTTCCGCCGCCGGAAGAGAATGAGTTTTACTGGGTCGACCTGATCGGTTGCGCCGTGCTCAACGAACAGGGCGAAACCCTGGGCGAGGTATCCGGCCTGATCGACAATGGTGCCCACCAGATCCTCCAGGTGGCGTACACGCTGCCGGATGGCAAGCCCGGCGAGCGGCTGGTGCCGTTCGTGGACGCGTTCCTGCGCACGGTGGATACCACCACCCGGCGCATCGTGGTGGACTGGGGGCTCGACTACTGAAGTACCGAAGCACACCAAGGGGCCGCGGATGCAGTTCGATGTAATCACGCTGTTTCCCGAGATGTTTCGGGCGCTGACCGACTGGGGCATTACCAGCCGGGCGGCCAAGCAGCAGCGTTACGCGCTGCGCACCTGGAATCCGCGCGACTTTACGGTCGACAATTACCGCACCATCGACGACCGGCCTTACGGCGGTGGTCCTGGCATGGTGATGCTGGCCAAGCCGCTGGACGACGCGATCGACGCGGCGGCCGCGGCGCAGGCGGAAGCCGGTGTGGCAGTCCCGCATGTGGTGCTGATGTCGCCGCAGGGCGCCCCGCTCACGCATGAGAAGGTGATGTCGCTGTCGCAGCGGCCTGGCCTGGTGCTGTTGTGCGGTCGCTACGAGGCGATCGATCAGCGATTGATCGAGCGTCGCGTGGACGAGGAAATCAGCCTCGGCGATTTCGTGCTGTCCGGCGGTGAACTGCCGGCCATGGCGCTGATCGACGCGGTAGTGCGGCATCTGCCCGGCGTGCTGGGCGATGCGCAGTCGGCCGTGCAGGACAGTTTCGTCAACGGCCTGCTCGATTGTCCGCACTACACGCGGCCGGAAGAATATGAAGGTGTGCGGGTGCCCGATATCTTGCTCGGGGGCCATCATGCCGAGATCGAGAAATGGCGGCGCCAGCAGGCGCTGGCCAACACCGCGCGCAAGCGTCCCGATTTGATCGAGGCGGCGCGTGGTCAAGGGTTGTTGTCCAAGGCCGATGAGAAATTTCTGTCGGAGTGGACGGCGAAAGCAGGGCGGGAGTTCGCTCCCGCCAAATGAAAACCCCATCCTCTGCCGGGGCCCGGGACAAGTCCTGGGGCATACAACGCTGGCATGATGGTAATGGAGAAAAAACGATGAACATCATCGAGCAAATCGAGCAGGAAGAGATTGCGCGCCTGACCGCGAACAAGACCATTCCCGCGTTCGCCCCGGGTGACACCGTGATCGTCAACGTGAACGTCGTGGAAGGCACCCGCAAGCGCGTGCAGGCCTACGAAGGCGTCGTGATCGCCAAGCGTAACCGTGGCCTGAACTCGTCCTTCATCGTGCGCAAGATCTCGTCGGGTGAAGGCGTGGAACGTACGTTCCAGCTGTACTCGCCGCTGATCGCCGGCATCGAAGTGAAGCGTCGTGGCGACGTGCGCCGTGCAAAGCTGTACTACCTGCGCGAGCGTTCGGGCAAGTCGGCACGTATCAAGGAAAAGCTGGTCTCGAAGGCTGCGAAGGCTGCTGCCGCCGAGTAAGGCGATGCCGTCCGGCGCCGGGCAACCGGTGCCGTATCGGATTCGGAAAGGACACCTTCGGGTGTCCTTTTTGCTTATATGTGTGCTGCAGCGCGACATGGCGCGCTTCTGTCATACTCAATGGTGTCATGCGCCCCAAATTCGACCCAGAAACCTTGCCGGTCATCGGCACCGACGCCCAACGCGCGCCGCTCTCGGCGCCCCGGATGCGCCCGGACTTTATCCGCCACCGCCTGCTATCGCCGCCAGCCTGGGAACCCGAGCTGACCGATGAGTCGCGCGTCTACGACCGGAGCCGCGGCCTGCGCGAAGCCGCCGTGCTGGTGCCGTTGGTGGACCGCGCCGACGGCCTGACCGTGCTGCTGACCGAACGCAACGCCAACCTCAACGCCCACGCGGGCCAGATCAGCTTTCCGGGCGGCCGGCAGGAGACCTACGATGCGGACCGCATCGCCACGGCGCTGCGTGAGACGAAGGAAGAAATCGGGCTGGATCGGGACTATATCGAGGTGCTCGGCTCGCTCCCTGATTACATCACGGGCACCGGCTACCACGTCAGCCCCATTGTGGGGCTGGTGCGCACCGGCTTCGCGCTCGAGGCCGATGCCGGCGAAGTGGCGGACATCTTCGAGGTGCCGCTCGCCTTCCTGATGGACCCCTCACGCCACGAGCGGCGGCTGCTGCGCTGGGCGGACGGCGAACGTCAGTTTTATTCGATGCCGTACCCGCGCGAGGAAGGCGGCCACCGCTTCATCTGGGGCGCCACCGCGGGCATGCTGCGCAACCTCTATCACCTGCTCGCCGCGTAAGAACTCGGCGTATTACCAGGCGGGACGCAGGCGTCAGGCGGCTGCCTGACCGGCCTGCGTCGCGCAATGCGGGCATTGCTTGCCCACCGCATAGCTGGGCTGCTGCTGTTCCTCAGGCGTAACCACCGCGCGGCAGGCAAAGCACTGCACCGGGCCGGCCGGCTCGAGATTGGGGTTCAGGGCGGTTCGGTAGTCGAACACGAAGCAGTCGCCCTTGTAGTGGCTACCGCCCACTTCCTCAAAGTACTTCAGGATGCCGCCTTCGAGCTGGTAGATGTGCGCCATCCCCACTTCCTGCATGTGGATGGCGGCCTTCTCGCAGCGGATGCCGCCTGTGCAGAATGACACCACCGTCTTGCCCTCCAGCTCGGCCTTGTGGGCGGCGATGGCGGGCGGGAAATCGCTGAATTTCGCAATGTCGTATTCCACCGCGTTCTCGAAGGTGCCCACGGCCACCTCGAACGCATTGCGTGTATCGAGCATCACCACGGGGCGGCCGGCGTCGTCGTGGCCCTGGTCGAGCCAGCGCTTGAGATCCACGGGCCGCACGGACGGCGCCCGGCCCGCTTCGGGGCGGATCAGCGGCATCTTCATCGTGATGATTTCCTTCTTGGCGCGCACCAGCATCCGCTTGAACGGCTGGTTGTCCGACAGGCTCTCCTTGGGCGCGATGTCCGCAAAGCGGGCGTCGGCGTGGAGCCAGGCCATGAAGGTGTCGATGGCGTCGCGCGGGCCGGCCAGGAACATGTTGATGCCCTCGGGCGCCAGCAGGATCGTGCCCTTGAGGTCGGCCGCCTCGCAGCGCGCGCGCATTTCCGGACGCAGGGTCTCGATGTCGTCCAGCGTGACGAATTTGTAAGCGGAAATATTGACGATCTGCATGGGATGGGTGCTGCCGGACCGCGCGGCGGGCCGCGCGATAACTGCCTGATTGGAAAGGCGAAATTATAGCCGCTTGCGGGCCTGGCCGACACCCTGTTTCCAGGCACTCCGGACCGGGCCAGGCGTCGTCCCAGCCCCTCATTTTCCGAAAAGTCTCAAGTTTTCAGGCGGGGGGAGCCGGTACAATGGCGCCCTATGTCTGCACCCCGCTTCGTACACCTCCGCCTGCATTCCGAATACTCCGTCGTGGACGGCATCGTCCGCCTGGAGGATGCCGTCAAGGCCGCCGCCAAGGATGGCATGGGCGCGCTCGCCCTGACCGACCTCGCCAACGCCTTCGGCCTGATCCGCTTCTACAAGGAAGCGCGCGGAGACGGCGTGAAGCCGGTAGTGGGCGCAGACGTCTGGCTGACCAACGCCGATGACCGCGACAAGCCCGCGCGCATGCTGCTGCTGGTGCAGGACCGCCGTGGCTACCTGAACCTGTGCATGCTGCTGTCGCGCGCGTGGCTGGGCAACCAGCACAAGGGGCGCGCCGAGATCGAGCCGGGCTGGTTCGACGAACCGGGCGAGGAAGGCCTGCCGCTGGCCACCGGCATGATCGCGCTGTCCGGCGCCATGGGCGGCGATATCGGCCAGGCGCTGGCCAATGGCAACGAGGACGGCGCCCGCCGGGCCGCCGAGCACTGGGCGCGCGTGTTCCCGCAGCGGTTCTATATCGAACTGCAACGGGCCGGGCACCCCGGCACCGATGCCTACATCCAGCAGGCCGTGCAACTGGCCGCCGCAATGCAGCTGCCGGTGGTGGCCACGCACCCGGTGCAGTTCATGACGCCGGACGACTTCACCGCGCATGAGGCCCGCGTCTGCATCGCCGAGGGCGAACTGCTGGCCAATCCGCGCCGCACGCGCAAGTTCACGACCGACCAGTATTTCAAGACGCAGGACGAGATGTGCGCGTTGTTCGCGGACATTCCTTCCGCGTTGCAGAATGCCGTCGAGATCGCGCGGCGCTGCAACCTGACGCTGGAACTGGGGAAGCCGCGCCTGCCGCTGTTCCCCACGCCGGACGGCATGTCGCTCGACGACTACCTGATCCACATGGCGCGCGAGGGCCTCGAGAAGCGTCTGGCCGTGCTGTTCCCGGACGAAGCCACGCGCGAGGCGCAGCGGCCCGAGTACTACGCGCGGCTGGAGTTCGAGACCGGTACCATCATCAAGATGGGCTTCCCGGGCTACTTCCTGATCGTGGCGGACTTCATCAACTGGGCCAAGAACAACGGCGTGCCGGTGGGGCCGGGCCGGGGCTCGGGCGCTGGCTCGCTGGTGGCATACGCGCTGGGCATTACCGACCTGGACCCGCTCAAGTACGCGCTGCTGTTCGAGCGTTTCCTGAATCCCGAACGGGTCTCGATGCCCGACTTCGACATCGACTTCTGCCAGCACGGCCGTGACCGCGTGATCACGTACGTGAAGGAGAAGTACGGCAAGGACGCCGTGTCGCAGATCGCCACGTTCGGCACCATGGCCGCCAAGGCGGCTGTGCGCGACGTGGGCCGCGTGCTGGACCTCGGCTATGGCTTTGTCGACGGCGTGGCCAAGCTGATTCCGTTCAAGCCGGGCAAGCTCGTCACGATCGAGGAAGCCAAGAAGGAAGAGCCGGTCCTGGCCGAGCGCGAGAACAACGAGGAAGAGGTGCGCCAGTTGCTGGAGCTGGCGCAGCGCGTGGAAGGCATGACCCGGAACGTGGGCATGCACGCCGGCGGCGTGCTGATCGCGCCGGGCCGGCTCACCGATTTCTGCCCACTCTACACCCAGGGTGGCCAGAACGACGGCATGAGCGGCGTGGTGAGCCAGTACGACAAGGACGACGTGGAAGCCGCCGGCCTGGTCAAGTTCGACTTCTTGGGCCTGACCACGCTGACCATCCTCGACTGGGCCGAGCGCTACATCCGCCGGCTGGATCCGAGCAAGGCCGACTGGAACTGCAGCCAGATCCCGCTGGCCGATGGCCCCGCGTTCGACATCCTGAAGACCGCCAACACGGTGGCGGTGTTCCAGCTGGAAAGCCGGGGCATGCAGGGCATGCTGAAGGACGCCAAGCCTGACCGCTTCGAGGACATCATCGCCCTCGTGGCCCTGTATCGCCCGGGTCCGATGGACCTGATCCCGAGCTTCTGCGCCCGTAAGCACGGCCGCGAGAAGGTCGAGTACCCCGATCCGCGCGTGGAACCGGTGCTCAAGGAGACCTACGGCATCATGGTCTACCAGGAGCAGGTGATGCAGATGGCGCAGATCATCGGCGGCTACTCGCTCGGTGGCGCCGACTTGCTGCGCCGCGCCATGGGCAAGAAGAAGGCCGAGGAGATGGCCAAGCACCGCGAGCTGTTCCGCGAGGGTGCTGACAAGAACGGGCTGTCGTCACAGCAGGCCGACGACATCTTCGACCTGATGGAGAAGTTCGCGGGCTACGGCTTCAACAAGTCGCACGCGGCCGCCTACGCGCTGCTGGCGTACTACACGGCGTGGCTCAAGGCGCACCATCCGGCCGAATTCATGGCGGCCAATATGTCGCTGGCCATGGACGATACGGACAAGGTCAAGATCCTCTACGAGGATTGCCGACTGAACGGCATCGCCGTGCTGCCGCCCGATGTCAACGCCAGCGAATACCGCTTCGCCCCGACCGATGCCAAGACCATCCGCTATGGTCTGGGCGGCATCAAGGGCTCGGGGCAGGGCGCCATCGAGGACATCTTGCGCGCCCGCGAGGAAAAGCCGTTCGCGGACCTGTTCGATTTCTGTGAGCGCGTGGACCGCCGGCAGGTCAATCGCCGCACGATCGAGGCGCTGATCCGCGCCGGCGCGTTCGACAGCCTTAATGACAACCGTGCCCAGTTGCTGGCCTCGGTGTCCATCGCCATGGAGGCGGCCGAGCAGAAGGCGGAGTCGGCCAACCAGGTGTCGCTGTTCGACCTGATGGGCGACGCCGGCGATGCCCACCGCCCGGAGCTGCTCGACGAGCCGCGCTGGACGGCCAAGCGCACGCTGCAGGAGGAAAAGCAGGCGCTCGGCTACTATTTCTCCGGCCATCTGTTCGATGCGTGGCGCGACGAGGTACGCCGCTTCGTCAAGGGCACGCTGGCCGGGCTCGAAAAGGAAGTACAGGGCAACGGCGGCGGCTATGGCCGCGACGTGCGGGGCAAGATCGTGGCGGGTGTCATCACCGGCATCCGCACGCAGATGACCCAGCGCGGCAAGATGCTGATCGTGCTGCTCGACGACGGCACGGGCCAGATCGAGATGACCGTGTTCAACGAACTGTTCGACGCGAACCGGCACATGTTCCGCGAGGATGAACTGCTGATCGCGCAGGGCAATGCCCGTCACGATACCTTCACCGGCGGCGTGCGGTTCACGGCCGAGTCGGTGATGGACCTCGTGGCCGCGCGCGCCAAGTATGCCGACGCGGTCTGCCTGGGCTTCAACGGCAACGCCTCCACCGAGCGGCTGCGCGAACTGCTGACGCCGTACCTCGCCAACACGGCTCGTACGCCGGGCGTGCCGGTGCGTATCCGCTACGTCAACAAGACCGCGCAGTGCGAGGCCACGTTGGGCGACCAATGGCAGGTCACCCCGTCGGACGACGCCCTGACCACCTTCCGCAATGCGCTGGGCGACAGCGTCCGGATGATCTATGGCTGAGGCGGCGGTGCGATCGATGACGCAGGGCGGCAAGCGGCGCATCCTGTTCCACGTCACCCATCTGCTGCATGGGGGTATCGAGACCGCGCTGGTCTCGCTGCTGAACTCGCTGGACCGCGGCCAGTTCGAGATCGGGCTGACGATCACCTATCCGTCGGACGAGCTGGCCTCGCATTTTCTTGAGAGATTGCCGAAGGACGTGAAGGTCCACGTTCTGGCGCCCGAGGCCTGGCTGTCGCACTGCCGGCAGCTCAAGAAGAAGCGCAAGCTCGGGCCGCTCGGCAAGATCTACGAGGAACTGCTACTGCCACCGGTGCGCAAGCCGCTGATGAATCGGCGCTTCCGCAAGATTCTGCAGGGCTATGACCTGGTGGTGGACTACGACATGTCCGTGTCACGGCTGACGGGCAAGCTGCCCGTGCCGATGATGGGCTACCAGCATTTCAGCGTGGCCCACCTTGCACGCGGGCATGGCCGCAAGCTCCGCAAGCTGCGGCGCCAGTGCCGCGAGCACTACGACGCCGTGGTCGTGCTCAACGACAGCATGCTGCGCGATGCGCAGGCGCTGATTCCCGAGGCTGCGGACCGCTTCGTGCGGCTCTACAACCCGATCGATCTGGACAGTATCCGCGAGAAGGCCCAGGCGCCGGTCGATGCGCCGGCCGGGCCCTTCGTGGTGTCGGTGGGGCGGCTTGAGGAAAGCCAGAAGGACTTCACCACGCTGCTGCACGCCTACGCGCGGCTGGTGGCGGATGGCATCGAGGACCGGCTGGTCATCGTCGGCGATGGCGCCTCCCGCCCGCAGCTTGAGGCGCTGGCCGGGTCGCTCGGCATTGCCGACCGCGTCACGTTCCAGGGTTTCCAGTCGAATCCGTACGCCTGGATCCGGCGCGCGCGCCTGATGGCGTTCAGTTCGAAGATGGAAGGGCTGCCGAACGTCCTGCTGGAGGCGCTGGCGGTGGGTCAGGTCGTGGTCAGTACCGACTGCCCGACCGGGCCGCGCGAGATTCTTGACGAGGGCCGGGCGGGACTGCTGGTGCCCGTCGGCGATGCGCCGGCGCTGGCGGATGCAATCGGGCGCGGCCTGCGAGATGCCTCGCTGCGTGCCGCGCTGCTGGCACACGCGGCGGTCCATATCGAGCAGATGGGCTTCGGGCCCACCGCGCGGGAGTTCAGCGTGGTGGCAAATCGGTTGATGGCGGGGGTGTCTCCGTTGCCTGCCGGTGCAGCAGCCACAGCTTGACGTACTTGTAGTAACTGGCCTGCCCGTTCATCAGCGCCACGCCGAGCCCCTGCGGGCCGTCGAGGAAGCCGCGCCGGAACAGGTAGGTCCGCAGGAAGGCCCAGCTGCCATGCAGCAGGGCGCTGGCCGGCGAGGCGGTCTTGCCGCGTGCGAAGGCCTGTTTGGCGCCGAGCGTTGAATATTGATCGATCTTGCGCAGCACCTGCGAGAAGTCGTCGTAGGTGTAGTGCAGCAGCGGTGAGCGCAGGTGCGCCACCGGGGCATCGGTGACCACGTTCTCGTGGACGAGGTCATCGGTGAAGCGGGCCTTGCCCAGCCGGAACAGGCGGGTGAGGCGGTCCGGATACCAGCCGCCGTGGCGGATAAACCGGCCGCAGAACCGCGAGAGCCGGGGCATGTCGTAGGCATCGGCCCGGCCGGAGCTGATGGCGGCCAGGATCTCGTCGCGCAGCGCGGGCGTGACACGCTCGTCGGCGTCGATGGACAGGACCCACTCACTCTGGGCCTTGGAGAGGGCAAGGTTTTTCTGGGGGCCGAAACCGGGCCACGTGGCGGTCTCGTAGACCTCTGCACCCATGGCGCGGGCGGCCTCCACGGTGCCGTCCGTGCTGCCCGAATCCACTATAATCGCGCGGTCGCACCAGGAGACGCTTTCGAGGCACTCCCGGATATTGTGTGCCTCGTTTTTCGTAATCAGTACGACAGAGATTTTCATAGAGATGCTTGCAAGGTTCCCCTTTTGGAACGCCATTCTAGCGGTAGTCGCAGTCTTGGCAGGCACAACCCCCCGTGCGAGCGGGGCGGAGTCATCGTGAACGAAAACAATAAACAAACGCCCCAGGAAGCCGACACCCTCAAGCGGGTCTGGGCTTACCTGAAGCCCGAGATGCGCGTGTTCGCGCTGGCCATCCTCGCCATGGCGCTGGTGGCCGCCAGCGAGGGGATTATCCCCAAGGTTGTCAACGACCTGCTCGACAAGGGGTTTGGCGGCGACTACGCCGGCAAGCTCTGGCATGTGCCCGCGCTGCTGACCGGCGTGGCGCTGGTCCGTGGCGTGGCGCAGTTCGCGTCCGGCTACCTGCTGGCCCAGATCTCGAACCGCGTGCTGTTCAAGATGCGCATGCAGATGTTCGGCCGGATGCTGCAGGCGCCCGCGTTGTTCTTCCACCGCAACACCGCCGCGTCGCTGATCAATGCCGTGATCTTCGAGGTCAACCAGGTGATGCAGATCCTGACCGGGGTGTTGATCACGCTGGTGCGTGACTCGCTGACCGTGCTGGCGCTGCTGATCTACCTGTTCTATACCAACTGGCGGCTCACGCTGGTGGTGGCGGTGCTGCTGCCCGTGATCGGCTTCGTCATGTCGAAGGTGAACCGGCGCCTGCGCCGGCTGAACCGTGACCACCAGACGCTGACCAACGAGGCCGCGTACGTGGTCGAGGAAGCCGCCGGCGGCTACAAGGTGGTCAAGCTGCATGGCGGGGAGACCTACGAGCAGTCGCGCTTCGAGGCCATGGCCGAGCGCCTGCGCGGCTATTCGATGCGCATGGCCGTGGCGGGCGGGCTGAACCAGCCGGTGACGGCGTTCCTGGCGTCGCTGGCGCTGTCCGTGATCCTGACCATCGCGATGATCCAGGCCCAGGGCAACCAGACTACGGTCGGCGGCTTCACCGGCTTCGTCATGGCGATGCTGCTGCTGATTTCGCCGCTCAAGCACCTGACCGACCTGAACCAGCCGCTGCAACGCGGCCTGACCGCCGCCGAGATGATCTTCCGGCTCATCGACGAGCCGATCGAGCCGCAGACCGAAGGCCTGCGGCTGGAACGTGCCAAGGGCGATCTGGTGTTCGAGGACGTCGGTTTCCGCTATGGCGACGCCGGCCGGCCGGCGCTCCAGCATGTCAATTTCCGGGTGGCCCCGGGCGAGGTGGTGGCGCTGGTCGGTCCGTCCGGCAGCGGCAAGACCACGCTGGTCAACCTCGTACCCCGCTTCTTCGATCCGACCGACGGCCGGATCCTGCTCGATGGCCAGCCCATCGCCCAGTTCGCGCTGACCGACCTGCGCCGCCAGATTGCGTTCGTGAGCCAGGATGTCGTGCTGTTCAACGACACCGTGGCGGCCAATGTGGCCTACGGCGTGCATCCGCGAGAAGCGATCGATATGGCACGCGTGGAGCGTGCACTTGCAGCGGCCTACCTGACCGATACGGTCAAGGGGCTGCCGGAGGGGCTGGAAACCAATATTGGCGACAACGGCATGAAGCTGTCCGGCGGCCAGCGCCAGCGGCTGGCCATTGCGCGCGCGATCTACAAGGACGCGCCGATCCTGATCCTGGACGAGGCGACTTCCGCGCTCGATTCGGAATCGGAGCGGCAGGTGCAGGCGGCGCTGGAGTCGCTGATGGTGGGGCGGACCACGCTCGTGATCGCCCACCGGCTGTCCACGATCGAGAACGCCGACCGCATCGTCGTGCTGGAGCAGGGCCGCGTGGCCGAGCATGGCAGCCATGCCGAACTGCTCGCCGCCAACGGGCTCTACGCGGGCCTGCACCGCATCCAGTTCGCCACCCAGCAGTAACTTCCTCCGATCACCCGAGGGGCGGCGCCGGTCAGATTTACCGGATCTCCGCGCAAGCGCCGCTTTTCGGGTCGAACAGCACCGGCCACGCCTGCTCGTAGATACCCGGCGTGCAGTGCTTCTCGCAGCGGGCATGGGCCAGCGTCACCCGGCGCGGGTCCTGCCACACCATCAGCTTGCAGCCGCTGCCGTCAATTGCATGCAGTTCTATGTGTGGCGTCTGCTGTACCTGCTTGAAATCCTCCAGATCGAACGTGCACGAACCCTTCCGGGACACCCAGAGCTTCCATTTCAGCGTCTGCACGGCATTGCCCGTGACCTTGACCAACGCGTCTTCGCGGAAGCCATCCTCCTCGGTGCGCTTGCAACTGCCAGACAGGTTGATCACGCGCGCCGCGATGGGCGTGGCGCGGCTTTCAGGCGGCGGTGGGTAGGGCTTGGGGGCGGTGGGGCCCTGCATGGGCGCCGAGCGGTCGGCCAGCATCGGCGGCGTGCACGCCGCGCACAAAAAAACAGCCAGCATGGCTGGCAGTGTGGGTTTGAACGGCATGCTGGCTCCTCGGTGCGATCCGGCCGTCATGCATGGCGGCCCGCCTCCCTTATATATATAGAGGACGGCCGCCGGAACGCGAGCGGGAGGGGATCGGGACAAGTCCTGAGGAGCGCGCCGGCTCCGGCAATCTATAGTGAGAGAATGCCCGGCACGTGCCGGGTCTCGTACTTGTCAGACTCGCTCCAGCCGCCTGTGCGGCAGCGGCGGCAGGGTGGTCTCGATACCCTGACCGGGCCGCACCACGCCGCCCGCCACCACCACGCCCATCACGCCAGCCTTGCGCACGATCTCGCCGTGCGCGTCCTTATACACCACCTGACTCAGCAGCCCTTCACGGAAGTGCTCGATCTGCGCACACGGGTTGCGCAGCCCGGTGATCTCGATCTGCGCATCGCCAATCCGCAGGCGAGTGCCGACCGGCAGCCCGAGCAGGTCGATGCCGGCCGTGGTGATGTTCTCGCCAAGTTCCCCATAACCGATGTCGAACCCGGCCGCCGCCAGCGCCGCGTGTAGCTCGGCGTGGATCAGGTGGACCTGACGCAGGTTCGGCTGGGTCGGGTCCACGGCCACGCGCGAGCGATGCTTGACCGTGGTGCCGGCATGGGCGTCGCCTTCCACGCCGATGCCGGGCAGCAGCCGGATGGACGTCTCGCGCGGCTTGCTGAAGCCGTGCACGGGGCTGCGGCTGACCCCCACCACCTGCGCCAGTCCGGCGGCTAACCCGGCGGGAAGTCCGGTCCCCATCAGGCGACCTCGCGCATGGCTTCGCGCGGCACGGCATGCTGCACCGCGCCAGCCGGGTAGCCGGCCGAGAACACCAGCCGGCCCGCCGACCACGTGTGCGTGACCATCGGCTGCCCGGCCACGGTAGCCACGGCGATCAGGTCCGCGCGCAGGCCCGGCACCAGGCGGCCCCGGTCGTCGAGCAGGCAGGCGTCGGCGGGGTTGGCGGTGACCAGCGCCAGCGCCTCGTTGAGCGGCAGATCGGCCTGCCGCGCCGCGGCGTAGGCCGAGGCGATCAGCGTGGACGGCTGGTAGTCCGAGCAGAGGATGTTGCCCACCCCGGCTTGGATGGCGTCGATGGCGCGCATCGACCCGCTCTGGCTCTTGCCGCGCAGCACGTTGGGGGCGCCGAGGATGGTCGGCAGCGCATGCGTGTTCGCCGCGCGGGCGGTTTCCAGGTTGATCGGGAACTCGCTCATCCGCACGCCGAGTGCCTGCATCGCGGCAATGCGCTGGGGGCTGTCGTCGTCGTGGCTGGCCGTGGGAATGCCCAGCTCGTGCGCCCGGGCCACCAGCCGGTTCACGCGCTCGTGCGCGCCGTCCAGTTCGGCCGTCTTCTTGGCGGCGGCGTCGGCGGCTTCCTCGCGGCTCATGCCGTGGTTGCCCATCATGTACGAGAGATAGGCGTCCAGCGTCTTGAACTGGCCCTGGCCCGGGGAGTGATCCATCACGGAGAGCAGGTCCACCACGCCTTCGGCCATCAGCATTTCGAGCACGGGCACGGCGGCGGCGTCGGTCACCTCGTAGCGGCAGTGGATGCGGTTGTCGACCAGGCTACTCGCACGGTACGCGGCCACGGTGCGCACCAGCGTGGCGGCCGTCTCGTTGTTGCGCACGCCGAACTGGTTGCTGGCGAACGAGAGCGCGTGGTACGGCGTGGTGATGCCGGCGGCGGCGTTGCGGCGGTCCACCTGCGCAACGGCGAAGTCCAGCGGGAACAGCACATTGGCGCGCGGCTCGGCTTCCTTCTCGATGGCGTCGCAGTGCACATCGATCAGGCCCGGCATGACCGCGTGGCCGCGCAGGTCGATCACGGTGGCGTGGGCCGGCACGGCAGCCGGCGCGGGTTCGATGGCGGCGATGCGGCCATCCTCGATCAGCAGGGCGCTGTCTTGCAGCACGCGGTCCGGCAGGACCAGCGTGGCGTGGGTCAGGTAGGTGGTGGTCATGGGGGCGGTCGTCCGTCAGGCGATGGCGGTAGCGGGTTGCAGCGGCAGCAGGCGCGTGGCCACGGCGTCGCGCACGGCTTCGTCGTGGAAGATGCCGATCAGCGCGCGGCCTTCGGCCTGGGCTTCGCGGATCAGGTCGATCACCACGGCGCGGTTGTCGGCGTCGAGCGAAGCGGTGGGCTCGTCCAGCAGCAGGATCGGATGGCCGCCGATCAGCCCGCGTGCGATGTTCACGCGCTGCTGCTCGCCGCCCGAGAAGGTGGCCGGCGGCAGGTCCCAGAGGCGGCGCGGCAGGTTCAGCCGTTCGAGGAGCACGGCGGCGCGGGCGCGGGCTGCCTCGTGCGAGGTGCCACGCTGTTCGAGCGGCTCCGCCACTACGTCGAGCGCCGAGACGCGCGGAATGGCGCGCAGGAACTGGCTGACGTAGCCAATCACATGGCGGCGCAGGTGCAGGATGCGTTGCTCCGGGGCCTGCGTCAGCTCGACCCACGGCGCGCCTTCGGCGCTGGTATCACGCAGGCGGATGGTGCCTTCGGTGGCCAGATAGTTGCCGTAGAGGCAGCGCAGCAGCGTGCTCTTGCCGGTACCGGAGCGGCCGGACAGCACGAGGCATTCGCCGCGCGCGGCGTCGAAGTCGATCGCGCGCAGCACGGGCAGGCGGATGCCGCCCTGGTTGTGCAGCGTGAACATCTTCCCAAGGCCGCGTACCTCGATCAGTCGCTCGGCAGGGGTGTGGAGGTTGTCGGTGGACATCGTCGTCAGCCTTGCAGGATGGAGGAGACCAGCAGCTGGGTGTAGGGGTGCTGGGGGTCGTCGAGGATCTGGTCGGTCAGGCCCTGTTCGACCACGCGGCCGCCCTGCATGACCAGCGTGCGGTGGGCCAGCAGGCGGGCGACGGCCAGGTCGTGGGTGACCAGCACGGCGGCGAGGCCGAGATCGGTCACCAGGCGGCGCAGCAGGTCGAGCAGGCGGGCCTGTACGGAGACGTCGAGCGAGGCGGTCGGCTCGTCCATGAAGACCAGGCGCGGATGGGTGACGAGGTTCCGCGCGATCTGCAGGCGCTGCTGCATGCCGCCCGAGAACGTGCCGGGCACGTCGTCCAGCCGGGCCAGATCGATTTCCATCTTCTCGAGCCAGGCGCCGGCCACTTCGCGCAGATTGCCGTAGTGGCGCTCGCCCACGGCCATCAGGCGCTCGGCGATGTTGGCACCGGCGCTGACCTGCATGCGCAGGCCGTCGCGGGCGTGCTGGCGCACGAAGCCCCAGTCGGTGCGCGCCAGCAGCCGCATACGGGCGCTGGAGAGCGTGGCGAGGTCGGTCAGGCCCGATTCGCGCATGTCATAGCTGACGCTGCCGCGCTGCGGCGGCGCCTGCATCGACAGGGCCTGCAGCAGCGTGCTCTTGCCCGAGCCGGATTCGCCGACCACGCAGAGCACTTCGCCCGGATAGAGGTCGAAGCTGACGTCGTGGCAGCCGTGCAGGCCGTCCCAGGTGCGCGTGAGGTGGCGGACGGAAAGAAGCGGCGTGGCGGTCATTGGCACACTCCCGCGGCTTCCACGGCCTGCGCGGCCTGGCGGTCGGCGCAGTACTCGGTGTCGGAGCAGACGAACATGCGGGTGCCGGCGTCGTCGGTAATGATTTCGTCGAGGTAGCTGTCCGTGGCGCCGCATTGGGCGCAGCAGCTCGACCACTTCTCCACCGTGAACGGGTGATCCTTGAAATCGAGGCTCCGGACCGAGGTGTACGGTGGCACGGCGTAGACGCGCTTCTCGCGGCCAGCGCCGAACAGCATCAGCGCGGGGCTGCGGTCGAGCTTGGGGTTGTCGAACTTCGGAATGGGCGACGGACGCATCATGTACCGCTGGTTGACGATCACGGGATAGTCGTAGGTCGTGGCGATATGCCCGTGGTGGGCAATATCCTCGTAAAGCTTCACGTGCATGGCGCCGTACTCGGACAGCGCGTGCATGGTGCGCGTCTCGGTCTCGCTCGGCTCCAGCCAGCGCAGCGGCTCGGGAATGGGCACCTGGTAGACCATGGTCTGGCCTGCGCGCAGTGCCGTTTCCGGAATGCGGTGACGGGTCTGGATGATCGACGCCTCGGCGGTGCGCTCCGTCGTCTGCACGCCGGTCACGCGGCCGAAGAAGCGGCGGATGTTGATGGCGTTCGTCGTGTCGTCGGAACCCTGGTCGATCACCTTCAGCACGTCCTGCTTGCCGATGATGGCGGCCGTCACCTGGATGCCGCCGGTGCCCCAGCCATAGGGCAGCGGCATTTCGCGGCTGCCGAACGGCACCTGGTAGCCCGGAATCGCCACGGCCTTGAGCAGCGCGCGGCGCAGCATGCGCTTGGTGGATTCGTCGAGGTAGCCGAAGTTGTAATGATCGTCGCGGGCGACGGTGGCCGGATGGGCGATGGTCTGTGTCATGCCAGCGTTTCCTCTTGGGTAGCGGCTTGCGCGGCGGCATGCGGCGCGGCCGGGGCGGCGGCGTTAGGCGCAGCGGCTTCCTGCTCGGCACGCAGGCGGCGCAGCAGTTCCAGGTTGGCCTGGAAGTCGACGTAGTGGGGCAGCTTCAAATGCTGGACGAAGCCCGAGGCCTCCACGTTGTCGCTGTGATAGAGCATGAATTCGATGTCGTTGGCAGGGGCGTCGGCAGCTTCGCCCAGCTCCGCCGCGCGCATCGCGCGGTCCGCCAGCGCCATCGACATGGCCTTGCGCTCGTTGTAGCCGAACACCAGCCCGTAGCCGCGCGTGAAGCGGGGCGCCTCGTCGGCGTTGCCGCTGAACTGGCTGACCATCTGGCACTCGGTCAGCTCGACCTCGCCGATCGTCACGGCGAAGCCCAGTTCCTCGACGAACAGTTCCACCTCGGCCGTGCCGTAGCGGATCTCGGCCGCGAACGGGTGCGAGTTGCCGTAGCCGCGCTGGGTCGAGTAACCCATCGACAGCAGGAAGCCCTCGTCACCGCGCGCCAGGTTCTGCAGGCGGGCGGCGCGGTCGGCCGGGAAGGTCAGCGGCTCGCGCGTCAGGTCCGGCGGGGCGGGGTCGCCGGGCGGGATGGCGTCGGCTTCGACCAGTTCATCGGCTTCCAGCAGGCCCGTCACGCGCGGCATGCCGGCGGCCAGCGGCTGGGCGGACGGCGGCAGCGGTTCCGGGTCGCGGCCGGCTTCGAGCGAGAAGTCGAGCAGGCGCTGGGTGTAGTCGTAGGTCGGGCCGAGTACCTGGCCGCCCGGCACGTCCTTGAACGTCGACGAAATGCGGCGTTGCAGGCGCATGGTGCCGGTATCGAGCGGCTGGGTGTAGCCGAAGCGCGCCAGCGTGGTGCGATAGGCGCGCAGCAGGAAGATCGCCTCGATCTGGTCGCCGGCGGCCTGCTTGAGGGCGAGGGCGGCGAGGTGCGGGTCGTAGAGCGAGCCTTCAGCCATCACGCGGGCCACGGCCAGCGGCATCTGCTCGCGGATCTGGGTGAGTGTGAGTTCGGGCACCGACGTATCGCCACGGCGATAGCTGTCGAGCATCTGGTACGAGTTCAGGATGGCGCGTTCGCCTCCCTTCACGGCTACGTACATGTCAGTTCTCCCCGTGCGTCAGGTGCGTGGTGCGCGTCAGTGCGCAGAATTGGTCGCCGCTGGCCAGCAGCAGGTCGACGCCGAGCGGGAAGCCGGCGTTGTTCGCGGCCCAGCTGGCCTGGAAGTCGGCGGGCAGGCCGGTGACGGTCAGCGCCTGCGTGGTCTCGATGCCGGGGCCGCGCAGCGTGAGCGTGTCGCCTTCGGTCAGCGAGGCCACTTCGACGATCAGCGTGGCCGAGCGGTCCGGGTAGGCCGGCTGGCCCTGGGCGCAGTCGGCGAGGGCGGGCATCGCATGGCCGGCCGGCACGCAGACGAAGGTGGCGGCGTCCAGTTGATCGACCAGCGGGCAGCCGCAGTGGAAGCGCAGGAAGGCGCGCGCCGGGGCGGAGACGTCAGCGGGCAGCCAGACCGGCGTGTCGGGGTCGGCCAGCGTCAGCAGCAGCGCGGCCAGCGCGGGCGAGAGGCCCTCGGGCACGCCGCTGGTGGCCGGCAGCGACGCGAGCCGGCCCGGATGGGCGAAGGCTTCCAGCGTGGCGCGGAACACCTGCTGGGCGTCATCGACCGGATTGTCGAAACCGGGCAGCAGCGAGGCGGCCGGGGTGCCGAAGTTCGGCAGATTCGATTGCGTGGTGGGCATGTCAGTCCTCTCCGCGTGCCATCGTGAAGAATTCGACGCGCGTCTGCGCGGCGGTGGCGGCCTGCTGCGCTGCGCGGTCGGCAAAGGCCTGCGCCAGCGGGGCCAGGACGAGGTCCGTCACGCGCTGGTGCCAGGCCGGCAACTGGAGCAGGGCGTCCAGCACGGCGGCCTGCTCGGCGTGGCGGGTGCCACGGCCCTGTACATAGGCGACGCCGGCGGTCCCACCGGTTTCGCCATCCTCGATCACCACGGCGCAGCGCGTGACGGTCATCTCGCCCAGATTGAACTGGGCGCCCGTGCCGCCAGCGCGGCCTCGCACCATGGCCATGCCCGACTCCGGCTTGCGCAGCAGGCGGTAGGCCGGCAGTGCCGCCGCCTCGCCGAGCCGCGCGTAGGCCGCTTCCAGCGCGTCAGACCGCGCCAGAGCCAGGGTTCGCAGCCATGCGGCGCGTGCCGCATTGGTTTCGCTTTGCATCATCACCCCTATACGTCTATACGTTTAGATGTAAAATACCACAACACGGCGATACTAGACCACAGCCACATGAAGCTTTCATGACGCGCTGGCCGACCCGGAGCGGATTGATCGGGCACGCCACGCGGGCGCTCCGTGTGAGGCACAATCGCACGGTATTGAATGACGATGAAAGCATGATGAAAGAGGGAAGCGATGTCTGAACGGGAAGTCGAACGTGGCTCCGGCGTGGCCGTGTGGCGCCAGATTGGCGAGGCGCTGGCGGACGACATCCGCAACAAGCTCTATGGCCCTGGCGAGCAACTGCCGCCCGAACCGGAGCTGGCCACGCGCTTTGCCGTGAACCGCCACACCATCCGGCGCGCCATGGGCGAGCTGGAGCTGAGCGGTCTGGTGCGCATCGAGCAGGGGCGCGGCACCTTCGTGCAGGAGCACGCCATCGACTACGCCATTGGGCGCCGCACGCGGTTCTCGCAGAACCTGGCCGCGCAGGGCATGCGCGGGCATATGGAGATCCTGGGCAGCCAGGTGATCCGCGCGCCGGAGGTGGCCAAGCACCTCGGTCTGGCGCGCAATGCCGACGTGCTGCACGTGCAGATGGTGGGCAAGGCCGAGGAGCGGACCATCGACGTGGCCGAGCACTACTTCGACCCCAAGCGCTTCCCGGGCATGGAGGAGCAGGTGCGCGCCAAGCTGTCGATCTCGCGCGCGCTGGCGCACTTCGGCATTGCCGACTACACGCGCAAGTGGTCGCGCATCACCGCCGCCATGCCGAGCGCCCCCGTGGCGCGGCTGCTGAACCAGCCCAAGACGCGGCCGGTGCTCCAGGTGGAAG
Organism: Cupriavidus sp. 10L45; assembly: GCF_056395225.1. Taxonomy (NCBI): domain Bacteria; kingdom Pseudomonadati; phylum Pseudomonadota; class Betaproteobacteria; order Burkholderiales; family Burkholderiaceae; genus Cupriavidus; species Cupriavidus sp. 10L45. The sequence goes on from NZ_JBFTJC010000019.1 coordinate 40,035, forward strand.
CGCTCAACGTGGACATCGACGGCGCACCGCTGCAATACAGCATGACCCGCTTTGCCGGAGACTGGGTGCAGCTCACCGTCTCCGACAGCGACTGAATCCGGGTGCGCCGCGAGTGCGGCGCTTGCATCGCATTGGTCTAGACATCCGGTGTAGACATGCGAGTGTCATCAACCAGGGGTAGTGTGTTGCCCATGCCTACGACAAACCAAACTCATTCGGCGCGGCTGGCCGGCATCACGGGTCGCCGTGTGCTGGGCGCGGCCGCCATTGGCCCGGCAACGCTGGGCTTCGACCACGGCAGCGTCGCCTCGCCGCAGCAGGCGCCCGAGAGCGGCCCCTGCATCGATGCGGGCGATCTGCTGGTGCTGCCCGGCATCGTCGACATCCATGGCGATGCCTTCGAGCGTGCCGTGATGCCGCGCCCCGGCGTGAGCTTCCCGTACGCGGGCGCGCTGCTCGACGTGGACCGCCAACTGCTGTCGCACGGCATCACGACCGAATTCCACGGCGTGACGCTCTCCTGGGAAGGCGGCCTGCGTGGCGAAGCCTACGCGCTGCGTATGTTCGATGCCCTGGCGCACTTGCAGCCGGTGCTGGGCGCTTCCCACAAGGTGCACCTGCGCTTCGAGGCCTATCACCTCGCCGGCGTGGAGACCGCGCTGTCCTGGATGGCCGATGGCCGCGTCGGCCTGCTCGCCATCAACGATCACCTGCCGATGATGGCGCGCAAGATGGCCAACGACAGCAAGCTGGCCCAGTACGCCGAGCGCGCCGAGTGCGACCCCGAGACCTTCCGTACGCGCCTGCGCACGGCCAGCCGCAACGCGCAGGACGTGCCGGCGGGCGTGTCCAGCCTGATCGCGGCCGCCCGCGCGGCGGGCCTGCCGGTGGCTTCGCACGATGACCCGGACCTCGCCACGCGCCAGCACTATCACCGCCAGGGCTGTCATATCGCCGAGTTCCCGCTGACCATCGAGGTCGCAAAGCTCGCCCGCCAGATCGGCGACGAAACCGTGTTCGGCGCGCCCAACGTGGTGCGCGGCACCAGCCACACCGGCGCCCCCAACGCCACCGAGATGGTGGCGGCGGGCCTGTGCACGGTGCTGGCCTCTGACTATTACTACCCCGCGCCGATCCAGGCCGCGTTCAAGCTCGCGCAGCTTGGCGTGGTCTCGCTGGCCGAGGCGTGGCACCTCGTCTCGCGCAACCCGGCCCGCGCGGCTGGCCTGCGCGACCGGGGCGTGCTCGCGCCGGGGCTGCGCGCCGACGCCATCCTGGTCGATGACAGCGTGCCGGGCCTGCCACGCGTGTGCGGCACCATTGTCAACGGTGAGCTGAAGCACGCCACGCGCGTGCTGCCGATGATCGACATCGCCGAGGCCCGCTACACGGCGGACGGCGACGAAGGCAGTCTGGCCGCATGACGATGGCCGCACCGCGCTTCGCGATCTACCTGGCGCCGGCCGAGCCGTTCCGCACGTTCGGCGCGCAGTGGCTGGGGCGCGATGCCGATACCGGCGCGCCGCTGCCACTGCCGAAGAACCTCGGGCCGCGCCCGGACGCCTGGGTGGCGGCGCCCGCCCACTACGGCCTCCACGCCACGCTGAAGCCGCCGTTCCGGCTGGCGGCGGGCACGGATGGCCCGATGCTCGATGCCGCCGCGCGTGACTTCGCGCATGGCGTCGATGCCTTCCACGCCCGGCTGACGCTGCGCGCGCTGCGCGGCTTCCTCGCGTGGTGTCTCGATGACGGCACAGAGAGCCACGAAGGCGCCCGCCAGATGCACGCGCTGGCCGATGGCTGCGTGCTGGCCTTCGAACCGTTCCGCGCGCCGCCCACCGAGGCGGAGCTGCGCAAGCGCAAGCCGGACCAACTGAGCGCCGCCCAGCGGCGCATGCTCGAGGCGTGGGGCTACCCCTACGTGTTCGAGACCTTCACCTTCCATATCACGCTCACCGGCATGCTCGACGCTGCTGCGGAAGCCGCCGCGATCGCGCAACTCGCGCCGGCCAGCCAGCAGCTCTGCAGCGCGCCGATGCATGTCGATGGCATCGCCGTGTTCGTGCAGCCCGAGCCCGGCGCCGACTTCCTCGTCGCGCGCCACTATGGCTTTAACGGCAGCACGCGCGATGGCGCCGGTGCAGCCTGGCTCGCATCATGACGATCTATACCCGCGCCAATCCCCACACTGATCCCCACGCGGACGGCCACGGCCTGTTCTACGTGATGGGCCCCTCCGGCAGCGGCAAGGACTCGCTGTTGCGCGCGCTGCGCGAGCGGCTGGGCCCGCAGGACCGCGTGGTGGTGGCCCATCGCTACATCACGCGCGCCGCCGATGCCAACGAGGCCTCGGTGGCGCTGTCCACGGACGAGTTCGCGCGCCGCCGGGCGCTCGGCTGCATGGCGCTGCACTGGCACAGCCATGGGCTGGACTACGGCATCGGCGTGGAGATCGAGGACTGGCTCGCGCGCGGGCTCAAGGTCATCGTCAATGGCTCGCGCGAGTACCTGCCGACGGCCGTCGCCCGCTATCCGGGCCTGTGCGCGGTGCACGTGCGCGTGAAGCCCGAGGCCCTGGCGGCGCGCCTGCGCCAGCGGGGGCGGGAGTCCGAAGCGGCGATCGCGCAACGGCTGGCGCGCGCGGGGCAGGCGTTCGACGTGCCGGCCGGCTGCAAGCTGGTCGAGATCGACAATAGCGGGGCGCTGGATGACTCGGCGGCGTCGTTCGCCCGGTTGATCGGGGTGAGGCACGACTGAGTTGTTGATCGTCGACAGCAAAGAAAAAGCCCGGGACTCCCGGGCTTTTTCCATGGGCGCGTGGCTTACGCGTGCCGTGCGCAGCCGGCGGCGATGTCCAGATAGTGCGCCAGCGCCGGCGTCGGCAAACCCACTACCTTGGCCAGATCGTCGTAGCGGCGCAGCCGCACCGCCGCTTCGGCGTGCGGGCTGGCGATGAAGGCGTCTGCCTGCGCGGCGTCGTACGGGCCGCCCTGCAGGGCCAGGCTGTGGACCGAGGCCGGCGAGAGTGTGGCGAAGTAGGCCGGGTCCACCGCGCACAGGTAGCGCTTGGCGGCCACGTGCAGGCGCACGGGCTCGGTCACTTCCGCGCCGAACAGGTCGGCCAGCGCCTGCGCGGCGGCCTCCTGGTGGCGCATGTCGGTGGTGCTGCTCTCGGCCAGCATCAGATGGCCCACGTCGTGCAGCAGCGCGGCAGCCACCAGCGCCGCCGGCTCGCCGGCCTGCTCGGCCAGCTGCGCGCACTGCAGCGCGTGGGCGGTCTGGCTGATCGCCTCGCCGCCATACCAGTCCTTACCGTGGTTGGCGAACAGCGTCTCGATGCGTGCCAGGGTCAGGCGGTCCGCGCTCATACCAGCACCTTGCGGATCTGGGCGGACACGATGTCGATGCCGGTCACGAACAGGATGATGATGATCATCACCGCGCAGGTCTGCGCGTACTGGAAGCTGCGGATGATCTCCCAGAGCACGGTGCCGATGCCGCCGGCGCCGACGATGCCGACCACCGACGCCGAGCGCACGTTCGACTCGAATCGGTACAGCGCGAAGGACAGCCACAGCGGCAGCACCTGCGGGATCACGCCGTAGACGATCTCCTCGATCGGGCCGGCGCCGGTGGCGCGCACGCCTTCCACGGGACGCGGGTCGATGGCTTCCACGGCTTCGGCGAACAGCTTGGCCAGCACGCCGGTGGTGTGGATCCAGATCGCCAGCACGCCGGCGAACGGGCCGAGGCCCACGGCCACGATGAACAGCATCGCGAAGACCATCTCGTTGATGGCGCGGCAGGCGTCCATGATGCGGCGCGCCGGCTGGTAGACCCACACCGGCACGATATTGGCGGAGCACAGCAGGCCGAGCGGCACGGCCATGAACACGGCGATGGCGGTACCCCAGAGCGCGATCTGCACGGTCACGAGCATCTCGTCGAGGTAGTTGCGCCAGTCGCGGAAATTGGGCGGGAAAAAGTCGGCGGCGAACTTCGCCATGTTGCCGGAGTCGCGCAGCAGGTCCATCGGGCGCATGTCGGCGCCTTGCCAGGACATGGCGAGCAAGGCCAGCACGATCGCCCAGACCAGCATCATGGACAGCGAGGTGCGCGACGGGCGGACGTTGCTGTGCGGCGCGGGGGACGGGGGCGGGAGGCCGGGCTTGGCGGTGGCGGTCATGGGGGGCATCGGATGGAATACGGTGAAGATGGCCCAGGGCCGATGGCAGCGCGCCATCGGCCCTGGGCGGGGTACGGCTTACTGGGCGCTGATGGCCTTGTCGATCTCGGCCAGGCGGCGAGACACGTCAGCCAGCTGCTTTTCCTTGTCGGCGGCGGCCAGCGTGGTGTCGGTCTCGATCTTGGACTTCTGCTTGGCCAGCTCGATCTGGCGGATGGGCAGCAGCTGCGCGTCCGACGAGACGCGGAAGCCCTGGTAGGTCAGCGTGGTCAGGATCTGCTTCTCGCGCGCAGCATCGGCACCCTTGCCGTAGTTGACGAAGAAGTCCTGGATCTTCTTCTTCGTCTCGGCCGGCAGGTCCTTGCGGTAGACCATGGGGTCGGCGGCGATCAGCGGGCTCTTCCACAGCACGCGCACCTCGTCATAGGCGTTCTTGCCCGTGTTGATGCGATAGCGCTCGAAGTTCTCGGTGTTGTTCACGGCCACGTCCACCTGCTTGTTCAGCACGGAGAGCAGGTTGGTCTCGTGGTTGCTGATGCGCACGGCCTTGAACAGCGTCTTCGGCTCCACCTTGTGGGCGGCCCACAGGTAGTAGCCCGGCACGGCCGTGCCCGAGGTGGAGTTCGGATCGCCGGCGCCGTAGGAGAGCTCCTTGCCGCGCTTGATCACGTCTTCCACCGTCTTCAGGTCGCTGTCCTTGCGCACGACCAGCAGCGACCAGTAGCCCGGGTTGCCGTCCTTGTCGATCACGGACGCGAACACCTCGCCGTTGGCGCGGTCCACGGCTTCCATGGCCGACTTGTTGCCGAACCAGCCGAGCTGCACCTTGTTGAAGCGCATGCCCTCGATGATGCCGGCGTAGTCGGAGGCGAAGAACGGCTTGACCTGCACGCCGAGCGCCTTGCTCAGGTCGTCGATCAGCGGCTGCCAGGCGGTCTTCAGGTTCGACGACGATTCCGTCGAGATAAAGCCGATGTTCAGGGTCTTGGCGTCCTGGGCGTAAGCGGGCAGGGCCACGACGCCCGAGGCGACCACGGCGAGAAAGGTTCTGCGAAGCATGTGTGACTCCGTTTCGGATGAGTCGTTGTGGATAACGGCAAATGACGGCAATACAGCGGGAAAGCGAAAAGGGGGGCGCGGTGGCGATCAGGCGGCCGCGAGATTCATCGTGACCATGGCCGGCGCCGGCATGCCGCTGGCGGTGTCGGCTTCGTCGGGAACCGAGTCGTGGAGCAGTTCCTCGGCCTCGGTGCCGTACAGGTCGCGCAGCATGCCCGGGGTGAGTGCGGCGGACGGGCCGTCGTAGACCACCTTGCCCTGGCGCAGCGCCACCACGCGGGGGCAGTAGCGCATGGCCACGTCCACCTGGTGCAGCGACACCACCACGGCCACCTTGCGGGTGCGGTTGATCTGCGAGAGCAGCGTCATCACGCGGCGCGACGATTCCGGGTCGAGCGAGGCGATCGGTTCGTCGGCCAGGATGACCTTGGCGTTCTGCACCAGCGTCCGTGCGATGGCGGCGCGCTGCTGCTGGCCGCCGGAGAGCGTGGAGGCACGCTGAAACGCATAGTCGTCTATACCAACCTGGGCGAGGGCGTCGAGGCCGGCCTGCACTTCATCGGCCCTGAACAGGCGGAACAGGCTGCGCCAGGCCGGGATGCGGGTGAGCATGCCGACGAGGACGTTGGTGATCACCGGCAGGCGGCCCACCAGATTGAACTGCTGGAAAACAAAGCCGATTTCGGCGCGCACCTTGCGCACGTTGCCAGCCAGGCGGCCATGGCGCTGGATGGATCGGCCATTGACCAGGATCTCGCCAGCATCGCCGGACACGAAACCGGCCACATGGCGCAGCAGCGTGGACTTGCCAGAACCCGAGGCGCCCAGCAGGGCCACCATTTCTCCCGGCGCGACGTGCAGCGTGACATCGTCAAGCGCCTTGCGGTCCGCGCGGAACGATTTGCTGAGTCCGCGGACTTCGATTGCATGCGTCATGTCGACTCCCTTGCTTGAATGACTTGGCGCATTCTGGGGGGAGTGGATGACAGAACGATGACGCTGGGCGGGAGAGTGAGGGGTGAATGTCTGCGGGGTGAGGCATTGGGCGCGTATGCCTCGGCCTCGCTTGCACTTGAATAGGAAGGTCGGCTACCTCATCCGCCTTTAGAAGAATTTCCTACAGATTTCGTTCGCAGAGTTGAGGCCGCCTCGGTTGTCGCTACCAGTCTTTGGAAGCACGTAAGTGTATCTTTCGTCACCTTGAAAGCAAATTTTGATGTGTTTGCCGTCTTCGTATATTTCAAATCCAATTTCTTGCAGTCCAGCGCGGACTTTTGCATCCATGCTCCTGTAGTCGCGAAGCAGCGCTTTTATCTGGGTCCGAATCAACTCCCCCTCCCCATGCGGGGGATTTGCGCCGACTAAACGTGTCAAGACATGTAGTCGTCGGCTTCCTTCCGGTACACGTGAAATGGCGTCAGAAAGTGCGTCGTGAACGATGTCCGAAATTTCACTCGCATAGAAGTCCTGCTCAGGGGAGGTGCTGAGGCTAAGTCCCGCTTGCATTGGACTTCGTGCTTGAAAGCGGCGCACCTCGGCACTAAGGCGAGCGATTTCCTTCTCGGCGTCTTCGATAGCCTGTTGCTTGGCATTTAGCTCTTTGTCGAAGCTCTCGATGTACTCGTCAAGCTGTGTCGATCCTGCTTGGCGAAGCTTGTCGATAGCATTGCGCGATACTTGCTCTTGAATTGCAGCCCAAGTGGCGCGAGCTTGCGGCCGCCGATTTACAAGTGCCTTGCGAACTTCATCATAGATCTCGCGCTCCATGTCTTTTTGGGAATCGAAGTGTCGACGATCAAAGAACGAGCGACGTCCGCCGCTGGCAGGCCAGTACACCCCGACTGAGCCACCGAACACATTCTCGCCTCCGACCTCCTCCATAAGGCGGACGGAAAACGGGCGATTGGGCTCGACAACAACATGGGCCATTCCGGAAAGCGTCTTTGCAAGGGGGTGAACGTTGACAGCATGTCCCCCGGTGAACTGCGCGCTAACATACACGACGGGAAGATGACACGCCGTCGTGCCAAGAATGCATCGGGCCGCCAGGGGAACCTGTGAGTTAGCGAGTAGGATCGGTTTGTCGGATGTCTGCAGTTCGCCGTCTATTCCTGGCACCAAACGATTCAGGATGGTACGAACTAAGAACGGCTTCTTTGCAACTGGCAGCCGTGCTGCGGGTCGATGAGATTCGCATGAAACACGAATGCTGATCCATGCGATCGTGCCCGCATGCCAAAAGACCACAGTCGATACCCATTCCAGTCCGTCTTGCAGGCTGCTGTGCCGGATGGCGGCTGGGCTTGTTGTGCTGGTCTCTGGACGCAGGAACTCAAGCCGTTCGTGGCCCTTTCGATCGGTCCACTCAATGGCGCCCCCGAATCCTTTGAGATCGTCCTCACGAAACATCGAGTGAGGGGAGCCTAGTAGCCATTCTCGGATAGCCCCAAAAAACTCGTCGGTTGTAGTCGCGCCGCTGAGTGGGAGCTCCGTTGCAAATGAAATCACTTGTTTCCCCGGAATATTTTTATGCAATCAATGGTGGGTAGCCAAAAAGACAGCCACTCCGCGGGATTCCCGAATTTCTGTTTTTAGTTTTTAGTTTTTGGTAAAACGTACTTCGTATTACATCAGGATGATGTCGTACTGTTCCTGATGGAACGTGGATTCCACCTGGAGCGAGATCGGCTTGCCGATAAAGTCGTTGAGCATCGCCAGATGCTGGCTTTCTTCCTCGAGGAACAGATCGATCACTTCCTGGGAGGCCAGGATGCGGAACTCGCGCGGATTGAACTGGCGGGACTCGCGCATGATCTCGCGCAGGATGTCGTAGCAGACCGTGCGCGGCGTCTTGACCTGGCCCTTGCCCGTGCAGACCGGGCACTGCTCGCACAGCACGTGCGCCAGCGACTCGCGCGTGCGCTTGCGGGTCATCTCCACCAGCCCGAGCTGCGAGAAGCTGTTCACGGTGATCCGGGTGCGGTCACGGGACAGCGCGCGCTTCAGTTCGGAGAGCACCGCGTCGCGATGCTCCACGTTCTCCATGTCGATGAAGTCGATGATGATGATGCCGCCGAGGTTGCGCAGCCGCAGTTGCCGGGCGATGGTGTGCGCGGCCTCGAGGTTGGTCTTGAAGATCGTGTCGTCGAAGTTGCGGGCGCCGACGTAGCCGCCCGTGTTGACGTCGATCGTCGTCATCGCCTCGGTCTGGTCGATCATCAGGTAGCCGCCGGACTTCAGGTCCACCCGCCGCGACAGCGCCTTCTCGATCTCGGCGTCGATGTTGAACAGGTCGAAGATCGGCCGCTCGCCGGTGTAGTGCGAGAGCCGGGGCAGCACGGCCGGGGTGTACTCCTGGGCGAACTCCACCAGCTTCTGGTAGTTCTCGCGCGAGTCGATCTGGATCACGCCCGTGGCGTCGTTGATGAAGTCGCGCAGCACGCGCTGGGCCAGGTTCAGGTCCTGGTACAGCAGGCTGGTGGCCGGCTGGGTGGTCGCGTTCAGGCGGATCGACGCCCAGATCTTGCGCAGGTAGGCGATGTCGTTGCCGAGCTCGTCGTCGCTGGCTTCCTCGGCGATGGTCCGCACGATAAAGCCGCCACGCTCGTCGCGCGGCACCAGCCCCTGCACGCGGGCGCGCAGCGCCTCGCGGTCCACCTCGCCCTCGATGCGCTGCGAGATGCCGATATGCGGGTCCTGGGGCAGGTACACCAGCGTCCGGCCGGCGATGCTGATCTGCGTGGACAGCCGCGCCCCCTTGGTGCCGATGGGGTCCTTGATGACCTGCACCATCAGGGCCTGGCCCTCGAACAGCGTCTTTTCGATGGCGAGCGGCGGGGCGCCGTTCTTGTCGGGGTCGCGCGGATGCCAGATGTCGGCCACGTGCAGGAAGGCCGCGCGCTCGAGGCCGATGTCGATGAATGCGGATTGCATGCCCGGGAGCACGCGCACGACCTTGCCGAGATAGATATTGCCAACCAGCCCGCGCGTCAGCGTGCGCTCGACATGCAGTTCCTGCACGGCGGCCTGCTGCACGATGGCAACGCGCGTCTCTTGCGGCGTGATGTTGACGAGGATGTCTTCAGTCATAGCGATGGATGCGCGCTGCCGTGTTGTCGGCGGCTTGTTGTTGTCGTTCGGCGCCGGGCGGGATGGCTGCGGGACGGGGCGCTCAGAAGCGCAGCCCGGCCTCGCGCAGCAGGGCCGCGGTCTCGAACAAGGGCAAGCCCATGATACCCGAATAGCTGCCGTCGATTCGTTCGACAAACTCGGCCGCGCGGCCCTGGATGCCGTACGCGCCAGCCTTGCCGAGCGGCTCGCCGCTGGCCACGTAGCGGGCGATCTCGGCGGCGTTCATCGGCCGGAAAGTGACGTGCGAGATCGACAGCGCATGGCGCTGGCCGAGCGTCGAGAACACGGTCACGGCGGTCAGCACGCGGTGGGTGGTGCCGGCGAGCGCGGCCAGCATCGCGGCGGCATCGTCCGGGTCGGCCGGCTTGCCCAGGATGTCGCCACCCCGGCATACCGTGGTGTCGGAGGTCAGAATCGGATGGTCGGGCAGGGCGCGGCGCTCGCGGCGGCGCAGGGCGGCTTCGGCCTTGAGCGCGCAGACGCGCTGCACGTAGGCGTCGGGCATCTCGCCGGGCAGCACGGCTTCGAGCGCTTCGGCATCCTCGTCGTCATCGGCGAGCAGCAGTTCATGGGAGACGCCGAGCTGCGTCAGCAATTCGCGGCGGCGCGGGCTTTGGGAGGCGAGGTAGAGGAGGTCGTGGGTCACGGCGCGCATCGGGAAAATCGATGCGGCGATTGTAACCGTCGGCGGCGGGAACTCAGACCCGGTGATACGGGTGGTTTTGCGTGACGGACCAGGCGCGGTAGAGCTGTTCGGCCAGCAGCACGCGCACCATGCCGTGGGGCAGCGTCAGGCTGGAGAGCCGGATCAGGGTGGTGGCGCGTGCCTTGAGGGCCGGGTCGAGCCCGTCTGCGCCGCCGATCAGGAAAGCCACGTCGCCGCCTTCGCGCTGCCAGCCGGTCAGCTGGTCGGCCAGCTGCACCGTGGTGAAGTCGCGCCCGCGTTCATCGAGCGCGACGATCCGGCACTGCTTGGACAGCGAACCGAGCACGGCGTCGATGCGCGCGGCTTCCCGCTGCATCACCGTGGCGGCGTTGTTGCTCGACGAACGGGCTTCCGGCTTGACTTCGCGAAGTTCGATGCGCAGCTCCGGCGGCATGCGCTTGGCATACTCGCCGAAGCCGGTTTCGATCCAGCCGGGCATCTTGTGGCCGACGGCCACGATCACGAGTTGCATGGGCGATCTGGCGATACCGGGTGGATCGGTGCGAACGGCTTAAGTCGACGCAGTCGACTCAGGCCGAGCGCTTGCGCGGCGCGGCGGTCTTGGTCGCAGCCTTCTTGGCGGCCGGCGCCTTGCGTGCGGGGGCCTTGGCGGCAGTCTTGGTCGCCGGCTTGGTGGCCGTCTTGGTCGCCACCTTGCGGGCCGGCGCCTTCACGGCCGGGGACTTGCGGGCCGGCGTCTTGGCAGCCGCCGTCTTGGTGGCGGCGCCGGTGCTGGTCTTGCGCACCGGCTTGCGGATCGTGGCGATGGCGTCCGGATCGGTGTCCTCGTGGCCCATCGGCGGCGAAGGCTCCTTCATGCCTTCCGGCAGCTTGGCCAGCGCCGGGCGCAGGCTCGAGGCACGGCGCGAGCGCGGTGCCGGCGCCGAAGCCTCGGCTTCGTCGTCGTCCATCGGCTCGCTGGCCTTGGCCAGGCTCCTGGCGCCGGTCAGCTTCACGCGCACCGGCTTGTCGCCCCAGATTTCCTCGAGGTTGTAGTACAGGCGCAGTTGCGGCTGGAGGATGTGCACCACGGCGTCGCCGCAGTCCACCAGCACCCACTCGCCCGTCTCCAGGCCCTCGACGGCAATGATATGGCCGCCGGCATCCTTCACCGTATCCCGCACAGAGGCGGCGAGCGCCTTGGTCTGGCGGTTCGAACTACCGCTGGCGATCACCACCCGGTCGAATAGTTCGGTCAGGTGAGTGGTGTCGAACACCTTGATGTCCTGCGCTTTGACATCCTCGAGCCCGTCGACGATGGCGCGTTGCAGTTTACGAATATCCATGGTGTCTTTCTTGTTCAGCTTCGTTCGGGATAGGGGCGAGCCGGTCAGGGATTGCGGTATAACCCGCGACTCGCGATGTAGTGTGCCACGCCGGCAGGCAGTTGGTCATCCGCCGCCTGGCCCTCAGCCAGGCGCTGGCGCAGGCCGGTGGAGGAAAGATCGACGGCAAGGGTCTGGTCGATCCACATCCGGCCGGAGGGCGTGCATTGTATCAGGTGCGTGTCCGCCAGCCGCTGGTTCATCGCCGCGAGCACCGGACCGTCCAGCGCGGCGAGGTCGAAACCGGGGCGGGTGGCGATGCACAGGTGCACTTGTTCGAACAATGCCTCCCAGCCGTGCCAGGTGTGCAGGCGCAGCAATTGGTCGGCGCCCATCAGCCAGGCCATGGAGGTATCCGGGGCGTATTCGTCGCGCAGGTGGCGCACCGTGTCGATGGTATAGCTCGGGCCGGCCCGGTCCACCTCCATGCGACTGACTCGTATCTTGGCGCGCGGGCTGTCCAGCGTGGCGGCGGCCAGCTCGGTCATGGCGAAGCGGTCGGCGGCGGGCGTCACATGGTCGCCCTTCTGCCAGGACTCGCCGGTCGGGATCCAGACCAGCTCGTCGAGCGCCAGATGGTCGATGCAAAGCTGCGCCAGCGAGACATGGCCGCGATGCGGCGGATCGAAAGTGCCGCCCAGGATACCCAGGCGGTACGGGCGGCCGGTGGACGGGGCGGGGTCGGTGGCGCGGGAATCTTCGGGAACAGTCATCACACTCGCCGYCAGGCCCACTCGCGTGCCGGCAGGAAGTCGGTGTACAGCGCGGCCTCCGCGCTGCCCGGCTCGGGTTGCCAGTCGTAGCGCCAGGTTACCTGCGGCGGCATCGACATCAGGATGGATTCGGCGCGGCCGCCCGATTGCAGGCCGAACAGCGTGCCGCGGTCGAATACCAGGTTGAATTCCACATAGCGCCCGCGCCGGTAGGCCTGGAAGTCGCGCTCGCGCGCGCCGTAGGGCGTGTCCTTGCGGGTTTCGAGGATAGGGAGGTAGGCGTCGAGGAAGGCGTCGCCGACCGATTGCATCATCGCGAAGCTGCGATCGAAGCCCAGCGCGGCGAAATCGTCGAAGAACACTCCGCCGATGCCGCGCGCCTCGCCCCGGTGGCGCAGGAAGAAATACTCGTCGCACCACTGCTTGAAGCGCGGGTACAGGTCGTCGCCGAACGGTGCCAGCGCAGTCTTGCAGGTGCGGTGGAAGTGCGCGCAGTCATCAGTGTGGCCGTAGTACGGCGTCAGGTCCATGCCGCCACCGAACCACCAGACCGGGTCCGCATCGGGCTTCACGGCCACGAAGCAGCGCACGTTCATGTGCACCGTCGGCACGTACGGATTGCGCGGATGGAACACCAGCGAGACGCCCATGGCCTCGAAGCTGCGCCCGGCCAGTTCGGGCCGGTTGGCGCTGGCCGAGGGGGGCAGGGTGTCGCCGCGCACGTGGGAGAAGCCCACGCCGGCGCGCTCCATCACGGCGCCGCCTTCCAGAATGCGGGTGCGGCCACTGCCGCGCAGGCGCTCGGTCGGCGGCTTTTCCCATTCGTCGGTCAGGAATGGCTGGCCGTCCACGGCGGCGATGGCGTCGGTGATGCGGTCTTGCAAGCCGAGCAGGTAGGCGCGGACTGCCTGGGAGTCGATCATGATGGGCGGAATCGGATGGGCCGGTAGCGCGACGGCCGCCGCCCGGAGGGCGCGGCCGTCATGGCGCTGTCATGATTGTACCGGCTGGACTCCCGCCGCGCCTTGGAACGTGGCGCGCGGGTGTCCGGCGCGCGCATCAGCGCTTGATGGCGCGGTAGCCAATGTCGGTGCGGAACTGCGCGCCGTCGAAGCGGATCTGCTCAACGGCCGCGTAGGCGGCGCGCTGCGCGGCCTTGACGGTGTCAGCCAGCCCCACCACGCAGAGTACGCGGCCGCCCGAGGTCAGCAGGGTGCCGTCCTTGAGCGTGGTGCCGGCGTGGAACGTCACGGCCTCGGCCGTCTCGGCGGGAATGCCGGTGATGGCATCGCCCTTGCGGGGCTCTTCCGGGTAGTTGTAGGCAGCCATCACCACGCCCAGCGCGGTGCGGCGGTCCCAGTCCAGTTCCACCTGGTCGAGCTTGCCGTCCACGGCCGCTTCCATCACGTCGACGAGGTCGGTCTTCAGGCGCGCCATGATCGGCTGCGTCTCCGGGTCGCCCATGCGGCAGTTGAACTCGAGCGTTTTCGGGTTGCCGTCCTTGTCGATCATCAGGCCGGCGTACAGGAAGCCGGTGTACGTGATGCCATCCTTTTCCATGCCGCGCACGGTCGGCATGATGATCTCGCGCAGCGCGCGGGCGTGCAGCGCCGGCGTGACCACCGGGGCGGGCGAATAAGCGCCCATGCCACCGGTGTTGGGGCCGGCATCGGCGTCCAGCAGGCGCTTGTGGTCCTGGCTGGTGGCCAGGGCCAGCACGTTCTTGCCGTCCACCAGCACGATGAAGCTGGCTTCCTCGCCTTCCAGGAATTCCTCGACGACCACGCGCGCGCCGGCATCGCCGAGCTTGTTGTCGGCCAGCATCATGTCGACGGCGTCGTGCGCTTCTTCCAGCGTCATCGCCACGACCACGCCCTTGCCGGCGGCCAGGCCATCGGCCTTGATCACGATCGGGGCGCCCTGGGCGTCGATATAGGCGTGCGCGCCGGCCGCATCGGCAAACGTCTGGTAGGCAGCCGTGGGGATGTTGTGGCGATGCATGAACGCCTTGGCGAAGTCCTTGGAGGACTCCAGCTGGGCGGCGGCCTGGGTGGGCCCGAAGATGCGCAGGCCACGGGCGCGGAACACGTCGACGATGCCGGCGGCCAGCGGGGCCTCGGGGCCGACCACGGTGAACGCCACCCCTTCGCGCTCCACGAAGGCGGCGAGCACCTCGGGATCGGTCAGCGGCACGTTCTGCAGGCGCTTGTCGAGCGCCGTGCCGCCGTTACCCGGCGCCACGTACACCACTTGCACCTTGGGGGACTGGGCCATTTTCCACGCTAGCGCGTGCTCACGTCCGCCCGAACCGACAACCAATACTTTCATGATCCACTGCCAGAAAAGAAACGCATGCGAAAAGCGGCAGCTGGCCGGGGCCGGGCTGCCGCCATGGGGCGCGGCGGAGGACTTAGTCCTCGATCACCGCGTTGGTGAAGACTTCCTGTACGTCGTCCAGGTTTTCCAGGGCGTCCAGGAGCTTCTGCATCTTGACCGCGTCGTCGCCGGTGAAGCTCACCTCGTTCTGCGGCTTCATCACCACATCGGCCAGCTCGGCCTTGAAACCGGCCGCTTCGAGGGCGGACTTGACCGTCGAAAAGTCGTTCGGCGGGCAGGTCACTTCGATCGAGCCGTCGTCGTTGGTCAGCACGTCATCGGCGCCGGCTTCGAGCGCGGCATCCATCAGCTTGTCCTCGGGCGTGCCCGGCGCGAACAGGAACTGGCCGCAGTGGGTGAACATGAAGGCCACAGAGCCTTCCGTGCCCATGTTGCCGTTGTGCTTCGAGAACGCGTGGCGGACTTCGGCCACGGTACGGGTACGGTTGTCGGTCAGGCAGTCGACGATGATCGCCGCGCCGGCCAGGCCGTAGCCTTCGTAGCGGATTTCCTCGTAGTTCGCGCCTTCCAGGCCACCCACGCCGCGCTGGATCGCGCGCTGGATGTTGTCCTTGGGCATGTTCGCGTCCATGGCCTTGTCGATCGACAGGCGCAGGCGCGGGTTGGAGTCGGCATCACCGCCGCCGAGCTTGGCGGCGACGGTGATTTCCTTGATCAGGCGCGTCCAGATCTTGCCCCGCTTGGCGTCAGCGGCGGCTTTCTTGTGTTTGATATTGGCCCATTTTGAGTGACCGGCCATGATTCTCTCCGAGGCGGAATAGCTGTGGTGCAGCGTGCTGGGTGGCGCTTCTGGCGGCCACGCCATGTGATGGATGTGCCAATTTGCTGGCTATAATCAGCGCAGGATTTTATCACGCGGCCCCCGCCTTCCGATCCCGGATACCGCCGCTATCACCACGAGACCATCATGGCCGACCCCATCCTCATCGCCAAGAACGCCGACTGCGAGCTCGTCCTGCTGCCCGAGATGGGGAATCGGCACGGTCTCATCACCGGCGCCACGGGTACCGGCAAGACCGTCACGCTGCAGACGTTGGCGCAGGGCTTCTCGCGGCTGGGGGTGCCGGTGTTCATGGCGGACGTCAAAGGTGATCTGTCAGGCATATCCCAGGTCGGCAAGCCATCGGACAAGCTCAAGGCCCGCCTGGCGGAACACGGGCTGCCCGAACCGGTTTGGGGCGCCTGCCCGACCACGCTCTGGGATGTCTTTGGCGAAAAGGGGCATCCGGTGCGCGCGACGGTCTCGCACATGGGGCCGCTGCTGCTGTCGCGGATGCTCGAACTCAACGACACCCAGCAGGGCGTGCTGAACCTCGTGTTCCGCATTGCCGATGCCAACGGCCTGCTGCTGCTCGATGCCAAGGACCTGCGCGCGATGCTCCAGCACGTGGGCGACAACGCCAGCCAGTTCACCACCGAGTACGGCAATATCTCGGCGGCTTCCATTGGCGCGATCCAGCGCGGGCTGATCGCGCTGGAGTCGCAGGGCGCGGACAAGTTCTTCGGCGAGCCGATGTTGAACCTGGAGGACTTCATCCAGACCGAGAAGGGGCAGGGCGTCGTCAACATCCTCGCCGCCGACAAGCTGATGAATGCGCCCCGGCTGTACGCTACCTTCCTGCTGTGGATGCTGTCCGAACTGTTCGAGCGGCTGCCCGAGGCCGGTGACCTCGACAAGCCCAAGCTGGTCTTCTTCTTCGACGAGGCGCACCTGCTGTTCAACGACGCCCCCAAGGCGCTGCTGGACAAGATCGAACAGGTGGTGCGGCTCGTGCGGTCCAAGGGTGTCGGCGTGTACTTTGTGACGCAGAACCCCGTAGATATTCCCGATACCGTCCTGGGCCAGCTTGGCAACCGCGTGCAGCACGCGCTGCGCGCGTTCACGCCGCGCGACCAGAAGGCGGTGAAGGTGGCCGCCACGACCATGCGTCCCAATCCGAAGCTCAATCTCGAACAGGCGATTGGCGAACTGGGCGTGGGCGAGGCGTTGGTCTCATGCCTGGACGCCAAGGGGACGCCGGTCGTCACCGAGCGCGCATGGGTGCTGCCCCCGGGCAGCCGCATCGGCCCCGCTACGCCCGACGAGTGCAAGGCCCTGATCGCCAATTCGCTCGTGGCCGGCACCTACGAGAAGACCGTGGACCGGGAATCGGCCTACGAGAAGCTGCGCGGTAGCGTGGCGACCGCCGGCAATGGCCAGACACAGGCACAGAAACCCGGCACTCCCCAGCCGCAGGCCGAGGAGGGCGGTAGCAGCTGGGCCGGCGAAATCTTCGGCTCGCTGACCAAGGGCACCGGCAAGACCGGCCGCGGCGACTCCATCCTCGAATCGATGGCCAAGTCCGCCGGCCGGACGCTCGCCTCGCAAGTCGGCCGGGAACTGGTCCGTGGCGTGCTGGGCAGCCTGCTGGGCGGCGGCGGGCGAAAGAAGTAGGGCCGCTCAGCGCGGCCCATCCTCATTAAATATAGCGTATGAGGCGCATCAAGCGCCTCACATTTCACATCAGTTCTTGGTGCCGAACAGCCGGTCGCCGGCATCGCCCAGGCCCGGGATGATGTAGGCGTGCTCGTCCAGATGGCTGTCCAGCGATGCCACGTATAGCCGCACGCCCGGGTGGGCCTTCTGGAACACTTCCACGCCTTCCGGCGCGGCGACCAGTGCCACGAAGGTGATGGCTTCGTCCTTCACGCCGCGCCGCTTGAGCACATCAACCGCGTGCGCGGCCGAATAGCCCGTGGCGACCATCGGGTCGCAGAGGATGAAGCTGCGGTCTTCCACGTCCGGCAGGCGCACCAGGTACTCCACCGGGCGATGCTGTTCGTCTCGGTACACGCCGATATGGCCGATACGGGCCGACGGAATCAGCTCGACCAGGCCATCGCTCATGCCTACGCCGGCGCGCAGCACCGGCACGATGGTCAGCTTCTTGCCGGCGATGACCGGGGCTTCCAGCGGCACCAGCGGGGTCTCGATGCGGCGCGTGGTCAGCGGCAGGTTGCGCGTGATCTCGTAGCCCATCAGCAGCGTGATCTCGCGCAGCAGCTCGCGGAACGTGCGCGTGGACGTGTCCCTGTCGCGCATGTGCGAGAGCTTGTGCTGGATCAGCGGGTGATTGAGGATGAACAGATTGGGGAAACGCGGATCTTGTTTCATGGCGGCGGCAGGCTCGGCGGAGGGTGGTGGGCGCGCGGGCCTGGCAAGGCCGGCGCGGCGCCCGATGCAGCGGGATTGTAATGGATGCCGCCCCGCTCCACGCGGCCATCTCCGCCACCATCGGGGCCGCCGGGCCCCGCCTTTGATCTCGTCCCGCCTTAGTCCACCGTGATGGCCGCCGACTTCGCCACTTTGCCGAAGCGCTCGTACTCGGTCAGCGTCAGCGTCTGGAGTTCGGCCGCGCTCGATCCCTTCGGATTGAAGCCGGCCTGCTGCAGCTTGTCGCGCACCTCGGGGCGGGCCAGCGCCTCCACGAAGGCCGCGTTGAGCGCCTGCACCACCGGCGCCGGCAGGTTAGCCGGGCCGTAGACGCCGAACCACGGCTCCACGGCGTAGCCGGGCAGGCCGGCTTCGGCCAGGGTCGGCACGTTGGGCAGCGACGGCGCGCGGGTCTTGCCGGCCACTGCCAGCGCGCGCAGCTTGCCCGCCTGGATATGGGGCAGCGAGGCGGGCAGGTTATCGAACATCACCTGGATATGGCCGCCAAGCAGGTCGTTGATGGCCGGGCTGCTGCCTTTGTAAGGCACGTGGGTCAGGCCGGTCTGGGTCATCTGGGAGAACATCGCGCCGGCCAGATGCATCGACGTGCCGGTCCCCGCCGTGGCATAAGTCAGCCCCGGGTGCGCCTTGGCATAGGCAATCAGCTCCGGCACGGTCTTCACGGGCAGGCTTTCGCTGACCTCCAGCACGATGGTCGAGGTGCCCAGCAGGCTGATCGCCGTGAAGTCCTTGCGGGGGTCGAACGGCACGTGCTTGTAGATATGGGGATTGAGCGCGTTCGTCGAAATCGCCCCGAAACCGATGGTGTAGCCATCGGCAGGCGCCTTGGCCACGGCTTCCATGCCGATGTTGCCGCCTGCGCCGGGGCGGTTCTCCACCACTACCGGCTGGCCGAGCTTCTCGGCTACGCGTTGGCCGACGGTGCGGGCGACGAGGTCCGTGGTGCCGCCGGCGGCGTAGGGCACCACGAAGCGGATCGGCTTGGCGGGGAAGGCATCGGCGGCGCCGGCGGGGGTGGCCGCGGCGGCGAACAGGACGCCGGTGGCAAGGACGGCGCGGGCGAACGGGAAGGGCATGGCTCGGTGTCTCCGTATTTCTCTAGTTTCTTTATATGGCAGGGCGCCAGGACGGCGCGGGCCATTGTAGGGGAAAGCCGCTGGTGCCGCGCGCCGCACCCCGGCGCGCCTTGCGCCTTTTGACATACAATCGACGCGTTCCGGCCCCGCGTCTTCCTCGCGTCACCCCCTCGCGACTGCGGCCGGCATCCGAACCCTGCGTCTCCCGTGCCCGCTTCCCAGAAGTCCCTGTCCACGCCCGCCGAGCTGCCCGCGCCGCAGCGCTACGGGCTCGCCGTCGCGGCCGTCGGCGCCGTGCTGTTTTCCGCCAAGGCCATCGTGGCCAAGCTGATGTACCGATATAGCGTCGATGCCGTCATGGTCATCACGCTGCGCATGCTGTTCGCGGTGCCGCTGTTCATGGCCATCGGCTGGTGGCAGGCACGCAAGCTGCCGGCGCTGTCCTGGGCCGATCGCGGCCGGGTGGTCTTCCTGGGCTTCATCGGCTATTACCTGTCCAGTTTTCTCGATTTCCTCGGCCTGCAGTACATCACCGCCGGCCTGGAGCGGCTGATCCTGTTCCTGACGCCGTCCTTCGTGCTGCTGACCACCGCGCTGGTGTTCCATCGGCCGATCCACGCCCGGCAGTGGATGTCGCTGCTGCTGGCCTATGCCGGCATCGTGCTGGTGTTCGCCCATGACCTCGACGTGAGCGGCGCGCAAGTCTGGCTTGGCGGCGCGCTGGTGCTGGCCAGCGCCTTGTCGTATGGTGTGTACCTGATCCTGAGCGGCGAGCTGGTCAAGCGCGTCGGCTCGCTGCGGCTGGTGGCCTACGCGATGTGCGTGTCCACGGCCTGCTGCGTGGTGCAGTATGTGGCGCTGGGCCGTCCGCTGGCGGCGCTGGCGCAGCCGGCCCCGGTGATGTGGCTGTCACTCATCAATGCGGTGTTCTGCACGGTGCTGCCGGTGTCACTGACGATGATCGCGGTGGCGCGCATCGGGGCGCCGATGGCGTCGCAGGCGGGCATGATCGGCCCGGTGTCGACGCTGCTGCTGGCCTTCTGGCTGCTCGGCGAGCCGATCACGGGCTGGCAGATCGCCGGCAGCACGCTGGTGCTGGGCGGCATGTATTTGTTGTCGAGCCGCCGGGCCTGAATATTTTCGAGAGCAACCGGGACGCCGCATCAAGAGCCGGCGCCCGGTTTTAGCAACCAAGGAAGGAGAGCAAGCGATGGATTTCGGACTGCGCGGTAAGCATGCGCTGGTGTGTGGCGCCAGCAAGGGACTCGGGTTTGCGTGCGCCGACGCGCTGGCGGCCGAAGGTGTGGACGTCGTGATCGTGGCGCGCGGCGCCGATGCGCTGGAAAAGGCCGCCGCCGACCTGCGTGCCCGATACGGCCGCCGCGTGCTGGCCGTGGCCACGGATATCACCACGCCCGAGGGCCGCAAGCTCGCGCTGGACGCCGTGGCCAAGCTCGGCGACCTCGACATCCTCGTGAACAACGCCGGCGGCCCGCCCCCCGGCAATTTCCGCGACTGGGACCGCGACGCCTGGCTCGCCGCCATCGACGCCAACATGCTGACCCCGATCGAGCTGATCAAGGCCACCGTGGACGGCATGATCGCGCGCAAGTGGGGCCGCATCGTCAACATTACGAGCGGCGCGGTCAAGGCACCGATCGACGTGCTGGGTCTCTCCAACGGCGCACGCTCGGGCCTGACCGGCTTCGTGGCCGGCCTGGCGCGCGAAGTGGCGCAGCACGGCGTGACCGTGAACAACCTGCTGCCCGGCCCGTTCAACACGGACCGCCTGTTCAAGACGATGGAAGGCGGCGCCAAGAAGGCCGGCCTGAGCGTGGAGGAAGTGGCCGCCAAGCGCGCCGCCGCCAACCCCTCGCGCCGTTTTGGCGAGCCGGCCGAGTTCGGCGCGACCTGCGCGTTCCTGTGCAGCAAACAGGCCGCCTACATGACGGGCCAGAACGTGCTGCTGGACGGCGGCGCGTACCCGGGGACGTTCTGATGGGCAAGCCGCGCATCGCGCTGATCGCCCACGATCACAAGAAGGACGACATCGTCGCCTTTGCCGGCCGTCACCGCGAGATGCTGGCGCGCTGCGACCTGCTGGCCACCGGCACCACCGGTGGGCGCATCGCGGCTGAAACCGGCCTCGAGGTGGAGCGCATGCTGTCCGGCCCGTGGGGCGGCGATCTCCAGATCGGCGCGCAACTGGCCGAGGGCCGGGTGACCGCGGTGATCTTCCTGCGCGATCCGATGACCCCGCAGCCGCATGAGCCGGACATCAACGCGCTGGTCCGGGCGTGCGATGTCCACAATGTGCCGTGCGCGACCAACCTCGCCACGGCCGAACTGCTGCTGGTGGAACTCGCGCGGCACTGCTTCGAAGACGAAAAAGCCGCCGGAACGCCGGCGGCTTGAGTCGGGACAGACGTTGCCGTCAGCGCGGCCGGATCGTGGTCGCGGTGGCGCGCATCGTCGCCTGCCGCAGGATGTGCGGCGGCAGCCGCTTCAGGATCAGGTGGACGGCCAGTGGAATCAGCACCACGTCATCGACAATGCCGAGCCCGGCGATGAAATCGGGAATCAGGTCGATCGGGGAGATGGCGTAGAACACCAGCCCCAGCGCGGCGGGTTTGAGCCACGCGGGCGCGTCGGGATGACGCAGCGCGAACCAGAGCAGGCGGCCGTCGCGGCGCACCAGCGTCCACAGGGCCGAAATTCGCTTCCACATATGGGCCTCCTTATCCACACGCAACATGCGCAACACGCGCAGCCAGTGCGCATGCAGGGATAACTTGGGCCGATGCAGGGGGATTCAAGTTCCCCTCCGCCCGAGGCAGCGGACGGAGGGGCGGTCAGTCAGGCCTGAAACCGGCGATCAGCCCGGCACGTTGCCTTCCACGCCTTCCACGTAGAACTTGATGTCGTGCAGGAACTTGTCGTCGGCGACCTGATCCTTGGCCAGCTGTTCCTTGCCGGCGTTGTCCTTGAGCGGACCCTTCCAGATCGGGGCGGTGCCGTCGATCACCCCCTTCTTGCGTTCCTCGACCAGCGCCTTCACGTCATCCGGCACCACGGCGTTGAAACCCTTCAGGTCGATCATGCCTTCTTTGAGGCCCCACCACGTGGTGCTGTTCTTCCACTGCTTGTTCAGCACGTCTTCCACCACCTTGTTGTAGTAGACGCCCCAGCTAATGACGGAGGCGGCCAGGTGGGCCTTTTCGCCGAACTTGCTCATGTCGCTGTCCCAGCCGAACGCGTAGACGCCCTTCTCCTGCGCGGTCTGGACGACGGCGGCGGAGTCGGTGTTCTGCATCAGCATGTCCACGCCCTGGCCGATCAGGGTGGTGGCGGCCTCGCGCTCCTTGCCCGGATCGAACCACTTGTTCACCCACACCACCTTGACGGTGGCCTTGGGGTTCACACTGCGCGCGCCGAGCGCGAACGAGTCGATGTTGCGGATGACCTCGGGAATCGGCACCGACGCCACCACGCCCATCTTGCCCGACTTGCTCATCTTGCCGGCCACCACGCCAGCCAGGTAGGCGCCTTCATAGGTGCGTACGTCGTACTGGGCGAGGTTGTCGGCGGTCTTGAAGCCGGTGGCGTGCTCGAACTTCACGTCCGGGAATTCCTTGGCCACCTTCAGCATCGATTCCTGATAGCCGAACGTGGTGCCGAAGATCAGCTTGTTGCCCTGGCTGGCCAGGTCGCGGAACACGCGCTCGGCGTCCGCGGCGGACTCGGGCACGTTCTCGACGAACGAGGTCTTCACCTTGTCGCCGAACTTGGCTTCCACCGCCTTGCGGCCGGTGTCATGGGCGAAGGTCCAGCCGGCATCGCCCACCGGGCCGATGTAGACGAACGCCACCTTGAGCGGTTCGCTGGCGGCGGCTGCCGGCGCGGAGGCCGGGCCTGCCGACTCGGCCGGCTTGTCGGCCTCTTTCTTGCCGCAGCCGGCCAGGGCCAGTACGGCGGTGGCGGCCAGGGCTGCCAGGGTGGTCCTGCGTGACACGATCATCGATCTCTCCTTGAAAAACGTCTTGTGATGCGTTTGGTTTTGACTACTGGTTGGCTCGAAAAAACGGAAACATCAGGCATTGCCCGGGCGGAACGGCTTGCCCAGCGAGGCCGGCATATTGAGCCGGATCCACGCCGGGTTCCGCGAAATCAGCGCCAGCACGACGATGGTGGCCGCGTATGGCAACATCGACAGCACCTGCGACGGCACCGACACGCCAATGCCCTGCAAATAGAACTGGAGGATGGTCACGCCGCCGAACAGCCACGCACCCACCAGCACCCGGCCCGGACGCCACGTGGCGAAGGTGGTCAGCGCCAGCGCGATCCAGCCCCGGCCCGAGACGAGGTTCTCCACCCACATCGGCGTATAGACCAGCGACAGGTAGGCGCCCGCGAGCCCGCAGCAGGCGCCGCCGAACAGCAGCGCGCCAAAGCGGATCCAGCGCACCGGGTAGCCCAGCGCATGGGCGGACTCCGGGGACTCGCCAATCGCGCGCAGCGTCAGCCCGGCCCGTGTGCGGAACAGGAACCAGGTGATCGCGGCACATAGCAGAATGCTGAAATACACCATCCAGTGATGCTGGAAGAAGGCCGGCCCGACGAACGGGAGGTCGGCCAGGAACGGCACCGACTTGGCCTGCGCGGGCATGGCGTAGCCGACGAAGCGCTGCGCCATGAAGGCCGACAGGCCCGTGCCGAAGATCGACAGCGCCAGGCCCGTGGCCACCTGGTTGGTGGCCAGCACCAGCGCCAGCCACGAGAACAGCGAAGCCATCAGCATGCCGGCCAGCGCGCCAGCCGCGAAGCCGAGCATCGGCGACTGGGTTTGGTAGCCGACCATGAAGCCGAACGCGGCGGCCACCAGCATCATGCCTTCGGCGCCGAGGTTGAGCACGCCGGCGCGCTCGTTGACGAGCAGGCCCAGCGCGGCCAGCAGCAGCGGGGTGCCGGCGTTGATCGCCGTGGCGATCAGGGGAGCGAGTTGTTCCATATTGTTATCGGCTCCGGTTCAGGCGGCCCGGGCGCGCCAGCGCAGCCGGTTGTCGATCAGCGTGTCGCACGCCAGCAGGAAGAACAGCAGCATGCCCTGGAACACCCAGCCGATGGCCGAGGGCAGCCCCAGCCGCGACTGCGCCATCTCGCCGCCTATATAGAAGAGCGACATGACGATGCCGCCGAACACGGCGCCCACCGGATGCAGCCGCCCCACAAAGGCGACGATGATGGCCGTGAAGCCGTAGCCGGGCGAGATCGACGGCAGCAGCTGGCCGATCGGCCCCGTCACCTCGAACGCGCCCGCCAGCCCGGCGGTGCCGCCCGAGATCATCAGCGCACTCCACAGCGCCTTGCGCGACGAGAACCCCGCATAGCGCGCCGCCAGCGGGGCAGTGCCGCCCACCTGGAGCCGGAAGCCGGCAAAGCTGCGGAAGACGAACACCGTCATCGCGGCCACCAGCACCAGCATGACCAGGAAGCCTACGTGCAGCCGCGAGCCGGACAGCAGGTTCGGCAGCAGGAACTCGGACGAAAACACTTTCGACTGCGGGAAGTTCATCCCCGCCGGGTCCTTCAGCGGTCCGTTGACGACCCACAGCAGCAACTGCTGGGCGATGTAGGTCAGCATCAGCGAGACCAGGATCTCGTTGGCGTTGAAGCGGTCCTTGAGCAGCGCGGTGATGGCCGCCCAGGCCATGCCGCCGACGATGCCGGCCAGCCCGGCGATGACCAGCACCGCGGGCCCGGAGATGGTGTGGCCCGGTGTGTCGAAATAGAGCACGGCGGCCCCGGCGAAGATGCCGCCGAGGATCAGCTGCCCGTCCGCGCCGATATTCCAGACATTGGCCCGGTAGCAGACCGACAGCCCCAGCGCGCAGAGCACCAGCGGTACGGTCTTGAGCAGCACTTCGCCAATCGCGCGCTTGTCTTTCAGCGGATCGACCAAAAACACCTTGAGCGCGGCCACCGGGTCCTTGCCGAGCACCAGGAACAGCAGCGCGCCGAACAGCAGCGTCAGCACCAGCGCGAATAGCGGCGAGGCGTAGGCCATCGGGCGCGACGGGGCGCCGCGCGGCGCCAGCGTCAGCGGGGAGCGGAGATCAGCCATGGCTAGCCCCCTCCGTGGTGGCGTGCGGCCGTTCGCTGGCCGGCCCGCCCTCCCATAAGCCGCTCATCCACAGGCCGACCTGCTCGCGCGTGGCCGATTCCACGGGAATCGACGGCGACAGGTGGCCCTTGGCCATCACATGGAGCCGGTCGCACAGGCCGAACAGCTCGTCGAGTTCCTCGGACACCACCAGCACGGCGCAGCCGGTGGCCTTGAGCGCGAGGATTTCGTTGTGGATCTGTGCGGCGGCGCCCACGTCCACGCCCCAGGTCGGTTGCGCCACGATCAGCACTTTCGGACCACTTTCGATCTCGCGTCCGACGATGAATTTCTGGAGATTGCCGCCCGACAGGCTGCGCGCCAGCGCCGCCGGCCCGCTGGCCTTGACGCGGAAGCGGCTGATGATGCCGGCCGCCAGCCCCTCGGCCGCCTTCGGCGACACCATGCCGCCGCGCACATAGGGCGGCGTCTGGTGCGACAGCAGGGTATTGGCCGACAGGCTCATGCCCGGCACCGCGCCCCGGCCTAGCCGTTCCTCGGGCACGAAGGCGAGCCCTACGCGGCGGCGCGCGGCGGCGTCGAGCCGGCCCACCGGTTGCTGGTCGATCTGCACGCTGCCCGCCGCGCCACGCGGGTCCTCGCCGGAGAGCGCCGCCAGCAGTTCCTGCTGGCCGTTGCCGGACACTCCGGCGATGCCGACGATCTCGCCGGCATGCACATCGAGCGCAATCTGTTGCAATTCAGTGGCGAAGGCGTGGGCGCGCGGCACCGAGAGGTCGCGCACGGCCAGCCGCACCGGCCCGCGCTCGGTGGTCACGCGGGCCTCGCGCGGCGGCTCGCCGCCGATCATCAGCCGCGACAGCGACGCCGCGCTTTCCGCGCGCGGGTCGCAGACGCCCGTCACCCGGCCCATCCGCATCACGGTGGCGTGATGGCACAGCGCGCGGATCTCGTCGAGCTTGTGACTGATATAGAGGATGCTGGTGCCTTCCTCGGCCAGCTGGCGCAGCGTGACGAACAGCGTCTCCACAGCCTGCGGGGTCAGCACCGAGGTGGGCTCGTCCAGGATCAGCAGTTGCGGCCGGGCCAGCAGCGCGCGGACGATCTCCACGCGCTGGCGCTCGCCCACGGACAGCGTGTGCACGTGGCGGTTCGGTTCCAGCGGCAGGCCGTAGCGCGCCGCCGTGTCGCGGATGCGTTCGGCCAGTTGCTTCATCCCGCCGACTTCCTTCGGCGGCAGGCCGAGCGCGATGTTCTCGGTCACGGTCAGCGTGTCGAACAGCGAGAAATGCTGGAAGACCATGGCGATGCCCAGGTTGCGGGCATCGTGCGGGCTGGCGATGGCGACCGGCGCCCCGTTGAAGTGCACCTCGCCGGCGTCCGGACGGACCGCGCCGAAGATGATCTTCATGAGGGTGGATTTGCCGGCGCCGTTCTCGCCAAGAACAGCGTGGATCTCGCCGGGGGCGACGGAGAGGCTCACGTCGTCATTGGCGGTCACGCCGGGATAGCGCTTGGTGATGTGGGCAAGCGCCAGCCTGGGGGGAAGTTGTAATGTCACTGAGGCGGCTCGGATTGTTGTGGCAGCAACGTTGAGATCAGGCACGTGACAGCGGCTGTGCGTGGCGCAGCATCGCCGCGCGGCAGGTTGTCATCATCATGGTGTCGTGATGCCCGGAATTTGCTGTGGATTATATAAGTGCGCGGGGGTTCGGCGGCCCGTTTCCGGCCGCAGGCCATGCCCCACAACGGTTACAGGCAGGTTGCAAGTCGCGTGCCGAGCACGCGGGCAAGAAAAAACCGCCGCGCTGTCACGAGGACAGGGCAGCGGTCAGCAAGGGCCCCGGCGCATGGCCGGGGCAGGGGAGGAGGTTAGCGTCGGTTAGCGCAAATCAGCGCCGGTCAGGCATTGGCTGCCACGCCAAAACGGCCTTCGCGGAAGTCGGCCAGCGTCTGGTAGATCTGTTCCTGCGTGTTCATCACGAACGGGCCGTACTGCGCGATCGGCTCGTTCAGCGGCTGGCCGGCAATCACCAGGAACTGGGCATCCTGCGTGGCGGTCACGACCACGCCATCGGCCCCGCCGGCGTTGTCGAGCACGCCCATGCGCTGCGCTTCCACCACCGCGTCGCCGATCCGCACCTCGCCCTGATGCACATAGACAAAGGCGTTATGGCCGGCCGGCACTGCCTGCGTAAAGGTCTGCCCGGCGGGCAGGTTCACGTCGAGGTAGATCGGCGCGGTGACCGGACGCGTCATGGCCCCGGCCACGCCGTGGGAGGCGCCGGCCAGCACGCGCACGGTGCCGCCCGAAGGCAGCGCCACGGTCGGAATCGACGCGGCCGGCATGTCGCGGTACCACGGCGTGGTCATCTTGTCCGCGGCGGGCAGATTCAGCCAAAGCTGGAAGCCTTCCATGCGGCCGTCTTCCTGCTCGGGCAGTTCCGAGTGCACCACGCCGGAGCCGGCCACCATCCACTGCGCGCCGCCGCCTTCGAGCAGCCCTTCATTGCCGGCGCTGTCGCGGTGACGCATGCGGCCAGCCAGCATGTAGGTGATGGTCTCGAAGCCCCGGTGCGGGTGATCGGGGAAGCCGCCGATGTAGTCGTCCTTGTTGTCGGTGCCGAAGGCGTCGAGCATCAGGAACGGGTCCAGCCGGCGTTGCAGGTTCTGCGTCAGCACGCGGGTGAGCTTCACCCCGGCGCCATCGGACGTGGCAATGCCGCGCACCACGCGATCGACGGTGCGCGAGCGCTCAACGGTCTCCTGGGCGGTGGCCGGAACGGTGGCGAGAGTGCGGGTTTCCATGTTGTGGTTTCTCCTGTGGCGGACGGCCCTCGGCCGTCTCTGCATACCCGTAAATGTAGGGGTTTGGTGGCAAAGCGGTAGACGGCGGGCGGGCAACAGATTGTTCCAATCGTGTTGCAAATGAGCGCCCAGTCAGTGCATGGCTGCAACGGACTGGCCGGCGTTTTAGAAGCCGAAAGATCGCCGCCAGATGGCCGAAGAAGGCGCCTGAAACCATCTCGGAAAACGCGAAGATGACAGATTGACAGAAGTTGTGTAGAATAGCGCTCTCTTTGTCATCCGTTGCTGGAAATTGCTGTGGTCCGGTTTGTGCCGGAATCCCCGCGATCCCTTGTCCAGCAACGGCCGATTGACCGGCGGCGCCCACCGAAGCGCGTTTCCACAACGACACCAGTCGCCGCCACTGGCCAAGCCGGATCAAACTGATCCGATTGCGCCGCTACCGGGCGATTCGCACCCACCGCTGTACCGCGCGAATCCCCTTCACAAGGCTGTCCCGCCCCTCGCGTGGCAGCCACAAGTCCGTCCGCTGGCAATCGTGCCAGTCATGGCGGCAAGGCAATCTGAACCGGGCCCCGGCGGGCACCCATCCGAACTACCGCCGGCCCTTTTGTTTTCCGCTTCCGGGAAGTGGCGCCTGATGCTCATGGTGCCGCCCCCGGCGTTGGAAAGGGGGAATATGTCGAAGCAAACCATCCGGGCATTGGCCTGGAGCGGTGTCATTGCCGCCGCGCTGGCCGGTCTGGTCGCGTGGATTGGTGTGGATGTGATCCATCAGTATCACGAGCGTCTGATCTACGACGTAGGCGACCACCTGCGTCTGGTCGCGATCTCGATGGCGATGGCACTCGTCACCGGCGTGCCGGCGGGCATCGCGCTGAGCCGGCCCTGCATGCGCCGCTGGGCGGACCGCCTGATGCAGATCTTCAATATCGGCAATACCGTGCCGTCGCTGGCCGTGCTGGCGCTTGCGCTGGCGGTGCTCGGCATTGGCGAGCGCCCGGCGGTGCTGGCGCTGTGGCTGGCGTCGCTGCTGCCCATCGTGCGGAATACGTACGAAGGGCTGCGCAACGTCTCGCCGGCGCTGCGCGAGGCCGCGCGCGGCATTGGCATGACGCCGTGCCAGCGCCTGGTGCGCGTGGAACTGCCCAACGCGCTGCCCGTGATCCTGGCCGGGGTGCGCATCAGCCTGGTGATCAACGTGGGCACCGTGCCGCTCTCGTTCCTGATTGGCGCCAACAGCCTTGGCGAGCTGATCTTCCCGGGCATCTACCTGAACAACCAGCCGCTGCTGCTGCTGGGCGCCGCGGCCACCGCGCTGCTCGCGCTGCTGCTGGACGCGCTGTTCGCCACGGCCGGCCATATCTATCTGCGCCGCCGCGGGCTGGCGTACTGAGGAGTCGAATTACATGGGAATGCAACGAAACTGGGAGCGCCGGCTGTTCTGGCTGTTCGCCGTGGTGGGCGTGGCGGCTGCCGCCGTGCTGCTGGGCACCGCGCCCGCCCGCGCGCAACAGCCGGCCGGCGAGCCTGTGCGGGTGGGCGGCAAGAACTTCACCGAGCAGCTGATCCTGTCGTCGATGACCACGCAGTACCTGCGCGCCAAGGGCATCAACACGGAAGTCACCTCGGGCCTGGGCAGCACGCTGATGCGCCAGGCCATGGAGTCCGGTCAGCTGGACGTGGTGTGGGACTACACCGGCACCGCGCTGATCGTCTTCAACAAGGTCGAGGAAAAGCTGGACGCCGAGCAGAGCTACGCACGCGTGAAGCAGCTGGACGCCGCCAAGGGTCTGATCTGGCTGGACGCCTCCAAGGTCAACAACACCTACGCGCTGGCCATGCCGAAGGAGCGCGCCGAGCCGGGCCTGACCACACTGTCCGCCTACGCCGCCAAGCTGCGCGAGAAGGCCGCCGATGACAAGGCCCGCCCGTTCGCCGTGGACATGGAGTTCGCCGCGCGCCCGGACGGCCTGGAGCCGCTCAAGGCCGCCTACCAGCTGCCGCTGGGCCGCAAGGACGTGATCCAGCTCGATCCCGGCCTGGTCTACACCGCGCTCAAGAACAATCAGGTCGATCTGGGCCTGGTCTACACCACCGATGGCCGCGTGAAGGGCTTCGACCTCGTGCTGCTGGAAGACGACCTGCACTTCTTCCCGCCGTATAACGCCGTGCCCGTGGTGCGCAAGGCTGTGCTCGACAAGCGGCCGGAACTGGCCGGCCTGCTCAACGCGCTGTCCGCCCAGCTGGACAACGCGGCGATGACCGACATGAACTATCAGGTAGATATCGGCCAGCAGCCGGTGGACAAGGTGGCAGGAGACTTCCTGCGCAGCCACGGACTGATTTGAGGAGCCGCCCATGGATTTGCTGACTTATCTCGCGCATAGCTGGCCGACGCTGCTGCGGCTGACCGGCGAGCATCTGGCGCTGGTGGGCTCCGCCGTGGGGCTGGCCATCCTGATCGGCGTGCCGCTCGGCATCCTGATCACGCGTCACCGCTTCCTGGCCACGCCGCTGCTGGCGCTGGCCACGGTGGTGCTGACGCTGCCGTCCATCGCGCTGTTCGGGTTGATGATCCCGATCTTCGCGCGCTTCGGCCACGCGCTCGGCTACGTGCCGGCCGTGACCGCCGTGTTCCTGTACTCGCTGCTGCCGATCATGCGTAACACCTACACGGCGCTGGCCAATGTCGATCCCGGCATCCAGGAGGCCGGCCGTGGCATCGGCATGACCACATGGCAGCGCCTGCGGCTGGTGGACCTGCCGCTGGCCGTGCCGGTGATCCTGGGCGGCGTGCGCACGGCCGTGGTGATGAACATCGGCGTGGCCACCATTGCCGCCATCATTGGCGCCGGTGGCCTTGGGGTGCTGATCCTGCAAGCGATCAGCCAGAGCAACATGAGCAAGCTGGCCGTGGGCGCGGTCCTCGTCAGCGTGCTCGCCATTGTGGCGGACGCCGGCCTGCAAGCCCTGCAGCGCGCGCTGACGCCGAAAGGAATCCGCCAACCATGATCGAACTCGACCAACTCACCAAGTCCTTCCACCAGAAGGACGGCACGGAAGTGCGCGCCGTGGATGCCGTCTCGATGACGGTACCCAAGGGCGAGATCTGCGTCTTCCTGGGCCCCTCGGGCTGCGGCAAGACCACCACGCTCAAGATGATCAACCGGCTGATCGAGCCCACCTCGGGCACGGTCCGCATCGAGGGCGAGGACACCGCCGGTATCGACGGCGTGGCGCTGCGCCGCAAGATCGGCTATGTGATCCAGCAGATCGGCCTGTTCCCGAACATGACGATCGAGGAAAACATCATGGTCGTGCCGCGCCTGCTCGGCTGGGACAAGCGCCGCTGCCGCGAGCGCGCCCGGGAGCTGATGTCGATGGTGCAGCTCGACCCGGACAAGATGCTGGGGCGCTACCCGCGCGAGCTGTCGGGCGGCCAGCAGCAGCGCATCGGCGTGATCCGCGCGCTGGCGGCGGACGCTCCCGTGCTGCTGATGGACGAGCCGTTCGGCGCGGTGGACCCGATCAACCGGGAGAGCATCCAGAACGAGTTTTTCCAGATGCAGCGGCAGCTCGGCAAGACCGTGATCATGGTGTCGCACGACATCGACGAGGCGATCAAGCTGGGCGACAAGGTGGCCGTGTTCCGGCGCGGGCAACTGGTGCAGTTCGACCATCCGGACGCGCTGCTGGCCCATCCGGCGGACGACTTCGTGCAGGCCTTCGTCGGCCATGACAACACGCTCAAGCGCCTGCTGCTGGTGCGCGCGGGCGATGCGGCGACGATGCCGCCGAGCTGCCGTCCGGACATGTCGCTGGCCGAAGCGTTCGGCGTGATGGACGAAGCCGACGTGCGCCACCTGCCTGTGATCGATGAGGCGCAGCGCGCGCTGGGCTACGTCACGCGCCGCGACGTGCGCAACGCCCTGGCCAAGGGCGGTAGCTGCGCCGATGTGCTGCGCCCGTTCGCGGTCAGCGCCGCGTTCGACGAGCACCTGCGCATCGTGCTGTCGCGCATGTACCAGCACAACACGAGCTGGCTGCCCGTGGTGGACGGCGATGGTGTCTACCTGGGCGAAGTCACGCAGGAGTCGATTGCCGACTACCTGAGCTCGGGGCGCTCGCGCGGCAATGCGCCGGTGATTCCGCCGCCGGTGTCGTCGCCCGTCACCACGCCGAGTTCGGCGCCGATGCGGGTAGCCGCCTGATCGCATGATCGCGGCTGGAGCGCCCTCCGCCATGAAAAACGGCCGCTTGCGCGGCCGTTTTTTCGTCCATCAGAACAACGACGCGGCTCAGGCGCGGCCGAGTTCGCCGTCCTTCAGACGCCACAGGTTCAGCGGGTTGCCATCCTGCACGGCGGCCGGCAGCAGGGCGGCCGGCACGTTCTGGTAGCACACCGGACGCAGGAAGCGGTCGATCGCCGAAGCGCCCACCGAGGTCGTGCGGGTGTCCGACGTGGCCGGGAACGGGCCGCCGTGCACCATCGCGAACGACACTTCCACGCCGGTCGGGTAGCCGTTGAACAGCACGCGGCCCACCTTGCGTTCCAGCGCCGGCAGCAGGCGCGCGGCCACGGCCTTATCGCCGGCATCGGCCTGCACCGTGGCCGTCAGCTGGCCTTCCAGGATGCGGGTGACGGCCAGCAGCGTGTCCACGTCGCGGCAGGTGACGAGCACCGTCGACGGGCCGAACACTTCGGCATGCATGCGGTGATCGGCGATAAAGCGTTCGGCGGAGGTCTCGAAGAACGCCGGACGGGCCTGGTTCGGACCCGTGCCTGCCAGGCCGCAACCCGGGCGGGTCAGGCCTTCCACGGCGGACAGTTGGGCCACGCCACGCTCGAACGCCTGATGGATGCCCGGCGTCAGCATCGTGCCGGCGGCCTTGGCCGACACCGCTGCCACGGCGGCGGCGCGGAAGGCGTCCAGCGCCGGGCCTTCGATGGCCAGCAGCAGGCCGGGGTTCGTGCAGAACTGGCCTACGCCCATCACCAGCGAATCCACCAGGTCACGTGCGATGGCTTCGCCGCGCGCGGCCAGTGCCTCGGGCAGCAGGTAGACCGGGTTGATGCTGCTCATCTCGGCGTAGACCGGAATCGGCTGCGGACGCTCGTTGGCGACCTTGACCAGCGCCATACCGCCCGTGCGCGAGCCGGTGAAGCCCACGGCCTGGATCACCGGATGGGCGACCAGCGCGGTACCGATGGCGATGCCGGCGCCCATCACGAGCGAGAACACGCCTTCCGGCAGGCCGTTATCGGCAACTGCCTTTTGAATCACACGTCCGACCAGTTCCGAGGTGCCCGGGTGCGCCGGGTGGGCCTTGACGACCACCGGGCAGCCTGCGGCCAGCGCGGAAGCGGTATCGCCACCGGCCACCGAGAACGCGAGCGGGAAGTTGCTGGCGCCGAACACGGCCACCGGACCGACGGGGATGTTCTGCATGCGCAGGTCGGGGCGCGGCGGGGTGCGCTCGGGCAGGGCGCTGTCGAGCGTGGCGTCTTGCCAGCGGCCGTCGCGCACCACACGTGCGAACAGGCGCAGCTGGCCGGCGGTACGGCCGCGCTCGCCCTGCAGGCGGGCGATCGGCAGCGCCGTCTCGGCGTGCGCGCGCTGGACCAGTTCATCGCCCAGTGCCTCGATGCCTTCGGCGATCGATTCGAGGAAGCGCGCGCGCTGCTCGGGCGTGGTCGCACGATACGTGTCGAAAGCCGCCTCGGCCAGTTGGCAGGCGCGGTCCACATCGGCGGCATTGCCACCGTGGAACGTCGGGGCCAGGGTCTCGCCCGTGGCCGGGTTGATGGCCTGGAAAGTGTCTTCGGTGCCGCGTACGGCATTCGCGCCGATCAGCATCTCGCC
The DNA here is from genome assembly GCF_056395225.1 of Cupriavidus sp. 10L45. Taxonomy (NCBI): domain Bacteria; kingdom Pseudomonadati; phylum Pseudomonadota; class Betaproteobacteria; order Burkholderiales; family Burkholderiaceae; genus Cupriavidus; species Cupriavidus sp. 10L45. Next base: position 73,641 of record NZ_JBFTJC010000019.1, read on the forward strand.
GGTAAGAGTCATGGTGTATCGATCCTGCGTCGTATCAGAAACATGTCATAAGACATCATATGACATCGGAAAGTCGCCCGCAACCGCGCCGCCCCCAATTACCGAAGGGGCCGCGCGCATGGCGTCAGGCGGAAGAAGCGGAGGAGCCTGCCAGGGCAGAAGCCTTGCGCAGGCGCTCGCGGCTGTTGGTCAGGTGCATGCGCATGGCGGCCTTGGCGGCCTCGGGGTCGCGGCGCTCGATCGCATCGTAGATGCTTTCGTGCTCGAAGTTGACGCGCTCCAGGTACTGCTCGCGCTCGGGCGTGCTGACCTGCAGGCGGCTGCGCGGAATCACCATCGTGCCGAGGTGGCCCATGATGTCCGTGAAATAGCGGTTGCCGGTGGCGCGCGCGATGGACAGGTGGAACTCGAAATCCGAGCCCACGGCGTCGCTGCCTTCGGAAGCCTTGCGTTTCATGTCGTCGAGCGCGCTGCGGATGGCCGTGAGCTGCTCGTCGCTGCGCCGCGTGGCGGCCAGGCTCGCGGCCTCGGCTTCCAGGCTGACGCGGAATTCCAGCATCGCCAGCACGTCCATGGCCGTGACCATGGCCGAGGGGTCGATGCGGAACGGCGAATGGGTCTCCACCGGGCGGGCCAGCACGAAGGTGCCGATGCCATGGCGGGTCTCGACCAGGCCGCTGGCTTGCAGGCGCGAAAGTGCCTCGCGCACCACTGTGCGGCTCACGCCGAGCGTGGCCATGATCTCGGATTCCGTTGGCAGCTTGTCGCCGGGCTTGATCTGGCCCTGCTGGATGCTCTCGGTCAGGTTACCCACTACTTCCTCGGCAAGCGTGCGGCCGCGGCGGCGCAGGGGAGCGGGCGAAGTTATCGGGACATTGGACATGGGTAGGGGAAACTGAGGTATTGACCGTCGCAAGATGCGCTCATTATACTGCGTCGTAAGTCATACGATGACAGATAACGCACAGGTTTGCGAGAACCCCTTGCCATAATCGGCATCGATCTGTTGCGTATGGCGGCCAAACATCACAAGCAGGGCGCAGTCTCGATGTGGAGCGCGAACCCGGCATCACCCTGAAACGCGTTTTCGGAGACAGATCCACATGACCGCATCCCAACATGCCGCCGGCGGCGTCACGCCCGTCGTCACCGAGTTGACTGTCGTCCCCGTGGCGGGCCACGACAGCATGCTGATGAACCTGTCCGGCGCGCACGGCCCGTACTTCACCCGCAATATCGTGATCCTCAAGGACAGCGCCGGCAATACCGGCGTGGGCGAGGTGCCGGGCGGGGAGGGCATTCGCCAGACGCTGGAGGATGCGCGTCCGCTGGTGGTTGGGCAGCCGATCGGCCAGTACCAGGCCGTGCTGAACAAGGTGCGTGCGACGTTCGCCAACCGCGACGCCGGCGGCCGTGGCCTGCAGACCTTCGACCTGCGCATCACCATCCACGCCGTCACGGCGATCGAGGCGGCGATGCTCGACCTGCTCGGCAAGCACCTGCAGGTGCCCGTGGCCGCGCTGCTCGGCGAGGGCCAGCAACGCGACGCCGTGGAGATGCTCGGCTACCTCTTCTATGTGGGCGACCGCCAGAAGACCACGCTCGACTACCGCACCGAGCCCGATGGCGACAACGAATGGTTCCGCGTGCGCAATGAAGTGGCGATGGACGCGAAGGGCGTCGTCCGTCTGGCCGAGGCCGCGTACGAGCGCTACGGCTTCAACGACTTCAAGCTCAAGGGCGGCGTGCTGAGCGGCGACGAGGAGATGGAAGCCATCATCGCGCTGCACGAGCGCTTCCCCAAGGCGCGCGTGACGCTGGACCCGAACGGCGGCTGGCTGCTGGCCGACGCGATCCGCCTGTGCCGCGACAAGCACGGCATCCTGGCCTACGCCGAAGACCCTTGCGGCGCTGAAGACGGCTATTCGGGCCGCGAGATCATGGCCGAGTTCCGCACCGCCACCGGCCTGCCGACCGCCACCAACATGATTGCCACGGACTGGCGCCAGATGGGCCACGCGGTGCGCCTGCACTCGGTGGACATTCCGCTGGCCGACCCGCACTTCTGGACCATGCAGGGTTCGGTGCGCGTGGCGCAGATGTGCGCGGAGTGGGGCCTGACCTGGGGTTCGCACTCGAACAACCATTTCGATATTTCGCTGGCGATGTTCACCCACGTGGCCGCCGCCGCGCCGGGGCGCGTGACCGCCATCGACACGCACTGGATCTGGCAGGACGGCGAGCACCTGACGCGCAGCCCGCTGAAGATCGAGGGCGGCCTGGTGCAGGTGCCCAAGACGCCGGGGCTGGGTGTGGAACTCGACATGGACGCGCTGGCACGCGCCAACCGTCTCTATCAGGAGAAGGGGCTGGGCGCGCGCGATGACGCCATCGCCATGCAGTTCCTGATCCCGGGGTGGAAGTTCAACAACAAGGCGCCGTGCATGGTCCGGTAACGCGTCCGATCACGGATTCAAGCATTAAAGATAAGACAGTAAGACAGGAGACAAGACAATGCTGAAACAGAAGACGCTGTTCCGCCGGATTGCCGGTGTATTCGTCGCCCTGGCCGTGGGCGCCACGGTCAGCAGTGCGGCCGTGGCGGCTGGCACGGCCTGGCCGCAGAAGGCGGTGACGATGGTGGTGCCGTTCCCGGCCGGTGGGTCGTCAGACACCATCGCCCGCGTGCTGGCGCAGCCGCTCAACGACAAGCTGGGCCAGCCGTTCGTGATCGACAATCGCCCCGGCGCCACGGGCGCGATCGGCGCGACCTTCGTCAAGCGTGCCCCGGCCGACGGCTACACCCTGCTGGTGGCCTCGATCGGCGTGTACGCGGTCAACCCGTTCCTCCAGAAGAACCTGGCCTACGACCCGGCCAAGGACTTCGACCTGCTGACCGTGGCCGTGCGCGCGCCGAACGTGCTGGTGGCCAACCCGAACTTCCCGGCCAAGAACCTGGCCGAGCTGGTTGCGCATATGAAGAAGAACCCGGGCAAGGTGAGCTTCGCTACTTCGGGCGCGGGGTCGTCTGACCACCTGACCGCGGCGCTGTTCTGGCAGAAAAGCGGTACCGATGGCCTGCACGTGCCGTACAAGGGCGGTGCGCCGGCCATCTCGGACCTGCTCGCGGGCCAGGTCGATGTCTCGTTCCAGAACCTCAACGCGGTCATCCAGCACATCCGCACGGGCAAGCTGCGCGCGCTGGCGATTACGTCGGACAAGCGCTCGGCGCTGCTGCCGGACGTGCCGACGATGGCCGAGGCCGGCGTCAAGGATGTGGAAGTCTATTCGTGGCAGGCCGTGGCCGCCCCGAAGGGCCTGCCGGCCGACGTGAAGTCGCGCCTGCACGGCGCGCTGGTCAGCGCGCTCAAGGAGCCGGGGATGCAGAAGAAGCTGGGCGAGCAGGGCTTCGAGATCGTCGCCAACACGCCGGAGCAGTTCGTCCAGTTCGAGAACGAAGAACTGAAGCGCTGGAAGACCGTGATCGAGCAGGGCAAGATCACGCTGGAATAAGCGCCAGGACCGAATCACCGTGGGGGGTCAATGCTCCACTGCAGTCCTTCGCCCCGCCTGAATGGCGGGGTTTTTTATTGTCTGGCGGAAGCGGTGAGATTCGAACTCACGGATGGGTCACCCCATCGGCAGTTTTCAAGACTGCTGCCTTAAACCACTCGGCCACGCTTCCTTGGAGGGCCGCATTATACAAGGTGGCGGCGGCCCGTAGTGTGATGCCCTCGTCAATCGCCTTGTCTGCGGTGTCGGTGTTTGTCGGACACAGCGGAACCTTGTGAGCCGGTTCGCCTCATATTGGCAGGACGCGCGGCGCCTGCCCACCGCGCGTTGGCATGTCAAACAAGCGATAGAGGAGGACTTATCCATGCAGCAACATCGCAGCAAATCATGGCTGGCCCTTGGCGCGCTGGCCTGTGCGGCCACCCTGGCAGGGTGCGCGCAGCCCGGCTACAACGGCTATGGCAACTACAACAACGCCCCGCCGAACACGGGCTATCAGGACCCGAACCAGAGCACCTACCAGGCTCCGGCGGGCTCGGTGTTCACGGGCCGCGTGGAGTCGATCGAGCCGATCAACTCCACGCAAGGCAGCTCGGGCCTGCTCGGCACCGTGATCGGCGGCGCGGCGGGCGGCCTGCTCGGTCACCAGATCGGCGGCGGGCGTGGCCAGACCGTGGCGACCATCGGCGGTGCCGTGGCGGGCGCCGTGGCCGGCAACCAGATCGAGAAGCGGGCGGGCAGCAATACGCAGACCGTGTATCGCGTTAACGTGCGGCTGGACGATGGCCGGATGGCCACCGTGACCCAGAGCAATATCGGCAACCTGCGCGTGGGCGACCGGGCGCGTGTGGCCAACGATATGGCCACGCCGTACTGAGTACGTACTTCGTAGTTCTACGAAAAAAGCCACGCGACATGAACTGCACCCCAAAAGTTGGACACCAACTTTTGGGGTGTTTTCATGTATCGGTACTCGGAGCAGTTCAGGCTGACAGTTATCCAGAGCKACCTGGACGGTCAGGCAGGCTATGGTGAGATCGCCAAACGCCATGAAATAGACAGCGGAACAGTACGGCGCTGGGTGGCGGGATACCGCCTGCATGGCGCGGCGAGCATCAAACGGAAGTACACGCACTACAGCGCCGAGTTCAAGCTT
>NZ_JBFTJC010000020.1:0-74104 GCF_056395225.1 Cupriavidus sp. 10L45
GAGCAAACCGGGCTCTATGCCGGCAAGGGCGGGTTCGATATCAACGTGGAGGGGAACACCGGCCTGAAGGGCGCGGTGATCGCGAGTACGGCGGAGAAGGACAAGAACACGCTGACCACCGGCACGCTGACAACGAGCGATATCGAGAATAAGGCCGAGTACAAGAGCGATACGTCGACGATTGCGGGGAGCTTTACGGCTGGCAGCAGCGTTCCAGCGAGCAATCCGATGGACGGCCCGGTCCAGCAGGCGCATACCAACTGGGGCAACACCGACGTGATGGGCGCCGCAGCCGCGACGGCAATCGCGACGCTGGCCGGCAATAGCAGTGCGCCGATCAAGGGCAACGCCGCTGGAGCAACCCGGAGCGCGATTGCGGAGGGTACGGTAACGATCACGGACGCCGAAGGTCAGAAGGCGCGTACGGGCAAGACTGCGGAAGAGACCATTGCCAGCCTGAACCGCGATACGGAGAACGCCAACGAGAGCATCGGCAAGATATTCGACGCGGAGAAGATCAAGGAACAGCAGGCCTACGACCAACTGAAGCAGCAGACGCTGCAACAGGCTGCGCCCTATCTGTATGACGTGGTGGGCGATCAACTGAAGGGGGCGCCGGAGCCGGTAAAGGTGGCTGTCCACGGGCTGATCGGTGGGCTGGTGAGCAAGGCGCTGGGCGGCGGGTTTGGATCTGGAGCGGCAGGGGTTGCGGCGGCTACGGCGGCGATTAGGTTGTTGGACGAGAACATGGGTAGCCTCGGCGTGGAACCTGGAACCCGCGACAAGATGCTGCAGGTTGTTGGTATGGCGGTTGCCAAGATTGTTGGGGGGGAAGGGGCGAGCGGAAATGCTGCTGCGGCGACGGCGGGGATGGCGGATGCTTATAACAGGCAGTTGCATCCGGATGAGCGGGCGCTGGCGCGGCGATAGCTGCGGCTAGCGGAGGGAAGTACACCGAGAAGCAAGTCAGTGACATTCTTCGGGCAGCCAGCAATGCGGAGCGGGGCGAAAACGTGACCACTGGGATGGTGGTGGACGGAGTCAGCAATCCGCAGGGTGTCTATGACAGTGGTGACGGCGGTGGGACGTTCACCGTGCCTTCGGGGGACGGGCGTACATTGGTGCAGTCTGTGCAGACTCAAGTTGATCCAGGGCTGGCTGCGTATGTTCAATTGATGACCGGTGGAAGCAATTCGCCGTATAGCTGGGATGCCGCGACGCTTGGGGCGGGTGCGCCTGTATTGGGCGACGGAGGAGAAAAGTACTCAGACTCTCGACCGTTTGTTCCCTCGGGCAATGGCTGTATATCGGCTGAGTGCATAGCACTGGGGAAGCCGCCAGTAGGTGTGCCTTGGTCGGTTGGCGCGGGCGTCTATTTCGGTTTGGGAGGCGAAGGCGAGATTGGGCTCGTCGGATGGACGCCAACTGATGTGAAAGTCGGATTCGGATTCGGTGCTGGAGGGCACGGTTGGGTGAAAGGTCAGTCCGCAGCGATTAAAGGCGACCTCTGGACGCAAGGAAGAGACGCTAATAGCGGGGAGTATCGAATTGGAACGTCGATAGGCGGGTCGGCCCAACTTGGTGTGGGCAGCGTTGAGACGTCCATCTCGGCTGGCGGCTGGTCCAATGTTACTGGCGCCGGCAAAGGAGTTGGAACATACACTCAAATGAAGGCGGGGGTGGCTGTAACACCCTCATATGGGCTGGTCCTTGAAGGTAAAGTCAATTTTATTGAGTTCACATATAAGCGAGGATTGAATGCTGGCATATAAAGATGACCTGCTAAGGTTTCATAGGGCTAGGTGGATTTTAATAGGTGTAACCGCAATATTCATTTACGTTTACTCAACGTTATTTGTAATTTCTGCGGGAATAATCTGGAATTTCGTCGTAATGTTGGGGTATTTGCTGTGGATGTTTTATTGGGTATTTACGAAGTATAGATGTCCAAAGTGTAATTATATTCTTAGGATGAGAGGGTTTAATGCCGTGGATTTGGCTCCGAAGACTTGCTGGAAGTGTGGCTTGAATTTTTACAATGGGGAGAGTCCTGGCAAGGACTCGTGAAAGCCTGATTTTCGAGCCACGATATCGCATATACCTGAAACAGGAGTACGCCTTTGAGGCGTTCCTGGCCCGAATTCGCCTGAAATGCATTCCATAACATTGCGGCTAGCGGTCGCGGCGTCGCTTGCGACTAGCATCGGCTTGCCTGTGTTCCCCGTTCTTGCACAGGCTCTTCCGTCACAATCCGCCGCCCTGACCAACGCCGAGCAGGACCAGCGTACGCGCCAGCAACAGGAAGCCCGTGAGCGCGCCGCGATCGTACAAGCGCCGGCCGTACGCGCCGAAGCCATCGCCGCAGCGGAGTTCCCGACGCTGCCCGAGGAAGCGCCGTGCTTCCGCATCGGCCGCATCCTGCTCGAAGTGCCGCAGGACCTGCCCGCCGATCTGCAGATCAGCGGCGCTTCCGCGCTGCCGATGGACCCGTTCGCCTTCGCGCAGCAATGGCTGGACCACTACACCGGTGCGTGCGTCGGCAAGGCCGGTGTGGAACTGCTGGTCAAGGGTATCTCGCAGGCGATCCTGTCGAAGGGCTACGTCACCACGCGGGTGCTGGTGCCGGAGCAGGACCTGACCACGGGCACGCTAAAGCTGGCGCTGATTCCCGGTGTGGTCGGCGAGATTCGCTTCGCGGAGCCGGATCTATGGGGCACGTGGCGAACCGCGTTCCCGACCGGCCCTGGCGAACTGCTGAACCTGCGTGACCTGGAGCAGGGCCTCGAGCAGATGAAGCGCGTCGCCAGCCAGGATGTGGATATGCAGATCGTGCCGACTGCCACGCCGGGGCGCAGCGACGTCGTGATCGCGATCAAGCGCAACAAGCCGTGGACGGTGGTGGCGTCGGTCGACAACTCCGGCTCGCGTGGCACCGGGCGGTGGCAAGGGAATCTGAGCCTGGGAATCGATAATCCGCTCGGCCTGAACGACATGTTCAACGTCGGCTATAACCAGGACCTGATGCTGAGCAACAAGGAGCATGGCACGCGGGGCTGGAATGGCTATTACTCGGTACCTTGGGGTTACTGGACGGCCACGGTGTCCGCCTATAGCAGCAACTATTTCCAGCAGATCGCGGGGGTGAATACCACGTTCATATCGAGCGGGAAATCACAGAACGTTGATCTGAAGCTGCATCGCGTCCTGCATCGTAACCAGAACGATGTATTTGGTATGCAGGTCCGGCTAACGCGGCGCTTTGGCAAAAGCTATATCGAGGACACGGAGATTCCGCAACAGCGCCGCAACAACACGATCCTCGAGATTGGCGTAACAGATCGTCATTACTTCGGCCAATCGCAGCTAGACGCGTCATTCGGGTTTCGGCAAGGCATCGGCGCCTTGGGTGCCCAGCCCGATGCGTTGGCCGCCGAAGACGGTCCCACGTGGCGGTATCGAATGATGGTGCTCGACGCCAACCTGTCAGTGCCCTTCAAGATCGCAGAGCAGGGCTTCCGCTATGTGACCACGGTTCGCGGGCAATTCACCAATGATCGACTCTATTACGTTGACGATCTGACGATCGGCAGCCGCTATACCGTGCGCGGCTTCGATAGTGAAAGCCAGCTGGCTGGCGAACGCGGCTTCTACTGGCGCAATGAACTGCAGGCGCCACTCGGCGGCACTGGGCAGGCCATCTATGCCGGCATCGATTATGGGCGGGTATATGGACCCACTACCGCCGCCCTGGTCGGGACACAACTCGCGGGCGCGGTTGTCGGTCTCCGTGGTGGTCTCGGCTCCCGTTTCGGCAGTGTTTCCTATGACGTCTTTGTTGGAACACCTGTGTACAAGCCTGAAGCGTTCCATACCGCAGGCGTCACGGGCGGGATGCAACTCGTCTATCAGTACTAAAACGCCCCTGAAGACGGCATCAGACCGTTCTCTTTTCAATCTCCTATGGATGGGTCATTCATGAAGAAGTCACTCGTATTGACAATGGTTTCTGCCGCGGTGGCGATTGCGGCTTGCGGTGGTGGGTCGGACGACACCGGCAGCGCCGGTACATCCGCCGCACCGACGGACAACGGTCCCAAGGCGAGCAGCCGTTGGAGGCAGCGTGTTTGATGGCACCGGCACGACTTACACCAAATATCGCCGGTTCTCCTACTCGGATGTGACGTCGGGGGCATCCGGTGCGCCGAATCTGGTCGGGATGTTGCCGAACGAAACCCGCACCGTGACGATGAGCGAATTCCAAAAGTCCGCCTGTCGACCAACCCACAACCGGCCTTTTCCACCACGCCTAGTCGAACCGTGCAGTTGACGATCCAGTACCTGGGCCGGGAAGATGTCTCCGCCATGGGCAAGGCCTACCCAAATGCCTGCAAGGTGAAAGTCCGGTACGAGCGAGCAAACAGCCTGTTTCCCACGCTCGAAAGCACGGTCTGGCTCGCGCCAGGCGCGGGTCCGGTCAAGTTGACCGGCGCCCCGTTGCTGGGCGTGGAGACCATATCGGCCGAGACATCCGGCGTCGCCGTCAGCAACTGATTGCCGAAATGGGGTAACAGGCCGAAAGTGTGAGGGCGGGCCCTTCTCTACCGCTGGCCACCCTCCCGCAACACCTCCGCCAACTTCCCCCGCACCAGTCCCAGCAAACAGTAAGCGTTATACGAAGGCTCGGACGTCTCGCTTTGCTTCTCCAGCAATTCCAGCACCCCGTCGAGGCCGGCCAGCACGGCCTCGGCATTGGCCGCGCGGCTCGATGGACCGGTTGTCGTCCCGGCGGGCGAAGGCAGTTTAGATTCGGACATACGCATCTTAGATCTGGGAGGTGGGCTGTTCAGTCGGATCAGTCTTCCCCATCCCACCCCGCCAGTCCATGAGACGATTCGCATTCTGTGGATCCCGGCACCTATACTCGACGGGCGCCCCAGAAGACAAGGCAAGCTATGACCCTGCCACCGCCCGCCCAGCAAGACGCCGCGTCCACCCCGCCCAAACCTCCCACGCCGCAAGTCGTTCCTTCCGGATTCCGACAAGGCATCATCACGGCGATCACGGTCCTACTTGGCTTCTCCCTGGCGTTCTGGAAATTCTGGGGGCTCGAGACACCGGGGCGATGGGGCACGCTCGCTATTCTCGCCGCTGCGGCACTGCTGATCGCGGTGGCGCTGCAGATCGTGGCGCTGTTTCGCGCGCTGCGCATCGAGGATGACGCCGTCGATGAATATCGGCAGACGGTGCGCTGGTTTATCGGCTCGGCCGTGGCCTTGCTCGTGGGGTTGGCTGTCGCGATGGTCGACGCCGCGTTGTAAAAAACAGCGCACAAAACTTCAACCCGCGCAGGAATTCCACCCCGCACTGCATCACGTTTCTTGGTGTTCTTACACACCAGGCCTCAAGACAATGTGCCTCACATCACAGACGCGCGCAGTTCTTTCAAGCCATCGTTGCGAATTCGCACGCCCGTTGTAAAGCCCAAAACTGCCTCCTAAGCTGGCCTCAGGCAGCTGATCCATGACAGGGCTGTCTGGAACATTAAAAACATTAGGAGACTCCCCATGAAATCCATCAGGAGAATGCTCGGCGTTGCGCTCGCCGGCATTATGCTCATCGGCCTTTCGTCGTGCGGCGGAGGCGGGGATGATGACCCGGGCATCGCGCCCACCGTCCAGCTGCTTTCGTCGCAACCCGACTATGTGACCGGCGGCAATGCGCTGATCGACATTGGCGTGCCCACCACGGTGAACAACGATCGCCCCCTCAAGGTTTCGCTGAATGGCAATGACGTCAGCGCCCAATTCAAGACCAGCCCCACCGATTCCTCCCACCAGCAAGCCGTGCTGACCGGGCTCGTGAATGGCACGAACTCCGTCACGGCCAGCGTGGGCAAGGCTTCCAAGACCATCACGATGACCAACTACCCGATCACCGGTCCGGTGATCTCGGGTCCTTGGCAGACGCCGTTCGTCTGCCAGACCAGCACGTTTGCGTTGCCGGATGGCTCCACGCTTGGCGCGCCGCTCGACGAGAACTGCAGCGTGACCACGCGCGTGACCTATCTCTACCAGTCCACGCAGGGCGGGGCGCTGAAGCCGATGACCGACACCAGGACACGCCCCGCAGACGTGGCGACGGTCACTACGCTCAGCGGCACCCAGGCGCCCTTCATCGTGCGCGTGGAAACGGGCACTGTCGATCGCGGCATCTACCAGAACGCCGTCCTGCATGACCCGACGACGGAATCCGCGCCCACGCCGACTTCGCCGCCTAAAGCCTGGAACCGGCGCCTCATCGCCGTGGAAGGCTTCGGCTGCCCCGGCGGCTGGTATATCCAGGGCGGGGCGATTGGCAACATCCAGAGCGCCGGTTTCGACTTCAGCCTGTTGAACACGCAGCGGCTGGCCGAGGGCTATGCGACGTTCGCCAACACGCTCCAGCATGCGTCGAACAACTGCAACGCGGTGCTGGCCAGCGAGGCGGCGATGATGTCGAAGGAAGCCACGATCGAACGCTTCGGCGTGCCGGCGTTCACGGTGAGCGCGGGTTGCTCGGGCGGCTCCTATGGCAGCACGCAGCCGGCAGACCGCATCCCGGGACTGTTCGACGGCGTGCTCATCTCGTGCACCTTCCCCGACCCGCTGTCGATTGCTTTCGCCGGGTCTGATGGGCACCTGATCACGCACTACATCACGCTCTTCCCAACGGCGCTGACAGACGCGCAGATCGCGGCCGTAACCGGCTACAAGAGCCGCAAGGCCTTCGAGGACGCCGCCAACCAGGCTGGCCGGACCGATCCGGTGCCGGCGCGTGTGGACTACGCGGGCTACAACTCCGGCGTGTTCAACAGCGTGGTGCCGACGTCGGTGCGCTATGACCCGGTCAACAACAAGACCGGCGTGCGTCCCACGGTCTACGATGCCGCGAAAAACATCTACGGTGTCGACAAGGCCACCGGCTTCGCGCTCAGGCCCTACGACAACGTGGGCGTGCAGTACGGCCTCGCGGCGTTGAACAGCGGGGCGATCACCACCACGCAGTTCCTGGACCTGAACGAGAAGGTTGGCGGCTATGACCAGGATGCCAACTACGTGACCAATCGCACCGCGGGCGACCCCGGCGCTATCCTGCGGGCGCAGCAGAGCGGCCTGCAGATCGGCACCAACGGCGGGCTGGCGAGCATCCCCGTGTTCGACGTGACGGGTATCTACAACGACGACTCGGGTTACCACTACCAGTACTTCCACTTCGCCCTGCGCGAGCGGATGGTGGCGGCGAACGGCGACAGCAACAACCACGTGATGTGGCGCGGCAATCCCGTGCCGGCCGATACGGCGTGGAACACCTTCATCCAGTGGGTGGCGGCGTACAAGGCCGATGTGACGACCACCGCGCAGAAGGACAAGGTGGTCACCCACAAGCCGGCCACGGCGGTGGACGGCTGCTGGAGCGACGCCGCGACGTTCGTCAACGAGAAGCAGACGCTGAGTGCCATCGGCAACACCACCTGCAACGGGCTGTTCCCCTCGTGGACGGCCTCGCGCATCGCGGCGGGCGGACCGGTGGCGGGCAACATCATCAAGTGCACGCTGAAGCCGATTGCGGCGTCTGACTACACGGTGATGTTCTCGGGCGCCGAGATGACGCGCCTGCAGGCCATCTTCCCCAGCGGCGTATGCGACTGGTCGAAGCCGGGCGTCAACCAGTCCGGCGTGGTCCCGAACGGCTCGTTCGGCCCATCGCCGGTGAACGTGGTGTTCGATATCACCAAGTCCTAGGAGCGGGTAGGCGTAACAGGGGCGGACCGGCCGCAGAGCCGGCTCCCGCCCCGCTTCATTTCCGAGCCGGTCAGAACCTTCCTATTCCCCTCCGGATCCCCCCCGAAAGCGGCGGATCTCGCCGCATCCCTTCCTTGATTTGCGCCAAAGATTTCTTCCTCGAATGGAGCGAAGGTGCCAGCCATCGTCTCGATAAGGAGGAAGGATCATGCGGGATATACGCTACGCACTGTTGAACGGGAACGCCACCACGACAGGTGGCGTGCTGATCGCGCTCAACACGTACACGATTCACCACGGCGTCAATGTTGGCGTGGAAGGCGACCATGCGACCTGCCCGGCGTGCAAGGTCGGCGGGCCGGTGTACAACGACTGCGATCCAAGATACTCGCTGCATGGGAAGCAGATTCTGGTTTCGGGGGCGCGCGTGTTCTGCAAGTGCAAGGAGCACCCGCGCGTGCTGCCGTCGCAGCATATCTTTTCGATCGAAGTAGACCGGTCGCCAGAGCAGGAGGAGGAAGCCGCGGTAGCCGCCACGCCGAATCCCGGTGTAACGCACTTGGCTGCGGAAAAACCGTCGACGAAGGAATACCTTCTGCGGCCGCGCGGGACGTTGTACTGGGGCGGAGCTGGGCTCGACGGAGACTACGTGCGGCCACAACTGGAGGCGTTCCGGAAGGCGGGGATCGAGCACTGTTTCATGGGACTGACGAACTCGGCAAACCACGGGCTGAACGAGGACTACAAGGAGGCTGGACAAATCCTGGATGCCCTCCGGGCTGGTCTCGTCGTGCGCTATCGTGATGACAGTGAGTGGACGATCACGAAAGGCATGTCACCGGAGGCCCCGCAGTTCAACTTGATCGGATATAGCTACGGCTCCTTGCTAGCCGCGCAAACTGCCTGGTCCTATGCACGCGCAGGCCACGTGATCGACCATCTTGTCCTGATCGGATCCCCGATCGACGAGGATTTCCTATCCGATCTACAGACGCACCCCCGCATAGGCAAGGTTGTGACGATTGATCTGCGGGAGTTTGGGGATCCGATCTATGCCGGAATGTCCTGGGTCGAACTTGTTGCCATGGCGCCCATTCTTGGCAAACAGATGCTGGATGGAAAGGGAGAGGGACACTTCTATTACGCGCACGCCGTGAAAGACAGTCCACGTCGGTGGGAAGGCCTTGCGAAGCGTCTCGCATCGGAAGGCCTACGATGACGCCGGGATCAAGGTTGCTGCGCACCATGAACGTCATCGCGTGGCTTCTTGCCATCGTGGGCGTGGCCTACGTCGTGGCGCTGGTGCTGACCCCTTTCAAGCCCGGGGACCGCTATACCGGTCCGGCTGCGGCCTACCTTGCGATGGCCGCGCTGGCAGTCGCCGCATTGCTTATCGTGGGTCTGCTTGTCTTCTTCATCGCGCTCGTCCGGCGTCGCCCGCACAAATGGGCGATGCTCCGGGCGTTCGCAATTGGCATCGTTTGCGTCATGCTGGCGTTTGCGGTGTCCAGGGTATGGATCCATCACCAACTCCACCAGAAACAAAAAAACCCCGGCAGCAATGCCGGGGTGGCCAGTACTACCGGTGTTTTCGGCGCCGGCACCTTCAAGATTCAGACGTCTAATCGGCCTGGATATTGAATTCCTTCACGAGTTTGGTGTAGCGCGCGGTGTCCGCCGCAATCAGCTTCTGGAGCACGGCGGGCTCGCCGCCGACTGGTGTGACGGCGATGGTCGCCATCCTGGCGATGACGTCGGGCTGCTTGAGGATCTCGTTCACATGGCCGTTCAGCGTGCGGACGATTTCCGGCGGCAGATTCTTCGGGCCCAGCATCGCCTGCCACGCGCCAATCTCCACGTCCTTGTAGCCCAGCTCGCCCAGCGTCGGCACGTTCGGCGCGAAGGGGGAGCGCTTGGTGTCGGCCACGGCCAGCGGCACCAGGCTGCCGTTGCCGACGTACTGCGCCACGGCGCCGTAGGTGACGTAGGTCATCGGCACCTGCCCGCCCAGCACGTCGACGATGGCCGGCGCCGTGCCCCGGTACGGCACCTGCGCGATCTTCACGCTGGCCGACTTGTTGAACATCTCGCCCATGATGTGCATCGGCGAGCCATTGCCCGGCGTGGCGTACGTCTCCAGCTTGCCGGCCTTGGCGCGCGCCACGAGGTCGCTCATCTTGGTGATGCCGGTGGTCTTGGCCACCACCACGAACAGCGATTGCGTGCCGAGCTGCGCAATCGGCGTGAAGTCGTTCTGCACGTCGTAGGTGGCGCCGGTGCCGGACTTCAACACCAGCGGGGCGATCGACAACGTGTTGGGCGCCATCAGCAGCGTGTAGCCGTCGGCGGCGGCGCGCGCCACGTAGGCGCTGCCGATGGTGCCGGCGGCGCCGGTGCGGTTCTCCACCACTACCGATTGCTTCAGCCGCGCGCCGAGCTTGTCGGCCATCAGGCGGGCGAGCACGTCCACGTCGCCGCCGGCGGGGTAGGCCACCACGATGGTGATCGGCTTGTTGGGGTAGCCGCCCTGGGCCATCGCGGGCAGGGCGGCGAGCAGGGCAGCGGCGCCGAAGGCCGCACCCATGGCGGCGAGAACGTTGCGGCGGACAGTCTTCATGGTCGAAACACCTCTTGTCAGGGTTCGCGCCCGATGCGGGGGCATGGCGGCGCGAAGGAGTCGGGGAAACGGTGCTGTGCCGGATTTCCCATCGGGCTTGTGGCGAGCGGCGCGCAAGGCAGAGGACACGCTGCCCGGCGCCGCGTGCGTCCGCCGTTCTTAGAAGATGTGCTTGATGCCGAGCATGGCGCCAAACTGCTGGCCGCCCGGCTTCGTGTTGGCGCCGGCCTGCGCGCCGCTGACGGACAACGTCAGGTTGCCGTCGTTGTTGATAAAGCCGGCGGTCGCATACACGGCCGTGCGCTTGCTGAAGTTGTACATGCCGCGGATGGCGTACAGCATCGACTTGTTATCACTGCTGTTGTAGTTCAGATAGTAGACCTGGCCGGCCAGCGTGAACGCGGGCGTGATGTCGTATGCGGCGCCGATGTAGTACAGCGCCGAGATCGGCGTGGCGCTGCCCTGGTTCTCGCGGCGGATCACGCCGGCGCCGATCTTGGTGCGATCGAGCAACACGTAGCCAGCCAGCGAGGCGCGGTCGTCACGGAGGCTGCTGCTGGTCAGGCCGGCGAAGGCGCCCGGGCCACCGCGCTGCGAGTCATACGCGGCGGTAATGCCCCAGGTCTTCTGGTCCCAGCCGATCATGGCGGACCACTCGCGGCACTGCGACTTGTCGGCCGGATTCTCGCCGGCGCAGTTCGTGCCGGCCGGGCTCGGACCGGCGTTGGCCACGTCGCGGCCGAAGCTGTACGTGCCGCCCACGGTCAGGCCGCCGAAGGTGCCCTTGTACGCGATGGCGTTGTCGGCGCGGGTGTTCGGGATGTAGCTGTCCAGCGAACCGGAGCCGAACGCGTTCGGCCCGAGGATGTCCGGATCGAGCACGGCCCAGAACAGCATGGTGTACTGGCGGCCGAACGAGACCTGGCCCCACTTGCCGCTCAGGCCGACCAGCGCCTGGCGCCCGAACAGGCGCCCGCCCTGGTTGGCGGTGCCGGAATCCGGCGCGAAGCCGGACTCCAGCACGAAGACGCTCTTCAGGCCGCCGCCGAGATCCTCGGTGCCGCGCAGGCCCCAGCGGGACGGCACGGTGCCGGTCAGCGTATTCATGCGGGCCACGCTGTTGCCGGCCGCGCCGACGTTGTTGACGAACTCGACGCCGGTGTCCACCACGCCATACAGTGTGACGGACGATTGCGCCGAGGCCAGCAGGGGCGCTGCGGCCAGCAGGCCTGCCGCGTACTTTCCGATCTTCATCTACCGTTTCCTTCTCTAGTTTTCGTGGGCTCGTCTGCGTTTCCGTCCGGCCGGGGCATGTTGGGGGACCGATCCGTCTTTGCGTTTCATTAGTAAAACAATGAACTACATAGGAAACGTTCAGCGAAATATAGACAGGAGAGCCTGCGGCGTAGATCAGGGGGAACCCTAGTGAGGCGACATGGCGACGCCGTGGCATGGCGCGGATACCACAAAGGCCTGGAATCGTTGTGGTGCGCGGCTTCCAGGGCAGCGCACCGCCTTTGCGAAAGTGGCCGGGCGGGCGAAGTCAGTCCTCGCTCGGCAAACCGAGGCAGCAAGCCGCTTTCGGGTGAAATCTGACGATGCCCCGTTGCGGGGCATGCCGAGGCCGTCCGGACTGCGCGCGGCGGCGGCGCTTCAGACGTGGATTTTTTCTACTTGTTTACCCTGATCCCACCCCTCCCGGAACCCGGCCTATAGTCGAGGAGTTTTATTTATAAATACAGGTTTCACATATGGAACAAAACGCGCCCCATCGAGCACTTGAACCGGGCGCCGACCTGCTGGCGGCGTTGGACAACCATTTCGCCGCGCGTACCGTGACGGTCGATGCGCAAGGCACACGCGTGTCCTGCCGCGTCGGTGGCGCGCATGGTCCGGTGATCGTGTTGCTGCACGGCATCAGCTCCGGCGCGGCATCCTGGCTGCCCTGCGCGAGCCTGCTCGCCGCCGGCGCGCGGGTGATTGCCTGGGATGCGCCAGGTTACGGCGATTCCACCCCATTGCCGATGCCCGCCCCCACGGCCCGCGACTACGCCGCGCGGCTCGAGCAACTGCTGGCCGCTCTCCAGGTCCGCCCGGACCTGATCGTCGGCCATTCGCTCGGCGCGCTGATGGCCGCCGGCTACGCCGCCCAGGCCGCGCCGGACATGCAACCGGCCAGCTTCCTTCTATTGAGTCCCGCACTCGGCTATGGCGCGCCGGGTAATGAGGCCAAGTCGCGCGAGGTCTCGGCCCAGCGCCTCGAAGCGCTCGACACCCTCGGCGTCGATGGTCTCGCCCAGCGCGGCCCCACCCGCCTGCTCAGCCCGGCTGCCACGCCCGATGCCCAAGCCTGGGTGCGCTGGAATATGCGCCGCCTGCATCCGGACGGCTATCGCCAGGCGGTCGCATTGCTCTGTGGCGATGACATCGATGAATACCTTGCCGATGCCTCCCGCCCCGTGGATGTCGGCTGCGGCGCGCAGGACGTGGTGACCACGCCCGCCGCCTCGTCCGCGCTGGCCGGGCGATGCCAGTTTCCGTTCCACCTGATCGCCGACGCCGGCCACGCCTGCTACATCGAGCAGCCCCAGGCCGTCGCCCAACGGATTCGCGCCACGCTGCACGATTAAGGCGAGGGTTTCAGCACTTCTCCGCCACGAACCGGCGCTTCACGGGGTTAACCCCAGTCAATTTTTGAAGCGTCGTTGTCTATAGTCGTACCTGTGTTCAATATTTAAACTCGTGTTTCATAGGTAAAACAAAGCGAGCCTGAGAACGCGAGCGCGGTTGAACCCGCCGTCCCCAACAAAGCCAGCCATGGAGCAAAGCGCAATGGAAAGCCTCTCGTACAACCCGAACCTGGTGCCGTGGGAGCGCCCCGCGCCGAACAACGTAGCGGGCAAGGGCCATATCGAGCAGCCGGGCAAGGTGGCCAACATCGTCTGGCAGACCCGTGCGGCGGCCCCCACCGCGTACGAGAACGCGCTAGCCGATGCGCTGGAGGCGGCCTTCGAGGGCGGCGCCAAGAACCCCGGCGACATCGTCCGCGCGCTCAACCGCACGAATTTCCTGGCCGCCGATGGCCAGCCGTGGACCGAGGAAGCCTTCCTCGCCGAAATGCGCCGCCTGGGCGCCTGACGCCGGAACCCCAGCGAGACAAGACATGGAATCGAACAAGCAAGCACGTGCCGAGGCGCGTCTGAACAGCGGCCTGCGCAACTACTGGTATCCGGTGGCGGCGTCGTGGCAGGTCACCCACGCGCCCATCGGCATCACCCGCCTGGGCCAGAACATCGTCATGTGGCGTGACAACGCCGGCGCGCTGCACGCGTTGGAAGACCGCTGCCCGCACCGTGGCGCGCGTCTGTCGATGGGCTGGAACCTCGGCGACCGCGTGGCCTGCTGGTACCACGGCGTGGAAGTGGGCGGCGACGGCCAGGTCAAGAGCGTGCCGGCCGTGGAGAGCTGCCCGCTGGAAGGCCGCACCTGCGTGCGCAGCTACCCGGTGCAGGAGCAGGCCGGCGCGATCTTCCTGTGGTTCGGCGACAGCGCCCCGGCCGAAGCCGATGCCCTGCGCCTGCCCGAGGAACTGGTCAGCGACGAACACACCAACTTCCTCTGCGTGGCCCACTGGGACTGCAACTACCGCTACGCGATCGACAACGTCATGGACCCGATGCACGGCGCCTACCTGCACGCCGTCTCGCACTCGATGGCCAGCGGCGAGAAGTCGGCCGTCATGCAGATCCGCGAGACCGACAGCGGCCTGATCTTCGAGAAGACCGGCCAGCGCGGCGTGAACTTCGACTGGGTGGAATTCGGCGAGACCGGCACGCTGTGGCTGCGCCTGTCCATCCCCTACCGCGACAAGGTCGGCCCCGGCGGCCCGTTCGGCATCGTCGGCATGGCCACGCCGGTGGACGAGGATCACTGCCTGGTGTTCTTCTGGCGCACCCGCCACGTGCAGGGCTGGGAGCGCGACGTGTGGCGCTTCCTGTATCGCAACCGCCTGGAAGGGCTGCACTGGGACGTCCTCGAGCAAGACCGCGTGGTGCTGGAGTCGATGGCGCCGAACGCGCGCGACCACGAGATGCTGTACCAGCACGACGCCGGCATCACCCGCGTGCGCCGCCTGCTGAAGCGCCGCGCCGATGCCGAAGTGGCCAACGAACCGGTGGCGATGCTGCAACCGGCAGGCGGAGTCCCCAGCCATGCGTGACGCCGCAACCGCCAACCTGCTGGCAGGGCGCAAGGTGCTGGTCACCGGCGCCGCGCGCGGCCTCGGGCTGGCCTTCGCCACCGCGATTGCCGAAGCCGGCGGCGCCGTGGCGATGGCCGACATCCTCGCGGACCGCGTGCAGGAATCGGCCGCCGCCTTGCAGGCGCGCGGCTTCAACGTGGTGCCGCTGACGCTGGACCTGAACGACCCGGCCTCGGTGCAGGCCTGCGCCGCCGCCGCCGCAGAGGCCCTCGGCGGCCTCGACGGCCTGGTCAACAACGGCGCGGTCACCGATTCCGGCGGCCGGGACCTGACCGCGCTGGACGTGGCCACCTGGGACCGCGTGATGAGCGTGAACGTGCGCGGCACCTGGCTGATGACCGCCGCCTGCACGCCCGCGCTGCGCGCCAGCGGCCGGGGCGCCGTGGTCAACCTGGCCTCGGACACCCCGCTGTGGGGCGCGCCCAACCTGCTGGCCTACGTGGCCAGCAAGAGCGCCATCATCGGCATGACCCGCTCGCTGGCCCGTGAACT
Organism: Cupriavidus sp. 10L45; assembly: GCF_056395225.1. NCBI lineage: Bacteria > Pseudomonadati > Pseudomonadota > Betaproteobacteria > Burkholderiales > Burkholderiaceae > Cupriavidus > Cupriavidus sp. 10L45. The sequence continues at coordinate 15,152 of NZ_JBFTJC010000020.1, forward strand.
GGGCGATGCGCAGGTCACGGTCAACGCCGTGGCGCCGGGCCTCACGCTGGTGGAAGCCACCGAATACGTGCCGCAGCACCGCCACGACCTGTACCGCAACCAGCGCGCGCTCCAGCGCGAGCAAGTCCCCGACGATGTCTGCGGCGCCGTGCTGTTCGCGCTGTCCGACCTCTCCCGCTTCGTCACCGGCCAGACCCTGGCCGTGAACGGCGGCTTTGTCATGCACTGAAACCAAGGAACCCGATCCAATGAGCGATATGTCCCAACAGGAAAACATCAAGCGTAGCTGGGAGCAACCTGCCGACGCCTCGTTCGACCAGTGGATGGAAAGCCGCGTGGCGCGCTTCTCCACCCGCCGGTACGACTGGGATGCCCTGAAGTTCCAGGCCGACTACGACCCGAAGTACCGCCGCGCCCAGATGCGCTACCTCGGTACGGGCGGCACCGGCGTGGCCGCGGACACCAACACGGTGCCGTCGGAGCATTTCACGTTCTCCACGATGATCATCCCGGCCGGCCACGAAGGCCCGTCGCACCTGCACACCGATGTGGAAGAGGTCTTCTTCATCCTGCGCGGCAAGATCAAGCTGGTCCTGGAGAAGGACGGCGAGCGCTTCGAGACCATCCTGACCGACCGCGACCTCGTGTCGGTGCCGCCGGGCGTGTACCGCGAGGAAATCAACATCGGCGACGAAGACGCGCTGATGTGCGTGATGCTCGGCGCCAGGAAGCCGATCACGCCGACGTACCCGCCCGAGCATCCGCTCACCCAGGTCAAGCGCTGAACCGCGCCGATCGTCGATCCATCCAGCCATCCGCCATGAGCACCCAACCACTGCCCGCCGAGATCCAGGACCGGTACATCGTGCCCGGCCTGGAGCGTGGCCTGCGCCTGCTGGCCGAGTTCAGCGCGCGTGACCGCGTGCTGTCGGCGGCCGACCTCGCGCGCCGGCTCGACGTGCCCCGCTCCACGGTGTTCCGCCTGCTGGCGACGCTGGAAGCCACGGGCTACGTGGAGCGTGCCGACGGCGGCCGCGAATACCGGCTGGGCCTGGCCGTGCTCCGGCTCGGCTTCGACTACCTGGCCTCGCTGGAGCTGACCGAACTGGGCGCGCCGCTGCTGAACAAGCTGCGCGATGAAATCGAGTACCCGTGCAACCTCGTGGTGCGCGATGGCCGCTCGGTGGTCTACGTCGCCAAGTCGGCGGCGTCGCGCCCGTTCGCCAGCAATGTCAACGTGGGCACGCGCCTGCCGGTGCATGCGACCGTGCTGGGGCGCGTGCTGCTGGAAGACCTCTCGCTGGCGCAGCTACGCGAGATCTATCCGGAGCCGCAGTTGCAGATCTACTCGGACAGCACGCCACGCACCGTGGACGCGCTGTTCGAGATGGTGCAGCAAGACCGCTCGCGCGGCTACGTGCTGCACGAAGGCTTCTTCGAAGCCAGCATCTCCACCATCGCCGCGCCGGTGCGCGACCGCACCGGCAAGGTCACCGCCGCGCTGGGCGCCACGATCCCGGCGTCGCGCATCGACCCGGAGCAGCTCGGGCTGATGGTGGAGCGGGTGAGGGCGTCCGCGCGCGAGCTGTCGCGGCTGCTGGACTACCGGCCGCATCGCGCCAACGGGCACGGCAAGGTCGTGTCTTTACATCGGGAATGAGCAAAAGAGGGGAGTGAGGACGATGTCCATGATTCAACTCGACGGCAAAGTGGCCGTCGTGACCGGCGGGTCCTCCGGCATCGGGCTGGCGACCGTCGAACTGTTGCTGGAAGCCGGCGCCGCCGTGGCCATGTGCGGCCGTGACGAACGGCGCCTGCGCCAGGCCGAGGCCTCGCTGCGCGCGCGTTTCACCGGCTGCCGCCTCTACGCGGCCCAGTGCGACGTGCTGCAGGCTGCGCAGGTCAACGCCTTCGCCGCCGACGTGGCGCGCGAACTCGGCCCGGTGGACATGCTGGTCAACAACGCCGGCCAGGGCCGCGTGTCGACCTTCGCCAGCACCGAGGACGCCGCCTGGATGGAGGAGCTGCAACTGAAGTTCTTCTCCGTGATCCACCCGACCCGTGCCTTCCTGCCGCAACTCGAGCAGTCGGGGCAGGGCGCCGTGGTCTGCGTGAACTCGCTGCTGGCTACCCAGCCGGAGCCGCACATGGTCGCCACCTCGGCGGCGCGCGCCGGCGTGCACAACCTCGTGCGCTCGCTGGCCACCGAATTCGCGCCGCGCGGCGTGCGCGTGAACGGCATCCTGATCGGGCTCGTCGAGTCCGGCCAGTGGCGCCGCCGCTTCGACGCGCGCCCGGAGGAAGACCGCCACCTGGACTGGACCGCGTGGACCGCGCGTCTGGCCCGCCAGAAGAACATCCAACTGGGCCGTCTCGGCCTGCCGCAGGAAGCCGCGCGCGCCATCCTGTTCCTTGCCTCGCCGTTGTCTTCGTACACCACGGGCAGCCACATCGATATTTCCGGAGGACTCTCCCGTCATGCGTAACGAACAACAACAAGTCACCGTGGGCTGCGCCATCGCGGCCTTCCTCGAACAATGCGGCGTCAAGGCTGCCTTCGGCGTGATTTCGATCCACAACATGCCCATCCTCGACGCGATGGGCGAGCGCGGCAAGATCCGCTTCGTGCCGGCGCGCGGCGAAGCGGGCGGCACCAATATGGCCGATGCCTACGCCCGCACCACGGGTGGCCTGGGCGTGTGCCTGACCAGCACGGGCACGGCGGCGGGCAATGCCGCCGGCGCGATGGTCGAGGCCCTGACGGCCGGCACGCCGATGCTCCACATCACCGGCCAGATCGAAACGCCGTACCTGGACCAGAGCCTCGCCTATATCCACGAGGCCCCGGACCAGCTCACCATGCTGAAGGCCGTGTCGAAGGCCGCCTTCCGCATCCGCAGCGCCGACACCGCGCTCTCGACCATCAAGCTGGCCGTGCAGACCGCGCTGACGGCGCCGACCGGCCCGGTCAGCGTGGAAATCCCCATCGACATCCAGGCCGCGCTGATCCCGATGCCGGCCGACCTGCAACCGCTGCCGGTGCCGCAGCACCAGCCCTCGGCCCATGCGCTCGACGCGCTGGCCGACCAACTCGCCAAGGCCCGCCGGCCGATGCTGTGGCTCGGCGGCGGCGCGCGCCACGCCAGCCAGCAGGTCAAGCGCCTGCTGGACATGGGGTTTGGCGTGGTCACCTCCACGCAGGGTCGCGGCATCGTGGCGGAGGACGATCCGCGCTCGCTGGGCGCCTACAACCTCCACAAGCCCATCGAAACCTTCTACCAGACGTGCGATGCGATGCTGGTGGTCGGCTCGCGCCTGCGCGGCAATGAAACCCTGAAGTACGAGCTGAAGCTGCCGCGCCCGCTGCTGCGCATCGACGCCGATCCGGCCTCGGAAGGCCGCTGCTACCAGAGCGACCACTTCGTCAGCGGCGACGCCGCGCTGGCGCTGGATGGCCTCGCCGATCGGCTTGAAGGCCGCCTGAAAGTGGACGCCAGTTTCGCCGCCGACCTGCGCCGTGCCCACGACGTGGCCGTGGGCGCGCTGGTGGACGGCCTCGGCCCGTACAGCGCGCTGGTGCAGGCGCTCCAGCAGGCGGTGGGCCGCAACTTCAACTGGGTGCGCGACGTCACGGTGTCCAACAGCACCTGGGGCAACCGTCACCTGCAGATTTTCGATTCCCGCGCCGGCGTGCACGCGCTCGGCGGCGGTATCGGCCAGGGCCTGGCCATGGGCATCGGCGCCGCCATCGGCGCGGCGGCCACGGCTTCGGGCAAGAAGACCTTCACGCTGGCCGGCGATGGCGGGTTCATCCTGAACCTGGGCGAACTCGCCACGGCGGTGCAGGAGCGTGCCGACATGGTCATCGTGCTGATGAACGACAAGGGCTACGGCGTGATCAAGAACATCCAGGACGCGCAGTACGGCGGTCGCCGCCACTACGTGGACCTGCACACGCCGGACTACGCCCAGCTCTCGAAGTCGCTCGCGCTGCGTCACCGCCGTGTGAGCAACCTCGCCGACATCGGCGCGGCGCTGGAAGAGGCCACGGTCGAGCCGGGCCCGTTCCTGCTGGAAATCGACATGCTGTCCATCGGCAGCTTCAAGACCGTGTTCGCCGGCCCGCCGGTCAACAAGCAGCAGCCGATTGCAAGCCCGACTTCCAGCCCCGTATCGACCCCGGCGGCAGCAGCCGCTGCGGCGGCGGCTTAAGCCAACCAGGAGAACGTCCATGCTGCATGTGTCCATGGTGGGTTGCGGGGCGATTGGCCGCGGCGTGCTGGAACTGCTGAAGTCGGATCCGGATGTCGTGTTCGACGTCGTGATCGTGCCGGCGGGCACGATGGACGCGGCACGCGGCGCGCTGTCGGCGCTGGCGCCCAATGTGCGCGTGGCCACCGGGCTGGCCGATGGCGACCGTCGCCCGGACCTGCTCGTGGAGTGTGCGGGCCATCGCGCGCTGGAGGAGCATATCGTGCCGGCGCTGGAGCGTGGCATTCCGTGCATGGTGGTGTCAGTCGGCGCGCTGTCCGAGCCGGGCATGGCCGAGCGCCTGGAGGCGGCAGCCCGCCGTGGCAACACGCAGGTGCAGCTCCTGTCGGGCGCCATCGGCGCCATCGACGCGCTGGCTGCCGCCCGCGTGGGCGGTCTGGACGAAGTCATCTACACCGGCCGCAAGCCGGCCCGCGCCTGGGCCGGAACGCGGGCGGCCGACCTGTTCGACCTCGACGCCCTGACCGAAGCCACGGTGATCTTCGAAGGCACCGCGCGCGACGCCGCGCGACTCTATCCGAAGAACGCCAACGTGGCCGCCACGGTCTCGCTGGCCGGGCTCGGCCTGGACCGCACGTCGGTCAAGCTGCTGGCCGATCCGCACGCGGAGGAGAACGTCCACCACGTGGAAGCACGCGGCGCGTTTGGCGGCTTCGAGCTGACCATGCGCGGCAAGCCGCTCGCGGCCAATCCCAAGACGTCCGCGCTGACCGTGTTCAGCGTGGTGCGCGCCCTCGGCAACCGCGCCCACGCGGTGTCGATCTGAAGTGAATCTGACATGAGCACACAACAAGTCCTCCCGATCTGCATCGCCGGCGCCTGGCGCCTGGGTTCGGGCGACCGCTACGCCACGCGCTACCCCGCCACCGGCGAAGTCGTGGCCGAACTGAACGCGGCCAGCCTGGCCGATGTGGAAGAAGCCGTGCAGGGCGCCCATCGCGCCTTCCTGACCAGCGGCTGGGCGCAGCGCAAGCCGCATGAGCGCGCCGCCGTGCTGTACCGCGTGGCCGAGATGATCCGCGCGCGCGCCGAGCCGCTGGCCCAGCGCCAGCGCCTGGACAATGGCAAGCCGATCAGCGAGACGCGTGCGCTCGTCGCCAGCGCCGCCGGCACGTTCCAGTTCTTCGCCGCCGCCTGCGAAACCATGGAGGAATCCATCACGCCGCAGCGGGGCGACTGCCTGACCATGAGCGTCTACGAGCCGATGGGCGTGGTGGCCGCCATCACGCCGTGGAATTCGCCGATTGCCAGCGAGGCACAGAAGATGGCGCCCGCGCTGGCCGCCGGCAACGCCGTGGTGGTCAAGCCGGCCGAGGTAACGCCGCTGATGGCACTGGAACTGGCCGCGATCTGCGAGGAAGCTGGCGTGCCCCGGGGCCTGATCAGCGTGCTGCCGGGCAAGGGCTCGGTGATCGGCGACGCCATCACCAAGCATCCGCTGGTGCGCCGCGTGTCGTTCACGGGCGGCACCACCACCGGCAAGCACATCGCCCACATCGCCGCGGACAAGATGATGCCGGTGTCGCTGGAACTGGGCGGCAAGTCCCCGACCATGATTTTCGACGACGCCGACCTGGACCACGCGGTGAACGGCGTGCTGTACGGCATCTTCAGTTCGTCGGGCGAATCGTGCATCGCCGGCTCGCGCCTGTTCGTGGCACGCGCGCAGTACGAGCCGTTCATGGACCGTCTGGCCGCCGCCGCCGCCAGGCTGCGCGTGGGCGATCCGGCCGACGAACGCACCCAGATGGGCCCGCTGATCACCGACCGGCACCGCGACAGTATCGAGTCCTACGTGGCGACGGGCGTGGAAGACGGCGGCCAGCTGCGCACGGGCGGCATGCGCCCGGACGTGGCGGGGCTGGCCAACGGCTACTTCTACACGCCGACCATCATCGAAGGGCTCGATAACCACGCGCGCATCTGCCAGGAGGAGATCTTCGGGCCGGTGCTGGTGGCGATGCCGTTCGACGACGAGGACGACCTGATCGCCCAGGCCAACGACAGCATCTACGCCCTGGCCGCCGGCATCTGGACGCGCGACTACAAGCGCGCCTGGCGGGTGGCACGATCCGTGCAAGCCGGGAACGTGTGGATCAACACCTACAAGCAGTTCTCGATCTCGACGCCGTTCGGCGGCTGGCGGGACAGCGGCCTGGGCCGCGAGAAGGGACGACTGGGCATCCTGCAATACATGGAACAGAAGGCCGTGTACTGGGGCCTGAACGAACAACCGCTGCCGTGGGCCAACTGAGCCCGGGTATCAACCGGCAGGACGGAGAAGCAAGATGAAGGTATTGGGAATCGACGAAATCACCTACGGCGCCGACGACTTCGACGCGTGCCGAGGCTTCTTCAGCGACTGGGGCCTCACGGTCAAGCGCGACGACGCCGAGGCGCTGGACTTCGAAACGCTGAACGGCTGCCGCGTGCTGGTGCGCAAGATCGCCGATCCGGCGCTGGCGCCGGCCATCGAGGACGGCCCCACGCTGCGCGAGGTGGTGTGGGGCGTGGCGGACCAGGCGTCGCTGGAGGCGATTGCCGACGCCATCGGCGCCGAGCCGACCTTCGTGCGCCAGCAGGACGGCGCGCGCGTGGGCTGCACCGACCCGAACGGGCTGGCCGTGCGCTTCCAGGTCTCGCGCAAGCGCGAGGTGGAGGTGGAATGCGCGGTGATGAACACGTGGAACGACAAGCCGCGCCTGAACCAGCGCAGCCCGGTCTACGAGCGCGCCGCGCCGATCGAGGTGGGCCACGTGGTGTTCTTCGTCACGGACGTGAAGGCCACCGAGCGCTTCTATGTGGAGAAGTTCGGCTTTGTGCAGTCGGACAACTATCCGGAGCGCGGCGCCTTCCTGCGCTGCGCGGCCGAGGGCGGCCACCACGACCTGTTCCTGCTGCAGCTGCCGCAGCCCAAGCGCGGCCTGAACCACGTCGCCTTCACGGTGCGGGACATCCACGAGGTCTTCGGCGGCGGCATGCACATGTCCCGCACGGGCTGGGACACCCAGCTCGGCCCGGGCCGCCACCCGATCTCGTCCGCCTACTTCTGGTACTTCAAGAATCCGGCCGGCGGCCTGATCGAGTACTACGCCGACGAGGACCAGCTCGACGCCCACTGGGAGCCGCGCGCGTTCGAGCCGGGCCCGACCGTGTTCGCCGAATGGGCCATCGAGGGTGGCATCGACGGCAATACGCGCCGGCAGAAGAACGCCGGCGGCCCGCAGGGCAAGTTCCTCACGGAAAAGCGTTGAATCGGTGTTGAAGTCGCTGTTGCCTCTGGCGAGGCAAGCATTGAGAAGGAAGCAGTCATGAGTGCCAGTCAATCCCTGACGATGCGCGTGCAGGCCATGCGGTTCGAGGCGCGCGGTGTGGTCAGCATCGAGCTGCGCGACCCCAGCGGCGCCACCTTGCCCGAGTTCAGCCCGGGCGCGCATATCGACCTCCACCTGGCCAACGGCCTGGTGCGCAGCTATTCGCTGTGCGGTGCGCCCGAGGCGCGCGACCGCTACACCGTGGGCGTGCTGCAGGACCGCAACAGCCGGGGCGGCTCGCGCTTCGTGCACGAGCAGCTGCGCGTGGGCAGCACGCTCACCGTGGCGACGCCGCGCAACCACTTCGCGCTGGACGAGGACGCCGCGCACACGGTGCTGGTGGCCGGCGGCATTGGCGTCACGCCCATCGTCTGCATGGCGCGCCGGCTGGCCGAGCTTGGCCGGGCGTTCACGCTGGTGTACTGCGCCCGTTCGCGGGAGGAGGCGGCCTTCGTCGACACCCTGTCGGCCTATGGCGACGCCGTGCGCTTCCATTTCGATGACGAGCACGGCGCGCCGCCGGACCTCCAGGCGATGCTGGCCGGGCAGGAGGCCGGCACGCACTTCTACTGCTGCGGCCCCGGCCCGATGCTCAACGCCTTCGAGGCCGCCTGCGCGGCCCACGGCTACGCCAACGTCCACATCGAGCGCTTTGCCGCCGACCCGGCCACCGAGGCGGTGCAGGAGGGCGAGTACAGCGTCACGCTGCAACGCACGGGCGCCAACGTGCGCGTGCCGTCCGGCAAGTCGCTGCTCGATGCCCTGCTGGAAGCCGGCGTGGCAATGGAGTACAGCTGCCGGGAGGGCGTGTGCGGCTCGTGCGAGACCGCCGTGCTCGACGGCTGCCCTGACCACCGCGACAGCGTGCTCAGCAACAGCGAGCGCGCCGCCAACAACACCATGATGGTGTGCGTATCCGGATGCAAGGGCCAGCGGCTCGTGCTGGATCTCTGAGCCGCCGAGGAAACCCCCACCGATGTATATCGATAGCGTAGACGGCGCGGCATCAGCCAGCGCCACGGCCCCCGCACACCCCCAGGCCAACCCCCGCGCCGTTACGCGCGGCCAGATCATCGCCCGTATCGAGCGGATGCCCGGCAACGCGATGCATATCCGCGCCCGGCTGCTGATCGGCCTCGCCACCTTCTTCGACGGCTTCGACGTGATCGCCATCGCGGCCACGCTGCCGCTGCTGATCGCCAACTGGTCGCTCACGCCGGGCCAGATCGGCTTCCTGATCGCGGCGCCCTCGGTGGGCCAGCTGGTCGGCGCGCTGCTGTTCCCGGCGCTGGCCGAGCGCTTTGGCCGGCTGCGTTCGGTGGGCTGGAGCGCGGGCATCATCGGCCTGATGAGCATTGCCTGCGGCTTCGCGCCGTCGTTCGAGATTTTCGCGCTGCTGCGCATCATCCAGGGGCTGGGGCTGGGCGGCGAACTGCCGGTGGCGGCCACCTATATCAACGAGGTCACCCGCGCGCATGGCCGGGGCCGCTTCGTGCTGCTGTACGAGGTGGTGTTCCCGATCGGGCTGATGGTGTCCAACGCGATGGGCGCCTTCCTGGTGCCGCGCTACGGCTGGGAGGTGATGTACTTCCTGGGCGGGGTGCCGATCGTGCTGTTCTTCGTGCTGCGCAAGCTGATTCCCGAGTCGCCGCGCTGGCTGGCGGAGAAGGGCCGGCTGGGCGAGGCCGACGCGGCGCTGAGCGCCTTCGAGGCCCGCGCCAAGCAGCCGCTACCACCAGTGGGCGATACCTCGGCGTTCGACGCCATGGCGGCCCGCCACCCGCGCCGCCGCGTGCGCGACCTCGTCGGCCGCGTCTATATCGGCCGCACGCTGGCTGTGTGGATGCTGTGGGCGACCTGCGGTTTCATCCAGTACGGGCTGTCGACGTGGCTGCCCACGGTCTACAAGACCGTCTACCACGCGCCGCTGCAACTGGCGCTGAACCTCGCGGCGGGCGCCTCGGTGCTGGGCGTGGTCGGGTCGCTGATCTGCGCGATGGTGGTGGACAAGGTGGGCCGCAAGCCGGTGATCAATGTGTCCTTCGTGCTGTGCGCGGTGTCGCTGGTGCTGGCGGGCGTGTTCCACGCCTCCACGGTCTACGTGGTGGCCACGTTCTGCGCGCTGGCGATGGGCTTCCTGGCCTGCGGCTTCATCACGGCCTATGTCTACACGCCGGAGCTGTACCCCACCAGCATCCGCGCCATGGGCTGCGGGCTGGGCGGCGCGTGGCTCAAGATCTCGGCGATCTTCGCCCCGGGGCTGATCGCCAGCACCATCGGCAGCGGCAACCTGAGCCTGGCGTTCTACGGGCTGGCTGTGGTGCCGCTAGTGGCCGCCGTGACGGTGTTCTTCCTCGGCATCGAGACCAAGGGTCAGGTGCTGGAGGCGCTGGAGGCCTAGCCTCGGCAACGCTGAAGGGGGTCAGTCGCGGCCGGCGCCGGTGCAGATGCCGTGCAGCTTGCGCAGGCCCGTGTACAGGCCGTGGCGCTCCTCGGGCGTCAGCAGGCGGATCACCGATGCCTGCCCGCGCTGCGCCAGCGGAATCACCTGCGCATGGAGCGCCTCGCCAGCGGGCGTGATGCGGCAGATCAGGCGCCGGCGCGGCGTGCTGCCTTCCGACTCCAGTGTGACGAGCCCCCGGTCCTCCAGCAGCCGCAGCGTGCGGCTGACCAGCGCCTTGTCCGAGGTGGACTGCTTGACCATCTCCGCGAAGGACAGCTCCTTGCCATGCGCCAGCAGCGCCAGCATGCGCCATTCCGGCACGGTCAGTTCGAACTGCGTGGCGTACGGCTCGGTCACGCTGCTGCGCAGCGCCGTCACTAGCTGGCTCAACATCGTCGTCAGGAAGTCGTTGACGGTCAGTCCTGTGCCCGCCTCGTCGAGTTGGGACCAGGGATCTGCGGCCGGAGTGGCTTGTTCGTGTGCGGAGGTGGGGCTGGACATGGCGAAGTGGAAGGCGGGAAAGGATGCCGCGGAATGTCGCGGGATGCCGCAAGACGGCCGGAAACCGGCGGCGATTGTCTCACAGCTGGCGGGGCCCGCAACTTTGTGCCACGCAGCAAAACACGACAGATCACAAAGGCTATGTCAATCCGGGATTAACTTAAGTTGAGTCATCAACAAAGTCGCCCTAATCTGAATTCGTTCCTGATGTGAATCCGGGTTTCATAGATAAAACATATCTGCTAGGGTTCTGAGTGGAGACGTGCGGGGGCTCGTGCTGTGCGCGACGCCGCATGTTATACGGATCCGTTGCCAGCCGGCTGAAGTGCGAAAAGCCGGCGGCAGGACCGAACGCTACGCAGAGAGAGACCATGAACCAGGACCTTCCCAGAGAGGAAACGCAGCAGGAAACGCAGCAGGAAGTACAGGACACACAAGATAAGTACATCGTGCCGGGGCTCGAACGCGGGCTCAGGCTGTTGGGCGAGTTCAGCAGCAAGGACCGCACGCTGTCGGCGGCGGAACTGGCGCGGCGGCTGAAGGTGCCGCGCTCGACGGTGTTCCGGCTGCTGGCCACGCTGGAGATGATGGGCTTCGTGGAACGGACCGACGGCGGGCGCGAATTCCGCCTCGGCATGGCGGTGCTGCGGCTGGGCTTCGACTACCTGGCCTCGCTGGAGCTGACCGAGCTGGGCCGGCCGTTGCTGGACCGCCTGCGCGACGACATCCACTACCCGTGCAACCTGGTGGTGCGGGATGGCCGGTCGATCGTGTACGTGGCCAAGTCGGTGGCGGCGCGGCCGTTCACCAGCACGGTGAACGTGGGCACCCGCCTGCCGGCGCATGCCACGGTGCTGGGACGCGTGCTGCTGGAAGACCTCTCGCTGGAGGCGCTGCGGGAGCTGTATCCGGAGCCACGGCTGGAGGTGTACTCGGACAGCACGCCGCGCACCGTGGAAGAGCTGTACGAGATGGTGCAGCGTGACCGCCAGCGCGGCTATGTGCTGCACGAAGGCTTCTTCGAGGCCAGCATCTCGACCATCGCCGCGCCGGTGCGTGACCGCACCACGCGCGTGGTGGCGGCGCTGGGGGCGACCATCCCGGCAGCCCGGATCGATCCGGCGCTGCTCGATTCGATGGTCGAGAAGGTGCGCGAGGCGGCAGGGGAGCTGTCGCGCCTGCTGGATTACCGGCCGACCCTGCAGGGCAGGGTGGCCAACGAATGACGCCGGGCTGATGCCCCGGCGGATGGCGAAATCACGGAAGGAACGGGGCTGGCATGAGGAAAGCACGGTGGATGGGGATGGCGGCAGTGCTGCCGATGGTGGCGATGGTGGCGATGGTGGCGATGGGGGCAGCGGGTATGGCACAGGCCGCCCCGGCCTGTCACGCAGTGCGGATCGTGGTGCCGTTCCCGGCCGGCGGCCCGGCCGACCAGCTTGCCCGCACGCTGTCGCAGGGGCTCCAGCAGCTACCCCACCGCAAGGCCGCCACGATGGTCGTCGACAACAAGCCCGGCGCCAACGGCAATATCGGCATCGACGCGGTGCGCCGTGCGGCGGGCGATGGCTGCACCTGGCTGGTGGTGCCGGCCGGCAACCTGACCATCAACCCCACGCTGTTCCCCGCGCTGTCCTATCAGGTCACGCGCGATTTCCGGCCCGTCTCGCTGCTGGCCAGCTCGCCCAACGTGCTGGCCGTGAACCCGGCGGTGAAGGCGCGCACCGTGCCGGAACTGATCGCGCTGGCGAAGCAGGCGGATCAGGCGAAGTCGCCGCTCGGCTACGCCAGTCCCGGCGTCGGCAGCGGCCTGCATCTGGCCGGCGAGCTGTTCCGCAACAAGGCCGGCGTGACCATGCTTCATGTCCCTTACAAAGGCACCACCCAGGCCGTGACCGATGTGGTGGGCGGGCAGGTGCCCGTGCTGTTCGGCACGTGGCCCACGCTGGCGCCGTTCATCCAGTCCGGCGCGCTGCGCGCGCTGGCCGTCACCCAGTCGAAGCGCTCCCCGGCGGCGCCGGACGTGCCGTCGCTGGCCGAGCAGGGCATGCCCGGCATCGACGTCAGTTCCTGGTACGCCCTGCTGGTGCCGTCCGCCACGCCCCAGCCGCTGGCCGATGCGCTGGCCGCCGATGTCCGTACGCTGTTCGCCACCGCGAGCGTGCGCGATGACCTGAAGCGCCAGGGCCTCGAGCCCGTGGCCAGCACCCCCGACGCCCTGGCCGCGCGCATCCGCGACGACACCGCGGCGTGGGCCACGCTGATCCGCACGTACCACATCACGGCGGAATAGCCTCCGGGCGTCCCTCAGACGCCCCTCCCCAAGTTTCCAACCCAGTCGTACCTGGCCGCACCCTGCGCCGTGCAGGGTGGCCTGCGGCCGTCATTTCAGCTGACTTCTTGCACGAGCGAGGGCAATCATGGATTTTGTGTTGAACGGAAAAGCGACCCGCTTCGACGGCGACGGCGATACGCCGCTGCTGTGGGTGATTCGCGATGACGCCGGCCTGACCGGCACCAAGTACGGCTGCGGCATCGGCGCATGCGGCGCCTGCACCGTGCATGTGGATGGCAACGCGCAGCGGTCGTGCGTGACGCCGGTCTCCAGCGTGGCGGGCCGCAAGGTCACCACCATCGAAGGGCTCTCGCCGGACCGCTCGTCCAAGGTGCAGCAGGCCTGGATCGCCAAGGACGTGCCGCAGTGCGGCTACTGCCAGTCCGGCATGGTCATGGCGGTGACGGCGCTGCTCAAGCAGAATCCGCACCCCACCGACAAGGAGATCGACGCCTCGGTCAGCAACCTGTGCCGTTGCGCCACCTACCACCGCATCCGGGAGGCCGTTCATGCTGCCGCAAAGTAACCCCATCGCCAGCCCCGCGCGGCGCGGCTTCCTGAAGGGCGGCATGGCGCTGGCCGGCGCGCTTTGCATTCCGCTGCCGGCGCTGGCCTCCCGCACCGTGGACAGCGGCCCGCACGGCACGCATGAGATCACGGACTGGATCTGGATCGAGCCGAACGGCAAGATCACGCTCGGGCTGTCGCAGTGCGAGTGCGGGCAGGGCGTCTATACCGGCATGCCGCAGGTGCTGGCCGATGAACTGGACGCCGACTGGCAGCAGGTGGCCGTGACCTTCGTGACCGGCCGGGACGCCTACCGCACCGGCGCCGCGTACGAGGAGCCGCAGCAGTTCGTTGGCGCGTCGATGTCCGCCACGCTGTTCTACCAGCGGCTGCGCGTGGCCGGCGCACAGGCGCGCGAGGTACTGGTGATGACCGCCGCCAAGCGCCTGCAGGTGCGCCCGGGCCAGTGCTACACGGCGAAGGGTCGCGTCTATCACGGCGCCACGGGCCGCTCGTTCAGCTATGGCGAGCTGGCCGAAGAGGCGGCGAAGCTGCCGCTGAACCCCACGCCGCGTCTCAAGAACGAAGCCGCGCACCAGCTCATCGGCAAGGACCTGCAGCGGCTGGACACCCCGGCCAAGGTCGACGGGTCCGCCGAATTCGGCATCGACGTGAAGGTGCCGGGCATGCTGTACGGCGCGCTGAAGTTCGCCCCTACCGTGACGGGCAAGGTCACCGGCCTGCGCAACGCCGAAGCCGTCAAGGCCATGCCGGGCGTGCAGGCCGTGGTGCAGGCGCCGGACGCCGCCATCGTGGTCGCCACGAGCTACTGGCTCGCCAAGAAGGGCGCCGATGCGCTGGAGCTGGAGGTCGATCCCGGCCCGGCCAGGTCGCTCGACAGCGACCAGATCCTGGCCGCGCGCCAGGCCGCGCTCGGCGCTCCGGAGGCCGTGGTGGCGACGCAGCTGGGCGACCCGGACGCGGTGCTGGCCGCCGGCGGCAAGCTCGTCGAGGCCGATTACCACACGCCGTACATCGTCCACGCCACGATGGAGTCGGTGAACGCCACCGTGCACGTGCGCGAGGACGCCATCGAGGTCTGGGGGCCGATCCAGGGCCAGGACTTCGTGCGCAACGCGCTCGGCAAGCTCTACCAGCGCAAGCCCGAGACGATCATCGTCCACACCACCTTCCTTGGCGGCAGCTTCGGGCGCAAGTTCCTGCCGGACTTCGTGGTGCACGCGGCGCGCGCCTCGGCGGCGGTGGGCAAGCCGGTCAAGGTCATCCGCTCGCGCGAGGACGACATCCGCCATGGCTTCTACCGGCCCGGGGTGTCGGGGCGCTTCCGCGCCGTGCTCGACGACAAGGGCCTGCCGCGCGCGCTGCATGCCCGGCTGACCGGCCAGTCGCTCTACGGCGTGATCAAGGCCGAGCGCATGGCGAAGAACGGCGGCTGGGACGAGACCATGCTGGAAGCGCTCTACGACTGCGTCTACCGCGTGCCGAACCTGAAGGTCGACATGATCGACGTGAGGCAGCCGATTCCGGTCAGCTTCATGCGCAGCGTGGGCTCCACGTCGAGCATCTTCATGCTGGAGAGCTTCGTCAACGAGATGGCCGACGCGGCCGGCATGGACCCGTACCGCTACCGCCGCGCGCTGCTGGCGCACAACCCGCTGGCGCTGCGGGTGCTGGACGCGGCGGCCAAGGCGGCGAACTGGGACCGCAAGCCGGCGCCCGGGGTGTCGCGCGGGTTCACGTTCAACCTCTACACGGGGCGGGGCGAGGCGTTCCAGACCTATGTGGCGATGGCGCTGGAGCTGGAGCGCAGCGGCAAGGCGTTCCGGGTGCGGCGCGTGGTCTGTGCGGTGGAGTGCGGACGGGCGATCAACCCGAACCTGATCCGCGCCAATATCGAGGGCGGCATCGGCTTTGCGCTGACCAACACGCTCAAGAGCGAGATCACGTTCAAGGCGGGCGTGGTGCAGCAGAGCAACTTCCACGACTATCCGCTGCTGCAACTGGCGGAGATGCCGAAGATCGACGTGGTGATCGTGCCGAGCGACCGGCCCCCGCAGGGCTGCGGCGAGGTGTCGCTCGGCCCGGTGGCGCCCGCCGTGGCGCACGCGCTGTACTTGGCGACCAAGGCCCGGCGCAGGTCGATGCCGATGAAGCTGGAGGCTTGACGGTGGCCCGCTAGCGGGAGAGGGGCCGGGGGAGAGGGGCGGCGTATCCCGAAGCCGTTTAGCGCTTGCCCGCCCGATACCCCAGCAGCGCCGACAGGTCCTTCGCTGCCGCTTTCACTTCCTTTTCCACCCGTTCGCGCAGCGTGCCGTCCGCCTCGAAGCGCTGCTGCGGGCCGGCCACGCTGATCGCGGCGATCACGTCGCCCGTGGCATCCATCACCGGCGCGGCGCAGGCGTCGATGCCCGGCTCGAAGGCCGAGAAGCTCCACGCGCAGCCGCGCTCCAGGTCCGCGCCGAGGATCTCCGCCAGCCGGGCGTGCGTGGCGGGGCTCTGGCCGGTCACGGTGGGCAGCGGGTCATCGCCCAGCCGCTCGCGCAGCGCCTCGGGCGACAGGTGCGCAATCAGCATCCGTCCCGGCGTGGTCAGGTGCGCCGGCACGCGGCTGCCGACCTGGATGTTGCTGACCAGCCCGGTGTTGGGCATGTCCCGCAGCAGGTAGAGCACGTGGCCGCCGTCCGGTACCGCCAGATAGGCCGACAGTTGCAGTGAGCCGCTCAGCTGCGCCAGCACGCGCCGCGCGAAGGTGGTGAGGTCGTTCGCCGCCAGCACGCGTGACGCCAGCTTCAGGAACGAGAACCCCACCGTGTGCCCGCCCTGCGGCAGCCGCTCGACCATGCCCTCGTGCTCCAGCGTGGCCAGCAGGCGCATCACCGTCACGCGGTTCACGTCGATGCGCCGGCCCACCTCGCTCAGATTGGCCGTCGAGCCGCCTTCGGCAATGAAGCGCAGCAGCCGCAGGCCGCGCATGACCGGGGTCACGAGCGCCTGCGACGCGCCGCTGGCATCGTCGCTATCGAACGCATTGGGGTTGTCGAGGGAGTCGTCTGGCGCGGCGGTCTTGGGCATCGGCACGTGGAAAAGAAAAACGGAACGGGTGCAGGCAGGATCAGCCGAGCGCCACGTTCCAGGCGTTGTAATCGTACACCCAGTCCGCATTGCCGCCGGCCTTGAGCCACTCGTTGCCGCGCGAGCCGATCTGGATGCGGCTGGTGCGGTCATGGCGGGCCGCCTGGTAGCGCGCCAGCGCCTCGGGGATGGTGTCGTCGCTGGCCTCGGCCAGGCAGCGCGCCAGCACCACGCCGTCCTCGATGGCCATGCCGGCGCCCTGCGCCATGAACGGCATCATCGGATGGCAGGCATCGCCCATCAGCGCGATATGGCCGGTCGACCAGGACGGCAGCGGGTCGCGCACGTACAGCGCGGAGATCAGCACGTCGTCGCAGGCGTCGAGCAGCGCGCGGGCATCGGGATGGAAGCCGGCGTAGGCGGCGCGCAGGTCCTCGACCCGGCCCGGCGTGGTCCAGGACTCGTTGCGCCAGCTGTCCTGCGCCACAGTGGCGAACACGAAGATCTCGCGGCCACGATTGAGCGGGAAGGTCACGATCTGGCTGGTCGGCTCGGGCCCCCACCACTTGGTGAAGGCGCCGAGGTTCGGCACGCCGGCCAGCTTCTCCGCCGGCACCACGGCGCGGTAGGCCACCACGCCGGTGAAGATCGGGTGTTCCTCGCCCAGCAGGGCCGTGCGGACGATCGAGTGGATGCCATCGGCGCCGATCAGCACGTCCACCTCCTCGGTATTGCCGTTGGCGAAGCGCAGCGTGGCGCCGCGCCCGCCGTCCTTCGGCGTGATGTGGGTGGCCTTGTGCGCCAGCCGCACGCAGGCGCCCGGCACGGCGGCTTCCAGCGCGGCCATCAGGTCGCCCCGGTGCATGGTGAGCTGCGGCGCACCGTAGCGCTGCTCGGCTTCGTCCGACATGGCGAGGCGGGAGGTTTCCGCGCCGGTGTCCCAGGTGCGGCTGATGCGGTGCGTGGGCCGGGCCGCCGTTTCGCGCAGCGCGGCGCCCACGCCCAGGCCGTCCAGCGCGCGCACCGCGTTCGGCGTGAGATTGATGTCCGCGCCGACACGTGCGAACCGCGCCGCCTGCTCGTAGACCACGACATCCATGCCGAGCTTGCGCAGGGCAATGGCGGCGGCCAGTCCGCCAATGCCGGCACCGTTGATGCCGATCTTTCCTGAAACCATGGGGGCGCTCCGTCTTGTGGCCGATGCGTTACGCGTCGGCCGGTTGCTCAATGAAATGTTCAAATATGAACGGAAAGTTCATAAAAAGAATATTGAGCATGGCGCGCCCCGTCAAGCGGGGAATCGAGCTATCTATTTAGGTGGCATCGCGGCGTGACGGTTCGATCGCCTGCTGAAGCGTGCGCGTCACCGGCGTATCGGTGGGGCTGACCACCGCATAGGAGTAGCGGCCCTGCCGCCAGTACTGCGCCAGCAGGTTGCCGTCCTGCCGGTTGCCGTTGCCGAAGCGCAGCAGGTTGCCCGGCGGCCGTACGTAATAGACGATGGTCTGGCCCTGCTCGTTGCGGTACAGGACCATCGCCGCCGTGCCCTGCTCGGTCGGCATCAGCCGCCCGCCGGCGGGCCGGAAGCCGTACTGGGTGAAATCGGGCAGCGGGGCGGGCTGGACGAAGTGACGGTCGAGCCAGGACTGGAGCGCGCGCGGATCGGTCGCGCTCACATCCACCACCTGCGGCCCCTCGCTGGCCGCGAACATGCGGTAGGCCTGCACGGCGTCGGCCATCGGCAGATAGTTCTGGCGCATGGCGAGTTCGCGGGTCTGCCAGCCGCCCACGCCGCCGATGCCGAGCGCCATCACCAGCGAGGCGGCCACGGCCATGCGGCGCTGCGCGCGGTCGCGCAGGGTGCGGCGGATGCGGAAGGGGTCGAGCCGCGCCGGGGTGTCCGCCGGGGAGGGCTCCGGCAGGCTCGCGCGCAGTTGCTGGGCGGCGGCCCGGATGGCGTCGATCTGGCGGGCGAGGTCCGGGTGCGTGGGCAGCAGCGCGTCGATCTGGGCGCGGCGCGCAGTGTCGAGTTCGCCATCCACATAGGCGTGGAGTTCGGCGTCGGCGGGCATCAGGGAGTGTTGGGTCGTCTTGTGGATGGTCATTTCAGGACCTGGACGGTGGGACGGGCGGGTTGGCCTTCGGTCATGTCGCGCATGGCTTTGCGGGCGCGCGACAGCCTGGACATGATGGTGCCGATGGCCACGCCCAGCGTATCGGCGGCTTCCTGGTAGGTCAGGCCCTCCACGGTGATCAGCGTGAGCAGCGCACGCTGCTCGGCCGGCAGGTGGTTGAAGGCTTGCAGCGCGGAGCGGGCCAGCACCACGTCCTCGGTGGAGGGCGCCATGTCGGCATCGTCACCCACGCCGAACAGCGCCAGCACGCCGGCGTAGCGCTTGGCGCGGCGCTGGCCGTCGAGGAACTGGCGGTACAGGATTGTGAACAACCATGCGCGCAGGTCGCCGTCGTGGTGGCGGGCGGCGCCGCGCGACAGCGCGCGCTCCAGGCACGCCTGCACCAGGTCGTCGGCGCTCGCCTCCTGCCGGGTCAGCGTGAGGGCGAAGCGACGCAGGCGCGGAATGACTTCGCGCAGGGCGTCGTCGGTCAAGGTCTGGCTCATGGCGAGTGTCCGGAAAAGTTCTTGTACCGCTTGCAGCGTAAGACGAACGGCATGGGCGCTTATTCCCGCCATGCCCGACTTTATTCCATCGCCACTGAATAAAAATGTGAAGTGTCGGAATTGTCTTACGTACATTTCAGCAGCGGTCTTCTGCTTCGATCTGGTGGGGAAACGTAACCTGCAAGTACAGCGTGGCCATGACGCAGCGAGTGTGATGCAGCGTGTGGCTAGAACAGGGTTCCGTCCAAAGGATCCACCAAGAAAAGGAGCACGACATGATGACCAAAAAGTGGCTTGCCGCAGCAATGTGTTCGATGATGTTCGCCGCCCCGGCAGGCGTCGCCTACGCCCAGGCCGGCTCCAAAGCCGACTACGACGCCGCCACGAAGCAGGCGGATGCGGACTACAAGGCGGCCAGCAGCAAGTGCGATGGCCTCAAGGCCAACGCCAAGGACGTCTGCAAGGCCGAAGCCAAGCGTGACCGTGACGTGGCCAAGGCCAACGCCGAAGCCAAGCGCGACGGCACCGAGAAAGCCCACGCCAAGGCCATGAAGACCAAGGCCGACCGTGACTATGACGTCGCCAAGGAAATGTGCGACGACAAGAAGGGTAACGACAAGGACGTGTGCGTGAAGGAAGCCAAGGCCACGCACGAACGTAACCTGGCCCCGGCCAAGACTGAGAAGGCCGCCGCCACGGGCACCAGCACCGATGTGGCCGAAGCCCGCGCCGACGCCAAGAAGGACACCGTGGACGCCGCCTACAAGGCTGACAAGGAAAAGTGCGATGCGATGTCCGGCGATGCCAAGGACAAGTGCCAGGCCAACGTGAAGGCCAAGTACGCCAAGTAATCCAATCCGTCGGATAGCCAACAGGAGTGGTACATGAATTGGGACCAGATCGAAGGCAAGTGGGAACAGGCCAAGGGCAAGGTCAAGGAGAAGTGGGGCCAGCTCACCGACGACGACCTCACGGTCATCAACGGTAAGCGGGACCAGCTCGCTGGCCGCATCCAGGAGCGCTATGGCTACACCAAGGAGCGCACCGAGGAAGAACTGAAGGCCTGGGAACGCGACACGCGCTGGTAATCCAGCACGGGCCGGCAGCGATGCCGGCAGGCATTCCGCACGGCGGGACGATCAGTCCCGCCGTTTTTGTTTCCCCACGGAGCACCATTCCCCTTCGGTGGGGCAGGGCCGTAACCGTTGCGAATTCAGCGCGGCTTAGGTCTGAATACAGCCAATTTTAGTGCGGACAGATCACGCACGCCGTACCATGGCGGTCCCTCCTGCTGCGCCGCGCGCATCGCGGCTGTGCATGTACGCGATCCTTCCCGCCTTCGTTTCCGCGATCTTCCTTGGGTATGGGCTCTATGTGCTCGTGACCCAGGGCGTGACACGCGTGTCGGCGGCGTTCTTCCTGATGTGCGTGACCACTTTCGCGTGGCAGGGCACCTGGGCGTTCCTGTTCCAGGCCACGCACCCGGACGTGGCGGTGGTGCTCGCCAAGGTCGGCTACCTGTTCATCCTGTTCCTGCCGACCACCTTCTACCAGTTCATTTGCGAGGTCACCGAGTGCCGCCGCGAGCGGCCCGCCGTGCTGGCCTCATACGGCCTGAGCCTGATCCTCGCCGTGCTGCTGCTGACCACGAGCCAGGTGGTGTCCGGCTACTACACCCTGTTTTTTGGCGATTATCCGAAGGCCGGGCCGCTGCATCCGCTGCATGTGGCGCAGACCGCGGTGCTGGCGTGCCGGTGCGCATGGCTGCTCTGGGTGGCGCGCGCCAATGCCACCGTGGAGCGCCGCCGCCGCTTCAATCTCTGTCTGGTAAGCCTGGGCCTCTATTCGCTGGCTGCGGTCGACTACGCGGTCAACTACGGCTACGCGTTCTATCCGCCGGGCGTGGTGTGCATCGCGCTGAGCCTGGGCATCCTCGCCGTGACCGTGGTGCGCTACAACCTCATGCATCCGTACTCGTTGGCGGCCACCGTGGCGCACGAGGTGCGCACGCCGCTGGCCACCATCCGCATGCAGGCGCAGGAGATGGCGCGGACCTTCCCGCAGGTCATCGAGGGCTACCGGCTTGCCGTGGCGCACGGGCTGATCGAAGACCGCCTGCGGCCGGGGCAGCTCGAGCGCATGGGCACGGTGGTGGAGGGCATCACGCGCGAGGTGGATGGCACCAGCACGGTCATCGACATGGCGCTGGCCTCCGTCACGCTGGAGCGTGTGGATCGACGCAGCTTTGCCCCGCACGGGCTGGCGGCCTGCGTGGAGGCGGCGCTGGCGCGCTACCCGTTCCAGCCCGGCGAGCGCGAGCGCGTGCACCTGGCGCCGATGCCGGCCGGCTGGCGCTTCGTCGGCTCGGACACGCTGCTGGTCTACGTGCTGTTCAATCTGCTGAAGAACGGCCTCTACGCCGTGCGGGCGCAGGGCGAGGGCGGGATCGAGATCTCGGGCGCGGCCGAGGGCGGCTTCTACCTGCTGCGCTGCCGCGATACGGGTTCGGGCATTCCCGCCGATGTGCTGCCGCGTATCTTCGACCCGTTCTTCTCGACCAAGGCGCACGGGAGCGGCAACGGCCTCGGGCTGGCCTTCTGCCGTCGCGTGGCCGAGGCGTTTGGCGGCCGCATCGACTGTGAGTCCGTGCCGGGCGTGCACACCACCTTCACGCTGCGGCTGCCGTGCTTCCACGCCACGGTGGAGCCGGACAGCCCCTTCCCCACGCGCGCCACCGGCTGAACCAGCCCGACGGCGCGCGACCCATCAGTTAGTCAGCGGCGGCAGCACCAGCTCGTATTCCTTCACCTTGTCGATGATTTCCTTCGGGAAGCGCGTGATGCGCTTGTCCCGGTCCGCGAACACGATCTGCTGGTAGCCCAGCGACACCGGCCGCCCCTCCACGCAGAAGCGGAACAGCAGGTAGGCCGAGCACTGGCGCACCTGGAAGGTGTTCAGGTAGCAGTCCACGCGCTGGAACGGGAAGGTTTCCTCCACGTACTCCTGGTGGGCGCGCTTGGTCACGAACACGCCGCCGGCGGCCAGCAGGTTGCCGTGGATGCACTCGTGGAACCAGCGCTCGCGGCAGATGCCCTGCCATTCGAAGTACCGGGCGAAGTAAGTGTTCATGAACGCATTCGAATCCTTGAGATAGATGTCGATCGCATGGTGGAAGGTCTTTTGAGGCGGGGTCTCCAGTACGTCCTGGCCAAGCAGGGCCGTACCGCGGTTCAGCACTTGCGGGATCACGTCTCGCATCAACATGGAATGACTCCTTTAGATGGCTGCAAAGCGGCAGCCACGCCCGCCCCGGCGTCGCGCGGGGCATGGAGGCATTCTGCGGGGCTTTGTCACCGGCCATGGGCGGACGTGGAGGGGTAAACACACGCGAGAGCGGCGCCAGATAAGGGAGAGAGGAAGGGGTTTGCCGTAAACCCTAGTAGTCTAGCCAACTAGACTTTTATAAAGTCGCCCTATCTTATTAGTGCGCATCTCGCGCCGCGCATGTCCGACGCCGCCGCCCAACTTCTCTCCCGCAGCCGCGAGCCGGTCTATCTCCAGCTCGCCACGATCTTCCGCCGGCAGATCGAGAGCGGCGCATGGCGGCCCGGTGAGCAGATTCCGTCACTCGAGGCGCTGTGTCGCGAATACGGCGTCGCGCGCATGACCATGCACCACGCCATCTCCCAGTTGGATGCCGAAGGGCTGGTCGCGCGCTCGCGCGGGCGGGGCACCTTCGTCAAGGCGGCAGGGCGTGACCGTCGCCCGCTGGCGCTGCCGACCAGTTGGGATCAGGCCGTGGCCGTGGGCGACCGCCTGTCCACCGAGGCCATCGTCGAATCCACCGCCGACGTGCCGCTGCCGGATGACCTCGGCATGCCGTGCGACGCCCGCCGCGCCGCCGCCTATCACTTCCTGCATCGCGCCCATCGGCTGGACGGCCGGCCGTTCGCCGTGGGCGAGGTCTATATAGAAGCAGCCGTGTTCGCGCGCGAGCCCGAGGCATTCCGCCAGGGCGCCTCGGTGCCGGTGCTGGACCGCTTTCCCGGCCTCCAGGTTTCGGCGGCGCGCCAGCGGCTGTCCATCGTGGCGGCCGGCGGCGACGCCGCCAAGGCGCTGGAGCTGCCAGTCGGCGCGCCGGTGGCGGAGTTGCGCCGCTTCGCCTGCGTGGACGACGTGATCGTGTACTACGCGCGCATCGAGTTCCCGACGGAATTCGTCTGCCTAGATTTCGACTTGCTGGCATCACGTGGTTGATGCCGCACATTATTCAGATCCCACTCAACAAATAACCCGAACGGAACCCGAGACATGGAGACGACCCAATCCCCGATGAACGGCGCGGAAAGCCTGGTCAAGACGCTGCTGGCCTGCGGCGTGGATACCTGCTTCGCCAACCCCGGCACCAGCGAGATGCATTTCGTGGCCGCGCTGGACCGCATTCCCGGCATGCGCTGCGTGCTGGGTTTGTTCGAGGGGGTGGTGACCGGCGCCGCTGACGGCTACGCCCGCATGGCCGACAAGCCGGCCGCCACGCTGCTGCACTGCGGCCCGGGCCTCGCCAATGGGCTGGCGAATCTCCATAACGCACGGCGCGCGCAGACGCCCATCGTCAACATCATTGGCGATCAGGCGACCTACCACCGGCCGCTCGACGCGCCGCTGACCGCCGATACCGAAGGCTGGGCGCGCCCGGTGTCCGTGTGGACGCGCACGGCCACCCGTGCCGCCTCGGTAGGGGCTGACGCCGCCGTGGCGGTGCAGGCTGCGCGCGGCGCGCCGGGTGGTGTCGCCAGCCTGATCCTGCCGTCAGACGTGTGCTGGGATGCCGGCGGCCAGGTGGCCGCGCCGCTGCCGGCGCTGCCGGTGCCCAAGGTTTCCCCGGACGCCGTGCAGAACGCCGCGCGCGTGCTGCGCAGCGGCCAGCCCACGCTGATCGTGCTGGCCGGCAGCGCGCTGCGCGAAGCCGCGCTGGCCGATGCGCACCGCATCGCCGCCGCCACGGACGCGCGCCTGATCACGCCGATGTCCAACGCCCGCGTCACGCGTGGCCGGGGCCGGCTGGCCGTCGACCGGATTCCGTATTCGGGCGATGTCGCGCGCGCCAAGCTCGCCGGCATCCGCAACGTGATCCTGGTGGGTGCGCCGGCGCCGGTGACGTTCTTCGCCTACCCGGGCCAGTCGCCGCGCCCGTACCCCGAGGACGCCAATATCCATGTGCTGGCCCGTGCCGAGGAAGACCTGGCCGAGGCGCTGGCCCGGCTGGCCGACGAACTGGGCGCCCGCAACGCCGCGCTGCCGGCTGCCGCCACCCAGGTGCCGCGCGAGACCGCCAAGGGCGCCGTGACCTCCGAGGCCGTGGCGCAGACGCTGGCCGCGCTGCTGCCGGAGCAGGCCGTGGTGGTGGAGGAGAGCGTGAGCTTCGGCCGCGCCTTCTATCCGGGCACCGTGCACGCCGCCCCGCACGACTGGCTGCAACTGACGGGCGGTGCGATCGGCGCCGGCCTGCCGCTGGCCACCGGCGCCGCCATCGCCGCACCGGACCGCCGCGTGGTGGCCCTGCAGGCCGATGGCTCGGGCATGTACACGCTGCAATCGCTGTGGACCATGGCGCGCGAGAAGCTCGACGTCACCATCGTGCTGCTGGCCAACCGCAAGTACGCGATCCTGCTGGGTGAGCTGGCCGGTGTGGGCGCCAACCCGGGCAAGACCGCGCTCGACATGCTCGACCTCGGCAATCCGGACCTGGACTGGGTCAAGATGGCCAACGGCATGGGCGTGGAGGCCGCGCGCGCGGACAACATGGAAACCTTTGCCGATCTCTTCGCGATGGCCAACCAGCGCAAGGGCCCGTTCCTGATCGAACTGGTGATCTGACCCGCCTTCCGGAGACCCCATGCCGCAATCCATTCCTGCCGTGACCGATCCCGGTCCGGACAAGCAGTACGCCGAGGCGCTGGCCGCCGGCCAGTTCCGCATCCAGCTTTGCGGGGGCTGCCATCGCCATGTCTTCTATCCGCGCAATATCTGCCCGCACTGCGGCGGTGATGCGCTGGCCTGGACCACCCCCGCCGGCACCGGCACGGTCTACTCGACCAGCGTGGTGCGCCGCAAGCCCGACGCGGGCGGCGACTACAACGTGGTGCTGGTGGACCTGGACGAAGGCGTGCGGATGATGAGCCGGGTCGAGGGCATCGCCCCGGCCGAGGTGCGCATCGGCATGCGCGTCAAGGCGCGTGTGGCGCCGGCAAAGAGCGATACCGAACCGGCGCTGGTCGTGTTCGATCTGGTTGGGGAGGGCTGAACCATGGCAAGCAACGGATCGCACCTGCGCGGCGGCGTGGCCATTGTCGGCGTGGGCCAGGCCGGCCTCGGCGAGGCCCATGGCAAGACCGAGATGGAAATCCTCGTGGAGGCGGCCAAGGCGGCCGTCAAGGATGCCGGCCTGTCGATGCGCGACATCGACGGCATCGCCACGGCCAGCGTCGGCGCCACCATGTGGGTCATGCCGGTGGCGGAGTACCTCGGCATCCAGCCGAAGTTCGTCGACAGCACGATGATCGGCGGCTCGAGCTTCGTCTCGCACATGCTGCCCGCGATGATGGCGCTGGAAGCCGGCCTCTGCGACGCCGTGCTGGTCTGCTACGGCAGCAACCAGCGCACCTCCACGGTGGGCCGGGCAGGCATCGGCAAGGTGCGCGCCGTGCTGGACCCGCAGCCGTACGAGAACCCCTACCAGCCGCTGGCGCCGATCACCTCCTACGCGCTGGCCGCCGCGCGGCACATGCACCAGTACGGCACCACGCGCACGCAGCTGGCCGAGGTGGCCGTGGCGGCGCGCCAGTGGGCGCGGATGAACCCCGAGGCGATGATGCGCGACCCGCTCTCCATCGAGGACGTGCTGGGCGCCCGCATGGTGTCCGACCCGCTCTCGGTGCGCGACTGCTGCCTGGTGACCGATGGCGCCGGCGCTTACGTGATGGTGCGGGCCGACCGCGCGAAGTCGCTGGCCAAGCCGCCGGTGTACGTGCTCGGCAACGCCACGGCCACCTGGCACCGGCAGATTTCGTCGATGCCGGACGTGACGGTGACGGCGGCGCAGGAAAGCGGCGCCCGGGCCTTCGCGATGGCGGGGCTCAAACCGTCCGACGTGGACGTGCTCGAACTCTATGACGCCTTCACGATCAACACGATCCTGTTCCTCGAGGACCTGGGCTTCTGCGCCAAGGGCGAGGGCGGGGCGTTCGTCAGCGGCGGGGCCATCGCCCCGGGCGGGCGGCTGCCGGTGAACACCAACGGTGGCGGCCTGTCATGCGTGCATCCGGGCATGTACGGCATGTTCATCACCATCGAGGCGGTGCGGCAGCTGCGCGGCGAGTGCGGCGAACGGCAGGTGGCGGGGGCGGAGATCGCGCTCGTGCACGGCAATGGCGGGACCTTGTCCAGCCAGTCCACCGCGCTGCTGGGCACGGCGGCGGCGCTCTGATTCCGCTCTGACCCGCCTCCCTCACCCGCGCGGGGGACTCCCGGCGCGCGGTGAGGGATGACCCATCATCGTCCATTGTCCCGTCGGGACCATGGCGGGAACATCCTTCGCATCCACACAGCGAGGGAGATTCCATCATGAAAAGTCGCCTGTATTACTCGATCGCGGTGCTCTGCGGCGGCGTGTTGCTGGCCGCCGTGTGGTTCGGCGCCCCAAGTGCGCGCGGCGAGGCGATTGGCGAGGGGGCCGCCAACGTCAGCTGCACGTACTCGCACCGGCTACCGGACGATCCGATCATCTACCCCGGCAAGCCGGGGATCGCGATGTCGCATGACTTCTTCGGCCATACCACCACCACTGGTAACACCACGGCGGAAGACCTGTACACGGAGCACAGTTCCACCTGCGAGAACGCGGCGGACAACACGTCCTACTGGGCGCCTTCGCTGAAGCTGCCGGATGGGCGCGTGGTGGCGCCCCAGTACCAGAAGACCTACTACCAGAACCGGGCCTTCCCGGCGAACACGCACCGGCGGGTCACGGTGATTCCGCCCGGGCTGCAGATGCTGGCCGGCGATCACCGTGGCACGGGGCCCAGCGTGGCGGTCAACTTCCTCTGCACGGGATCGAAGAAGGGCTACACCCGTACGCCGCCGAACGATTGCGTGCCGGACGCGAATGGCAACGTCCAGCTGAATATCGCGCTGGCGTTTCCGAACTGCTGGGACGGGGTGCACCTGCATCCGTTCCGAAGCGGCCGGAACAACATCGCCTATGCCAATGCCGACGGGGTCTGCCCGACGGACTACCCCGTGCCGCTGCCGCACCTGAGCTTCAATCTCGCCTACCAGATTGGTGATGTGAGGGATCTGACGGACGCGCAGCTCTCGATGGACCCGACGCTGGACAAGAACGGGAATGTGGAGAGCCTGAACTGGGGCTCGATCTACACGGCCCATGCCGATTTCTTCAATGGCTGGACCGAAGACGCGATGCGGTACATCGTCGAATACTGCCTGAACCTCAGCCGTTCCTGCTCCCGCACCGTGGCCTATGCGTTCACCCGGCCTACCGCGGACGCCACCGTCCGTGGCGGCGAGACCGCGAACGATAACTTCGGGCAGGAGGCATCGCTGCTTACCCAGCGTGCGGTCGGCAGCGAGCCGGAATCGAAGATCTACATCATGATGCCGATTCCGAAGGGCGCCGTGGAGATCCCGCCCGAGTTCACGCCGGAGTACCGGCTGATGATCTGGGGCGGCGGCGTGGATGCCACGGCCATCATCAGTGCGCAGAGCACGGCGACCAACTGGCACGAGGACCATATCAACAACCATAACGCGCCGACCTGCGGCGGGCCATCCGCTACGCTGTACCTGGATACGGCCAAGGCGTACCGGTACTTCAACGTCACGGATCTGGTCAAGACGGCCATTGCCGGCGGCCACGACACCATTTCGTTCTGCATCCGTGGGAACCCGTCCGGCAACGGCTTCAAGTTCGACAGCAAGGAAGGCGCGAACGGCGCCATCCTGTACCTCTATGCGTTGAATCCGCTCTGAGCGCCCTGGCTCAGCGCGCCACCTCGGCCCAGGCCTGCATGGCCTGGCCGCCGGCATCGTCGCCGGTCCACAGGATGACCCGGCCATCGCGCTCCGGGTCGTCCTGCCCGCCTACGCTCACCGTGTCCTGATGGAACAGCGGCGCCACGCCACGGAAGCCGAAGCGCGCCACCCGTGCCTCAGGCCGGGCGTGCCGCAGCAGTTCCAGCATCAGCATGGCCTGCAGGGGGCCGTGGACGATCAGCCCGGGATAGCCTTCCACGTCACGCACGTAGTCCAGGTCGTAGTGGATGCGGTGCCCGTTGAACGTGAGCGCCGAGAAGCGGAACAGCATGACCGGATCGGCCTGCAGCGTGCGGCCGAACTGCGCCGTGTGGGGCAGGCGTGGGCGCGGCGGCTGGGGGGTGCCGCGCTCGGGCATGGCGCGATAGACGATGTCGTGCCGCTCGGTCAGCGCGGTCTCGCCGTCCACGGTCAGCACGTGGTCCACCGTCACGAACCAGAGTTCGCCGGTGCGGCCGGACTTGTGCTGCACATCGGTGATGGTGGAGGTCTTGGTCACCGTGTCGCCCACGCGCAGGCCGCGCGTGAACGTCAGTTCGCCGCCGGCCCACATGCGGCGCGGCAGCGGCACGGGCGGCAGGAAGCCGCCCAGCGCGGGATGGCCATCGGCGCCGAGGTCGCGTTGCGGGGCGCGCGGCAGGAAGTAGAGCCAGTGCCATAGCGGCGGCAGGGGCTGGCTGGCGACGGCTTCGCCATCGAGGTCCAGCGTGGCGGCCAGCGCGAGGACTGGTTCGGGCGCGAGGGTCTCGGTGCGCGTCTCCGAGCGGCCGATCCATTCGCGCAGTTGTTCGAGCGTGGGGGTCTGGGTCATGGGATTGGATTCCTTCCTGTCAGCGGGCGAACGGCAGCCAGTCGCGCACGTCGGCCGCCTGTTCGAGTTGCCAGACGCGCGCGATGATCGTGCGCATCTCGGCTTCCGTGGCGCCGTGCCGGAACGCGCCGAGCTGGATTGCCTTGGCCTCCAGCTCGGGGCGCGACAGCGTGTTGTCCGGATCACCCTTGGGTACGTCCACGCGGGCGCCTAGCGTGCGGCCATCGTTGGTGCGCACGGTCACGCGGCCAATCCACTGGCGCGGATAGGCGGCGTTGATCTCGTCGTCCAGCTCCATGGTGACCTTGTCGCGGAACGCGGCCACCTCGGCGTCGCGCAGCGCGTGCTCCTCGAATTCACCCAGCCCGGCGTGGGCATACCAGGCTACCAGCCCGAGCACGGTGCCCATCGAGAACTTGGCCTGATGAATGGTGCGCGGGTCCACCACCGGGCCGAGCACGTCGATGGCGCCCTGGTGTACATGGGCGGTGACGGCGGCGATGTCGCTGGCGCGCAGGCCATCGCGCTGCATCAGCGCCTTGAGCGCGTCGGCGGCGGGGTGCGTATGGCGGCACGAGGCGAAGAACTTGAACGAGGTCTCTGCCGTGGCCCAGCGCGTGCCCAGGCCATCGGTCAGCGCGGCGGGGTTGGCATCGCTCGACATGCCGGCAGCCATGCCCTGCGCCCCTTCGAGGATCTGCCGGGCGCCGGTAAAGCCCGCGCGGGCGAGCCAGGCCGACTGGAGCCCATCGGCGGCGGCCTTGGCCGTGTGCAGTTGCTTGGAGTCGGCGGCGTCGCGCAGGAATTCCCACAGGCCGGCGGCCTGCGTGCCGGCGGTGCCGAGCGCCTGGTTGATGCCTTCCGCATCCAGGCCAAACAGCTTGGCCACCGCCGCCGCAGCCGCCAGCGTGCCGACCGTGCCGGTGGTGTGGAACACCCGGTAGTGCGAGCGGCCCATGAATTCGCCGATGCGGATGCCGGCCTCGTAGCCGGCGATGCTGGCCAGCAGCACCTCGGCGCCGGTCTTGCCCTCGGCCTGCGCGGCGGCCACCACGGCCGGGAACACCACGGCGGCCGGATGCAGCACCGAGCCGTTATGCACATCATCCTGTTCCACCACGTGGGACGAGGCGCCGTTGATCAGCGCGGCGAAGTAGGGCGAGGTGCGGCGCCGGTCGACAAAGACCTCGGCGTCGCCGCCCTGCGGCCCCATCGCGGCGGCGAATTCCTGGATGCGGCGCACGGCGGGCGCGTCCTTGCCGGCGATGGCCGATGCCATCCAGTCGAGAAACAGGTCCTTGGTGCGCTCGATGACCGGCGCGGGGACGTCGTCGAGCGTCAGGCGGGCCAGGAAGTCGCAAAGCTGGCGCGTCGGGTATTGCGGTGCGGCTTGGTCGGACATGGGAATCTCGGCAATCTCAGTAGGAACGGGGCAGGTCCAGCACGTGTTCGGCCACGTAGGACAGGATCAGGTTGGTCGAGATCGGCGCCACCTGGTACAGGCGCGTCTCGCGGAACTTGCGCTCGATGTCGTACTCGGCGGCGAAGCCGAAACCGCCGTGGGTCTGCAGGCAGACGTTGGCGGCCTCCCACGAGGCATCGGCGGCCAGCAGCTTGGCGATATTGGCCTCCTTGCCGCACGGCTTGCCGGCGTCGAACAGCTGGGCGGCCTTGTAGCGCATCAGGCTGGCCGCCTCCACGTTGACGAACGAACGGGCGATGGGGAACTGCACGCCCTGGTTCTGGCCGATGGGGCGGTCGAAGACGATGCGTTCGCGCGCATAGCTGCTGGCGCGCTCGACGAACCAGTAGCCGTCGCCGATGCACTCGGCGGCAATCAGGATGCGCTCGGCGTTCAGGCCGTCGAGGATGTACTTGAGCCCACGGCCTTCCTCGCCGATCAGGTTCTCGGCGGGGATCTCCAGGTTGTCGAAGAACAGCTCGTTGGTCTCGTGGTTGACCATGTTGCGGATCGGCTGGACGGTCAGGCCCTTGCCGATGGCCTCGCGCAGGTCCACCACGAACACGGACAGGCCCTCCGACTTCTTCTTCACCTGATCCAGCGGCGTGGTGCGGGCCAGCAGCAGCATCAGGTCCGAGTGCTGCACGCGCGAAATCCACACCTTCTGGCCGTTGACGATGTATTTGTCGCCCTGGCGCACGGCGGTGGTCTTGAGCTTGGTGGTGTCCGTGCCGGTGGTCGGCTCGGTCACGGCCATCGACTGCATGCGCAGCTCGCCGGAGGCGATGGCCGGCAGCCAGCGCTGCTTCTGGGCCTCGGAGCCATGGCGCAGCAGGCAGCCCATCACGTACATCTGGCCGTGGCAGGCGCCCGAGTTGCCGCCGCTGCGGTTGATCTCCTCCATGATCACCGACGCCGCCGTCAGCGGCAGGCCGGAGCCGCCGTAGGCTTCGGGAATCAGCGCGGAGAGCCAGCCGGCCTGCGTCAGCGCCTGGACGAAGGTCTCCGGAAACGCGTTCTGTTCCTCCACCCGCTGCCAGTAGGCGGAGTCGAAACCCGCGCAGAGGTCGCGCACGGCTTCGCGGATTTCCGGGTAAATCTGGTCTTGGTCCTGTTCGGGAAGCATGGCAATGTCGGTCCGTGTCGAAGTGTGGCCATTATTCCCGAGGGGCCACGCCGGGGACATTCGGATTTGCCGAAGCGAGGCTTTGGGGCGGGGCCAGGGGGTTTGGGAAATCTGGCCCGGCCGGTCCGGGGGGGGGCAGGGACCCATTAGGGGGAACCCTTGCACTTCACGGGCGCCGTGCTCCGCCTTCGGCAAATCGGAATTGTGCCGCGCGGCGATTGCTTCCACGCTGCGGCCATCGATTCTCAAACCAGACGCGTGGAACACGCGCACCCAGGAGACGCTGTATGAAATCATCCAGGCCGAAGACCGCCGTGATCGCCCATCATTGCCGAAACGTGCTGTGGGCGGCACTTGGCATGGCCGCCGCCGTGGCCCTGACCCTGCCGGGACGCAGCCACGCGGCAGATCCGTATCCGGCCAAGCCCATCACCATGGTCGTGCCATTCGCGGCGGGCGGCCCCACGGACGTGGTGGCGCGCTCGGTGGCGGCGGCGATGTCCAAGTCGCTGGGCCAGACCGTGGTGGTGGAAAACCGCCTCGGGGCGGGCGGCACGGTGTCCGCCGCCTACGTGGCCAAGGCCGCGCCGGACGGCTACACGATCCTGATCCATCACAACGGCATGGCCACGGCGCCGGCGCTGTACTCCAAGCTGTCGTACAAGCCGCTGACGGACTTCAGCTTCGTCGGCCAGGTGGCGGACGTGCCGATGACGCTGCTGGGCCGGCACGACCTGCCGGCCAACACGCTGCCGGAGCTGATTACCTATATCAAGCAGAACCAGAACAAGGTGAACCTGGCGAACGCCGGGCTGGGCGCCGTGTCGCAGCTATGCGGCATGCTGTTCCAGAAGGCCATCGGCGTGGAATTGCAGACGATTCCGTACCAGGGCACCGCGCCGGCGCTGACCGCGCTGCTGGGCGGTCAGGTGGATGTGCTCTGCGACCAGACCACGCAGACGCTGCCGCATATCAAGGCGGAGAAGGTGAAGCTGTACGGCGTGACCACGGCGGAGCGGATTCCCGCGCTGCCGAATACCCCCACGCTGCGCGAGGGCGGGCTGAAGGGCTTCGAAGTCAAGGTCTGGCACGGCATCTACGCGCCCAAGGGCACGCCGCCGGCGGTGATCGACAAGCTCAACGGCGCGCTGCGCGCCTCGCTGAAGGACCCGGCGGTGGCGGCGCGGCTCCAGGAACTCGGCGCGGTGATCGTGCCGGCGGACAAGCAGACGCCTGAGGGGCTGCGCACCTGGCTGGCGGCGGAGATCGACAAATGGTCGCCGATCATCAAGGAAGCCGGGGTGAAGGCGGACTGACGGCCCGCTGACCCCGGGGCGGCGGGAGACCGGCTAGACCGGCTCCCGCGCCGCCTCCACCAGATACTGGATCAGCGTTTCGGCGAACTGGGGCAGTTCGCGCCCGGGCCGGCGCACGAGCCGCAGCTCGCGGCGCGCCCAGTCGTCCTCCAGCCGGATAAAGCGCAGCACCTTGCGGCTGGCGTAGCGGCGCGCGCAACTGTTCGGCACGATGGCGATGCCGGCGCCGGCTTCCACCATCCGGCACACCGCGTCGAAGCTGCCCACCTGGATCCGCAGGCTGATGCGCTTGCCCATGCCATTGGCAATCCGGTCCAGGAAGGACTGGATCGCCGAGAACTGGTTCAGCCCGACGAAGCGGCAGCTATCGAGCAGATCGGCGAAATGCAGCGTCTTGAACGCCGGCAGCGGATGGTTGACCGGGGCGATCACGATCAGTTCGTCGCTGCAGAGCTGCATCGCGTCCAGGTCCTGCGTGGCCACCTCGCCGGCCACGATGCCCAGGTCGGCCGCGCCCGCGCCGATGGCCGAGACGATTTCGGCGGACAGGTGCTCCTCCAGCTCGACATCGACATCGGGGTTCTCGGACAGGAAGCGCGACAGCGCCGTGGCCAGGAAGGAGTTGGTGGCCGTGGTGTTGGCCAGCAGCCGGACCCGCCCCTTCACGCCCTTGGCATAGGGCCGCAAGTCGGAATGCATGCACTCCAGCTCGCGGAACACCTCCCGCGCGTGGCGCAGCAGGGCGTCGCCGGCCGGTGTCAGGCGCACGCCTTTCACCTGGCGGATCAGCAACTGGGTCTGGAACGCCTCCTCCAGCTGCTTGATGCGCGTGCTGGCGGCAGGCAGGGACAGGAAGCTGCGTTCGGCCGCCCGCGTCAGGTTCTCGGTCTCCCCCACATTGAGGAAGAGGCGCAGGTCGGTCAAATCGTAGTGCATGGTTTCGTTCGTGCCAAAGGCCACTTTTGTGATTTGTGAATTCCAAAGTCAGCGCCGACAATCTATCGTATCTTGCGCCGCAATAAAACGGGGATGTTCCCCGGTGCGGCGGCAATGGCGCGCCAGTGCGCAGAACAGGAGCGAGACGATGAGCGGTTTGATGGCAGGCAAGGTGGTGGTGGTGACGGGCGCGGGTGGCGGCATCGGGCGTGGGATTGCCCTCGGCATGGCGGCGGCCGGCGCCAAGGTGGTGGCGAACGACCTGGGCGTGAGCATGACCGGCGAGGGCGGCGACGCCGGCCCGGCCGAGCGCGTGGCGGCGGAGATCCGCGCGGCGGGCGGCGAGGCCGTGGCCAACACCGACAGCGTGTCTGGCTGGAGTTCGGCCAATGCCATCGTGCAATGCGCGCTGGACCACTTTGGCCGCATCGACGCGGTCGTCAACAACGCCGGCAACCTGCGCGATCGCATGTTCTTCAAGATGAACGAGGAGGAATGGCGCTCGGTCATCGACGTGCACCTGAACGGCACGTTCTATGTCAGCCGCGCGGCGGCCAACTACTTCAAGGACCAGGAGAGCGGCGCGTTCGTTCATATGACGTCGACCTCGGGCCTGATCGGCAACCTCGGCCAGGCCAACTATTCGGCGGCGAAGCTGGGCATCGCGGCGCTCTCGAAATCCATCGCGCTGGATATGGCGCGCTTCAACGTGCGTTCGAACTGCATCGCGCCATTCGCCTGGAGCCGCATGACCAGCTCGATTCCGTCCGAGACGCCGGAGGAGAAGGCGCGCGTGGCGCGGCTGCAGAAGATGGAGGCGGGCAAGATCTCGCCCGTGGCCGTGTTCCTGGCCAGCGACGCCGCGCACGAGGTCAACGCCCAGATCTTCGCCGTACGCGCCAACGAGATCATGCTGATGAGCCAGCCGCGCCCGGTGCGCTCGGTGCATACCAGCGAGGGCTGGACGCCGGAGACCGTGGCGGAGATCGCCATGCCGGCCATGCGCAGCAGCTTCTTCGCGCTCGATCGCTCGCCCGACGTGATCAACTGGGATCCGATCTGATCCACGCCAAGCCGTTGGCGGCGCCACACGTGTGATCGTGTGTGCGCCCGCTTCGGAAATTGCTGCGACGCAAAACGCCGCGCGCGCGGACCGTGGCACGCAAAGTGCTCGTACCGTCCCGCAGGGTGGCGGGCCAGCGCCGCGCGCACTTGCGCGGTGCGTGGCGCAGGCTGCCACCGGGAGCAAACGCAATGTCGGTGCATGCGCGCCGGGTCGGGCGTGCAGTGGGGCGTGCCATGCGAAGTCCGATTGGCACTCGGTGGTCGACACTGCTGACGGCCCCTCATGAATCTTCACGCGGCAACTTGCCGCAGTGAAAACACCAACGTCCGCGTGGTCATCATCGCCATGCGCGCGGTGGTCGAAAGCTATGTCATGAAGGCAGGCGCGAAGCTTGCCCGTCATGCGGCTGTGCGCACGCATTGCGCATGACGTCATGCGCGGATCGTTCGTTTGCACGATGGCGGATGGCCACGTGTCGCGGCATAGTGAAAGCGCTCTGCAGAAGCGATGTCGGTGCATGACCGACAGACGTGTCAGACGTTACTGGATTCGATGCATCGTTACACACGGCGTTGTGCACTTCACGCCGGAAAGGTGTAAGGTGTGTCACAAGCATGGTCAATGGCCCGTCGCAGCGGGATGAGAACAGCGAGGGATTCGTGCAGTGCGAAACGCGAAGCGAGTTGTGTTGCGTTGCGTGTCGCAAGGAACGAACGGACGTGCATCACACGTCAACTCTGTCCTCATGAACGCCGTTATTTGACTATGATGAAGTAAAGACTTCGCAACATGGCAACTCCGCCAGGCCGGGGTGGTGGAACGCAAAATTGCCGCGAATGTCTTAGGGGAGTCAAACTGCCTTCGCCTCGGACGTGGGACTCTGACGGGAGTGAGGTATGGACATTTTTGGCCACTACGCCACGCGCTTCGAAGCACGCAAGGAAGAGGAATACAGCATCCAGGAGTACCTGGAGATCTGCAAGAAGGATCCTACTGCCTACGCGACTGCTGCCGAACGTATGCTCGCCGCAATCGGACAGCCTGAACTGGTGGATACCCACCACGATCCTCGACTGTCCCGACTGTTCTTCAACAAGGTCATCCGGGTCTACCCGGCCTTCCGCGACTTCTATGGAATGGAAGACACGATCGAGCAGATCGTCTCCTTCTTCAAGCACGCGGCGCAGGGCCTTGAGGAACGCAAGCAGATCCTGTATCTGCTCGGGCCCCCTGGCGGCGGCAAGTCGTCTCTCGCGGAAAAGCTCAAGGCGCTGATGGAAGAGATTCCCATCTATGCGCTGAAGGGTTCCCCCATCCATGAATCGCCGCTCGGGCTGTTCTCTTCCGACGAAGACGGCAAGATCATGGAGGAGGACTATGGCATTCCGGTGCGCTACCTGAATACCATTCCCTCGCCGTGGGCGGTCAAGCGCCTGCACGAGTTCAATGGCGATATCACCAAGTTCCGCGTGGTCAAGCTCAGGCCATCGGTGCTGTCGCAGATCGCGATTTCCAAGACGGAGCCTGGCGATGAAAACAACCAGGATATCTCCTCGCTGGTCGGCAAGGTCGACATTCGCAAACTGGAGGATTTCCCGCAGGACGATCCGGATGCCTATTCCTATTCCGGCGGACTTTGCCTGGCCAACCGTGGCCTGCTTGAGTTCGTGGAAATGTTCAAGGCGCCCATCAAAGTCCTGCACCCGTTGCTGACCGCTACGCAGGAAGGCAACTACAAGGGTACGGAAGGCTTCGGCGCGATTCCGTTCGATGGCGTGATCCTCGCCCACTCGAACGAAGCGGAATGGCAGACCTTCAAGGCTGACAAGAACAACGAGGCATTCCTCGACCGGATCTATATCGTGAAGGTGCCGTACTGCCTGCGCGTGTCGGATGAGGTCAAGATCTACGACAAGCTGCTGCGCAGCAGTTCGCTCTCGGCGGCGCCCAACGCCCCGAACACGCTCAAGATGATGGCGCAGTTCGCGGTGCTCACGCGGATCAAGGAGCCGGAGAACTCGAACGTGTTCTCGAAGATGCGCGTCTATGACGGCGAAAGCCTCAAGGACGTGGACCCGAAGGCGAAGTCTTACCAGGAGTATCGCGACTACGCCGGCATCGACGAAGGCATGAACGGGCTGTCCACGCGCTTCGCGTTCAAGGTGTTGTCCAAGGTGTTCAACTTCGACAATACCGAGGTCGCGGCCAACCCGGTGCACCTGCTCTATGTGCTCGAGCAGCAGATCGAGCGCGAGCAGTTCCCGCCGGAGCAGGAAGCCAAGCTGCTCTCGTACATCAAGGAGTACCTGACCACGCCGTTCGTGGAGTTCATCGGCAAGGAGATCCAGACCGCTTACCTGGAATCGTATTCCGAGTATGGCCAGAACATCTTCGACCGTTACGTGGTGTTCGCCGACCTGTGGATCCAGGACCAGGAGTACCGCGATCCGAACACCGGCGAAATCCTCGATCGCAACGCGTTGAACGATGAACTCGAGAAGGTGGAGAAGCCCGCGGGGATCTCGAACCCGAAGGACTTCCGCAACGAGATCGTCAACTTCGTGCTGCGGGCGCGCGCCAACAACGGTGGCAAGAACCCGGTCTGGACCAGCTACGAGAAGCTGCGGATGGTGATCGAGAAGCGCATGTTCTCCACCACGGAGGACCTGCTGCCGGTGATCTCGTTCAACGCGAAATCGACGCGGGAGGACCAGGACAAGCACGAGAACTTCGTCAACCGGATGGTGGAGAAAGGGTACACGCCGAAGCAGGTTCGACTACTGGTGGAGTGGTATCTGCGCGTCAGGAAATCGTCGTAACAGCAACCGGACGCGGTCTCCTTCATCCACGCGACCTGGCGGTTGCGGCTTATCAAGGCGGGCGGACGGCTTATGGCTACGGTCATCGATCGGCGCGAAAACGGCGGCAACAAGAGTGCCGTCAACCAGCAACGCTTCATCAAGCGATACCGCGAGCAGATCCGGCAAGCGGTGGCGAAGGCGGTGTCCGGCCGGAAGATCATGGACATCGAGCAAAGTGGCCAGGTGTCCATTCCGGTCAAGGACATCACCGAGCCGGTGTTTCATCACGGCCAGGGCGGCAAGCGCGAGTGGATTCACCCCGGCAACAAGAAGTTCGTCCGGGGTGACAGCTTCGACCGCCAGCAGCAGGGCAGTGGTGGCGGCGGCTCGCGGGCCAGCGACAGCGGGGAGGGCGAGGATGATTTCGTCTTCACCCTGTCGCGCGAGGACTTCCTGAATTTCTTCTTCGAGGACATGGCGCTACCGGACCTGGCCAAGCGCCACCTCGCCAAGATCGCCGAGGTGCGCAAGGTGCGCGCCGGGTTCTCGATCGACGGCACCCCATCGAATCTCTCCATCCTGCGCACGATGCGTAGCTCGCTCGGCCGCCGGATCGCGCTGTCGAGCCCGTACCAGAAGCGTCTGCGCGAACTCGAAGCTGCCTACAGCGAGGAAATCGAGGCGCACGGCCCCTATACGGACACGGCGGTGGAGATGATGGAGAAGATGCGGCACCTGCGCGCCTGCGTGGACCGCGTGCCCTTCATCGAAAAGCTCGACCTGCGCTACAACAACCGCGTGCTCAAGAAGCGCCCGCAGGCCCAGGCGGTGATGTTCTGCCTGATGGACGTGTCCGGCTCGATGGACGAGAGCCGCAAGGACCTGGCCAAGCGCTTCTTCATGCTGCTGTACCTGTTCCTGAAGCGCAACTACGAGCGGATCGACGTGGTGTTCATCCGTCACCACACGGTGGCCAAGGAAGTGGAGGAGGAAGACTTCTTCCACTCGCGCGAATCGGGCGGCACGGTAGTGTCCAGCGCGCTGAAGCTGATGGTGGAGGTGATTCACGACCGCTATCCGGCGAGCCAGTGGAACATCTACTGCGCGCAGGCGTCCGATGGCGACAACTGGGCGGGGGACTCCGAACTGTGCGGCCGGCTGCTGCGCGAGTCGATCCTGCCGCTGGTGCAGTACTACGCCTATGTGGAAGTGGCATCCGAGGAGCCGCAGAACCTGTGGGAGGAATATCTCACGGTGAAGAACCAGTTCGAGCACTTCGCGATGCAGCGCATCATCGGTGCCGACGAGATCTACCCGGTGCTGCACGATCTCTTCCAGAAGCGGGCCGCCTGGCCCGGCAGGTAGCGGCGCGCCGGCACGGCGGCGCATCCGCGTACGTTCATGGGATAAGGGAGGAAGTTCATGGCTTACCTATCCACAGGCTCGGAGTGGACCTTCGAGCTGATCCAGCGCTATGACCGCGAGATCGCCCGCATTGCCGGCGAGTTCGGGCTCGACTCGTATCCGAACCAGATCGAGATCATCACCGCCGAGCAGATGCTCGACGCGTATGCATCGGCCGGGCTGCCGGTGGGATACAACCATTGGTCGTACGGCAAGCATTTCCTCTCCTCGGAGCGCAGCTACCAGCGCGGCCACATGGGGCTGGCCTACGAGATCGTGATCAACTCCAATCCGTGCATCGCGTACCTGATGGAGGAGAACACGATGCCGATGCAGGCGCTGACCATCGCGCACGCCTGTTACGGGCACAACTCGTTCTTCAAGGGCAACTACCTGTTCCGCACCTGGACCAACGCCGACGCGATCATCGACTACCTGCTCTTCGCCAAGAACTACGTGGCCGAGTGCGAGCAGCGCTACGGCGAGCAGGAAGTGGAGTTGCTGCTGGACTCGTGCCATGCCTTGCAGAACTACGGCGTGGACCGCTACAAGCGGCCCAAGAAGCTGTCGATCACCGAGGAGCAGGCACGCCAGACCGAGCGCGAGAGCTACCTCCAGATGCAGGTGAACGATCTCTGGCGCACCTTGCCCAAGCACCGGTCGCATCTGCTCAAGGAGGAAGAGGAGGCGATGGAACCGGAAATCGCCTTCCCGCCGGAGCCGCAGGAGAACCTGCTGTATTTCATCGAGAAGAACGCGCCCAAGCTGCAGCCGTGGCAGCGGGAGATCGTGCGCATCGTGCGCAAGATCGCGCAGTACTTCTATCCGCAGCGCCAGACCAAGGTGATGAACGAAGGCTGGGCCACGTTCTGGCACTACACGATCCTGCACCAGCTCTACGAGGAGAAGCTGGTCAACGACGCCTTCATGCTCGAACTGCTGCAGGCCCACACCAACGTCATCTACCAGCCGCCGTACCACAGCCCCTACTACAGCGGCCTGAACCCCTACACGCTGGGTTTCCTGATGTTCCAGGACCTGCGCCGCATGTGCGAGAACCCGACCGAGGAGGACCGCCGCTGGGCGCCCGAGATCGCGGGCAGCGACTGGCGCCAGACGCTGGACTTCGCGATGCGCAACTTCAAGGACGAAAGCTTCCTGCTCCAGTTCCTGTCGCCGCGCGTGATCCGCGAGCTGAAGCTGTTTTCGGTCCTCGACGACGATCGCGAAGGCAAGCTGCGCGTGACGGCCATCCATGACGACGAAGGCTATCGCGCGATTCGCCAGCTGCTGGCGAACCAGTACGACCTCTCCAACATGGAGCCCAATATCCAGGTGACGAACGTGGATGTGGGCGGAGACCGCTCCCTGACGCTGCGCCACCTGCAGAGCGACCGCCGCCCGCTGGCACACAGCTTCGACGAAGTGGTGCGCCACGTGACGCGCCTCTGGGGCTTCACCGTGCGGCTCGAGGTGGCCTACGAGGACGGCCGGCGCGAACTCAAGTACGAGTGCAAGCCGGAGCGGAAGCACCAGCATCGGAAGGCGGCTTAAAAAACTGGCACGAACGTTGCTGTACAGATACCCGCACTCGGCCATGCCCCATGGCTGGGCCGGGTATCTGCGCATTGCGGCCGCATGCGGCTGCTGTACCGTGTCGACACATCACTAAACTGGCCCTTCCAGGGAAGCCAGCCGCTCCCCCATGGATACGCCTGACCGTCTTCTCCGCATTTTCCTTCGTATTGCCGAACTCAAGTCGCTGTCCAGGGCGGCGGAGGATCTCGATCAGACCCAGTCGGGCGTCAGCCGGCAACTCGCCACGCTGGAGGCGCAGCTCGGCAAGCCCCTGTTCGTGCGAACTGGCCGTGGCGTGGCCTTGACCGAGGCTGGGCAGAAGCTGCAGGAGGCCCTCGAAGGGCCGTACCGCGCGATCGACCAGGCTGTGGATGCGATCCGCGATGCCCACGGCACCACGCAGGGAACCGTCCGGCTGGCAATCGTCCACACGGTCAGCTATTACTTCATCGCCGACGTGGTGGCCAGCTTTGTCAGCGCCCATCCCAACGTCAATCTTTCGCTGATGGGACGCAGTTCGGCCGATGTGGTGGCGCTGGTGGAAAGCGGCAAGGCCGATCTTGGCGTGGTCTACGACACCGCGGTCGATACGGCCACCCTGACCACGCATCCGCTGTTCGAGGACGAGATGTGCCTGGTCACGCTGCAGCGTTCAGATGGGCTGCAGTCCGCGTCCCAGGACGGGCTCGACTTGCGCGGCCAGCCGCTGCGCCTGGTCGGCTTTCCGCACGGCTACGCGCTACGCCGGATGGTGGAGAGCGCCGGCTTGCAGCCCACGTATGTGGCCGAGGCCGAGACTGTCGATGCCATCCTGAAGCTGGTCTCTGCTGGCGTGGGCGATTGCATCCTGCCGTGCCGGCTACCCGACAAGCTGCTCCGCGAGTACGGCCTGCACAAGCTCAAGATCCGCAGCCCGTTGCTGCGCCGCCGTATGGTGGCCGTCACTCACGCCGCCCGCCACGCGCTGCCGCTGGCGGACGTCCTGCTCGCCTCGGCCTTGCAGGTGGCCCGCACCCTCAAGCCGTGACGCAGTGAGATAGCAGCTATGCGCGTGGCTACATAGCACGGCAGGCGCCTGGTTTTCATACTTCCCTTCATGCCCCGCACCGGTTGCCGGATGGCATTCCACGGAGAAGAGAAGACATGAACGCCCCCCTCAGAGACAAGTCGTACTTCGACACGCGCGCCACCAACGAGATGGCGAGGCACCTGCGCAACAGGCCGCGCACCATGCAGGAGACCATGGCCTACGCCTGCCGCATCCTGGCGATGACCGAGCAGGAAGCCGGTCTGGCCGGCCAGATCAGCGTGCGGTCGGAGCGCCCCGGCGCCTACTGGACGCTGCGCTTCGGCCTCGGTTTCGACGAGGCGACGCC
Source organism: Cupriavidus sp. 10L45 (assembly GCF_056395225.1). Lineage (NCBI taxonomy): Bacteria > Pseudomonadati > Pseudomonadota > Betaproteobacteria > Burkholderiales > Burkholderiaceae > Cupriavidus > Cupriavidus sp. 10L45. Next base: position 57,224 of record NZ_JBFTJC010000020.1, read on the forward strand.
GGACGACTTCATCGAGGTGGATCGTGACCTCAACACGCTGACGGGCGATGGCATGCCCAACCCCGCCACGCGTTTCCATCTGTGGGTGTACGACGCGCGCCCGGACGTCAATTCGATCATCCATACGCATTCGCCCTGGGCCTCGGCACTGGCCGCCGCGCGCCAGCCACTGGTCATCGCGCAGATGGACATGACGCCGTTGCACGACGATTGTGCATTCCTGGGCGAATGGCCCGGCGTGCCGATCGCGGACCAGGAGGGCGTGATCATCTCCGCAGCGCTGGGCGACAAACGGTCGATCATCCTGGCGCACCACGGCTACCTGACCGCAGGCAAGACCTGCGAGGAAGCCACCTATCTCTCGGTCTACCTCGAACGCGCCGCGCGGATGCAGATCCGTGCGCAGGCTTTCGGCCCGCTGACGCCCGTGGACGATGCGCTCGCCCGCGAGGCCCACGACTACCTGCTCAAGCCTTCCATCGTCAACGCCACCTTCGCGTACTGGGCGCGCCAGACGCACGGCATCGCGCCGCTGCCGCCCGCCTGAGTGCCTGCCGCCGGCGCATGGCCGACGGCTTATCCGAATCCAAGGAGCGTTACGATGAACAAGATTCCTGCCGCGCGCTCACGCCGCGCGTATATCACCGCGGGCCTGGCGAGCATGATGGGCACGACGATCGAATGGTATGACTTCTTCCTGTACGGCACGGCCGCCGCACTGATCTTCAACAAGATCTTCTTTCCGTCATTCGATCCCCTGACGGGTACGCTGGCGGCCTTCGCCACCTACTCGGTAGGGTTCTTCGCCCGGCCGCTCGGCGGCATCGTCTTCGGCCATTTTGGCGATCGGATGGGCCGCAAGTCGATGCTGCTGATCACGCTGTTCATGATGGGTATTCCCACGATCCTGATTGGCCTGATCCCGTCGTACGACAGCATCGGCTACTGGGCTGCCGTGGCGCTGGTGCTGCTGCGGGTGCTACAAGGGATTGCGGTCGGCGGCGAGTGGGGCGGCGCGGTGCTGATGGCCGTGGAGCATGCGCCCGAAGGCAAGAAGGGCTTCTTCGGCAGCCTGCCGCAGGCTGGGGTCGCGCCGGGGCTGGTGCTGTCGTCGCTGGCGATGGGGATGGTGGCGACGCTGCCGGAGCAGGACATGCTGACGTGGGGCTGGCGCGTGCCGTTCCTGGCGAGCGTCGTCCTGCTGGCGGTAGGCTGGTTCATTCGCGCCAAGGTGGCCGAGTCGCCGGACTTCGAGCAGATGAAGAAGCAGGGCGAGAAGGTGGAAATGCCGGCAATGGTCGTGCTGCGCCAGTATCCGCGCCAGGTCCTGAGCGTGGTGGGCGGCCGGCTGGCCGAGGTGACTTGGTTCTACACGGTGGTCACGTTCGCGCTGGCCTATGCCACCGGCACGTTGGGCATCCCCAAGACAGTGATGCTCGACGCCACGGTTTGGGGCGCTGCCATCGCGCTGTTCACCATGCCCCTGTGCGGCATGCTGGCGGATCGCATCGGCTTCAAGTGGGTGTTCATGGCCGGTACGGTCGGCATCCTGTTGTTCTCGTCGCAGTTCTTCGACCTGCTGCAGTCGCTGGATCCACGCAACATCACCATCGCGCTCTCCATTGCCATCGGGCTGGTCTACGCCTGTCTCTATGCACCGGAAGGCAGCCTCTTCGCCGCGCAGTTCCCCGCCGAGGTGCGCTACAGCGGCATCTCGATTGCCGTGCAGGTCTCGGGCGCCATCGGAGGCGGGCTGGCGCCGATCGTCGCCACGTCGCTGCTGAAGTACGGCGGCGGCAGCCCGACCTATATCGTCTGGTACCTCGGTGCGCTGAGTGTCATCGCATTCGTGAGCGCCGCCTGCATGCGGGAAACAGCACTGGTCGGCTTGCCGGTAGCGGCGGTCAACGGGAGCCGACACGTATGACCCGCGCGAACCGACCTGTCATCGACTATTACTTCTGGCTGAATTCGGACTGGGCGTATCTGGGCGCGGATCGGCTCGATGCGCTGGCGCGGCGCCAGGGCGTCGAGATCCGGCACAAGCCCGTGAACCTGCCCGAGGTGTATGCGCGAACAGGGGGCGTACTGCTGGGGCAGCGCTCGCCCGAGCGGCAGCAATACCGCATCACGGAACTGGCGCGGTGGTGCCGCCACCTGAACATCCAGGTCAATCCGCTGCCGAAAACCATGTGCCCGAACGCGGACCTCGCGTCGGGCATCGTCATCGCCGTGGATGCGCAGGGGCTGCCGGTGCTGGAGCTGTACAAGGCCATCCTCCGCGCGCAATGGTGCGAGGAGCGCGATATCTCGTCGGAGGCCACGCTGCGCGAGATCCTCGCCGCGCAGGGGTTCAACGCGGACGCGACGCTTGTGCGGGCGCGCTCGGCAGACACCCAGGAGACATACCGGCGCAATACCGACGAAGCCGTGGCCGCCGGGGTATTCGGTTCGCCGTCGTATGTCTTCGACGGGGAGTTGTTCTGGGGCCAGGACCGGCTGCACATGCTGGAAGTGACTGTCGCGGCGCGGCTGTCGGCGTAGGCCGTACGGGGCGAACTGCCGATCCGGCACGTCGCCCCGTCCTTTTGTACGCCTTTGTATCTGGCCGCACGCGCGATACGGGGCGCGACACTAAGGGGGCAAATACGCCACGAGCGCGATACGTGAGCGGGCTTAAATAGCATCCATGGCAGCGCAACGCGACAACGACACAGCGGATCGCTGCCTTGGCATCACACACGACTGCAACCCGCTCACGCATCCATCAAGGAAATCGATCATGTCCAAGACCTTCACCTCCCGCCTCGTTCTCGCCGTTGCCCTCGCTGCCGCCGCTGTCGGCGCACAAGCTTCCGTCCTTGGCGCCCGCGACCCGTACAGCGATGGCGCCCGCGCCGTGCAGAGCGCGCGGGATGTGTTCAGCGAAGGTGCCCGCTCGGCGACGGCGGCCCGCGACCCGTACACCGAAGGCGCCCGCTCGGCGGACCCGTATCTCGACGGCGCCCGCTCGGTGCAAGACCAGCGCAGCCCGTTCACCGACGGCGCCTGACGCCTGACGCCGGATCCCCCCTTTTAGAACCAGGAGAAGCCAGTGTTGGTTGCTACCACGCAGGAAGACCGATCGCTCAGGCTGTTTGCTGGACTTGGCCTGTTCATCATGGCGCTGTCGCTGAGACCGGGCATTGTGTCGATGGGGCCGCTGGTGCATGCCATTCAGTCGGAATTCGGCATGAAACACGCGGAGGCGGCGCTGCTGACCGCCATTCCTGACCTGTGCATGGGTATCTGCGCGATCTTCGTGCCGGCAATCGGCCGCCGCTTCGGCGGCGACCGGGTGGTGCTGTTCTCGCTTGCGTTGTTGGGCGTGGCGTTGGCCCTGCGGGCATTCGCCGGATCGCCCGGCAGCCTGTTGTTCGCCACGCTGCTGGTTGGGATTGGGGTCGCGATTTCCGGGCCGCTCCTCGGCGGCTGGATCAAGAGCCATTTCTCCGGCGAGGCCGCGTTCTTCATGGGCATCTATGCCGCCGGGCTCGGTATCGGGGCAACGTTGGCGGCGGTGGGTAGCGAGGTCATCGCCCACGCCGGTGGCGGCTGGCGGCTGGGCGCCGGCATCTGGGCCGTGGTCTGCGTCCTCGCCATTGTGAGCTGGCGCCGCCTGACATCGGCATTTCCGTCGAAGTCGCACGCTGCCCGTGTGGAAGCCGCGGTCAGCCGTGCGCCATGGCGCTCGGGGCGGGCCTGGCTGATTGCCATGTATTTCGGGATCGGTCAGTTCATCTGCTACGCCTGCTTCGCCTGGGTAGGGGAGAGCAGCCGGGAATTGCAGATCAACGCGCTGAGCGCGGGTGTCAATCTGGGCTTGTTCGCCGCAATGATCGCGATCAGCAGCTTCCTGTCGGGCTATGTCACCGGCAAGTCATTGGACCGTCGCGGCTGGCTGGCCTGGGCGGCTCTGCTCTCGATAGGGGGCGCCGGCGTGCTTTGGTGGTCGCCGGGCATGTTCGGGGTGATGCCGGTGGTGGCGCTCGCCCTGGGCCAGGGCGTCTGCTTCGCCTTGGCCATGACGCTGCCCCTGGACAACACCACGTCCCATCATGAAGCGAGCCAATGGACCGCCTTCATGCTGTTCGTGGGCTACCTTGTTGCCGCGCTTGGACCGTTTGTCTTTGGCTTCCTGCGCGACGTGACGGGGGCTTTCCAGGCATCCTACGGCGTGCTGGTTGCCGCATCGGTGGCGCTGCTGGTGCTGACGCCGTGGCTTGCGCCACGGCTGCGGGAAGACACCGCCGAGGTCTGATGTGCGAGGGGGTTATCGCAGCTTGGCCGCCCTCGGCCGGGCTGTCGACGACGCCCCGGCCCGGTCCAGATCCACGCCCGGCAGCAGGTGCAGCAGCCGCACCAGTTCCGACTGGCGGTGCGTGCCGGTCTTGCGCAGCGTGTCGCGGATATGCACGCGCACGGTGTGGGGCGACAGGAACTCGCGCTCGGCGATCTCGTTCAGCGTCTCGCCGGCGGCGAGGCGGATGGCGATGATGCTTTCCTTCTTCGACAGGCCGAACAGCGACGTCAGCACGGCGGCGTCCAGCACCGAGCGGGACTCGGAATTGCCCAGCAGCATCATGGCCGCCGGCAGTTGCCACGGGCCTTCGACCGGCTGGCGCGAGACCAGCGGCATGACGATGATCGGCACGGGCTGGCCGCCCGACGTGATGTGCATCCAGGATCCCGCCGCGGCGCCGCCGTTGCGGCCGCCATGGACGGCGGCCTGGAGCAGGTCGCGCAGCACGCCTTGCAGGGATTCCGGCCGCGCGCGCAGCAGGCCGTTGTCGAGCGCCAGGTTGGCGTCGGCCTGTACCAGCGATTCGGCCCAGCTGTTGGCGTAGCGCACGCGCATGTCCGCCTGGAGCACCATCACGCCGAAGTCGAGGGTATCGAGGCCGGCCAGTCCCAGCGAAGCCAGGCCGCTCAGCTCGAAATTGCGGTGCTGCATGCGGGCGGCACGAGCCCAGTGGGGCATTACCTGCGCCAGGCGGCGCTCGCGGTGGTCGGCGGGCATGAAGTTATCGCAGCCGCCGGGTGTGGCGCTCATCAGCACGCAGACTTCGGAGGTGTCGAAGAGCCGCACGCCCCGGGCGAGGCCCATGCAGTCATAGCCGCCGCCGGCCGCCACGGGTTTTGTCAGCAGCTGGGTGTCGGCACCGGATGCCATGGCGACCGATGCCGGTACGGCGTCTGCGCTGGCGAAGTGTCCCGGGAGGGCGCGCATGCTGTCCGGCATGGTGCCGACGCTGGTGTAGCAGCCGTTCGGCGTCACGCCCAGGCGTGCCTGGCCTGCGAGCTTGTCCCAGATCAGGTAGCGCGGGCTGCCGGTGCAGGTGTAGCGGGAAAAGAGGTCGAGCGCCTCTGGCATGGCCGCCACGTCCATGGCGGATTCATAGATGCTATCGACCAGACGATGGAAGACATCGTCGGCAGACGGGTGTTCGCCCATTTTCATTTCCCCCGGTGGCAAACGCCTTTTCCTCAGGACCACTGCGGCGAGGCGTGGTCCCCTGTTTTATGTTTGGATACTGCCGGCCGGGGGTTGGCCGGCCGTCACGACGATGATCCCGCACAAGCCTTGTATCGGGCCATCCCGCCTTGGGAGGGAGCCGGCAAGGGCGCGGTCCCGGCCAATCTGGCGCGGGCTCGCGTGATAGTAATGCGCGGCCCCTGTTATTTGAAGCATTCCTGGCGAATGTTCCGGCTTTGCATTGCACAAAAGCGACAATTTTGTGACGGCTGGGGACAATGCTGCACAACCGGGGGGCATTAGGCCGATTTCCCGGCAGTCCGCGTGACGAGTCCGACGCCCGGCGGGGTGGCCTCCGCGCCAGGCTTGCCGCCGGCGCTGTCCAGGCTGATCCCCCCGCCATCCACGCGCACGGTCAGTTGTGGCGCGGCCATGCGGATGCCGGCTTCGTCGAAATTTCGCTTCAGCCGCATGTTGAAGCCCCGCGTGATCTCGGCCTGCATCAGCGGCCTGGTCTTGAACTGCGCCAGCACGACGATGCCGTTGGGGTCGAAGCGGTCGAGCCCCAGGATATCCAGCCCCGAGAGCAGGTTGCGGCTGTAGCGGTGGTCGCGGGCCAGTTCGGCGCCGGTCGCCCGGATCACCTCGGTGGCGCGGTCGATGTCGCTCTCATAGCCCACCGCGATGCTGAACACGGCGAACGCATAGCCGCGCGACAGGTTCTTCACCGCCTTGATCTGGCTGTACGGCAGCGTGTGCAGGGCGCCCTTGCCGTCGCGCAGCTTCACCGTGCGGATGGTCATGCCTTCCACCACGCCGGCGTGGTCGGGTAGCTCGATCGAATCGCCAATGGCAATCGAATCCTCGATCACGATGAACAGGCCGGTAATCAGGTCCTGCACCAGGCTCTGGGCGCCGAAGCCGATGGCCAGGCCGACCACCCCGGCGCCCGCCAGCAGCGGCGTGACATTGACGCCGAGATTGGCCAGCACCGCGATCATCGCAATGACCAGCAGCCCCACGAACGACGCGTTGCGCACCAGCGGCAGGATGGTCTTGGCGCGCAGGCTCGGCTGCTGGCCGCGCCCGTGGCCCGGCGTCAGCGTCTGGGTAATGGCGGTGTCGATCAGCAGCCAGACCAGCCACGCCAGCAGCACCACGCCGACCACGCTGAGGATCGATTCGGTGATGTGCCGGCCCAGCGTGGTCGAGTCGGCCAGGCGGATGATCGACGAATTCCAGACGCGCGCCACCAGTTCGACGAACGCCATCCAGATGATGACGCGCACCAGCGCGATGCCGAAGCGGGCAAAACGCTGGATATAGGCCGAGCGCCGGCGGTCCCGCAGGCGCGGCGCGCGGACCGTGGCCTTGGGCGAGCGGCCCGCCACCAGCGTCAGCAGCAGCGCCGCCACGAACAGCGCCACCGTGACCACGGCGCGGCGCAGGAACTCGTCGGCATGCCCGGTAGCCATGATGGTGCCGACCACGGAGGACAGCACCACGGCCAGCATCGGCAGATACCAGGCATGCCCGGCCAGGCGCAGCAGGTCCACGATGGCCGGGTGGGCCTGCCGGAATGCCAGCGGGCGCAGCGAGATCAACTGGCCGACGGGGCGGCGGAAACGCACCGCAAAGACGGCAATCAGGATGGCGGCGAGGATGTTGGCGAGGGTGCCGACGAGCGCGGCGAGATTGACGCCCAGCGCGGTCACGATGCGGGGGTCGGTACTGGCCTCGCCCAGCGCGGCGAGCGCGCCGGTCACGAAGAGCAGCCATGGCGAGTGCTTGAGCAGGTCTCGTATGGCGTTTGATCGGTGCGCGGAGTGGAACAGCGCGAAGATCACCTGGCACGTGGCAGACATGATCGCGCCGGCCACGATCGCATACGCCACCATCACGCCGCCCATGCTGGCCGGCGTACGGCCGTAGACCTTGTACGCGAGCAGCACGGTCATCGCGAATGCCACGACCCACGGCCCGATCCGGCGCAGAAAATAGATGCCGACATCCATCCACGACGGCACGGAGGGCAGGTGGGCCGGCTGCGCGGGCCGCAGGCGGTTCCGGTGGATGCGCCGCGACAGCTCCCAAAGCAGCCAGCCGGTCAGCGCCCAGCCGGCGAGGATGGTGGCGAACTCGCGCACGGACATGAACGCCGGGCGGGTGTCGCGGACCGTCAGCGCCTCGCGCCATTCCTCCCCGGCGAACTGGATGCGCCAGCCCCAGTAGTGCCACGCGCCGTGGTCCTTGCGCGGGGCCTTGTCGATTTCCTCGAGGGCCTTGGCAACGGCGCCGATCAGCCCGGGCGAGGGCGAAGGCGCGGATGCGGCCGTTGCCGCCACGTCCGAGGCCGCAGCGGGGGCCGAGGCGCCGCCCGCCGCCACGCCGCGCCGCAGTGCCTGCAACTGGCTAACCAGATTCTGGCGCTCGACGTCGTTCTGCAGCGTGGAAATGACTTGATCCAGCGACTGGGCGAGCGCCGCGCTGGCGGGCGCGGCTGCGGGTGCGGGTGCCGAGGCCGGCGGCGGGGCCGCCTTCTTCTGACTCAGCGCGAGCGCGGCCAGCGGGCCGCCGACGGCATGGGCAGCCAGCGGCAGCATGCACGCAACAAGCACGAAGCAAAGCCAGGCCAGCCAGTCAGGACGATGCGGGATACGGGGCATGAAAGGGGCGCAGCGGCAAGAGCCTTCGGCCGCATGGGGGGGCGAAAAGACAGGATCGCGCCACTGTAGCGCATCGCCCGCGCCGATGCGCTATCGGGCCGGCCGGACGGGATCGACGGAAATTCAAAAAAACTGAATGACTGATTGGAACTTCATCCCCGTATCGGTCACATCGAAGGTCTAATATTCAACCCATGGACGGCGAACACGAGCCAAAGCAAACGAAGTCACCGCCCAAAAGACATTCAAATTCACTTAATGACATACCGGAGAGAAATCATGACCAAGACCACCGCCCTCAAGATCGCCGCTTCCCTGATCGTTTCGCTGGCCACCGTCGGCGCCGCCCAGGCTGGCACCGTGCCCGCCGATCAGTATGGCTACCAGTTCCGCACCGGCGTGCCGGCAGACCAATATGGATATGGCTTCCGCACGCACGACACCTTCACCGATGGCGCCCGCAGCTTCGATCCGTTCCTGGATGGCGCCCGCGGCTGATGGTTGATGCCCGATTGTTGGAGAAAAAGGCGCCGTGCCTCTCGCACGGCGCCTTTTCTTTTGTGGACGTCAGGGCAGCACTGGCTGGGCCACCGCCCGCGCGATGATCGCGTCCGCATCGCGTTGCAACAGGAACCGCTGCGTCACGAGGTCGTTGGCTGCCGCCGTCACCGCGGCCACATAGCCGGCCTGGTCCGTGTACAGCGACTCGAGCGAGGGCCGTCCGTCACCGGCCGAGACGCGCGCCGCCTCGGTCTTGTGGAAGGGGAGGAAGGACCCGGTCAGGTTGGACAGATCCACGATGCCCGGCGTGGCGACATAGTTGAACTCGACGCTGGTGCCCAGCGGCGCACGCGCCTCCGCGCTGTGGATGCCCGCCTTGGGGATGCCCGTCGAGGGGTCCACCTGCGGCACGAGGATCGCGTAGTCGCGGTTCAGGTACGCCGGCGGCAGCAGCGTGGCGATCCCGGACTCGTCCTCGCGCCGGTACTGCGGGCCGAAGTCGAGCAACGGATAGCCGTTGTAGCGCGCCAGGTACTGGAAGTCAGGCACCGCCGTCTGCACGCCGCTCACGGCCCACGTCACGCCCTTCATGACGGGGAAGGCCACGTCGGCTGGGCGCACCAGCGAGCCATCGGCCAGCGCCGGCACCTGGCTGGCAGGCGGCGTGGTGCCGCGCACGACCCAGTCCTCGAGATCGATGAACAGCGCACGGAAGGTGTCGTTGTGCTGGATCACCGTGCCGGCCGGGTAGACATTACGGGTGGGCGCGAAGCTGATGCTGGTCGTGCCGCCCGCCCCGCCGTGCTGGGCGCCCGTGTAGTAATAGATACGGGCGTTGTCCGGCTGCTTCAGGTCGGCGAAGCCGTTGGCGTCGGTCAGCACCGGCGAGCCCTGCAACTGCCAGAACTCGGTGCCGGACAGGCCGAGGAAGAACTTCGGGCAGGTGTTCGACGCCGAGCAGCGCGCCATCACGCCGCCCTTGGTGCCCGAGATATCGTCCACGTAGTCCTTGTCGAGGCCGCGCGGCGCGGTCTGGCCGAACGCCGAGTGGTCGGTACGCAGGCCGCCACCGCCGCCCGGCACGGCGAAGCGCGTGTTGATGTTGGTCTGGCGGGCCGCCACGTGGGCGTAGATGCCGTCGAAGACCTTCGAGCCGTCGAGCGCCTGGTTGAAGCCCAGGTGCAGGAAGGTTTTCATCGCATTGCCGGACTGCGACGTCCCCTGGCCCAGCGCGTGGGTGATGCGACCCGCCACCGGGTTCGGCGTGCCGGCGCCGTCCGCGGCCTTGCTGCGGAAGAAGCTCACGGTGTCCCGCAGCGCGGCCAGCCCCACGCCCATCACCTTCGGGTCCTTCGCCACGTACACGAGTTCATAGAGGTACTTCGGATCGAAGCCGCCGCGCAGGCAGATGCTGGCCGGGTCGGGCTTGCCGGGGAACGCGTTGGCGCTGGCGTCGCACGTGGCGAATTTCCAGTCGCTGGCGGGAATTGCCACGCGCGCATCGGTCTCATTGACGCGCCGCGTCAGCGAGTAGCCGGGCTGGGTGTTGTCGAGGCTGGCCGGCGCGTAGGGGATCATCGTGCCGTTGAATACGCCGCCGGGCAGCGTCATCGCCGGCGCGGCCGCGCCCGGCACCAGTTCGGTCCGATAGGTGCCGGTGATCGCGGTGCCATCGGCATTCTTCGCCACCGGCACCGTCACGGTCAGCCGTGCCGGGCTCGATTTCGGTACATCGCCCTGCCAGGCCGAGTACAGCAGCACGTAGCCGCGCTCCAGGTAGACGGCATCGCTCGGGCTCGCGGCGGGGTTGACCATGGTCAGGATATTGCCGCGATTGGGCGCGTCGTAGCGCAGCACGCCGCTGGCCTTGCTCATGTCCTTGGGCTTGAGCATGACGAAGTCGGCCGAGTACTCGACCATGCCGTTCGCGTTGACGGGCGCCAGCGCCAGGTCCTGGATGATGGCGTTCTTCGGGTCTTTCGGGTCGACCTCGCCGCTGAGGGTGCCCGTCAGTTGCTCGTACTGGCCCACGCTGCCGTAGCTGCCTGCGAAGTCCTGCGTGCCGGTGATCTTGAGCGTCTGCGTGGGCGCATGCGTCTGGGGCGTGCCACCGCCACCACCGCCGCCACTGCTCCCGCCGCCGTTGTTGTCGTCGCTGCCACCGCAGGCCGTCAACATGGCCATGGCGCCCGTCAGGGCGAGCGCTACCGCGTGCCGCATCGGTGCACGTGCTTGCATCGTCTGTCTCCTCGTTGTCGTTCGGGATTGCTTGCGCGGCAGCCCTCAAGGATGGGATTGCCCCGCGCGGTCGCCGCCCGTTCGTGCGCACCGCTGTCGAAGTGAAAGCAGTGTAGGAGTGACCGATTAAGCTGATAAATTGATTGTTTGGATGAATTGATCGAGGATGTGGATGGATAGTCAGGCCCCACGCGCCGCGCGGTGTTCCGCTACCATGGCGCTCTCAATGCACGGAGAACACCGATGCCGTCGATCGACACCCTGCTGACATTCCTCGGGATTGCCGTCCTGCTGAGCCTGGCGCCCGGCCCCGACAACATCTTCGTGCTGCTCCAGTCGGCCATGCATGGCACGCGCGCCGGGCTGACCGTGGTGCTTGGGCTCTGCACCGGACTGCTCGTGCACACGGCGGTGGTGGCGGTGGGGCTGGCCGCGCTGCTGGCGGCATCGGCGATGGCCTTTACGGTCCTCAAGGTCGCCGGGGCGCTCTATCTGGTCTGGCTGGCGTGGCAGGCGTTCCGCGCACCGGTGGGGGAGATGTCACCGCAACATGCCGATGCCAATCCGCCCCGCCGCATGTACTGGCGCGGCGTGGTGATGAACCTCACCAATCCGAAGGTCGTGATCTTCTTCCTGGCCTTCCTGCCGCAGTTCGTGGTGGCCGAGCGCGGGCACGTGGCGCTGCAGCTGATGGTGCTCGGCTTTGTGTTCATCCTCGCCACGCTGCTGGTCTTCGGCGCGATTGCGTGGTTCTCGGGCGTGTTTGGCCGTGTGCTGATGCGCTCGGCCCGCGTGCAGCGGGCGATGAACTGGTTTGCCGGCACGGTGTTTCTCGCGCTGGCGGGGCGCCTCGCGCTGTCGCAGCGCTGAGGCGGTAGCCTGAGGCGGGCGCCTCAGGCGAACGTGATGGCCTTGCGGCGCTCGGCGTGCTCGAGGTGCGGCACGTTGTTGAAGCTCAGCAGCCGCTGCGTGCCGCGTCCCACGATCAGCTCGCAGAAACCGGTATTGCGGAACTGCAGGTTCAGTTCGATGGCGGTCTGCGTCGGCGCGCCGAGCAGGTCGGCCACCGCGCGGCCGATGGCGCCGCCCGAGCTGACCACGAGCAGCGCATCCTCGCGCGCCGCGCCCTCGGTGGCGTGCGTCAGCGCGGACTGCATCCGCGCGCCGAAATCAGTCCAGGTCTCCGGCATGCCGGTCAACGTGTCCTGCGTCCAGGCCGCGAACGCCGCACGGAACGTGCGCCAGTAGTCCTGGTAGTCGCCGTTCTGATGGGCGCGATGATCGCCGCCCTTGGTGAAACTGCGATACAGCGCCTCGCCATCGTATTCATTGAGGCCGGGATGGGACACCACGGCGGTATCGGTCGCCCCCATGCCGGCGAGGATCTCGGTGGCCGTGTCCTGCTGGCGCACCAGCGAGCCGGCCACCACGCGCCGGAAGCTGACGCCCCGGTCGCGGAAATACTCGCCCAGCCAGCGCGCCTGCTGGCGGCCCACGTCGGACAGGCAATCATAGTTGGCGGCCCCGAACGAGGCTTGTCCGTGACGGACCAGGAATAGCGTTGCCATGGGAAGGGGGCGTCTCGCGCCGGAAAATCATCGTGAGACGGATTCTAGAAGCCTGCCTCCCGCCCGCAAAGCAAGCTGCTCCGGAATTCATACCGGCCATCTCCGCGCTGCATTGTCCGGCGCGGAGAGGGCGGCCCGGGTCAGTCCAGCGTCACTCCGGTGTCGGCGGCCAGCTTCAGGATCACCGGCAGGTAGGCCTTGTAGGCGCGCTGCGCTTCCGCCGGGGAGCTGCCGATGGGCTCGAGACCCATCTCGTCGATCTTCGCCTGGAACTCGGGCGACTTGACCAGCGCCACGACCTCGCGGCCCAGTTTCTCGACGATGGCTTCGGGCGTCTTGGCGGGCGCCATCAGCGTGGTCGGCCCGACGATCTTGTACGCCTCATCGCCATAGCCCGCTTCGGCGAACGTCGGCACATCGGGCATCCCGCGGGCGCGCGTGGTGCCGGACACTGCCAGTGCCCGCAGCTTGCCGGTGGCAACGTACTGCCGCAGCGTGGTCACGGAACTGATCGTCATGTTGACCTGCCCGGCGAGGAGGTCGGTGACCAGCGGGCCTTCGCCGCGATACGGCACGTGGAGGATATCCACGCCGTAGGTCTTGTCCATATAAGCCTGGATGGTGTGCGGCAAGGTGCCGGGGCCCCACGAGCCCATCCGCAGCTTGCCCGGCGACTGCTGCGCGTAGGCCAGCAGCTCCTTGACGGTCTTCGCGGGCACCGTCGGGTTGACCGTCAGCACGGTGCGCGCCATGGCGATGTCCGAGAGTGGCCGCAGATCGGTGCGCGGGTCATAGGGCAGCTTCTTATATAGCGCGATGTTGGACGTGATCGGCCCGGGAATCGTCATCAGTAGCGTGTAGCCGTCCGGGGCGGACTTGGCGACGAAATCCGTGCCGATGATGCCGCCCGCGCCGCCCTTGTTCTCCACGACCACGGTCTGGCCCAGGCGCTTGGACAGCCCGTCGGCCACCTGGCGCGCCATCGTGTCGGTCAGCCCACCAGCGGGATACGGCACGATCAGGCGAATCGGTTTGGTCGGGTAGTCACCCTGCGCATGCGTGGCCAGTGAAACCAGCCCGAGCATGACGCCGGCAACGCGCGCGGCCAGTCTCCTGCGTGACGCGATGGAATGCTTCATGGTGTTGTCTCCACGTTATATCCGGCCTGAAAACAGGCGGCGCCGCTATGTTGCGGCGAGATCGGATGGCCCCATTGGGAGCGGGGCCGTCCGGAAAAAGCGGGGGAACTGGGGGTGAAGCGAGGTGTGGCGGTAGGGCGGGGGGCGCTCAGAGGTCCAGGTAGCTCGCCACCATGCGCGTGAGTTCCACGGGTAGCCGTTCATCGGCGAGCGTGAGCGGGCCGGGGTCGTTCAGCACCGCGTTGACGATCATGCCGAAGACCACCTGCATGGCAAAGCGCACGCGCTGCTCGGCTTCTTCTGGCGGGCCGGGCAGGCGCGGTACCAGCAGCGCCACGAGCCGGTCGACGATTTCCTGGCCGTTCTTCTGATGCGGCAGCCACTCCTCAGGGCGCGTGGTGGCGTGCTTGAGTGATGCGCGAATCACGCCCCGGTTATTGTGGCAGCCGGTCAGCAGGAAACGCATCGTCTTCTCGACGATCTGGCGCGGCGGCGTCTCGGCCCAGCGCCCTTCGTTCAGGTAGCGCGCAACGGAGGCGTCGGTCTCTTCCATCACGAGCGTGCGCAGGGCGTCGAAGAACGCCATCTTGTCGCGGAATCGACCGTAGAAGGCGCCCACGGACACCTGGCAGGCCGCCGCGATCTGCGCCACCGAGACGGAGGCGAAGTCGCGCTGCGCGAGCAACTCGCGGCCGGCGGTCAGCAGCGCCTGTTCCGTTTCCTTGGCGCGGCGCTGGCGGGGTGGCTGGAGAATCGAGGGGGTATCGATGCGGGGGAAGGCTGTGGACGAAGACGTGCTATTCGTCACACTCGGAAAGGATGCTTGCATGGCGGATTCCGTATTCGAATTCGGATTCGGTTCTATGTCCGCACATTATGGTTTCGTATACCGCAGCGTCAAATTGGGGTTTACGATCCGGACGTTTTGCGGGGCAGGCCTGCGCACTGGCCGACCAGCGTCTGCACGCAGCAGGCATTACCGCTCCACTCCCCGCCGGTGACCTTGCCGTTGGCGGCGGCCAGCAGCTTGCGCTGACATCGTGCCGTGGAGGCAGGTGGCTCAAGCTGCGCATCGCGCGGGCCGCTGCCGGGCGGGTGCGCCGTCGGCAGTTCGTCGACCCATATATAGGCGGTGCCGGCCGGCGTGCTCTGCACGGACTGCGGCGGCCCCCACTGAGCCTGCACCTGCTCGACAGGCGCGCCCTGCCAGGATGCGAAGATCCGATGCATGGCGCCGCCATCGACGCTGGTGCAGCCAATGGTCACGCCGGCCGCGCAGAGCACGGCGGCGGCAAACGGAAGGCGGGGCAACGCGGGCATGGCGGCTCCATCTAGGTAGCGAACCCTCCTCGGCAGACTAGCCGAGCGGGCGCCCGGCTGGCAACGCCACTATGCGCGCCGCCGCACATTGCCTGCCGACCCCGATCCCGACTCCGATCAGGCGAACAGGGTGAGGGTTTGTGTATCCGATGAACGCTCGGTTGTCCGGGCGGGGCGTTTGATCGACGGAGCGCGGCTGGGCGCCGGCGGCTCCGGTGGCGTCAGCGCAAACGGTCGGGACGCCGCGAGCGGCACCGCCGAGGCGCGCAGGGCGTCCAGGCGCGGCGCGAGGATCTGGTAGGTATCGACATCGAACCGGGCCGGCGCGGCGAGCAGGGCAGCCGCCGCGTCGAGGTCCGTCACGGACCCGAGATAGCACCAGTTCTCCAGCACGTGCCATGGCTGTTGGGGCTGATCCGATTCCCGCCACGCCACCGCGCCGGCGAATGGCCACGGCTGCAATGCCAGCGTGGCGATGGCGGCCATCGTCCGCTCCCGATGCGCCGCGCGCGATTCGTCGCCCGTGCAGGCGCCCGCGCAGCGATGCAACTGTCGCGCGAAACACGGGTTGCCGCGCCGGTGCGTGGGTTCGAGCATCAGCGTGGTCAGACAGAGCGTGTGTTCCTCCGCCAACTCCCGCAGCCGGGCCTGGGCTGCGGCGCGGCTGCCGAACGCGCCATAGAGATTGGCATGGCGGCTGAAATCCACGTGCCGGTCCGAGCGCAGGCGCGGCACGGGCAGGCCATCGGGGATCTCCCACGAGAACAGTTCGCTGTTCTGGCGCAGCAACTGGTTGTGCAGCGGCTGCAGTGACTTGACCAACTGCGCCTCCATCAGCAGCGCGCCGACTTCGCCGCCGGTCTCGTGCCACGCCACGCGCCGCACGCCTCGCGCCAGGCGCATCTCCTTCTCATGGCGATGGTCGCCCGAGAAATGGCTTTTGATGCGCTGACGCAGGTGAATGCTCTTGCCAACGTAGAGCGGCGCGTCTTCGTCGCCATAGAACAGGTAGACGCCGGGACGATCGGGTACCTCGTCGAGCGCGGTCTCGGACAGGCCGGCCGGGAGGCTCGCCTGCTTCACCAGCGACTTGACGGCCGATTCCACCAGATCCACGGTATAGAGACCATGGAGCTTCTGCCAGAACTGCCAGAGTAGTTCGGCGTCCGCCAGCGCGCGGTGACGGCCCTTGGGCGTCAGGCCGAAGCGGGCGATCAGCGCGTCCAGGCCATGGCGCTCCACCGACGGGAACAGCGCGCGCGACAGTCGCACGGTGCAAAGCACGTCGGCGCGGAAGGTGATGCCAGCGCGCCGGAACGCATTCTTCAGGAAGCCGTAGTCGAAGCGCGCGTTGTGGGCCACGAAGAGGCGGCCTTGCAGCCGCTCTGCCAGCGACTCGGCAATCGACTCGAACGTGGGTTTGCCGCGCACCATCTCTTCAGTAATGCCGGTCATGCCCTGGATGAAAGACGGGATGCTGGCCTGTGGGTCCAGCAGCGTGTCCCATTCCTGGATGCCGTCCGGGCCGACTTCGACCACGCCGATCTCGGTAATGCGGTCACGCTGGGCATCGGCGCCCGTGGTTTCCAGGTCGACGAATACGATCGGCCGCGCGAGGGCGGTGGCGAGCGCGTGCGCATCGAGGGCGCCGGCGTCGCGGCTCGCGAGGCGTTCGGGCACGTAGGTCATCAGGTCAGGCGGTGTCGTCATGGGGCGATTCTACTGCGCCCGAAAATTCTTTTGCGAAACCCCTTGCCAGCCTGCGTTGGCTCCCTTAATATTCGCCCCCTCGCAACACAAACCGCGCTGCAAACGCAGCAGCGACAAGGGTTGCGGGGTTGATGGGGTGGTCGGGCTGAGGAGTTTTCCAGCGCTGACCGCAGCGAAAAAAACTTCGCTGACCTGTTGACGAAACGCAGGTTGTTCTTCATAAT
>NZ_JBFTJC010000021.1:0-52349 GCF_056395225.1 Cupriavidus sp. 10L45
GATTATGAAGAACAACCTGCGTTTCGTCAACAGGTCAGCGAAGTTTTTTTCGCTGCGGTCAGCGCTGGAAAACTCCTCAGCCCGACCACCCATCAACCCCGCAACCCTTGTCGCTGCTGCGTTTGCAGCGCGGTTTGTGTTGCGAGGGGGCGAATATTAAGGGAGCCAACGCAGGCTGGCAAGGGGTTTGTCATCAAAATTTCAGATTTTTCTGGAAATGACGATTACGGCACCTCAGCAGCGCGATGTCGGGCCCCTATATATAGAATCATCAATCCGGGACCGGTTCCCGCCCTCCCATCTCCAGAGGACACTCACCCATGACCATTGAAGCAACCTGGCTCGCCGCCTCGGGCGCGAGCGCCTGCGACCTGCGCAACGAGACCGCCACCTGGCGCGCGGACCTGGACGCCCCTGCAGGCGACCCGTCGCTCCCTAACCCCCATGACCTGCTCGACTCCGCGCTGGCCGCGTGCACCACGCTCACGCTCCAGGTGTACGCCAAGCGCAAGGGCTATGACCTACGCGAGGTGCACGTCTCGGTGCGGCACGAAGAGGCGCCCGGCACCTACAAGATGATCCGCACCGTCAAGATCGATGGAGAGCTGCCGCCGAACGTGCGCGAGGATCTGCTGCGCGTGGCCAACAAGTGCCCGGTGCACAAATCCCTGTCCGCCCAGATTTCGATCGAAACCACGCTGACCGCCTAAAGGCACCGCCATTCATTGACTCGACAAATGATAATGGTTATCATTTGAGTTCTCGGGTTTCTGACACGACCTGAGTCAGCAAATGGGTTACCGGACACGACTCGTGTCCGGCCTTTTTTGCTGGCGGCCCCAAAGGCCGATCCCGCCGTCATCATCCTGACCCACCTGTCGCGCAACGTTGTCCTACAGCGAGATCCACATCCCAAGCGCGAAACGCATCCCTCATACGTAGGGCTCCCTCGTCTCATTGGTTCGCTCGCCAACCAAGCCTGTGTTGTAACGCGCTCCGAACGCCACTTGGGCGCTTTCGTGGCCATGTACTGCGGCTTAACATGAAGCCAAAACAAGACATGGCAGCCAGCAGCAGGGAAGCATTGGAGCGGGGACATCTTGGCGAACTACATCGAAGAGTATTGCGCGCGCATCCGACGCGGCGGCGCGCGAGCCATTGCGGACAAACCCGTGATGGTGGATCAGGACGGGACGTACACCATGGCTTACGTGCCGTTCGAACATCGGAACGCCGATGCGCGCCTGGTGCTGGTCAGCACCACGCCGGGCCACACCCACGTGCGGCTCGCCGCATCGGTCACGGAGGAACTGCTGCTCGCGCATACGCCCGGGCGGAGCATCCAGCGCGAGAACAAGCGGCGTGTGGAACTGGGCGGCCGACTCGTGCGGCCCAACCTGATCCGCATGCTCGACCACTTCCGCGTGCCCGAGCTGATTGGGCAACCCCATGCGGCAGCCTTGTGGAACGATGGGTTCGACGCCATCCAGCCGCTTGCCCTGCTGCCCCATGCCACCACGCGACGCGGGCTCGCATTCGACGGCCCGCTCGACGAACTGCTCGATGTGCCCATGCTCCGCGCCGTCTTCGAGTCGCTGTTCCTCGCGCGGCTCGGGCAGTGCCATCGGCAGGCGCTCTTTATAGGACTGGGGCGCACGGCGTGGGCGGGGCTGCGGCATGCCGCCGGGTTGGGTCTGATCGATCGGGGCCAGATGCTGGGGATGATGCCGGTGCCCGCGCGCGCCGGCAGCATGGTGCGGTATTTCCTGCGCGAGATAACCGCCAACGACCTGTCGCCCAATGATCCCGTGCGCCACCGCATCGCGTGGCTGGACGCCGCGCACGCGGAGATGGAAGCCGGCGTGCGCCGCGTGCGTGCCGCCACGGGGCCAGCCAACCAGCCGGATCGGCTGATCGCCTGATACCGGCTGCAGTGTGACGCTGGCCCCACCTAAGTAGGGATCAGCGGCGCCCCCATGTGCCGATAACACTCCTTGAGGATTCTGACCTCCTCGCATTCCCGATTTGCGGCCCCCCATGTTGGTGGAGGGCCGCTATTTTTTTGGGATGGTCCGTAGCCTATGAGTGACATAAAATGTCACGCGAACATGATCTGGATCTAATGCGGCGCAAATGGGGAAATTTCACGCAGCGATTGCGGAAATTTCCCACAAATTAAGCGACGCTATCTCCATATACTGCCCAGTCAGTGATGACCCCTGGCCAGCCGCCCACGCGGCACGGCCACAAGGCAGCAACGCATGACCACCATCCTGATCGTCGACGATCACCCCGCGCTGCGGCTTGCCATGCGCGCCCATCTCTCCCAGTTGCTGGGCGTGAATGTACTGCTGGAAGCCGACAACGGCCAGAGCGCCATCGAGGCCGTGCGTCGACATAAACCCGACCTCGTCGTACTCGACCTCGACATCCCCCGCATGAGCGGGCTCGATGCCACGCCACGCATGCGCGCGCTCCATCCGGCCGTGCGTATCCTGATCCTGACCGCCCAGAATCCCACGCCGTTCGCCGCGCGCGCCTACCAGGCCGGCGCGCAGGGCTTCATCAGCAAGACGCAGGACATGGATGCCATCGTCCGCTGCGTGGAAAGCGTGCTCGGCGGCTTTACCGTGTTCCCGAACGGCGCGAGCGCCAATCCCGCCACGGCCGTCACGTTCAGCGACCCCTCGCACGAGTCCCGCATGGTCAGCGACGATGAAGGCCTGCGCAAGCTGTCGGACAAGGAGGTCGTCATCCTGCGCATGCTGGCACGCGGCATGAGCAACAAGATCATCGGCAACGCGCTGTTCATCAGCAACAAGACCGTCAGCAGCTACAAGGCGCGCATCATGGCCAAGCTGCGTGCCGAATCCCTGGTCGATCTGGTCGATTTCGCCCGACGTTGCCAGCTCACCCCGTGACCCGCGCCGGGGCCCGCCGCGTGTTGCCCCGCGCCGAACGCGAAGCCATGGGCGCGGCAGTGGCCAACGCGGCGCGGGATGACCCCGTGCTCTACCGGATGCTGCTCGCCCGGCTGATCGAGACCAACGAGGCGGACATGGCCAACCTGCAGCGGACGGTGGCGATGCGGGACTGGACCGGCGTGCAGCGCACCGTGCACCGCATCAAGGGGAGCGCTGCGCTGTCCCGCTGCCCGACGCTGGTGGCGGCGGGCAAGTCGCTGGAGTCCGCGGCGCGGCAGGGCAAGCCTGCCGTGATCGACGCGCTACTGCCGCGCTATGTCGCCATCGTGACCGAATTCAACGATGCGCTGATCGCCCTGCAGGCTGCCGCGCCCCCCGCCTGCCATCCCGATCCGGCCGAAGATACGTCGCCGTCCAGCCACATTCAGTGAATTTGATGACCCTGCCTACATCATGGCAGTGCAAGGCGCCGGTGGCACTGGCACACTGTGGGTCCATCCGGCCGCCCCCTTCTTTTCGCGCCGGACCCTTTTTCTGGCGGGAGACATGTCGTGGGTGATTTGCAGGCCTTGCTGGACAGCCACGGGCTGTCCCTGGTGTTCCTGAGCGTGCTGGCCGAGCAGGCCGGCCTGCCGGTGCCGGCCTATCCGATGATGTTCGTGGCGGGTGCGCTGTCGATGCAGGAGTCTGGTCCGTCGATTGGCGCCGTGCTGTTCGCGGTGATCTCCGCCTGCCTGATCGCCGATACGGCGTGGTACTTCGCCGGCAAGCGGCTGGGCCAGCCGATGCTGCGCACGATCTGCCGCGTCTCCCTCTCCCCCGACACCTGCATCCGGCAGACCCAGTCGCTCTACCTGCGCGTAGGCCCCCGCTCGCTCGTCTTCGCCAAGCTGCTGCCCGGCGCCGGCGCGCTCTCGACGGCCATGGCCGGCATGACTTCCACGCCGTTCATGACCTTCCTGTTCTACGACGCCCTCGGCGCGCTGGTCTGGGCTGGCGGCGCGCTGCTGGCGGGCGTGGTGTTCAGCGATTTCGTCGATACGATCCTGGCCGCCTTCAGCACCTACGGCCATATCGCCGTGCTGATTGCCGGCGGCGCCTTCGCGCTGTTCATTGCCTGGCGCTTCTGGCTGCGCTGGCGCATGCTGCGCCGCACGGGCCGGATTCCGCGGATGACGGTGATGGAGTTGGAATCGCGCCGCTCGACGGGCGCGCCGCCGCTGGTGGTGGACGTGCGCGCGCATGGCGTCGCTCCCATCGAGCGCATTCCCGGCGCGCTGGTCATGGAGCTGCACGCGCCGCTGGAAACGCTGGGCGAGCATTCGCCCGAACATGACATCGTGATCTACTGCGCCTGCCCCCATGAGATGTCCGCCGCCGTGCTGGCGGAGCGGCTGCGTGTGGCGGGCTACCGCCACACCTGGGCGCTGGCGGGCGGGTTCGACGAATGGAAGCGCCTGCAGGGCGCCTTGTCGACCCCGGCCGATGAGGCCAGCAACGACGCGGCCGACCCCGCCAAGCAGGCCTCCGCGCACTAATCCACCCGCCGTACCCCCGGAGCAACCGCCGCTTCCTATACTTGGCGCAGGCCATTGTGCAGGGAGGGCGGCATGCCAGGCGAAGACCCGGGTTGGGACGATGAAGCCGCGCGCGTGGCGCACCGCCGGCGCATGCTCGATATTCCCCGGCACAGCGCCGGCCAGACCTACGCGCTCGCCCTCTCCGGCGGCGGCATCCGCAGCGCCACGTTCTGCCTCGGCGTGATGCAGGCGATGGCCGAAGCGCCGAATCCCGCCCAGACGCCCGCCCGGACGCCCCTCGACACCCCGCCCTCCCCCACTGTCGCCGGCACCCAGTCGCTGCTGGCCCAGTTCGACTATCTCTCCACCGTCAGCGGCGGCGGCTACCTTGGCGCGTTCTTCGTCAGCCTGTTCGTGCCCGGACGGCTGCGGCGCGGCACCAGTGCCGTGCAGGCCGCGCAGGATGCCTACCGGACGATGCAATACGAACCGCCGGGGCGCATCCACACCTCGGTCTCCTATGCCGAGACCCCGGGCCGGGCCGCCGTGGCGTGGCTGCGCGAGAACGGCCGCTACCTCACCCCCACCGGCGCGGGCGACAACCTCTACGCCGCCGCCGTGGTGGTGCGAAACTGGCTGGCCATGCAATATGTGATTGGCAGTGCACTGCTGGTGCTACTGGCCGCGCTGGCGCTGGGGCTGCACCTGGCCACGGGCGCATGGCACGGACTCGCCCGCAACGAGATGGACCTGCTCCACGCCGCGCGCCTGGCGTTCTACGACGAACGGCTGGCCATCTGGTGGAGCCCCTTGCTCTGGCTGCCGGTGGCCTCCGCGCTGCTGTTCGCCGTGCCCCCCGGCATCGCGTTCTGGCTGGTCTACCCGCGTTCGGACGACCCGCGCCAGCCCGTGCGGGTGCTGAACAACGCCGTGCTGCTCGCGGCGCTGATCGGCGCGGCCTTCCTGGCCACCGCGTGGTGGTTCCAGCAGTTGCAGCCGTCGCCACGGCTGGCCTACGCCTGCTTCGCCATCGGCATCCTGGCCTGGCTGGGCGTGGCGTCCTGCCTGGTCATGGTGATGCCGGCCCCGCGCTCGGTGACCATGTTCCGCGTGCGCGCCACGCGGGCGCTGCGCACGGCGATGGGGGTCACCGGCGCGCTGGCCGCGCTGGGGCTTGCCGATACCGCCGCGCGCACCTGCTATCTCTATAGCTATCTGACCGTGCATCCGTGGGGCGCGCTCGGCCCGGCCGGCACGCTGGGCGTGCTGGTCTGGCTGGTCCGCTATGGCGCCAATCTGCTCGATAACGGCCACAAGGGCGCCGGCGATTCGTCCTGGCGCGCGATGCTGAACCGCCTGCCCGTCTCGCTGCTGGCCGGGGCGCTGGCGGCCGTGCTGGCATTGCTCGTCTTCGTGCTCTGGTCGTGGATCGTGCTCTGGGTGCGGTGGGATGGCGGCGAGCCGGTCGACTGGCTCGTCTTCGGCAAGGCCTGGACCACGCCCGCGCTGGCCGTGCTGACGGGGCTCGCGCTGGTCATGGCGATGGTGGTGGGGCGCTTCGCGGGCTTCCTGAACCTGTCCACGCTCCAGTCGTTCTACGCCTCCCGGCTCACGCGCGCCTATCTGGGCGCCTCCAACGGCAACCGCTTCACCGCCACGGCGGGCAGCCCGGACGCGCGGCAGCGCTTCAGCGTGGCCGAGCCCGCCCCGGACGACGCCCTGAGCCTCAACGACTATTACGATCCCCGCGTGCTGGCGCCGCTGCACCTGATCAACGTCACGCTGAACCTGACCGTCGATCCGGCCGAGCAGCTCGTGCAGCGCGACCGCAAGGGCAAGCCGCTGTGCGTCTCGCCGGGCCCCGCGCTGGCCCAGCCGGGCGCCCCGCAGCAACTGCCCGCCGATACCTACGTGCGATTCAGCGTCGATGGGCGGCCTTGCTGCGCGATGTCGCAGGAACGCACCTTCCGCCGTCATCCCGGCGAGATGGCCCACGCACGCACCGTGGGCGACTGGGTGGCGATCTCGGGCGCCGCCATCTCCACCGGTCTCGGCCGCGCCTCCACGCTGGGCACCTCGCTGCTGATGGGGTTCGCCAACCTGCGGCTCGGCGTCTGGTGGCCATCGCGGCTGGATGCTGGCAGCGGGCACGCCCCCATGCGCCGGCGCGGCGCGGCGGGGCGCGCGCGGCCCACGCTCGGCGTGCTGACCGGCCTGTTCCGCACGCAGTACTACCTCGGGTGCGAACTCGCCGCGCGCTTTCACGGCACGCGGCGGGGCTGGCAGTACCTGTCCGATGGCGGCCATTTCGAGAACACCGCCGTCTATGAACTGCTGCGCCCGGAGCGCCGCGTAGCGCTGATCGTGCTGTGCGACTGCGGCTGCGACGCCGACTACCGCTTCAAGGATCTCGCCAACCTGATCCGGCTGGCCCGCATCGACTTCGGACTCGAAATCGTGGTGGACACCGCCGCCGCGAGCGACCCGGTGCTCAAGACCGTGTTCGGCACCATGGATGACTTTGCCGCCGATGCCAGCCCGGAGAGCCGAATGAAGGTCGGGCTGCTGCTCAATGCCTTCGTGGCCGGCCAGGGCGGCGCCCCGGACGCCCCGCCAGTCACCCGCATCATCCTGCTGAAGCCGCGCCTCACACCCACCGCGCCGGCCGATGTGCGCCAGTACGGCGCCGTCCATCGCGACTTCCCGCAGCAAGGCACCGCCGACCAGTTCTTCGATGAAGCACAGTGGGAGAGCTACCGCGCGCTGGGGTTCGACATCGGCCGGCGCATTGCCCAGGGGCCCGTAGCGCAGCGGCTGTTCGGGTAACGCGCGTAGCCCCACGGTTAGCAGGGCTACTCGGCGGGCGCCAGCACGATTCGGCGCACGTGACTACCATAGCCCCGTTCCCGTCTCCACATGGCGCGCCGGTCACCCCGGCCGCGCCCCGCATCCATGATTCCGTATTCCCTGCTCGACCTTTCACCGATCGTGGAAGGCAGCGATGCCGGCCAGGCCATGCGCAACACGCTGGACCTGGCGCAGCACGCCGAACGCCTTGGCTATCGCCGCTTCTGGCTGGCCGAGCATCACAACATGCCCGGCATTGCCAGCGCGGCCACGTCCGTGCTGATCGGCTACGTGGCGAATGGCACGTCCACCATCCGCGTCGGCTCGGGCGGCGTGATGCTGCCGAACCACTCGCCGCTGGTGATTGCCGAGCAGTTCGGCACGCTGGCTGCGCTGTATCCGGGCCGCATCGACCTCGGGCTGGGCCGCGCGCCCGGCTCCGACCAGGCCACGGCGCGCGCGCTGCGCCGCCAGCTCAGCCACGACAGCGCCGACACCTTCCCGCAGGATGTGGAAGAGCTGCAGGCCTATTTCGATGAGGTGCGCCCGGGCCAGCGCCTGCGCGCGGTGCCCGGCGCGGGCCTGAAGGTGCCGCTGTGGCTGCTCGGATCGAGCCTGTTCAGCGCGCAATTGTCCGCCGCGATGGGGCTGCCGTTTGCGTTCGCGTCGCACTTCGCGCCCGGCTTCATGCGCCAGGCCGTGGACCTGTACCGGCGCACCTTCCGCCCGTCCGAACAGCTCGATCGCCCGCACGTGATGCTCGGCGTCAACGTGTTCGCCGCCGACACCGGTGACGAGGCGCGCCGGCTGTTCTCGTCGCTCCAGCAGCAGTTCCTGGCACTGGTGCGCGGCACGCCGGGCCAGCTCAAGCCGCCCGTGGACAACATGGACCTGCTCTGGGACGCCAGCGAGGCCGACCACATCCGCCGCTCGCTGGCCGTCTCGGTCGTGGGCGACCCCGCCGCCGTGCGCGACGGCCTGCAACGTTTCGTGGATGACCTGCGCCCCGACGAACTGATGCTGACCGGCCAGATCTACGATCACGCGGCGCGGCTCAAGTCGTTCGAGATTGCCGCGAAGGCGGTGCGCGCCCTGTCGCTCTCGCCCACGCAACTGGCCTGAACCGTCAGCGCCAGAAAGCAAAAACCGCGGCCAAGGCCGCGGTTTTTGTTTGCGTACGAGCCGGATCGATCAGGCCGTCGCCAGCCGGAACGCCGACACCGCGCGCATCATCGACTGGGCCTGCTCGGCCAGCGAATGGGCGGCGGCAGCCGCTTCCTCGACCAGTGCCGCGTTCTGCTGTGTCACCGAGTCCATCTGCGTCACGGCCTGGCCCACCTGCTCGATGCCGGTGCTCTGCTCGGCGGAAGCCGCGCTGATCTCGCCCATGATGTCGGTCACGCGGCGCACCGCACCCACCACCTCGTGCATGGTCTCGCCGGCCTTGGCCACCAGCAACGAGCCGTTGTCCACCTGCGCCACCGAGTTGTCGATCAGCGTCTTGATCTCCTTCGCGGCGTTGGCGCTGCGCTGGGCCAGACTGCGCACCTCGCCCGCCACCACGGCGAAGCCCCGGCCCTGCTCGCCGGCCCGCGCCGCTTCCACGGCCGCGTTCAGGGCCAGGATGTTGGTCTGGAAGGCGATGCCTTCGATCACGCCGATGATGTCGACGATCTGGCGCGAGGCGTTGTTGATCTCGCCCATCGTCGCCACCACCTCGCTGACCACCTCGCCGCCACGATTGGCAATGTCCGAGGCATTCACGGCCAGCGCGCTGGCCTGCCGCGCGTTGTCCGCGTTCTGGCGCACGATGCCGGTCAGCTCTTCCATGCTCGACGCGGTCTGCTCAAGTGCCGAAGCCTGCTCTTCGGTGCGCTGGGAGAGATCGGTATTGCCCGCCGAGATCTGGTCCGTGGCCGTGGCGATGGAACCCGCCGCGCCGCGAATCTCGCCCAGCGTGCCCGCCAGGCGGGTCTGCATGCGCTGCATGGCGGCCAGCACGCTCTGCTCGTCGCCAGCGCGCACGGTCACCGGCACGGTCAGGTCGCCGCCGGCGATGCGCGTGACCGCTTCCACCGCGTAGGCCGGCTCGCCGCCGAGGCTGCGCTTGACGGTGCGCATCAGCCAGAGCATCACCGCCGCGATCAGCGCGCCAATCAGCAGCGTGCTGACGAGGGCGTTGATCAGGTTGGCGCGGAACGCGTCTTCCACATCGACCAGGAACACGCCGGTGGCCACGAACCAGTCCCAGTCCGCCACGTAGCGGCCGTAGGTCAGCTTGCGCTGCGGGTTTTCGGTGCCGGGCAGGCGGCCACGGTAGGTCGAGAAACCAGCCTCGGGGCCCGTGGTGCGGCGCGCGCCTTCCAGGATCGCGCGGTAGACGTAGACGCCATCCGGGTCCTTGAACTCGCCGACCTGGTTGCCTTCCGTCTGCGGCAGGCCCGGGTTCAGGATCACCTGCGGCTTGGAATCGATGATGAACAGGTAGCCGTTCTGGCCGAAACGCATCGCGCGCAGCGCGTCCTTGGCGGCGGTCTGGGCGTCTTCCTTCGACATCTGGCCCTTGGCGGCACGCGCCGCGTACAGCTTGACGATGCCCTCGCCGGTGGCGACCAGCGACTGCAGGCTCTCGCGCCGCTCGCCCATCATCACGGACCTGGTGTGGAAGGCGTTCCAGGTGCCGAGCGCGAGCAGCAGCAGCCACATGACGGCAAGCGCCGCCCAGAGTTTGGTGTTCAGAGTGAGACGGTTCATGATCGGGAGGCTGTTGGGAATTCCCTGGGATTAACGACGCCGCAGCCACATTCCCTTAGCTTCCGTTAGCACCAGGGGGCCAAGATGGGCGATGATCGGGAAAATTGCGCCGCACTGTCCACCTGGAGCCCCCTGCCATGACCGCTCAGCCGTCCGCCGCCTTCTCCTTCATCGATCCAGACCCCGCCGAGGCCGATCCGCTGCAGGGCGAGCTGGCGCTGCTGGACCACGCCGCCCTGCGCGGCCCGGTGGCGCAGTTGTGGGAGGCGCCGCTGTCACTGGTGATTCCGCGCAGCTACCTGCGCCAGCCCGGCATCGAGGCCGCCCGCGCGGACTTTGCCGCCCGGGGCTGCCCGGTCTGGCTGCGCATGTCGGGCGGCGGGCTGGTGCCGCAGGGGCCGGGCATCCTGAACGTGAGCCTGGCCTACGCGGTGCCGAAGGGCGCGGCTACGTGGATGGAGCCCGTCTATATCCACCTGTGCGATGTGCTGGCGGACGGGATGCGCCAGCTGGGCGTGGAAACGCACTGGCAGGCGGTGGAGGGGTCGTTCTGCGACGGGCGCTACAACCTGGCCTGGGGGCCGGGCGATGCAGCGCGCAAGATCGCCGGCACCGCGCAGTACTGGCGCCGCGCGCCGGCCGCCGCGCAATCGGACGATGGCCAGCGCCATCTGGTGCTGGCGCACGCCATCCTGCTGGTGAGCGCGGACCCGGTCGAGATCAATGCCCGCGCCAATGCGTTCGAGGCGGCCATCGGGAGCGGCCGGCACTACGACCCGGCCAAGGTGGTCAGCGTGCGCGAGGCGGCCGGCATCGAGGACGATCCCCAACTGACGTCGCGCGTGGCCGAGGCGATCCGCGCCGCCATCGCCCGCACGCCGCCGCCGGGCGCCTAGCGCGCCGTGAAGCGGATGTCGCCGTACCAGGCGCGCGCGTTGGCGCCGGTGTTGTCGGTATCGGTCATCAGGCCATAGCCCAGCAGCTTGCCGGGCTTTTCGCGGAAGACCTTCTGGAAGTCCGCACTCACATTGCGGCGCAGCTTCTGCCATTTGCCGGCATCGGCCGCGCCGCCCACCACGATCATCTGCACCCGGTTGGTATGCGGATTGGCGATGACCGTGCCCACCGGCGCGCTGTTGGTCCAGATATACATCAGCGTGGCGTAGGGCAGCTTGTCGCCGACCGCGCCCGAGATGGCCATGCCGGCGCGCTCGCCAATCGACAGGTTGCTGCTTTCGCCGTCGAAGAAGAACACCAGCCGGGCGGGGGCGTCCTCGCGCTTGGCGTCGCGGTTGTCGGCGTCCGGGATCGGGCCGGCCACCTTCCAGCGCCATTGCACCACCGGCGTGGCCGCGAGGTCGAAGTCGCCGGCGTGGATCAGGCCGGAGGCGGCGCCGGTGGCATCGGCCTCGAGCACCGTGGTGCCCTGGTCGGCCACCAGCGCGTAGCGCGTGAGGGCCTTGCCGCTGACCACGGGCTTGTTCTGCCAGCCCTCCGGCAGCGCGCCGCCGGGCCGGCTGGCCGAGAAGGCAACGCCGGGGTCGTCGGCACGGGCCGCCGTGGCAAGGGTCATGGCCGAGGCCGCCACCATGGCGGCGAGCATCGGCAATATCGGACGAGTAAGACGAAGGACCGGGGCGCGCATCGTGACCGCCTTTTGTTATGGTGACGGGTGAAATTCAGATCATTCGCATGGACTGCTCAGTCCATTGTAGAAAGCGCCGCCGGCCCGCACCGTGCGGCGTAGGCCGAAATCGGCTTCGGACAGACGCTGACAGGATCTGGCGCGCCCTCGCCACAAGTACCGCATTCGCCACTTCACATACCTGCTTACAAACTGGCCCACGGCCGGGCCGCAGGCCGGTGGTATCGTGCTGCCTCGCGCGGTGCGGGTCTGGCCGCGCGCCGTCATCTCCGCTCCCCTGATTCCGCATGCGTGCTGCTGTCGTTCGATCCCTGTTGTCCGCGGTCCTGATGTTGGCCGCGCCCGTGTCCGTGCTGGCCGACGGCACCTTCCCGGCGTCCGAGACCCCGGAGCCGCCTGCCGCCGTCACGCCGGTGGCGTTCGCCAAGCCCACCGCCAAGCTGCCGCCGCTGCGCTTCCTGCTGACATTCGACGATGGCCCGGACGCCGGCCCGGATGGCAGCACGCCGCTGATCCTGCGCCAGTTGGCCGACAACCCGATTGCGCCCGGCATCAAGGCCATCTTCTTCGTCCAGACCGCGCATCCGCGCCGGGGCGGCGGCGCGGCCGGGCGCGCCCAGATGCGCGACACCTGCGCCGCCGGCCACCTGCTCGCCGTGCACAGCGGCGTGGTGGAGGGCCATGTCTCCCATACCAAGCTGGCGCCGACCGAGCTGGCGGCGTCGCTGCGCGCGGGCGAGGCGGACATCGCCGCCCAGTGCCGCCACGTGGCACAACTGGTGCGGCCGCCCAACTGGGCCTATAACGATGAGACGCGGGGCGTCTACCAGGGACTGGGCCTGGGCATGCTCATGGCCGACGCCAACGCGCGCGACGGCAAGATCTACGGCTGGCACATCAGCCTGCGGCGGCGCTCCCATATGGTGAGCGAGCTGGAGCAGGTGCGCGCGGCCATCGGCGCGCGGCGGCTCCAGCCGGTGAACGGCGTGGTGCCGGTGGTGGTGAGCTTTCATGACACCAACGACTACACGGCGTCGCACATGACCGAGTACCTCCAGATCCTCGTCGATGCCGCGCGCGAGAACGGCCTGCCGCTGGCCGATCCGCCCTTCTATACCGACGCCCGCGCCGCCGAACGCGCCGCTTTGGTGCGTGCCAGGGACGGCGACTACGCGCGGCAAAGCTGGCCCTGACCGGCGCCTGCTCCGGCAGGGCCCAATCGGCCATGCGGCACCGCACGAGGAATTCGTAGAAGTGCTACGCTAACGGCCCGTGGTGCCCTAACCGGAGAATCACCGTGCCCCGCAAGACCCCCATCGAACGCTATCGCAACATCGGTATCAGCGCGCATATCGACGCCGGCAAGACGACGACGACCGAGCGCATCCTGTTCTACACCGGCGTGAACCACAAGCTGGGCGAGGTGCATGACGGGGCCGCCACCATGGATTGGATGGAGCAGGAGCAGGAGCGCGGCATCACCATCACGTCGGCCGCCACCACGGCCTTCTGGAAGGGGATGGCGGGGAACTACCCCGAGCATCGCATCAACATCATCGACACCCCCGGCCACGTGGACTTCACCATCGAGGTGGAACGCTCCATGCGCGTGCTCGACGGCGCCTGCATGGTGTACGACGCCGTGGGCGGCGTGCAGCCGCAGTCGGAAACCGTCTGGCGCCAGGCCAACAAGTACAAGGTGCCGCGCATCGCGTTCGTCAACAAGATGGACCGCGTGGGCGCCGACTTCTTCCGCGTGCAGACCCAGATCGCCGATCGCCTGAAGGGCAACGCCGTGCTGATCCAGATTCCGGTCGGCGCCGAGGATCATTTCCAGGGCGTGGTCGATCTCGTGAAAATGCGCGCCATCGTCTGGGACGATACGAGCCAGGGCGTGCACTTCGAGTACACCGACATCCCGGCCGCGCTGCAGGCCACCGCGCAGGAATGGCGCGAGAAGATGGTCGAGGCCGCCGCCGAAGCCAGCGAGGACCTGCTCGAGCGCTACCTGAGCGGCGAGCCGCTGACCGAGGAAGAGATCAAGGCCGGGCTGCGCAAACGCACCATCGCCGGTGAAATCGTGCCGATGCTATGCGGCAGCGCCTTCAAGAACAAGGGCGTGCAGGCGATGCTGGACGCGGTGATCGACTACCTGCCGTCGCCGGCGGACGTGCCCGCCATCCTCGGCCACACCGAGGACGACAAGGAAGCCGAGCGCCACCCGAACGACGACGAGCCGTTCTCGGCGCTCGCCTTCAAGATCATGACCGACCCGTTCGTCGGCCAGCTGATCTTCTTCCGCGTGTATTCGGGCGTGGTGAATTCGGGCGACACGGTCTACAACCCGGTCAAGTCCAAGCGCGAACGGCTGGGGCGCATCCTCCAGATGCACGCCAACGTCCGCAACGAGATCAAGGAAGTGCGCGCCGGCGACATCGCCGCGGCCGTGGGCCTCAAGGAGGCCACCACGGGCGACACCCTGTGCGATCCCGACAAGGTCATCATCCTCGAACGCATGACTTTCCCGGAGCCGGTGATCTCGCAGGCCGTGGAACCGAAGACCAAGGCCGACCAGGAGAAGATGGGCATCGCCCTGAACCGGCTGGCCCAGGAAGACCCGTCGTTCCGCGTGGCGACCGACGAGGAGTCCGGCCAGACCATCATCTCGGGCATGGGCGAGCTGCACCTGGAAATCCTGGTGGACCGGATGAAGCGCGAGTTTGGCGTGGAGGCCTCGGTCGGCAAGCCGCAGGTGGCCTACCGCGAGACCATCAAGAGCACCGCCAAGGACGTGGAAGGCAAGTTCATCAAGCAGTCGGGCGGGCGCGGCCAGTACGGCCACGTGGTGCTGAACCTCGAGCCGATGCCGCAGGGCGGCGGCTATGCCTTCGTCGATGCCATCAAGGGCGGCGTGGTGCCGCGCGAGTTCATCCCGGCGGTGGACAAGGGCATCAAGGAGACGCTGGAAGCCGGCGTGCTGGCCGGCTACCCGGTGGTGGACGTGAAGGCGACGCTGGTGTTCGGCTCGTACCACGATGTGGATTCGAACGAAAACGCGTTCCGCATGGCGGGTTCCATGGCGTTCAAGGAAGGCATGCGCCGCGCCAAGCCGGTGCTGCTGGAGCCGATGATGTCCGTGGAGGTGGAAACGCCCGAGGAATTCACCGGCAACGTGATGGGCGACCTCTCCTCGCGGCGCGGCATGGTGCACGGCATGGAAGACATCGCGGGCGGCGGCGGCAAGATCGTGCGCGCCGAGGTGCCGCTGGCGACGATGTTCGGCTACTCCACCTCGCTGCGCTCCCTCACCCAGGGCCGCGCCACCTTCACGATGGAGTTCAAGCACTACGCCGAAGCCCCGGCCAACGTGGCCGAGGCGGTGATCAGCTCGCGCAAGAACTGAGCACGGGTGTTCTCCCCTTCCCGGAGGGAGCGGGGAGAACACCATGCGCCACCCGTCATCGATTCATGGCATGATGCTCCGGCGGCCACACGCCGCCTCATCCACTGCTACGGGAGCGCACCATGATGGCATTCCTCGGTACTGTGCTGGTTGGACTTGTCGTGGGGCTCATCGCCCGCGCCATCAAACCTGGCGACGACAAGATGGGCTGGATCATGACGATCCTGCTGGGCGTGCTTGGCGCGCTGGCGGCCGGCTACATCGGCCGGTCGATGGGGTACTACCAGCCGGGCGAGGCCGCCGGATGGATTGCCTCGGTCATCGGTGCCATCGTGCTACTGGTGATATACGACCTGGTTCGCCGTAAGAACTGAAGCGCCTTCCTTGCCGCACCGCTGCAGCGCGGTGGTGCTGCCCGGGGCGGCCATCGCCGCGACCTGCGGCGCCACCGAGCGCAGCACGCGCACCGCCAGCGCGCTCGTGAACGCGTAGCGCGCCGCGTACGGCTCGCGCACGTGGATCGTCACCGTGCCGAAATAGCGGTCCCCCAGCAGGAACACGAAGGTGGCCGACCGGTTGACCGAGCGCGACGAAATTACGCGCCCGCCCGGACCATAGGTCTGGAAGCGCTGGTCGCCCGTACCGGTCTTGCCGCCAATCATCAGTGGCGCGCCGGGCTGCCCCGGCCGGCTGACCGGCGTGAAGGCCCCCCGGATCGACTTGGCCGTGCCACTCTCCACCACATCGAACATCGAACGCCGCACCAGCGCGGCAATCTCCGGCGCAATCAGCACCTTGCCTGGCCCCGGGCGCAGGGCGTATGTCGTGGCATAGGGGGTGTCGGCGGCAAAGGCAAGCGTGCGGATCGTGGACGGCTGGGCATCCACGCCATTGCCGAGGATGATGCCGGCCAGCTCCGACAGCGCCGCCGGGCGGTCACCCGAGGCACCGATGGCCGTGGCGTACGACGGCGTCAGCGAATCGAACGGATAACCGAGCCGCTGCCAGCGCTTGGCCACCTTGTCGAACGCCTCCTTCTCCAGCAGCGTGCGGATGCGGGCGTCCTGCCCCAGCTTGCTGCGGGTCTTGAACAGCCACTTGTAGACGTATTGCCGCTCGTCCGCGCTGGCCTTGAGCACCTCGCTCAGCGTGGCATCCGGGTTGTTGCCGAGGTATTCCACCATCCACAGTTCCAGCGGATGGATGCGCGACAGGTAGCCCCGGTCGTTCAGGTCGAATTTGTCCTTCCCGTACTTGTCGTAGAGCTTGTGCAGGTCTTCCTCGGACGGCTGCTTCTGCTTGGGCAGCCGTGCGCGCACCAGGCCGGCGTAGGTGTCGAAATCGGTGGCCGGCCGGGCGCTCAGCAGCGTCACCGAGAGGCGCACGGCCCCAAGGTAGGGCGTCGGCTGCTTCACGCGACCTAGCAGAACGTTCAAACGCTCATCCGAAGTCTTGCCCCGGTAGCGCTGCCAGAACGCCGTCATATAGGAGCTGCCTTCCTCATCGGCAAAGCGCTCCAGGTACGGGCGGCGGCCCGGGTCGCTGCGATCCTCCATCAGCGCGGTGGCTTCCGGGTGGGCCTGGTGGACTTCGTACTTCACGATGTCGCGCATCATCCGGATGAATACGAGATTGACCGAATGCTGGAAGGCCACGCGCACCGTCATCTGGCGCTCGCCCTCCCATTTCTCGAAGTTCGTGAAGCTCTGCATGCCGCCGCCGGTGTAGAACGCCTCGCCGGCATTGCCCGAATACTTGCGCTCCATCGCGGCTTCGAGGATGGCCCCGCGCGAGCGCTCGGCCGGCGTCTTGGCCTTGATCAGCGTGTCGATCACCCAGCGGGTCAGCGCGTCCTGGCGCGGCACCTGGATCGCGGCCAGCTCGGCCCGGCTCAGGCTGACGTGGCGATCGTAGATCTCGTTGATGACTTCCAGATAGGTGACCAGCGTGCGCAGCTTGGCGGTGGAGCCCAGGTTCAGCCGCGCCCCCGCGTTGATGTCGAACGGCTGGTCGACATTGTCGGCCTGCACCCGCACCAGGCTGGCGTTGCCCACGCGCTCGAACAGCGTGAAGCTGGCCACGAGCCGCGACGGGTCGTCGCCCTCGCGCAGCAGGTTCTTGCCGTACAGGCCCATCTCGTGGGCATCGGTCTTGTTGCGGATGCGCAGCAGCGTGTCCGTGACCATGCGTTGCACTTCACGGTTGATGCTGCTGTCGACGGTCAGGTCGAGGCGGTCCAGCGCGTAGCGGCTGTCCACGCCCAGCAGGTGCGACACATCGTTACGCACCTGGTTGACCGCCTTGCGCGTCACCCAGGGCGCCGGGTCGGGCCGCTGCGGCGGGGCCGCCTTGTCCAGCGACTGCGCCAGCGCGGCGTCGCGCAACTCCGGAGTGATGGTATTGGTGGCCGCCAGCAGCCGCAGGTAGCTGCCAGTCAGCG
Organism: Cupriavidus sp. 10L45; assembly: GCF_056395225.1. Lineage (NCBI taxonomy): Bacteria > Pseudomonadati > Pseudomonadota > Betaproteobacteria > Burkholderiales > Burkholderiaceae > Cupriavidus > Cupriavidus sp. 10L45. The sequence goes on from NZ_JBFTJC010000021.1 coordinate 17,534, forward strand.
CGTCCAGGTTGGTATCGTCGCGCCGCAGGTGATACGACGGCCGGCGCTGCGAGACGATCAGCGACAGCGCGCGCTTGTACGCCTGGGCCTCGCGCGGGGTGGGGCGGCGCGGGTCCATGTTGCGGATCAGCGCGTTGACCTCGCCGAAGTCCTCGCCGTACCAGACGTACAGCCCGTCGCCAATGCCGTTGATCTCGCCATGCCCCACGCGCGCGGAGAGCGGCACCGTGTTCAGGTAGTCGAGCACGATGTTTTCGCGGGCGCGCTGGGTGTCGGGACCGTTGACATAGGCGCGCAGCGAGGCCGAGGTCATCTGGCGGAACTTGTCTGGAATCGACTGGGTCCGCCCCTCGGGCGAATGGCGGAATTTCTCGATCTGGGTGGCGAGCGTGCTGCCGCCGGCCGAGTCGTGGTGCCGGTCGGCCAGCTTCACGGCCTGGTCGAGCACCGCGCGCGAGAACCGGCGCCAGTCCACGGCCGGATTCATCATCGGATACTCGGGATTGAGCAGGTTCTGGTTCTCGACGTAGAGCAGCGACGCCACCACCACCTTCGGCACCGCGTCGAAACTATCGTACTGGCGTTGGGGATAGCGTTCGAAGGCAAGCGTCAGCGCGTTGCAGTCGCGCACGATCAGGCCGGCCTGGTTTTTCTCTCGGTAGGGCGGAAAGATGCCCTCGTCCATCAGCCGGACGAGATCCGGCGACATGCGCACCTGCGCGCTCGTGGCAAACCCGTGCCGCAGCAGGCGCTCGCCGAACTCGGGCAGGCGCTCGTAGCCCAGGCGCTCGTCGTACGGACCGGAATGGGGATAACGGATGCTGTCGCTCGCGCCGGGCTGGATTTCGTAGGTCAACGACTTGCCCAGCCGGCTCATGTACAGAGCCTGCCATTGCGACGTGCGAACCTCGTGCGTGACGAGGGTCACAACCATGTAGGCGCCGCCACATACGGCAACCGCCAAGCCAGCGAGAATCCAGCGACGACGTGACACGTTTCGGCATCCGGTTGCGCTTGCGCCCACCAGTTCCGGGGCGCCACCAGCTTTTTCATTGCAGGCTGCCGCGCCAGCATCGGCGTGCGACGGCCTGTATTGATATTACTAGCAACCAGCGTGGAGTGGCATGCCGAAGTGGGCTGGCGCACGCTTTCAAACACGGAATTTCTTGCGGCGCCGTGCCCGGCACGCAACACGTGGCGGGCCGGCACGCCACACGGGTGCCGCGAGCCGCCCGCGCGTCACACGCGGGCGGTGCGGCCATGTCAGTTTTGCACTGACCGGCTTATGCCGATGCCGCCGCCGATGCCACCGGGCGCCCGCCGAACGGATAGCTCGGATCGGTGTAGCCGGGCGTGGAAGCATGGCCGCGCGGCACGAGCTTATCGACCAGCGCCTCTTCCTGCGCCGAAATCGCGACGTTCACTGCGCCGAAGTAGTCCTCGAACTGCGCCAGCGTGCGCGGCCCGGCGATCACGCTGCTGATGATCGGGTTGGCCAGCACCCAGGCCGTGGCGAACTGGCCCGGCGTGATGCCGCGCCCTTCGGCATGCGCCTTGAGCTGCTGGGCGATGACCAGCGACTCCTCGCGAAACTCGGTTTCCATCATGCGGCGGTCCGCCCGGCCGGCGCGGCTGTCCGCGTCCGGCTTCTGGCCCGGCAAATACTTGCCGGTCAGCACGCCGCGCGCGATCGGGCTGTAAGGCACCACGCCCAGGCCGAAATGTTCGCAGGCCGGCAGGATTTCCACCTCCGGCATCCGGTTCAGCAGGTTGTAGTACGGCTGGCAGGCCACCGGGCGCGGCACGCCCAGGCGGTCGCACAGGTTGGCGATCTCGGCGATACGCCAGCCGCGGAAATTCGACACGGCCCAGTAGCGGATCTTGCCGGCGCGGATCAGGTCGCCCATGGCGCGCACCGGTTCCTCAAGATTGGCGCCGGCGAAGTCGCGGTGCAGGTAGAGGATGTCCACATAGTCGGTGGCCAGCCGGCGCAGGCTGTCTTCCACCTCGCGCAGGATCCACGTACGTGAATAGTTCGACTGGTTCGGACGGCTGCCCATCAGGTTGCCCAGCTTGGTGGCAAGCACCCAGTCGTGGCGGTCGGCGATCAGCAGGCGGCCCACCATCTGCTCGGAACCGCCCTTGCTGTAGACGTCGGCGGTGTCGATGAAATTGACGCCGTGGTCGCGTGCGCTGCCCACGATGCGGGCGGCCTCGGCCTCGTCGGTCTGGTCGGCGAACATCATCGTGCCCAGACACAGGGCGGAAACCTTCAGGTTGCTGGCGCCGAGGCGGCGGTACTGCATGGTGAAATCTGGCATGGCGAATTCCCAGGGTAGTCGAGGCCGAAGCAAAGGGTCTGGCGGCGCCTGCGCGACCGCCAGCGCGCATTGTGCGCCGATGTGGCGGGGCTTGCAGGCGACGCGCCGCTAGAGGCGCTTTCGGGCGCTTTCGGGCGCTTTCGGGTGACTTCGGGGCAGTACCCCTGTCGATTCAGGCTTCCACAGGGTGGAATCCGGGCAGTGCCGGCACCCGCTCGGCCAGGAAGGCCAGCAGCGCCCGCGTGCGCGCCGGCTGGTGGCGGCGCGACGGATAGACCAGATAGGCATCCTGCGCCGGGCCCTGCCAGCCGGGCAGCACCGGGGTCAGCGCGCCGGTGTCGAGCAGGTCCTGCACGAGCCAGGCCGGCGTCAGGCCAAACCCGGCGCCCGCCAGGAAGCTCTCGCGCATGGCCAGCGAGTTGTTGGCGCGATAGCGGCACGGCGCGTCCACCTTGGCGACGTTGCCGTGGGTATCGGTCAGCACGATCTCGTCCCCGGCGGCGAGCCAGGTGAAGCGCAGCAGGTCGTGACCGGCCAGATCGGCCGGCTGCCGCACCGGGGCATGGCGCGCGAGGTAGCCCGGGGCGGCCACGAGTCCGCGCGGCGACACCGCGATGCGCCGCGCCACCACATTGGGCGGCAGCGACGCGCCGAGCCGCACCGCCACGTCCACGCCCGCCTCCACCAGATCGACGAAACGGTCGTCGAAGACCAGTTCGACATCGACCTCCGGATACCGGGCGAGGAAATCGAGGATCAGTGCATTGAGCCGCAGCACGCCAAAGCTGACCGGCGCGCTGAGGCGCACCTTGCCCACGGGACGATCCGCCCGGCCGCGCGCATCGGCGGTGGCTTCGGCATAGGCGTCGAGCACGGTCAGGGCATGGGCATAGAAGCGACGGCCGGCCTCGGTCGGCTGCAAGTGGGTGGTGCTGCGCTCGAGCAGCCGCACACCAAGGTCCGCCTCCAGCGCGGCTACGGTTTTGCTGATGGTCGGCTGGGTGCTGTCCAGCTCACGCGCCACGGCGGAGAGGCTGCCCAGCTCCACGGCGCGGGTGAAGACGTGCATCGCCTTGAGGGTGTCCATGTCATTCTTAATTGGAATGATTGATATGCGATTCTGCCGCGTTCTCGTGCGAATCGGAATAGGTGACAGTGGGGCCATTCCCACTTTGATGAGAGTTTTCTGATGTCTGCCTATTCGCTGCTTCGCATGGTTGCCCTGACGGGCTGCATCGCCGCCGGCCCCGCCATGGCCGCCCCGCAATGGGTGCCGACCTGGGTGGCCAGCCAACAACCGGTCTGGCGACCTGATGAACTGCCCTTGCCGACTGGCTTGCCGGCCCGGCTTGATGACCGCACGGTGCGGCAGGTCGCCCGCGTCAGCATCGGCGCGAGTCGGGTGCGCGTGGTGCTATCCAATCAGTACGGCCGGGTGCCGCTGACTGTCGATGCCATCCAGCTCGCTCGTCATGCCGGCGGCGGCGTGATCGATCCGACCACCAATCATGCGGTGACCTTCGCCGGCAAACCCGCGATCTCCATCCCGCCCGGCGCCACGGCGACCAGCGACCCGGTGTCGCTGCCGGTGCCAGCACTGGCCGAGGTGGCGGTCAGCCTCCACCTGCCGGCGCCGGTGCGGATCGCCACCTTCCACTGGGATGGCCGGCAGACCGCCTATATCGCCGATGGCCACCACGTGACGGACGCCGCCCTGCCCCGGCCCGAGACCTTCCAGGCAAGGCTGCTGCTGTCCGCCATCGAGGTGGAAGCCCGCCAGCCGGCGCCCGTCATCGTCGCGCTCGGCGATTCGATCACCGAAGGCAACGGCGCCACGCCCGACGCCAACCGGCGCTGGCCTGACGTTCTCGCCGCCCGGCTGGCCGGGGACGGCATCGCGGTCCTCAACGCGGGCATCTCGGGCGGGCAACTGCTGCGCGCCGGCATGGGCGAAGCGGGCCGCGCGCGCTTCGAGCGCGACGTGCTCGATGTGCCCGGCGTGCAGGCGGTCATCGTCGCGCTGGGCATCAATGACATCGGCTGGCCCGGCTCGACCTTCCTGCCGACGACCCGCTTGCCCGCCGCCCCCGACCTGATCGCCGGCTACCAGTCCCTGATCGACCGCGCGCACCGGCGCGGGGTGCGCGTGATCGGCGCCACGATCACGCCGTTTGCGGACGCGCTGGCTGTGGAAGGGTCGCCGATCCACGGCTACGCCAGCCCGGAGAAGGACGCGCTGCGCCAGCAGGTGAACCACTGGATCCGCACCAGCGGCGCCTTCGATGCCGTAGCGGACTTCGACGCCGCCCTGCGCGCCCCGGCCCGCCCGGACGCCCTGCAGACAGCCTTCGACAGCGGCGACCACCTCCACCCTGGCGACCGGGGCTACGCAGCGATGGCCGGCGCCATCGACCCCGCCGCGCTGCTGCCTGCGCGCCAGCCATGAAAAAAGCCGGCAAGGTTGCCCTTGCCGGCTTTTCTGGCGATGCCTGCCCGCGCTCAGTCTTCGAGCTTCGGCAGCGCGGCGCTGGTCTTGGTCGACAGCAGGCCGCTCTTCGCGTACGTCTGGAGCTTCTCGCGGGTGTCCACGATGTCCAGCGTGCGCATCGTCAGTTGGCCGATGCGGTCCAGCGGCGTGAACATCGATTCGCCCTTTTCCATCGTCAGCCGTTCCGGCTTGTAGGTCAGGTTCGGCGACGTGGTGTTCAGGATCGAGTAGTCGTTGCCACGACGCAGTTCGATGGTCACCTCGCCGGTCACGGCGCCCGCCACCCAGCGCTGGGCGGTTTCGCGCAGCATGATGGCCTGCGGGTCGAACCAGCGGCCCTGGTACAGCAAGCGGCCCAGGCGGCGGCCATTGTCGCGGTACTGCTCGATGGTGTCTTCGTTGTGGATGCCGGTGATCAGGCGCTCGTAGGCGATGAACAGCAGCGCGAGGCCCGGGGCTTCGTAGATGCCGCGGCTCTTGGCCTCGATGATCCGGTTCTCGATCTGGTCGCTCATGCCCAGGCCGTGGCGGCCGCCGATGACATTGGCTTCCATGAACAGGTCCACGCTGTTCGCGAAGGTCTTGCCGTTCAGGGCCACGGGCTGGCCTTCCTCGAAGCGCACGGTCACTTCCTCGCGCTTCACTTCCACGTCATCGCGCCAGAACTGCACGCCCATGATCGGCTGGACGATGCGGATGCCCGAGTTCAGGTGCTCGAGATCCTTGGCCTCATGCGTGGCGCCAAGCATGTTCGAGTCCGTCGAATACGCCTTTTCGGCCGACATCTTGTAGTCATGGCCGCTCTGGCGCATGAACTCGGACATTTCGGCGCGGCCGCCCAGTTCGTCGATGAACTGCTGGTCCAGCCACGGCTTGTAGATCTGCAGGCCCGGGTTGGTCAGCAGGCCGTAGCGGTAGAAACGCTCGATGTCGTTGCCCTTGAACGTGCTGCCATCGCCCCAGATGTTGACGCCATCGTCCTTCATCGCGGCCACCAGCATCGTGCCGGTCACGGCGCGGCCGATCGGCGTGGTGTTGAAGTACGTCACGCCAGCCGTGGAAATGTGGAATGCACCGCACTGCAGCGCGGCGATCCCTTCGGACACCAGCTGCACGCGGCAATCCACCAGACGCGCTTCTTCGGCGCCGTACGCCTTGGCGCGGCGGGGAATGTCGTCGTAGTCCGGCTCGTCGGGCTGACCCAGGTTGGCCGTGTAGGCGTAGGGAATGGCGCCCTTCTGGCGCATCCAGAGGAGCGCGGCGCTGGTGTCGAGTCCGCCCGAGAAGGCGATTCCGACGCGCTGGCCGGAAGGAATGTGCTGCAGGATGGTAGTCATCGCCAGAAATCTAGGTGAATTTGTCGGCTCTTGGGGCGCTCCCGCGTGAAACCCCCACACGGCAGCCGATGCGGCGCCCGAACTCGTAACCTTGAATTGTGACACGCCCGGGCGGTAGCGCCAAACTGCGGGGCCCGGGCGGGGTTCACTCGGCGCTCAGTCGGCGTCGTCCACGAGCAGGTCCATGGGAACGCCAAGTGCCAGCGCCAGCCGCTGCAGCACGTCCACGGTGCCGTCGCGCTTGCGGTTTTCGATCTGGCTCAGGTAGGGGGTGCTGAGCCCGGCCGCCTGGGCCAATGCCTCCTGGGTCATGCGACGGTAATCGCGCCAGGCCTTGACTGGATGGTCGCCCGCCAACTCCGCGTCGACCACGGCGGCCGGAATGCGTACACCGTCATCGGCCGCCTTGGCACGGTCATACAGGGCTACATCGTCGAGATCCTCGAACAGGTGCTTCACCTTGTCCCAAACGTCGATCGGCACGACTGCAAAGGCCCGCTGGCCATCTTGCTCGATAAATTGGATGTCGGTCATTGATAGGCGCCCCCGCGCGGATTGAGACGGATTCCCCGCCAGCATGTCGATCTTCTGCGGATCTGGGTGGCAACGTTGCGCGGCATGGCATTCAAAGCCCGGCGCGCCTGTCTGGAAAGGTCAACTTCATGGACGTGCGTCACATTAGCTTATCGCTAAGTAATCCGCAAATAAAATTAGCAACCGAAATGGACGCTGATTTCATTGCGGTGGGAGTGACGAACGCCAGGGAAGAGGGCGGCTTGTGGACGGGAAGAAATCGGGTCGCCCTGGCATGGAGCGCCTATCCTAGCCCGGTGCCCAGCGTGAAAACGTGTCCGGCGGTGACGGACACGAAAAGTAACAATGTGGACGTTGTCCATTTTATTTGCTAGTCTCTTGTGGACGGCGTACACAAATCGCCGGCCAACGCCAAACCAGGAGATGTCGATGTCCAAGAAAGTCCAGTCCTATCTGTTCTTCGACGGTCGCGCAGAGGAAGCGGCCGAGTTCTACAAGACCGCGCTCGGTGCCAAGGTGGAAATGCTGCTGCGCTTCCGTGACAACCCCGAGCCGCAGGACGCCAGCCCCGGTTGCGGGCCCGGTGCCGGCAACGATGACAAGGTCATGCATATGGCGCTGCAGATTGGGGACACCACGATCATGGCGTCCGATGGCGACTGCAAGGGCCAGACCGCCTTCCAGGGCTTCGCGCTCTCCATCACCGTGCCGGACGCCGCGACGGTCGACAAGACGATTGGCGCGCTGAGCGCGGGCGGCAACGTGGTCATGCCGGCGATGAAGACCTTCTTCTCGGAGCGCTTCGGCATGGTGGCGGACAAGTTCGGCGTGACCTGGATGGTCCTGGTGGCGGCCGAATAGGCGCCGATGGCAGGGTCCCGGCATGGCCGTGCCGTAAAATGCGCGGCCAACCGGAGACATGCCATGGAATCCCGCCTGACCGACCTCGAGATCAAGCTCGCCTTCCAGGAAGACCTGATCGAGACGCTGAACCTGGCCGTCGCGCGCCAGCAGCAGCAACTGGACCTGCTCCAGGCCCAGTTCCGGGCGCTGTACCAGCAGGTCCGGACGAGTGCCTCGGCCGCCGCCGAGTCCAATCCGCAGCATGAGATTCCGCCGCACTATTGAGGCGGCAGCAGCCATGCGGCGCACTCATCACACAGGAACGATGCCCCCCGGGCCCGGTCTGACCGGCAACGATGCCAACCGAACCGAGCCCATGGCCCGTCCCTTGATCAATCGCTTCTTCCACGCCCGCCGCGCGCTGCTGGCCACGGCCGCAGTCGCCGCGCTGGGCAGCTTCGCCCTCGCCCACGCCGCCTACAACGTATGGACGGGCGAGTACACCTTCACCAAGGCCGAGTTGCAGAGTGCCGTCGAGAAACGCTTTCCCACCACGCTGCGCTATGGCGAACTGGTGAGCGTGCAGCTGTCGCACCCGCGCCTGGTGCTGGATGAGGCCACCAACCGCATCACCACGCAGATGGATGCGGCCATCAGCAACACCATCCTGCCGTCCCCGCCGGTCAACGGCACGCTGGCGCTGAACAGCGGCGTGCGCTACGACGCCACGCAGCGTGCCGTGCTGCTCGACAATCCCACGGTCCAGCAGGTACAGGTGCAGGGCATGAGCCAGTACAACGAGCAGCTCAACGCCATCGGCGCGGTGGTGGCGCAGCAGTTGCTGAAGGACTATCCGCTCTATACGTTCAAGCCCGAGGAGCTGCGCTTCAACGGCAAGGACGTGCAGCCGGGCGCGATCACCGTCGCGGCGGACGGTATCCGGGTGAAGCTCGATCTGCGTTAGTCCGAGGTAGTCCGAGCTAACCCGCGCCGGCTTCCAGCCCCAGCGCGGTGGCAAGCGCCGCCAGCGTCGGCCCGATCGGCGCGAGCACCTTCAGCGTCAGCAGGGGATCGGCCCGCGTGGTGCCAAGGTTCAGGGCGGCAATCGGCAAGCCGCGCTCGTGCGCCCAGACGCAGAAGCGATACCCCGAGAACACCGTCAGCGACGAGCCGATCACCAGCATGGCGTCCGCTGCATCGAGCGCCAGCCGCCCGGCCGCCACGCGCTCGCGCGGCACCGATTCGCCGAAGAACACCACATCGGGCTTGAGCAGCCCTTCGCAGCGCTCGCACACCGGCACCGAAAAATTGTCGAATAGCGGCGATTCCAGATGGGCGTCGCCATCGGCCGCCGGCAGGGCCGACACATCGCGGAATTCGGGATTGTGCTGCCACAGCCAGCGCTGGATGTCCGCGCGCGGGTAGCGCGTGGCACAGGACAGGCAGATGACCTGGCCGATGCTGCCGTGCAGCTCGATCACCCCCTGGCTGCCAGCGCGCTGGTGCAGGCCATCCACGTTCTGCGTGACCAGCCCGGCCACGCGCCCGGCATCGCCCAGCCGCGCCACCACGCGATGGCTCACGTTCGGCTGCGCGCCGTCCGCCACGGGCCAGCCGACCATACTGCGCGCCCAGTAGCGCTGGCGCGCCGCGTGGCCGCTCAGGAAGGCGGTGATGGTCATCGGCGCGGAGCGCTGCCACCGGCCCTGCTCGTCGCGGTAGCCCGGAATGCCGGAGTCCGTGCTGATGCCGGCGCCGGTCAGCACAAACAGGCGCGGATGGCGCTGCACGAAGTCGAGAAGGTCTTCCACCGGCCGGGGGTTACGAGGTGGACGATGTAGAAGAGGCCTCGGCGCGCGCAGCCTGGCGCGCCTCCCACGCCCTCAGTTCCTGCCGGTAGCGGTCCATTTCGTCGTTGTAGTAGTCAAAGATGCACGGATCGCAGCCGCTCTGGCAGCACTCGTTGTCGCCAGGGCGCTCGGGCGGGAGCGGACGCGGATCATCGGAAACGGGGGAAGACACGGCTCAAGACCTGAAGGAAATGTTACGGCGCCAGTATATGCCGCCTGTCCGGTTCGGTCCGCGGACCGCCCCTCCGGCGCCGGCCTGATCTGCATCGTTCCAATCCGATGTTGAATTGTTTCGAAGGTGGCCCATCGCGCACACGATTGCGGCGGCAGGCTGCTAGCCTTGTGGCAAGGTTGCCGCCGGCCACCTCTGAGGCGTGGATGATCGGATACGCTGCCATGCGCGTTGCGACGCGACTCCCTTCCCTATGCAGCCTGCTTGCCGCAATGCTGGCCACGCTGGCGGTCGCGCCGGGCCCGGCCACGGCCGAGGAGCCGCCGCCGCAGGGCGGGACCCTCCGCCTGCCCGCCTACACCCCCAGCAACATCGTCCCCGCACCCAATCCGCCGTTCCCCGCGCCCGCCCTCCTCGCCCCGGCCACGCCCGGCGGCACGGTCGAAGGGGCTGCGGCCAAGACCCACCCGGTGGGCCGCCCCAAGATCTGCCTGGTGCTGTCCGGCGGTGGCGCGCGCGGTGCCGCCCATATCGGCGTGCTGAAGGTGCTCGAGGAACTGCGTGTGCCCGTGGACTGCATCGCCGGCACCAGCATGGGCTCGCTGGTCGGCGGCGCGTATGCCAGCGGCATGAGCATCAAGGAAATGGAGGAACTGGTCGGCGGCTTGTCCACCAGCGCGCTCTTCAAGGAACGGCCACCGCGTCAGGATCTGGCCGTCCGCCGCAAGCTGGACGACCACACCAACCTGTTCACGCCCGAGATTGGCGTGCGCGGGGACGGGCTGCTGCTGCCCAAGGGTGCGGTCTCCGGCGTGCAGCTGGAAACGGTGCTGCGCAAGCTCTCCAACACCCCCGGCTATCGGAATTTCGATACCTTGCCGATTCCTTACCGCGCCGTCGCCACCGACCTTGTCGCCGGCACCGCCGTGGTGTTCACCGAGGGCGAGCTGGCGAACGTGATGCGCGCCAGCATGTCCGTGCCCGGCGCCGTGGCGCCCACCGAGTACCAGGGCAAGCTGCTCGTCGATGGCGGCCTGACCGACAACCTGCCCGTGGACGTGGCGCGCGCCATGGGGGCCGACATCGTCATCGCGGTCAACCTCGGCACGCCGCTGATGAAGCGCGAGGACCTGACCTCGCTGATCGGCGTAACCAGCCAGATGCTGAACATCCTGACCGAGCAGAACGTGCGCAGCTCGCTGGCCTCGCTGCGGCCCATGGACATCCTGATCCTGCCCGAACTCGGCGAATTCTCCGCCGGCGACTTCGACCACCTGCCCAAGACCATTCCGATTGGCGAGGAAGCCGCCCGGCGCCAGCACACCCGGCTCGCCGCGCTGGCGATTCCACCCGACGAGTACGCCACCCTGCGCGCCGCGCAGCGCAACCTGGCGCCACCGGACCTGCGCCCCGTGGACGAAATCCGCTTCGCGCCGATGGAGCGCGTGAGCCCCGGGTTTGCCGCCGCGACGATGGAAACCCACCCCGGCGAGCCGATCTCGCAGGCCACGCTGGACCGCGACATGCGCCGGCTGTTCGGCACCGGCGACTTCGAGCACGTGAACTACCGCTTCCTCGAGGAACCGGGCAAGCGCGTGCTCGGCGTGGAAGCCATCGAGAAATCGTACGGGCCCAACTACCTGCGCTTCGGGCTTGGCCTCAGTTCCGACTTCCGCGGCGACGCCTACTTCAACCTGCTGGCGAGCTACCGCCGCACGTGGATCAACTCGCTCGGCGCCGAATGGCGCACGGACGCCCAGGTGGGCCAGACCTCCAGCCTGACCAGCGAGTTCTACCAGCCGCTCGACACCCGCCAGCTGTTCTTCATCGCCCCGCGCTTCGAACTGGAACGCCGCCCCATCAATGTCTTCAGCGGCAGCCAGCGGATCGCCCAGTACGACCTGCGCCGCACGGACCTGGCGCTGGATGTAGGCACGCAGATCACCAAATATGGCGAGGGACGCCTGGGCTTCGTGCTCGGCCACCAGAACGCGTCGCTCTCCACCGGGCCGGCGTTCCTGGACCCGGGCCATGAAAGCATCGAGCGCCGTGCCTTCACGGCCCGGATACTGGTGGATCAGGTCGACAGCATCAACTTCCCGCGCTTCGGCTACGGGGCGACGATGAACGTCTACTCGTCGCAAGGCGCAATGGGCGCCACCGACACCTATACCAAGGGCGACCTGACGGCCACCTATGCGCACTCCTTCGGCAACAACACCATCAACTTTGGCGTGCGGGCGGGCTCCAACCTGGGCGGGCCGGCGCTGCCGCCGTACGCGATGTTCCAGTGGGGCGGCTTCCTGCAGCAGTCCGGCTACTCCACCGGGCAGCTGATTGGCGGCAATATCCAGTTCGCGCGGATGGTCTACTACAACAAGCTCGTGCGGCAGACCTTCCTCGAAGGGGTCTACGCCGGGTTCTCGCTGGAGGTCGGCCGCGTAGGCGATCCGCTGGTACCGGGCAACCCCACCGGGGTGCTCAAGTCGGGGGCCGCCTTCCTCGGCCTGGACAGCCCGATCGGGCCGTTCTACCTCGCCTATGGCCGCGCGGCAGGCGGTCAGTACGCGTTCTACCTGTTCCTGGGCAAGCCTTAGGGACACTCAGGGGACAAATCCTGCGGAGATGTGACGGCCCTAGCGCAAAGTGCGCTACGGCCAACCCCCACCGAGGTGGCATGTCGGCAGGAAGTGCCGCTGCCTATACTGGCCTCGTCGTTGGGACCCCCGTCCCGGACGACACCCCTTACCCAGTCGCCGCCCCAATCGGCGACATTTTTTTGGGCGAATCCCGGCAGGCCCCGCCGTGGGACGTTAAGATGCGCGATTATCGAACGCCCCCCGCATCGTATTTCCTGCCGAATTCCCATATGGACGCCCCCGCCCCCATCAGCCTCAAGCCTGCACAGGCCGACTCCGTCCGCGCCGCCCGGCCGCCGGCCGACATCCTGTCCAGCTTCGCCGGCGACCCGAATTTCATGCTGTCGCTGGCGCGCGGGCTGACGGTGCTGGAGGCTTTCTCCGAGCGCAAGCGCCCACTCACTATCTCGCAGGTGGCGCAGCGCACGCAGTTGTCGCGCGCCTCGGTGCGGCGCTGTCTCTATACGCTGGAGCAGTTGGGCTACGTGAGCCAGCAGGATGGGCACTTCGCGCTGCGGCCGCGCGTGCTCCATCTGGGGCACGCGTATTTCTCCTCGACGTCGCTGGTCTCGGCGGCGCAGCCCATCCTCGACAACCTGAGCACGCGCATCCACGAGACCTCGGCCCTGGCCATTCTCGACGGCCCGGACATCCTCTACCTGGTGCGCTCGGAAGTGCAACGTGTGCTGACTCACGCACTTGGAATGGGGAGCCGGCTGCCGGCCTATTGCACGTCCACGGGCCGGCTGCTGCTGGCCCACCAGCCCGAGGCAGTGCTCGAGGCGTTCTTCGAACATGCCGAACTGCGTCCGCGCACCTTGCAGACCAAGATCTCGCGCACGGAACTGGAAGCAGCCTTCCGGCGCGCACGGGAACTGGAATACGTGCTGATCGACGAGGAACTGGAACCGGGTTTGCGGGCGATTGCCGTACCGGTGCGGTCGCTCTCGGGCACCGTGGTGGCGGCCATCAGCGTCAGCGTGAAGGCCACCCGGGTGTCCGAGGCGGAGATGGTGGCGCGGCTGCTGACCCCCATGCGGGAGGCCGCCGTTGCCATCGGGAAGTTGATCGGGACTTAAGCGTCCGGATCAGGGGGGCGATGCCGAAAAATCAGCCCCGGTGCGCCAGTTCGAGCTGGAACACCAGCCGCTGGAGGAAGTTCTCCATGCGGCCATCCGGGTTCAGGAAGGCGCAGCCGTAGTGGTGCACGGTGTTGTCGTCGAAGCCGACCAGCCAGTGGCCCACCACCTGCATGTCCAGTTCCAGCCGGCCCAGTTCGGCAAAATCCAGCACACACTTCTTGACGACCGTGCCCACCGGCAATTGGTCAGCGCCCACCGAGCGCGAGCGCAGGCCCGCGCCGGACAGCGACAGATCGGCAATATCGAGGTGCAGCGTGCGCTTGTCGGCCGTCTCCGGCAGATGGATCTGGCAGCGGTAGCCCTTGGTCAGCAGCGTGCGCGCGCGGAAATGGCGGCGGCGCTGGAAGTGGTAGAGCTTGTCCGGGAAATCGGCGATGAAGGCCGGCCCGCCCTCGAAGCGCGTGGCGCCGGGCACGCCGACCACGAAGTTCACAGGCACGCCGCGCAGCAGTCCCGAGAACGCATTCTTGTCCGAGGCCATCAGCGCCTGGCGCTCCGCATCCGCGCGGCACCAGTCGAAGATAAAGGTGCGGTTGGCCGGATCCACGTGCAGGATCGACGTCACGATCTCAGAGCCGCGCGCCGAACGCACGTTCAGCAGGCACTTCTGCCAGGCCAGGTCGCGCAGGACCGTGCCGATCTGCGAGCTATGCGTGAGCCGGTAGCGTTCGTCCGAATGCGAGCCTTCCTGCTCGTCAGGTTCGCCCTCGATCTGGGACCGGTTTTGGGCCTGCTCGGGCCCTCGGGAATCTTGGACACTCATGGGGAATACGCTACGTCGAAAGTGGTTACTCGCCGTCTTGCCTGGGGCGGGCAACGCTTGTGGATCTGGCGGCGGCCAGCGCCGCATGGTAAGCGCCGCCCGGGGATGGCGCAAGTCATGCCTAGGCCTTCGGCAAAATACGACGTAACTTTAGCAACCGACTTCCGGGGGGTAGCGGTTGCAAGGCCTTTTCAGCCGGTTTCCATCTCCGCGCGGAGCCAGCCGTGCAGGGCCTCCAGCCGGGCATCCTGGGCGAACGGCGCCGGCGAAATCAGGTGGTAGGACGACCCGTCCGGTACAAACCCCAACGGTGCGGCCAGCCGGCCATCGGCGAGTTCGTCGGCCGCCATCAGCCGCGACGCCATGGCCCAGCCCAGGCCGGCCGCAGCCGCCTGCAGGCTCAGGTAGAAGTGTTCATACCACGGGTCTGACCGGCCGATCTGGACGGTGGGACCGGTTTTTTCATCCCCTTTGAGTTGCTGCCAGCGTTGCCAGGCATCGGGCCGGGTGCGGGTGTGGAGGCGCGTGACCGCCGCCGGGTCAGCCGTGGCCAGGTCCGGCCGGCAGACCGGCCCGACGCGCTCCAGCGCCAGTTCGCGCGTGTGCCAGCGCGCATCGAACGGGAAATCGTTGCGGCGCAGCGCTACATCCACCCCGCTTCTCCGGAAATCGATCGGCCCGCCCGCCGCCATCAGGTGCAACGCGATGTCCGGATGAGCGTCGGCAAAGCGCGACAGCCTTGGAATCAGCCAGCGCATGGCGATGGTCGGCTCGCACGACAGCACCAGCGCGGCCCGGGGCGCCGGCGCGCGGATCCGGGCGACCGCCTCCGCCAGCCCGGCCAGAGATTGCGTGGCGGCAACGTGGAGCGTGCGGCCGGCCTCGGTGAGGAAGACCGCGCGGTTCCGGCGCTCGAACAGCGGCACACCCAGCGCCTCTTCCAATTGGCGGATCTGGCGGCTGATGGCGCCGTGCGTCAGGTGGAGTTCGTCAGCGGCGCGCACAAAGCTGCCAAGCCGCGCGGCGGCCTCGAAGAACCGGATCGCGCCCAGCCAGTGCATCGGCGGCAAATCGCTCATCTGTCAGATTTCCTCACCATTTTCGGCGAGTATATATCGGTTGTCTGGCTTGTTCCCTCTGGCGAGAATGGCGGCGCGATCCCCCTCCCATCGAACCGGAAAACTGACCGATATGTCACCTCTTGCCGAAGCGCTGGCCGTCGCCAGCATCACCCTCCTCGCCGTGATCAGTCCCGGCCCCGACTTCGCCATGGTCACGCGCAACAGCTACCTGTTCGGCCGGCGCACCGGGCTGCTATGCGCGCTGGGCATCGCGCTCGGGGTGCAGGTGCACGTCTGCTACACCATGTTCGGCGTGGCGATGCTGATCGAGCACGCGCACGGCTGGCTGACGGCGGTGAAGCTGCTCGGCGCGGCCTATCTGATCTGGATCGGCATCAAGACCTTGCGCAACCGCACGCCGCTGACGGTGGATACCGGGGACAACGCGCGCGAGGCGCCCAGGCTCTCCGCCTGGGCTTCGCTGCGGATGGGATTCCTGACCAATGCGCTCAATCCCAAGACCACGCTGTTCGTGGTCAGCACCTACACACAGGTGGTGGATGCCCATACCCCGTGGGCGGTGCAGCTCGGCTACGGGCTGTTCATGTCCGTGGCGCACTGGGCGTGGTTCAGCCTCGTGGCGTGGGGCTTCGGCGCGGCGCCGCTGCGCGCCGCGATGCTGCGCCGGCAGGGTTTGATCGACAAGACGCTCGGCTCGGCGCTGTGCGGGCTGGGGGTGGCGCTGGGGCTCAGCAACCTGGGGCGATAGCGGCCAGCGGGTAGGCGGCGCGCGGCACATGGCGCGCGCCCTCCGGGCTCAGAAAACTCTCAAACAGGACGAAGCGGTCGGCGGTCCACGCTGGCAGGGTCAGGTCGTGCTGCGCGGCGAGCCAGTCGCGCAGCACCGCCTCCGGCAGGCCCGGACGGCAGCGCGCCACGGTCAGGTGCGGATGGAAGCGACGGCGCTCGCGCGCGATGCCGACGTCGGCCAGCGCGGCCTCAATGTCGTCGAATAGCGCGGTCAGGTGATCATCGTGCGCCAGTCCGGCCCACAGCACGGCACCCTGCCCGCCTCGGAAGCGCCCGACGCCCTGGACCTGCATCGTCAACGGCGGCGCCTGCATGGCCTCCAACGCCTTGCCGATGCGCGCGGCACAGTCTTCGTCCTGATCGCCAAGGAATCGCAGCGTCAGGTGCAACTGCCCGGGCGGCACGGGCCGCACGCCGCGATGCACGGGCAGCGTATGCAGCAGGCCCGCCGCCACAGCGGGCGGCGTGTCGATGGCGATGAACAGCCGGGCCAAAGCCAGAAATCAGCCGAACGCCAGCGCCGACTGCAAGCCCTGCGCGCGCGGCGCCACGACGTCGAGATCCACGCCCCGGACGCCCTCCAGCCGCAGCAGCGCCCGCTTGCGGTCCACGCCGCCGGCATAGCCGGTCAGCGCGCCCGACGCACCGAGCACCCGATGGCAAGGCACGATGACCGAGAGCGGATTGCGCCCGACGGCGCCCCCCACCGCGCGCGAGTGCGCCGGTGGCAGCCCGAGGCCGGCGCCAAGCTGCCCGTACGTCGATGTATCGCCAAATTCGATGTCGCACAGCGCCTGCCAGATGCGCTGCTGAAAGGCGCTGCCGATAAAGCGGATGGGCACCGCGAAGGTCTGTAGCGCACCGTCGAAATAGGCGGCCAGCTCTTGCGCCGCCTGGTCCAGCACGCGCTGGTCGGCCGCCGATGCGATATAGGTCGCGGGCGCGCCGGCGGGGTAATACTTCTGCCCGGAGAAGAACATGCCGGTCAGCGCGCCGTCGTCGGCCCGCAATAGTATTTCCCTGAGAGGACTGTCGATGATTTGATAGCTGGTCATGCTGCCTGCTCCTTGCTGTGATCTTCGGATACTTCTTCCATGGGCTCGCCGGACGCGGGCGGCGTGCCATAGCGATGCCAGAGATGAATCGCCGCGTAGGCGCGCCATGGCGCCCAATGCGCGGTTCGGTCGTGCATCGCGCGCACCGTGCTCACGGCGAGCACCTTGCGCAGCGCGTAGTCAGTGGCCGGAAAGGCGTCCGGCCAGCCCAGCGCGCGCATGGCGATGTACTGCGCGGTCCAGTCGCCGATGCCGTCGATCTCGCGCAGCCGGGCCACGGTCTCCTCGGGCGGCGCAAGCGGATCGAGCGCGATGTCGCCTGAGACGATGCTGAGCGCCAGCGCGCGGATCGTGCGCAGCTTGCCCGGCGTCACGCCGGCCTCGCGGTAAATCTCGTCGGGCAGGTCGGCCAGCGCCTGCGCGGTCGGGAAGACGTGCGTCAGCGGCGGCTGGCCGGCCAAGGCGGGCAGCCCGGCCAGTGCCTCGGGCGGCAAGGGCTCGCCGGCCAGCGCCACCAGCCGCGTGAGAATCCGCCGCGCCTGGATCACGGAAATCACCTGGCCGACGATCGCCCGCACGGCAATCTCGAAGCCATCGAACGTGCCCGGCAGGCGCATGCCCGGCACATCGGCGGCAAGGTCGCCCAGATGGCGATCCACCACGTCCGGCCGACAACCGAGGTCGCACAGCCGCCGCACCTTGCCGAGGGATTGCGGAATCGCGTGGGCCAGCGTGCCGGAGAGCGTCACGCGCAGCACCGTGCGCTTCGGCACATGCTCCAGCCGCACCCAGCCGAGGTGGCGCTGCGCGCCCACGTCAACGGCCAGCGTGCGGAGGTAGACATCCCCTCGTACTTGTTCGACACCGTCCACGACACGCACGCCGAGGAAGGCCAGCAGCGCGGACCACGCCAGCGGCGGGCGGTAGCCCAGCTCGAACACGAGCTGGTCGGCCATGCCCTCGGCGGCGCGGCGGCGCATGGCGAGCGGCGTCAGGCCGTAGCGCTGGCGCAGCACGTCGTTGAAGCGCCGCACGCTGCCAAAACCCGCCGCCAGCGCCACTTGTGTAACGGGCAGCGTGGTGTCGGTCAGCAGCCGCTTGGCCAGCAGCAGCTTTTGCGTCTGGGCGTACTCGAGCACCGAAACGCCGAACTGGGCATCGAACAGGCGCCGTAAGTGACGCTCCGTCACCCCGATGCGCTTGGCGAGTTGCGCCACGCCGGCCTCGGCCATGAAGCCTTCGTCGATCAGCGTGGCCGCGGCCTGCGCAAGCCGGCCGGAAATATCGGCCAGCCCGTGCCCGGGTGCCAGTTCCGGCCGGCAGCGCAGGCAGGGCCGGAAGCCGTGCTTCTCGGCCGAGGCGGCGGTGTCGTAGAACGTGCAGTTCTCGCGCCGGGGCGTGCGCACCGCGCAGATCGGCCGGCAATAGATGCCCGTGGACGACACGCCGACGAAAAACCGTCCGTCGAAGCGCCGGTCGTGCGAGGCGACTGCCTTGTAGCAGGTGTCGGGATCGAGGTTCATGGGAAGCATCCTACCGCTTCCGGCGCCGGGAAATACGCTGGAATCGGACATTCGCCTGAGACAACTGTCCCCGATTCTGAAAGTGCGGCCCCACGCGTTCCGGGATGGTGCCACGGGGCTAGAATCGCATCACTGTTCATCGTCCGAGGACGTCATGCTTCGCCGTCGTGCTGCCTTTGCCGCCTTTGTCGCGGTTGCTGTCTCGCTGGCCGCCGCCCTGCCGGCCCCGCCAGCCCTTGCCGCGCCTACGCGTAGCGCCGCCCGTGCGCAGTCGCCGGCCCCCGCCACCGCGCCGGGCGCTACCCCCGTGCTCCAGGCCACGCGCGTGGCCACCGTGGAAGGCATCACCGAGTACCGGCTGCCGAACGGCCTGCGCATCCTGCTGGCGCCGGACGCCGCGCAGCCCACCACCACGGTCAACATGACCTATCTGGTGGGCAGCCGGCACGAGAACTACGGCGAAACCGGCATGGCGCACCTGCTGGAGCACCTGCTGTTCAAGGGCACGCCATCGCTGCCGGGCCGGACGATTCCCACGGAATTCGCGCGGCGCGGCATGCAATACAACGGCACCACCTCGCAGGACCGTACCAATTACTTCCAGACCTTTGCCGCCAGCGACGACAACCTCGACTGGGCGCTGAAGATGGAGGCGGACCGCATGGTCAACAGCTTTGTCTCGCGCACGGACCTGGACAGCGAGATTTCCGTGGTGCGCAACGAGATGGAGATCGGCGAGAACAATCCGATGCGGATGCTGCTGCAGCAGATGAACGCGACGTCCTATCGATGGCACAACTACGGCAAGGCGCCGATCGGCGCGCGCAGCGACGTGGAGCATGTGGGCATCGAGAACCTCCAGGCGTTCTACCGCCGCTACTACCAGCCGGATAACGCCGTGCTGGTGGTGACGGGGCAATTCGACCCCGCCACCACGCTGACGCGCATCGAGCAGGCCTTCGGGCCGATTCCGCGCCCCACACGCGTGCTGCCGACCGAGTACACCGTGGAGCCGCCGCAGGAAGGCGCGCGCGAACTGACGCTGACGCGCCCCGGGGACAGCAGCATCGTCGCCGTGCAATACCACGTGGCGCCCGGCGCCCATCCCGACACCGCCGCGCTGACCCTGCTGTCCCTGGTCCTCTCCGACACGCCGGGCGGGCGGCTGCACCACGCGCTGGTGGAGACCCACAAGGCCGCATGGCAAACCAGCCGGTTCGAAGGGATGAAGGACCCCGGGCTGATCGTGTTCGCGGCCGGCACGAGCAAGGATCGCCCGCTCGACGCCGTGCGGGCCGCCCTGCTGGCCGAGGTGGAGGGGCTGGCCACGCGGCCGGTCACCCAGGAGGAACTCGACCGGGCGCGCACGCGGGTGCGCAACGGCTACGAGCAGGTGCTGAACAATCCGGCGCAGTACGGCGTGCTGCTGTCCGAAGCCATCGCCAAGGGCGACTGGCGGCTGTTCCTGCTCGATCGCGACCGCGTGGAGGCCGCCACGCTGGCGGACGTGCAGCGCGTGGCCGATTTGTACCTGCGGCCGACCAATCGCACCGTCGGACAATTCCTGCCCGGCGACAAGCCGCAGCTTGCCAACGTGCCGAAGGCGCCCGACGTGGCCGCGCTGGTGCGCGACTACGCGGGCCGCCCGGCCGCCGCGCCGGTGCCGACGTTCGACCCAAGCCCGGCCAATATCGACGCCCACACGGTGCGCCAGACGCTGCCCAACGGCATGCAGCTGGCGCTGCTGTCCAAGCCCACGCGCGGGGAGGTCGTCAACGGCACGCTGGTCCTGCGCTTTGGCAACACGCAGGCGCTGCAGGGCCAGTCCTCGGTGGGGTCGCTCGCGGCGGGCATGCTCGACCGTGGCGCCGGCGCGTTCGACCGCCAGCGCATTGCCGACCGCTTGGAGGCGCTCAAGGCCAGTGTGTCGATCTCGGGCAACGCCGAGCGGCTGACGGTGCGTTTCGAGACGCGGCGCCAGTACCTGCCGGACCTGATGGCGCTGCTCCGCACGGTGCTGCGCATGCCGACGTTCCCGGCCAGCGAGTTCGAGACGCTGCGCGCGAGCAGTGTCGCCGGCATCGAGAGCCAGCAACGCCAGCCCAACGCGCTCGCGCCGAACGCACTAGGCCGCCATGGCAACCCCTACCCGCCCGAGGACCCGCGATACACCCCCACCTTCGACGAAAGCATCGCCGCGCTGCGCGCCGTCACCCCGGCGCAGATCCGCACGTTCCATGCGCGCTTCTACGGCGCTGAGCACGCGCAACTGGCGCTGGTCGGCGATTTCGATGCCGATGAGGCCGTGCGGCAGGCCACCGCCCTGTTCGGCGACTGGCGGGCGCAGGTGCCGTTCGAACGCGTGGAGCGCCCGTTCTACGCGATTCCGGCGGCCAGCTTCACGCTGGAGACGCCGGGGAAGGCCAACGCGGTCTATCTGGCGTCGCTGCCGATCGACCTCGTCGACGGTTCGCCCGACTACCCCCTGCTGCTGGTCGCCAGCCGCGTGCTCGGCGGCACCGGCATGCGCAGCCGGCTGGCGGACCGGCTGCGCCAGCAGGACGGCATCAGCTACGGGGCGTCGAGTTCGATCTCGGTGGGCGCGCTGGATCGGGCCGGGCGCTTCGGCCTGTGGGCGGCCTACGCCCCCCAGAACCAGGGCCGGCTGCGCAAGGCCATCGACGAGGAAATGGCACGCTTTGCGCGTGACGGTATTTCCGACGCCGAGCTGGCGGAGGCCGTGAGCGGCCTGCTCCAGCAAGGCATGATGAGCCGCACACGCGACGGCGCGCTGGCCGGCGCGCTCGCCAATCAGTTGTTCCTGGACCGCACCATGGCCCATACGGCCGAAGTGGAGGCTCGCATTCGCGCTGCCACGCCTGCCGCCGTGAACGACGCCATCCGCCGCTACCTCACGCCGGCCGGGCTGACGCAGGCCTTCGCGGGAGACTTTGGCGCCACCACGGGGGCGGCGGCGCCGGTCGGCATGCCGGCTCCGGCGGCGGCAATCGAGCCGCCAGACGCATCAAAGCCCTAGGAAGCTGGTATAAGGAAGAACGCCAATTCTGGCGAGACCGGCCCGGGGCCGGGGTTGCGGGCCGAAACGCCCGTGACTACCCCTTCCGCGTCCTTGTGACGGCCGGTCAATCACTGTATATTCGTACAGTATTCGTTGAGACAAGAGGTGTGGATGTCAATCGTGCGAGCTGGCAGCAAGTCGGAAGCGCTTCGGCTTCTGGCCTCCGAGCAGGTGCTGGCGCTTGAGCTGGATTACGAAACCGGATGGCAGGATGCCGTCGAGTTGGGCCGGCTCGGAGAAAAGCGCGGCATCAAAGTGCAATACCGCGGACAGGAAAGCATCGCTGTCCGCTCCCGCGAGGCCCTGGTCGAAGGGCTCGCCAAACCCAAAGGCACGTTCCGGCAACGGAATCTCTATTGCCAGTTCGACCTCGGCACGCTTGCCGACAATGAATTGCTGGATCTGGAAGCCAAGGCGACCCGCCTGGGCGACTACATTCTCGCCGGCCATCTGCTGCGCGACGTGGACGGCGTCTGGCCGTGACGGGCAACTGACGGCCGCACATGGCAAATGACGGCCTCGCGGGCCGTCATTGCATTGAATCGACGTGGAAACCTGGCGGGAAGCTACTGCCAGACGCGCGTCGCGCCAGCCCAGCGGGCGGCTGCGGAGGCGTGCCTCACGGCGTGATCGGCGTCGGCGCCTGGGGCCAGCCCCGGCTGCGCCGTGTCGATCGATGTCCGGCAAAGCACCGCCGTAACCAGCGTCTTGATATGACCACGCGCGCCCCCCGCCAGGGCGGCGAGGTGTTCATGCCCGTCGAGCACGATCAGGCCGTCTCCGGCCTGTGGGCGCAGCTCCAGCGCGTAGAGATGATCACATTCGCATTGCATGCGGCCACCCGATACCGCCACCACGATGGCATTCGGCAGCGCCAGCCCGCTCTCGCGCACGGTGTCGCGCAGCCGGTCCAGATGCGCCTGCGCGCGGTAATCACGCGCCGAGTGCGCCGGCGCGGGGCCGTTGCTCAAGGCCATGAGGTCGTCGGGCGACACCATCAGCGTGTACGCCTGCAACGCCGTGCGGTAGGTAGCCACCACCGCGCGCAGCCGGTGCACATCGGCCGATTTGGTGGCCGCCACTGACGGCGCGGACGTTACGGACACGCTCGATGCCCTCGGCACCGTTGCCTGGAACTTGCTCATCCTGCCTCCCCCTGCTTATCGTCGCGGGTTTTCGTCGCGGGTTGCATGGCACCCGGCCCGGAGGCCGGGCGCTGGCCATCAGTCGCGCAGCAGTTGCTTGGCGATGATCAGTTGCTGGATCTGCGTGGTGCCTTCGTACAGGCGCAGCAGGCGCACGTCGCGGTAGAACCGTTCGGCCTTGTATTCGGCGATGTAGCCGGCGCCGCCGTGGATCTGCACGGCGCGGTCCGCCACGCGGCCCACCATTTCGGTACAGAACATCTTCGTGCACGAGGCCAGCATGCTGACTTCGGGGTCGCTCTTGCCGGCAGGCTTGGCGTCGTAGCGCTGCGCGCAGTCGCGCACCATCGACAGGCCCGCGTATAGCTCGGCCTGGCTGTCGGCCAGCATGCCCTGAATCAGCTGGAAGTCGCCGATGGGCTTGCCGAACTGCTTGCGCTCCTTCGCATAGGCCACGGCGTCGGTAATCAGCCGGTGCGCCATGCCGCAGGCCAGCGCCGAGATATGCAGGCGCCCACGGTCGAGGACCTTCATCGCGGTCTTGAAACCCACGCCCGGCACGCCGCCGATGATGTTGGCCGCCGGCACGCGCACGTTTTCCAGCACTACGTCGCAGGTCTTGGTGCCGCGCTGGCCCATCTTCTTGTCCGGCTTGCCGAGGGAGATCCCCGGCGTATCGGCGGGCACGATGAACGACGAGATGCCGGACGCGCCCGGACCGCCGGTGCGCGCCATCAGCGTGAAGGCGCCGGCGCGCGGCGCGTTGGTGATGAAGCGCTTGGTGCCGTTGATGACGTAGTGGTCGCCATCCAGCTCGGCGCGCGTTTGCAGCGAGGCGGCGTCGGAGCCGGCGTTCGGCTCGGTCAGCGCGAACGAGATGATCAGCTCGCCGCTGGCGATCTTCGGCAGGTATTCCTGCTTCTGCGCCTCGGTGCCGTCCATCAGGATGCCCTGCGAGCCGATGCCCACGTTGGTGCCGAACACCGAGCGGAACGCAAACGCCGTATGGCCGAGGTCATAGACCACATCGCATTCCTGCGACATGGCCAGGCCGATACCGCCGTAGTTCTCGGGAATGGAGATGCCGAACAGGCCCATCTCCTTCATGTCGGCGACGATCTCGGCTGGCACTTCGTCCAGTTCTTCCAGCGTGTCTTCCGCCGGCTTCAGCCGTTCGTCGATGAAACGCTGCACCGAGGCGCGCAGCAGGGAAAACGATTCGGCGTCGAGGGCCATGGCAAATCTCCGGGTCAATGCGGGTCAGACACAATGGGCGTCAATGGTACGCCGCCTGACCGATTTGACAATCCACGCAGGCTTGGACAGAAGGGATAAAACAATTTGACAATCACCGGCGTGCCTGCCGCTGGTTCGCTGTCACGCCTAGTGCGGCATGCAGAACAAACAATCCACCCTGCAGAACAATCGCCCGGAAACCCAATACCGGCAAGTGGTGATGCATTCGCCACGTGACTTATTCGCCGCTATCGGCTGGGCAACCTTGTTGCGTTCGGAGTACGCTACCCGGGCACAACCCACGGGTGTGTTCCGCGCGTCTGGCCCCCGCTTGCCAGCCTGCCGCGGCTCCGCCCGCGCCCCGATCCCAGCGGCGCCCCTCGCCGCCAAGAAAGAGAAGGTCCATGACTCAAATCGCCTCAACCGCCGATACCTCCACGGCACCCTCCCCAGAGGAGACCAGGAAACGCGTCTTCGCGATTGTTGCCGCTTCGTCCGGCAACCTCGTTGAATGGTTCGATTTCTACATCTACGCGTTCTGCGCCATCTATTTTGCGCCGTCGTTCTTCCCGAAAGCCGACCCGACTGCCCAGCTGCTGAATACGGCTGGCGTGTTTGCCGCCGGCTTCCTGATGCGACCGATCGGCGGCTGGCTGTTCGGCCGCATCGCGGACCGCAACGGGCGCAAGAACTCGATGCTGATCTCGGTGGTGATGATGTGCTTCGGCTCGCTGCTGATTGCCTGCCTGCCGACCTACGCCACCATCGGCACCCTCGCCCCGGCACTGCTGCTGCTGGCGCGACTGCTGCAAGGCCTGTCCGTGGGTGGCGAATACGGCACAACGGCAACCTATATGAGTGAAGTGGCGCTCAAGGGCCGGCGCGGGTTCTTCTCATCGTTCCAGTACGTGACGCTGATCGGCGGCCAGTTGCTGGCGGTGCTGGTGGTGGTGGTGCTCCAGCAATTGCTCGATGAAGCCGAACTCCGGGCCTGGGGCTGGCGCATTCCGTTCGTGATCGGCGCGATTACTGCCGTGGTAGCACTGCTGCTGCGCCGCACGCTGCACGAGACCTCGTCGGCACAGAGCCGCAACAGCAAGGAAGCCGGCAGCGTGGCGGAACTGTTCCGCCACCACAAGGCGGCGTTCTTCACCGTGCTGGGCTATACCGCCGGCGGTTCGCTGATTTTCTATACGTTCACCACGTACATGCAGAAGTACCTGGTCAACTCGGCCGGCATGTCGATCAAGACCGCCAGCTACGTCATGACGGGCTGCCTGTTCCTGTACATGTGCATGCAGCCGATCTTCGGCGCCTTGTCTGACCGCATCGGCCGCCGCAACAACATGCTGATGTTCGGCGCGCTGGGCGCACTGGTCACGGTGCCGGTCCTGACCGCGCTGCGCACCGTATCGAGCCCGGAACTCGCTTTTGTGCTGATCTCGGTGGCGCTGGCGATCGTGAGCTTCTACACCTCGATCAGCGGCATCGTGAAGGCCGAGATGTTCCCGCCCGAAGTGCGCGCGCTGGGGGTGGGCCTGGCCTACGCCGTGGCCAACGCCATCTTCGGCGGCTCGGCCGAGTACGTGGCGTTGGGCCTGAAGTCGATGGGCCATGAGACCACGTTCTACTGGTACGTCACGGGCATGATGGTGCTGGCGTTCTTCGTCAGCCTGCGCCTGCCGCGCCAGGCCAAGTACCTGCATCACGAGCACTGACCATCCGCCTCCGGGCGAGCATGGCAAACTAAGGGGCCTCCGGGCCCCTTTTTCTTTGGTGGGCCTTCGGACCCTTTCTCATCTCCGCCACCCCGCCGCCATGGATCTCAACGCCTTGCGCCTGTTCGTCGACATCGTCGATGCCGGCAACCTCAGCGCCGCCGCCCGCAAGCTCAAGATGACGCGCGCCAACGTCAGCTACCACCTGAAGGCGCTCGAAGAGGAACTCGGCGTGCAACTGCTGCGGCGGACCACGCGACACGTGGAGCCGACGCCCGTGGGCGCCGGCCTGTACGAGCACGGACGCAACATCCTGGGCGAGGTGGCCGCCGCCAACGCGCTGATCAGCAGCATGGGCAAGAGCCTGCAGGGCCATGTGCGACTGTCGGTGCCCACCGGCCTCGGCCACAGCCTGCTGTCGCCGCTGCTGGTGCAGTTCAAGCAGCGTTACCCGGACATCACGCTCGACGTGGTGTTCGACAACCGCATCCACAACCTTGTGTCCGAGGACGTGGAAGTGGCGCTGCGGATCATTTCCACGCCGCCAGACTCCGTGGTGGCCACCGAGATCGGCGAGGTGGATTGGGTCGTATGCGCCGCGCCGTCCTACCTGGCGGGCCGCGCGGCGCCGGCGGCACTGGGCGACCTGACGGCCCACGCCATCGTCTGCGCCTCTCCGATAGGCCAGAAGCTCAAGGCCTCCGGCACGCGCGGCGAGGACAGCGCCCGGGAACAGGTGGTGCTCGCTCCGACGCTAAGTTCCGAGAACTTCGCGTTTCTCAAGGACGCCGTGGTCGGCGGGCTCGGCATTGGCATTTTTCCGATGTACGCAATCGGTGAGGAACTGTCGCAGGGCACCCTCGTGCCCTTGCTGGATGGCTACCGCATCAGCGTCTTCGGCAGCAAGCTGTACCTGCTGACCATGCCGAACCGCTACCAGACCATGGCCACGCGCTACCTGCTGACCTTCCTGAAGACCGAACTCCAGGCGATCTGGCCCCGCATGCGCGACGCCAAGACCTATATTGAAAAGACCTAGGACAACCGGCGCGTGCTGGCGCAGGAGGCAGGCAATCATGGCAATCGCAAACACCCTGGCTGGCCGGCTCAGCCGCATGAACAGCCAGTTCGACATCATCCGTCACCCCTACAGCCTGAGCAGCATGGCCACCGCCCAGGCCGCCCATGTACCCGGCAACCGGCTGGCCAAAACCGTCCTGCTCGAGGACCAGGCCGGCTACGTGGCCGCAGTGATTCCTTCGAGCCACCACCTCCGGCTTTCGGACATCTGCGAGCAAACCGGCCGTGACCTGGTACTGGCCCACGAGGACGAGATCCGCGAGGTTTTCAAGGATTGCGACCTCGGCGCCATCCCGCCCGTGGCCATGTCCTACGGCATGCCGACCTATGTGGATGAATGCCTGATGGAAGAACCCGAAATCTGGTTCGAAGCCGGCGACCACGAGGAACTGGTGCACATGCAACGCGACCAGTTCATGGCGCTGATGTCGGACGCGGAACGGGGGAGGTTTTCGCATCGGATGATGTGAGGACACACTCGCATCACCTCACGTTCTCCTTGCCCACGTAATAAACCGCGAAGGCTGCGACCAGGGGTATCGCGACAAGCACGAGCACACCATCCGCCGCGACGGCAACCGGCGTCAGCAGAACCAGCGCGTTCCTGGCGCCGGCGCCGAGTTCTTCGCGGACTGGAATGGTGTAGGACTGGTTCAACGGCGTCGCCGGATCCGGGTATTTGGTATCACCGGCGGCGTACCGCTTGCCTTTGATCGTATATTGCGCGGCGCCACAGCGCTCCGTCCCGCAATTCTTCGGAAAACCAAGGGCGACGGCGAGCGCCACTTCCTCCGCCGTGAACGCGTCGGCGGCCTTCAGCGTCAAGCGTCCCATGACGTTGCCGTCAAGGTCCACGGTAAAGGTACTGAACACTGCGCGCACACGCGGATGGAGCGCGGACTGGATGACCTCGACCAGGCCCTTCGGCGCCGCCATGACATAGTGATAGCGCTTCCCGAGGACGACGAGGGACTTCTTGTCTTGTGAGATCAGGATCTGACTCGCCGTCTCCTGGTAGTCACGGAACCTCGGCTTGTCGATTTCCTTGAACAGCTTTCTCGTGACGCAGCCGCTGGTGGCTACGGTCGATACCGCCAATGCGGCCAGAAAATGTCGTCTTTGCATGCGCGTCCGGTGAGGTTGGAAAGCAACGCCACGCATACTGCAGTGCCATGCCGGGCACTACCATCGCCATTCTCCGAAAATGTGTGCCAAATGTTCTCAGCGCCGCTGGCTTATGGCACGGGGCGCAGACCTGAAGTCTGGTTCGAAGCGGGCGACGCCGATGCGGTCGGCGCGCGATCGGCGAAGATGCGCGACGGCAACACGAATCCGCGCAATGCCAGCAGCTCCAACGGCCCTTGGCCGAGTTCGGTGCGCATCAGGTAGCGGATCGGATAGGCGATGTCCTTCGACACAGGCTGCATCGCTGCGCGGGGCATCAGGCTATCGGGTTCTGGCGGAAGATTCGAAACCAGTCTGTCGGGTGAGCCCTGCCAAGTGATCTGGAACGTCCCGCTGTCGATCGCCTCGACGCTGGCGCGCTCGAGCATCCGCACCAGCCCCCATCGCCCCGTGAACTCATAGTGCTTGTTGGTGCCGGCCGCTTCCGTCCGCCATTGCAGCCGGGTGCCTGGGCTGTCTGGCCTGCTGGCGGGCCAGGTCATGGCATGCCATGTCTCGCGCTGGTTGTAGTAGTGAAGTTGCTGGCCGTCGAGCGTCAGTATCGTATCGGTCAGACCAGACACGGGAATCGGCTTGAGTTCGAACTGGTAGCGCGGCTCGCCCTGTGCGAGCAGGCGCACGCCTATCCGCTGGAGGCGGTTGATCGCGTCCAGGAAGGCCGGATCGAATGCCACTGCCTGTCCGCCCGTCGCAGCAGGCTTCCATTGATCGCCCTGCAGTTCCAGCACGCCGGCCAACTGCGCGGCGAGGAAACCCTGGATCAGCCCCCCTTGTGGCCTGAGGAAGCGCGCCAACTCGGGCAGCGAGGCGTCGTTGGCGGTGTCGGCAAACGGATAGCGACCGGTGAACGAGCGGCCCCACGCCATGGCAATGCTCTCGCGCCAGGCCGCGTTGAGGCTCGCCTGGGCGGGCTGGAGCGCGGTTTGCGTCGCCTGGGCAATGGGGCGGACAAACAACGCCTCGCCCATGCTCGCCCACTCTGCACCCAGACTGGCGGCGATCAGCCGGGCATATGCCTGGGTATCGGCCAACTCGGACGCCTTGCCCTGGAACAGCGCCTGCGCCATCTGACGAGCCTGGGCGTCGGCGTCCGGGCTGTTGCTCACTTGCTGCAGCCGCAGCCGCAATGCCGTGGCGCGCTCGAGAAAGCGTTGCAGACTCAGGTCGCCGGCGCTGGCCTGATCCTGCGCCACGAGCCGGGTGATCGGCCCGAATGATGGTCCCAAGGGACCGGCGGTGGCGGGCTTCACCCGCTTCGGCCCAGCCGGCTTCTTGCCAAGCATGTCCTGCGCCTTGGCTACAAGCGTGTCGGACAGCGAGTCAGCCCGGACTCCAGCCCGGCCCTGATATTCGAGCGAGGTCATCAGCGCAATGACCGGCGACTGGCGGGCGTCCGCCATCAGCTTCAACTGATCGATGGCGGCCGGCAGCGTAGGCGCCGGCTCCCATTGCAGGCTGTTCATGAAGCGCTGCCAGTGGTCGGCATAGTCGGCAAAGTACTGGGCTGTCAATGCGGCATGGAGGTCGGCGGGTGACGTAGGCTGCTGTGGCGCGCTAGCGCCCGAGAGCACCCAATCGCTTGTGACCTGCGTGCGCTTGGCGACGCTTTCGATTGCCTCGGCCACATGGTCCTCATAGGCTTGCCGGGTGTAGGCGCCCGGCACCAGCGCATTCGCGCGGATCAGCCCGCGTGCATCGGTGCCGAGTGTCAGCGACGCCAATGTCTGGTCGGGAAACCGGCCGCCAATCCCGTCGATCACCTGCCTGTAGAGCGTGTCCTGCGCGTTGCGCTGGTCGATCACCGCGAGCACTGTCCGGCGCGCGCCTGCTACCAACTCCGGGCGTGCGGAGATGCGCCAGTCAGGATGGGACTTGAAGTGGTCGGCGTGGAACTTGAGCAGGCGCTCGGCCAGGTCGTCGCGCTCGCCCGGCGTGATGCGGGCATCGGTCTGCCAGTACTGGACGAGTTGGGTCTTGAGGAAGTCCGGCTCGACGCGTTCCGGGTTGGCGAGCATGAGATACGTCTTGAGGCTCTCTCGTCCACGGAGCGCCCAATCGCTGGCTTGCGTGTCAAGGCCAGCGGCCTGGACCTGCGCCAGCTCGGCGAGTTCATCTTCGAGATTCTGCTGGATCGGCGCGACAAGCAGTTCCCGGCTATGTTTGGCGTAGAGTTCCCACAGCGCGGAAGCGATGGCGGCGTCGCGATTGAGGCCGAGGCGGGTGGAGATCGATGCCAGGTGGCCGGCATCAGGCGCGTAGTGCGCGATTTCGTGTTGCAGGCCAAGCAGCGAACGAAGGCGCTCGGCGGTGTTGGGGGCGGCGGCGATGGCATCGACGGCTTCCTGCGCAGCATGGATGCTGCGGGCACTCTGGAAGCCGGAGAGCAACATCCCGGCGCTCCACAGACCAATGGCTACAAGCGCGATGGTCGAGAAGACGGTGACCGGATGGAAGCCGATGCGGCGACCGCCAATACGGTTGGCACGCTCGCCGACATAGCGCCAAAGCGGCAGGACTGCAGCGGGATGGTAGCCCGATCCGCCCGACATCGCGCCTGGTCCCGGCGCAAAGACGACACCCCGGATCGGCATGAAAGTGCCGGGCCGGGCATTCATGCCGAAGATCCAGTCTGCCAGCGCCTTGCCACGGATGTCGAGGCGTTGGGATAGCTGTGCAAGGAAGCGGTCGCGGCCGTTCTCGATCAACGCTTCAATCCCGAGCGTCGCCAGGCGGCTCCGCAGTTCACCCAAGGCAACGGAAATGGCCGCCGCATTGGCTCGCGGCGGCAGTTCGCACCCGATCACAGACGTGGGCCCGTCGCCGGCCACGTCATGGATACGGGCGACGTCGAGCACGTAGACCGGCGCCGCCCAGCGTAGCGACTTCGCAATGTGGTCCAGCCGCATGCCCAGCGTGACGATTCCCCGGCGCTGGGGTCGTAAATCGGCCTCCCCATGTGTCACCAACACAATGGCGCTCACCGGCGCGGCCCGCAGCTTGCGGAGTCGATCCAGCCAGGCGCGGTCTGGTTGGCCATCCGGCCCGGTCTGATTCCACAGCAGAAGCGCTTCTTCGGTAATCTGCCAGCGGTCGTTGACGATGCCCGGCAGCAACTCGGCAATGACGGCGTCATCGCCCGTCAGCAGCAGACGAGGCAGATGACGGGCGCCCGGGTCCTGCAACGCTTGCTTGAGCCTGTCATATTCCGTCGATTTCAGTGCCACATCGCCGGGCTCCCGTCTGCCCCGGCGCGCTGCCGGATCGCGCTGGTGCGGCGTGTCTCGGGCCGATCGGGCGGCCAGCACCTTCCACGCCGCGGCGACCGGACCACGCATCAGGAGCACTGCGGCGCCCACGATCATCGCAATGACCGCTTGCCGCCGGGCGGCCTCGCTGCCATCGCCCATCAGGTATGCCGTGGCTGCGACCGCCGCCGTCATGGCGGAGACCACGATGGTGTACCCCCGGCTCTTTGGATGTGTCATCACGTTGTTTCCTGTTCCTTGGGGCCAGCCGGGGGGCGTACGACTGCCAGGCAAAGCGTGCTTTCCCTGCACGCAATCAATTGCGGCTCGCCACGCTGCCGGGCATTCTCTACAGCCAGTGCAGCGGCAAGCCATGGGGTGGCCACGCCAGGGTTGCCCAGCGCCGCATCAATGTCATGCACGCCGGCGAATGCATCGGTCTGCACCGCGCCCAAGGCGATATCCGAGCCCTCGGTCAGCATGGCCGCCTTCTCGGCCTTCTGCAGGCCGGATTGCCACAGGTGTGTCAAGGCATCCGGCGTTATCTGGCCGAACAGCGCGGCTGTCCGGATGGTGTCGGCGAGGCCATGGGCGGCGGCCACAGGCCGATGTAGCGTGGCAATGGCGGGCAGCTCAAGCCGCTCCGCCAATGGCGCCCAGCCCAATAGCAGCGCGACGGCCGCCTCGGCGCTGTTCTGTGGCGGCGTCTCGTGCAATTGGACGGCAACGAAGAGGCGGAATCGTTCCAGCGCCGGGCCACCCGTCTCGTCTAGCCAGGCATCGAGCGCCATCAGCCCATCATTGGCTGGGAGGACCGAGGCTTCAACATGATGGAGGCCCGTGGCTGTCCAGCATGTCTGCCAGGCGTGGCGAAGCGGCGCCGGATCGACGCCATCGGACACCTGCAACGTGACATCCAGCGGCACGCTCGGGGGCAACGCGCGTAGCGGCATTTCCAGTTGTCCGAGAATGGCTTCGAACACTTCCGCATAGCGGCCACCCGGCTCCACTTCCTCGGCCAGCGGCAGCTTGGAATGGCGAACCGGCGGCAGATGCGGGCGCGGCGAGTGGGCAACGAGAACCGAATCCCGCTCCAGGATCAGACCGGATGCGCAACCGGTCCGCATCGCGCAAAGATACGCGGCGTGGAGCACCGCTAGCGGCTCGGCGCCGAATGCCACGGCAGCTTCGAATTCGCGCTGCCGGGCGTCCGCCGTGGCGGTCAGACGGTTCATCTCATCTTCGTAGAAGTGGAGCCGGAAGCCGAATAGCACGCACCACCCGAGCAACGGAAAGCCGACCAGGCACATCCAGAACCACGGTGTTCCTGTCGGTGCGTCCTTGGGCCACGCCAGCAAGGTCAAGAGGGCGCCAGCCGCCAGAAAGGCGGCCAGCAAGCACAGCCACACGGCTGTTGCTGGCCGCACCGGTGGCTCGGCGTCGAGCGTTGAACGCGGCAATTCCACTGTCATGGGCCGGGCCTCACAGAAGACTTGAAATCAGCTTGCACCCGCACGTGGCGCGATGGCCGTGCCGCGCGATGGGCACGCCATGATCCTGCATGGAAGCATCGCCCTCGATGATCAGGTTGGGACGCACTTCCGGATGCCGGGGGCACGACACGCTGTCGCCCATGCGTGCCACCGCGCGGCCGTCGTAGCGCATGGTGGCCGAGGCGCTGACCACCTTGCCGCCGTGATCGGTGGCGTCGCCCAATCGGATGAGATCACTCATGTCCGTCCTCCCGATTCAGAAAACACGGCGATAGCGGAAGTAGCCATCGGTCAGCTCCCTCGGCTCCATCATTCCGCCAATCCGGAAGCCGGCCCGCGAGTCGTGGATGTAGTCGTCCATCAGGTGCTGCACGGCGGGGGGCAATGTGGCGCCAAGGCTGACCGCTTCGAGCATGCGGAGCGTCTCGGCATCCACGGGTCCGGCGCGCCGGCCTCGCGTAGTGCGAAGCACGGCGCCGGCAATGGGATTCAATCTCGCCACTCCATCGAGCGCCACTGCTGCAACCCCGGTGTCCTGGGCCCAGACGCGGAGGTCGACAAGCTGCGCGGTGAAATCCTTGAGGGCTTCCCGTAGTTGCGCCCGGTCGGTCCTCAGGTGTGCCTCTCTGAAGAAACGTCGGTTCTCCATTAGACGACCCGGCCGGAGAAGGCCGTCTCGCCATTGCAGGTATTGCAGCGTGTGGGATCGAAGGACGGCCACCACGCCATCCTTGCCCTTCGCCGACGTCTTGATCCCGCAATGGTCGAAGAAGTTGTTCACTGCGGCCGCCAGTGCCGGCGGGCAATCGAAGTCTGGGGCAATGAGGGGAGCGGCTTTGATTTCCTCCATGCTCCTGAGCGGTACGCCGCCGACGAGCGCGGCATGATGCATGTCGATAAGCGGAACCTGGGACAAATGTGGCGACGACAGACCGCCGCCGGGCATCGCCTTGCCCTGTTCCCCGGGACGATAGCCGCCACCCACGTCGGAGTGCATGCCTGGATACGCCACCTGCGTGGCACGTGCGGCAAGCTCAAGCGGAAAGCTCGCGCGCTGTTCGTGCAGCGCCACGAAGTGGACGCACTGCTCCACGGCGGGATGGATATCCAGATTCGCGGGCGTCGCCCAGTCCATACGGCCATCGAAACCGGGCAGCATGTCGGCCACGCCGACCGACGCCACGGTATCGAACAGGCCCATGAAATAAATGCGCAACGGAATGCCGGCGAGTCGGTAGCCGCCATCCTCCTGCTCCAGCCACTGGAGGAGCCAGTTGGCGAACACGCGCGCCGTGGCCGCGCCACGAGAGAAGCCAAACACGGCGATGTTGATGTGCGTGACCTTGCGCTCGCGGTCCTTTACGACCGCTTCCAGTCGCTTCTCCCAGGTGTCCATCACCCTACGGCGATATCGAGTTTCGAAGCCAGTCTTGCTCGCTAGGTTAGCGACGGTTCCAACTTGACCGGTGCCGAACAAGGTAGTTTCCGTCAGGTACTCGTGTACCGAATCCAGGATACTCAGTATCGCCCAGTTAATCCTGTCCGCGCCCATATACCCCGCCGCAAGGCCAAGCGAGCCACCAGTGTCGCGAATCTCAGGGACAGGGGTGCCGACTCCTGGTATGTACTGGGAAAAGAAACCAGATTTAAGATCTTCAAAACTCGCTTTGTACAGGCGAGCAATGTTGCTATGTTTCCCCGCCGCCATCTGAGTGGTGCCGAGGCCTGGCTCTTCCCAGTCCATATTGTTGCCCGTGCCGTCGAAGAAGAGGCTCACATATATCTGGCCACCGCACTGGGCAGGATCTTTTTTTCGGATGCAGGCCATTGCCCTGGCTCGCTGTATAGTCTCCCGTGGTGTAAGGTCGCGCACGCCACTTGCGGGCATGTTCGGCGGCGGCGTGATGCTGTAAGGCATGTCGTTCTCTCCAATAGGTTTGGCTACAATCGAGCTTCATCGCCCTTCAAGGGATAGTCAGGATGGTGAAGATTCATCATCGTCACGAACACCTTGACATTGCCGTCGCGCAGAAAATGCACGGCAAACCTTCCCAATTCGTCTGGCCGATAGGGAGGCACGGAGACGAATCGCACCTG
>NZ_JBFTJC010000022.1:0-42156 GCF_056395225.1 Cupriavidus sp. 10L45
ACAAGGAAATGGTCATGCCGGGCGACAACGTGTCGATCACGGTCAAGCTGATCGCCCCGATCGCCATGGAAGAAGGTCTGCGCTTCGCTATCCGTGAAGGCGGCCGTACCGTCGGCGCCGGCGTCGTGGCAAAGATCCTCGACTAAGCAGTAATACTGGCGAACACGGCACCAACCGGCCGTGGTCGTCTGCCAGAGGGGTTGGCGGAATCGTCGACCCCGAAGTTGTTTTTAGGGGTATAGCTCAACTGGCAGAGCGTCGGTCTCCAAAACCGAAGGTTGGGGGTTCGATTCCCTCTGCCCCTGCCAAATCAATCAGCCGCGTCGCGAGAATGAATCGTGACGCGGCTTAGTCTCGTTTGCGAAACATGGCCAATCCCAATGTCGAAACCGTAGGCGCCTCGAGCGGCAAATGGCTGCTCGTCGTCGCGGGGCTCCTGGTGGTTGCGGGAGTAATCGGCTTCTACGTACTCGCGCAGCAGCCGTCGTACGTGCGTGGCGCGGCGCTGTTCGCCGGTCTCGCACTGGGCGTCGTCGTGGCGCTCGTGTCCGCCCCCGGCAAGGATTTCGTGGGGTTCGCCAAGGAATCGTATCGGGAAGTCAAAAAGGTCGTCTGGCCGACGCGCAAGGAAGCCGGTCAGATGACCGGGCTCGTGTTTGCCTTTGTAGTGATCATGGCGTTGTTCCTGTGGTCGGCCGACAAGCTCATCGAGTGGGTGATTTTCTCCCTCGTGCTGGGCTGGAAATAAGAGGTAACACATGACGGATAACGCTCAGCAGGAAACCACGGCAGCCGAATCGCCTTCGTCGAAGAAGCGCTGGTATGTGGTGCACGCCTACTCCGGCATGGAAAAGAGCGTGCAGCGCGCGCTGCAGGAGCGCATCGAGCGCGCCGAGATGCAGGACAAGTTCGGCCGCATTCTGGTGCCCTCCGAGGAAGTCGTGGAAATCAAGGGTGGTCACAAGTCCGTGACCGAACGCCGTTTCTTCCCGGGCTACGTGCTCGTGGAAATGGAAATGACCGACGAGACGTGGCATCTGGTGAAGAACACCAGCAAGGTCACCGGCTTCGTGGGGGGCGCGCGTAACCGCCCGAGCCCGATTTCGCAGCGCGAAGTCGACAAGATCATGACCCAGATGCAGGAAGGGGTCGAGAAGCCGCGTCCCAAGACGCTGTTCGAAGTGGGCGAAATGGTGCGCGTCAAGGACGGCCCGTTCACCGACTTCAACGGCAACGTCGAGGAAGTGAACTACGAGAAGTCGCGCCTGCGCGTCTCGGTCACGATCTTCGGTCGCGCAACGCCGGTCGAGCTCGAGTTCGGCCAGGTCGAGAAGGTTTAAGGATTTGACCGCCGCGGCGCGCGAGTGCCGGGGCGGACAGAGAGGGCAGGCTGAGAGGTCCGCCCAAAGAGGAGCGTGAGGCTGTGCCGACAGGCATGGCGATAGCGCGTTACGACTCAACAGGATCCGTGTTCCCGAGGAATCCGGATCTGGATTGGAGTAGAAATGGCCAAGAAGATCATTGGCTTTATCAAGCTGCAAATTCCGGCTGGTAAGGCAAATCCCTCCCCGCCCGTTGGTCCCGCACTGGGTCAGCGTGGTCTGAACATCATGGAGTTCTGCAAGGCGTTCAACGCCCAGACCCAGGGCATGGAACCTGGTCTGCCGGTGCCGGTGGTGATTACCGCCTTCGCCGACAAGAGCTTCACCTTCGTGATGAAGTCGCCGCCCGCGACCGTGCTGATCAAGAAGGCAGCAGGCATCGCCAAGGGTTCGCCGAAGCCCCATACCGACAAGGTTGGCAAGATCACCCGCGCCCAGGCTGAAGACATCGCCAAGGCCAAGAACGCTGACCTGACCGCCGCCGATCTGGACGCCGCCGTGCGTACCATCGCCGGTTCGGCTCGCTCGATGGGCATCACCGTGGAGGGTCTGTAAATGGCTAAGGTTTCCAAGCGCGTCGCCGCCAACAAGGCGAAGATCGAGCGTACCAAGTTCTACCCGATCGACGAGGCCCTGGGCCTGGTGAAGAGCTGCGCTTCGGCGAAGTTCGACGAGTCGATCGACGTGGCCGTGCAACTGGGCATCGACGCCAAGAAGTCGGACCAAGTGGTGCGTGGTTCCGTGGTGCTGCCCGCCGGTACCGGCAAGTCGGTGCGCGTGGCCGTGTTCGCCCAGGGCGAAAAGGCCGAGGCCGCCAAGGCTGCTGGCGCTGACATCGTCGGCATGGAAGACCTGGCCGAGCAAGTTAAGGCCGGTAACCTGAATTTCGACGTCGTGATCGCTTCGCCGGACACGATGCGTATCGTCGGTACGCTGGGCCAGATCCTCGGCCCGCGTGGCCTGATGCCGAACCCGAAGGTTGGCACCGTGACGCCGGACGTGGCCCAGGCTGTGAAGAACGCCAAGGCTGGTCAGGTGCAATTCCGTGTCGACAAGGCCGGTATCATCCACGCCACCATCGGTCGCCGTTCGTTCGAAGACACCGCGCTGAAGAGCAACCTGTCCGCACTGCTGGACGCGCTGGTCAAGGCCAAGCCGGCCACTAGCAAGGGTGTGTACCTGCGCAAGATCGCCGTGTCGTCCACGATGGGCGTTGGCGTTCGCGTCGAACAGACCTCGCTGTCGGCCTAAGCCCGACGGCACTCACCTGACCGGTTCCCGATAACGCCGGCCAGGGCAGGAATGAAGGATCCCGGCATCGCCGGGGTCGGTTTCGGCGCCGAAGGGCGACGAAGCAAGGCTTTGGGCAGTGGTGCCCGCCAACCGCGCAGCGGCAACGCAGCGCGACGGCAGGTACCGCTGGTTATCAAAGACCGCTGGTGTTCATGCCGCAGCAATCAGGCAGCGTGGACTTAATCGGTCGGCACATGCGGGCATCGCCCGATGGCAGCCGTCCCGCCAGCGCAGATGGCGCACCCGAAGGGATTGATGAATCCGGGCATGTCCCGGGTGATTCGGGCCAATCGGACGCCGTTCGTTTGGACTGATGCGATTGCAGAGGAGATTTCCCGAGCACCGCATCGTTTTGGAGCTTAACCGTGCCACTCAATATTGAAGATAAGAAGGCCGTCGTTGCTGAGGTTTCGGCGCAAGTCGCCAAGGCCCAGACCATCGTCGTGGCCGAATATCGCGGCATTGCGGTTGGCGATCTGACCAAGCTGCGTGCCAACGCTCGTCAGCAAGGCGTGTACCTGCGCGTTCTGAAGAACACGCTGGCTCGCCGCGCCGTCGAAGGTACGCCGTTTGCAGGCCTCGCAGAGCAAATGACCGGTCCGCTGATCTACGGGATTTCCGAAGATGCAGTGGCCTCGGCCAAGGTTCTGAACGACTTTGCCAAGACCAACGACAAGCTGGTCCTGCGCGCTGGGTCGTATGACGGCAAGGTGCTCGATGCTGTGGCCGTCAAGGCACTGGCTTCGATCCCGGGCCGCGAAGAACTGATTGCTCAGCTGCTTGGTGTCATGCAGGCACCGGTGTCGGGCTTCGCCCGTCTGCTGGCCGCCCTGGCTGCCAAGAAGAGCGAAGGCGCTCCCGCGGAAGAAGCGGAAGCCCCTGCTGCTTAAGCTGTCGCAGGCCTCGCAAAGACAGATCGCATTACCGATACCGAATCACATCTAGTAGGAGTATTCCAAATGGCAATCACTAAAGACGACATCCTCGAAGCCGTAGGCTCGATGTCCGTGATGGAACTGAACGACCTGGTCAAGGCGTTCGAAGAGAAGTTCGGCGTGTCCGCCGCTGCTATGGCCGTGGCTGCTGCCCCGGGCGCTGGCGGTGCTGCTGCTGCTGAAGAGCAGACCGAATTCAACGTGATCCTGGCCGAAGTTGGCGCCAACAAGGTCGGCGTGATTAAGGCTGTTCGCGAAATCACCGGCCTGGGCCTGAAGGAAGCCAAGGATCTGGTTGACGGCGCTCCGAAGGCTGTCAAGGAAGGCGTGGACAAGGCTGCTGCTGCCGACGCCAAGAAGAAGCTGGAAGACGCAGGCGCAAAGGTCGACGTCAAGTAAGTGGTACCGCGCGTGCCCTCGTGGCACGCGGATGGGGCTGGCAAAGGGAAATCCCGGCGCCAGCCTTTTTGCGCTTCTGTGGGTGTGTTTGATTGGGCACCCGGCGGATCGAAGTACCGGCCAGGGCGCAAATAAAGTGATGGATAGACTGCTTGGCGAGCGAAATCATTCGCTGCCTTAGCAGAAGCCAAACATCAGTGGCACACTAAGTGGTTGCTGATGTTTGTCTTCTGAACCGACTGCAGAAGACAAGTTTGGTCGGGTGTCCCCCGGGCGAGTACAGGCATTGCGCCGTGCAATGACCACACCGCCCGCAGCGTGCGGACACCGTCAGCCAGAGGTTGGTAGCGGCCAACCGCCAAATCCCCTCCCAGTCGCTGAACACCTCAGGTGCCGGCCAGGTCCAGCCTGCCCTGCGATGATTCGGAGATCCCATGGCGTACAGCTTCACCGAAAAGAAGCGCATTCGCAAATCCTTTGCGAAGCGCGCGACGGTTCATCAGGTTCCATTCCTGCTTGCCACCCAGATTGAATCCTACACCCAGTTCTTGCAAGCGGAAACGCCGACCGCGCGTCGCAAAACAGAGGGTCTGCAGGCCGCTTTCAGCGCGATTTTCCCAATCTCCTCCCATAACGGGCTTGCCCGTATGGAGTTTGTCTCGTATCACCTGTCCAACCCGCCGTTCGACGTCAAGGAGTGCCAGCAGCGTGGCCTGACGTTCCACTCGGCGCTGCGTGCCAAGGTTCGCCTGATCATCAACGATCGCGAGAACCCGGGCAAGGTCAAGGAAGTGAAGGAGCAGGAAGTCTACATGGGCGAAATTCCGCTCATGACGTCGACCGGTTCTTTCGTGATTAACGGCACCGAGCGTGTCATCGTTAGCCAGCTGCACCGTTCGCCGGGCGTGTTCTTCGAGCACGACAAGGGCAAGACGCACAGCTCGGGCAAGCTGCTGTTCTCGGCACGGATTATTCCGTACCGTGGCTCGTGGCTGGACTTCGAATTCGATCCGAAGGACATCCTGTACTTCCGTGTGGACCGCCGCCGCAAGATGCCGGTGACGATCCTGCTGAAGTCGATCGGCCTGACGCCGGAGCAAATCCTGGCGCACTTCTTCGTGTTCGACAACTTCACGCTGCAGTCGGAAGGCGCGCAGCTGGAATTCGTGCCCGAGCGCCTGCGTGGCGAAGTGGCGCGTTTCGACATCGCGGACAAGAACGGTCGCGTGGTCGTGGAGAAGGACAAGCGGATCAACGCCAAGCACATCCGTGACCTGGACTCCGCCGGTACCAAGCTGATCAGCGTGCCGGAAGACTATCTGCTCGGCCGCGTGCTGGCCAAGAACATCATCGACCCGGACACGGGCGAGGTGATCGCCAACGCCAACGACGAGCTGACCGAGACGCTGCTGGAAAACCTGCGCGAAGCCGGTGTCAAGCAGATCCAGACGCTGTACACGAACGACCTGGACCAGGGCCCGTACATGTCGCAGACGCTGCGCGTGGACGAGACCGTCGACCAGACCGCCGCGCGTATCGCGATCTACCGCATGATGCGCCCGGGCGAGCCGCCCACCGAGGAAGCCGTGGAAGCGCTGTTCCAGCGCCTGTTCTACAGCGAAGAGTCGTACGATCTGTCGCGCGTTGGCCGCATGAAGGTCAACAGCCGTCTGTCGCGCCCGAGCGGCGAGGGCAGCATGGTGCTGCAGGACGAAGACATCCTCGAGACGATCAAGATCCTGGTGAACCTGCGTAACGGCAAGGGCGAGGTCGATGACATCGATCACCTGGGTAATCGTCGCGTGCGTTGCGTGGGCGAACTGGCGGAAAACCAATTCCGCGCCGGTCTGTCGCGCGTGGAGCGTGCCGTCAAGGAACGTCTGGGCCAGGCCGAGACCGAGAACCTGATGCCGCACGACCTGATCAACTCGAAGCCGATTTCGTCGGCGATTCGCGAGTTCTTCGGTTCGTCGCAGCTGTCGCAGTTCATGGACCAGACCAACCCGCTCTCGGAAATCACCCACAAGCGCCGTGTTTCCGCACTGGGCCCGGGTGGTCTGACGCGCGAGCGCGCCGGCTTTGAAGTCCGTGACGTGCACCCGACCCACTATGGCCGCGTGTGCCCGATCGAAACGCCGGAAGGCCCGAACATCGGCCTGATCAACTCGCTGGCACTGTACGCCCGCCTGAACGAATACGGCTTCCTGGAAACGCCGTACCGCAAGGTGGTGGACAGCAAGCTGACCGACCAGGTGGACTACCTGTCGGCCATCGAGGAAGGCAAGTACGTGGTGGCCCAGGCCAACGCGACCGTGGATGCCGATGGCACCCTGATCGATGAACTGGTCTCGTCCCGCGAAGGCTCCGAGCGCGAAACGCGCATGGTGACTCCGGACCGCGTGCAGTACATCGACGTGGCGCCGTCGCAGATCGTGTCGGCCGCTGCCTCGCTGGTGCCGTTCCTGGAACACGATGACGCGAACCGTGCACTGATGGGCGCGAACATGCAGCGTCAGGCCGTGCCTTGCCTGCGTCCGGACAAGCCGCTCGTGGGTACCGGCATCGAACGTACCGTGGCCGTTGACTCGGGTACCGCCGTGCAGGCCATGCGTGGCGGCGTGGTGGACTACGTCGATGCCATGCGTATCGTGATCCGTGTGAACGACGACGAAGCCGTTGCTGGCGAAGTCGGCGTGGACATCTACAACCTGATCAAGTACACGCGTTCCAACCAGAACACCAACATCAACCAGCGTCCGATGGTGAAGGTTGGCGATATCGTCGCGCGTAACGACGTGATCGCCGACGGCGCCTCGACCGACCTGGGCGAGCTGGCACTGGGCCAGAACATGCTGGTGGCGTTCATGCCGTGGAACGGCTACAACTTCGAAGATTCGATCCTGATCTCCGAACGCGTGGTGGCCGAAGACCGCTACACCTCGATCCACATCGAGGAACTGTCGGTCGTCGCCCGTGACACGAAGCTGGGACCGGAAGAAATCACGCGCGACATCTCGAACCTCGCCGAAGCGCAACTCGCGCGTCTGGACGAGTCCGGCATCACCTACATCGGTGCCGAAGTCGAGGCTGGCGACGTGCTGGTGGGCAAG
The DNA here is from genome assembly GCF_056395225.1 of Cupriavidus sp. 10L45. NCBI lineage: Bacteria > Pseudomonadati > Pseudomonadota > Betaproteobacteria > Burkholderiales > Burkholderiaceae > Cupriavidus > Cupriavidus sp. 10L45. Next base: position 7,120 of record NZ_JBFTJC010000022.1, read on the forward strand.
GTCACGCCGAAGGGCGAGACCCAGCTGACCCCGGAAGAGAAGCTGCTGCGCGCCATCTTCGGCGAGAAGGCATCGGACGTGAAGGACACCTCGCTGCGCGTGCCGTCGGGCATGAGCGGCATCGTGATCGACGTCCAGGTCTTCACCCGCGAAGGCGTGACGCGCGACAAGCGTGCCCAGTCGATCATCGACGACGAACTGAAGCGCTACCGCCTGGACCTGAACGACCAGCTGCGTATCGTGGAAGGCGATGCATTCCAGCGTCTGGAACGCCTGCTGCTCGACAAGCCGGTCAACGGCGGTCCGAAGAAGCTGGCGAAGGGTGCCAAGCTGACCCGCGAGTACCTGGCCGATCTGGACAAGTACCACTGGTTCGACATCCGTCCGGCCGACGAAGAAGTGGCGGCCCAGCTCGAGGCAGTGAAGGAAGCCATCGAGCAGAAGCGTCACGAATTCGACCTGGCCTTCGAAGAGAAGCGCAAGAAGCTCACGCAGGGCGACGAACTGCCGCCGGGCGTGATCAAGATGGTCAAGGTGTACCTGGCCGTGAAGCGTCGCCTGCAGCCTGGCGACAAGATGGCAGGTCGTCACGGTAACAAGGGTGTGGTGTCGAAGATCGTGCCGATCGAAGACATGCCGTACATGGCGGACGGTACCCCGGCCGACATCGTGCTGAACCCGCTGGGCGTGCCGTCGCGGATGAACGTGGGCCAGATTCTGGAAACCCACCTGGGCTGGGCCGCGCGCGGTCTGGGCCAGCGCATCGGTGACATGCTCAAGGCGCAGACCAAGGCACAGGAGCTGCGCAAGCTGCTGGCCCAGGTCTACAACGAGAGCGGCAAGCCGGAAGACCTGGACAGCCTGACCGACGCCGAAGTGCTGGAACTGGCTTCGAACCTGAAGAAGGGCGTGCCGTTCGCAACGCCGGTGTTCGACGGTGCGCATGAGGATGAAATCCGCCGCATGCTGGACCTGGCCTACCCGGACGAGATCGCCAAGGAGAAGGGCCTGACCCCGTCGAAGCAGCAGGTCACGCTGTACGACGGCCGCACCGGCGAAGCGTTCGAGCGTCCGGTCACGCTGGGTGTGATGCACATGCTGAAGCTGCACCACTTGGTCGATGACAAGATGCACGCGCGCTCGACGGGTCCGTACTCGCTCGTGACGCAGCAGCCGCTGGGCGGTAAGGCCCAGTTCGGTGGCCAGCGTTTCGGTGAGATGGAAGTGTGGGCACTGGAAGCCTACGGCGCGTCGTACGTGCTGCAGGAAATGCTGACGGTCAAGTCCGATGACGTGAACGGCCGTACCAAGGTGTACGAAAACATCGTCAAGGGCGAGCACTCGATCGACGCCGGCATGCCGGAATCGTTCAACGTGCTGGTGAAGGAAATCCGCTCGTTGGGTATCGACATCGATCTCGATCGTTACTGATCGGCGCGATGACGGCGTCCCGCTGCGGCGGGCGCCGGCCCGGTAGACCCGGCAGAGAAGATTTCCCACAGGATGAATGCCGTGGCCCCGAACAGACTTCGGTGCCGCGGCGAAACAAGGAGTTGCAATGAAAGCATTGCTCGATCTCTTTAAGCAGGTTCAGCAGGAAGAGCAGTTCGACGCGATCAAGATCGGCCTCGCCTCGCCCGAGAAGATCCGTTCGTGGTCGTACGGTGAAGTGAAGAAGCCGGAAACGATCAACTACCGGACGTTCAAGCCGGAACGCGATGGCCTGTTCTGCGCCAAGATCTTTGGCCCGATCAAGGACTACGAGTGCCTGTGCGGCAAGTACAAGCGCCTGAAGCACCGTGGCGTGATCTGCGAGAAGTGCGGCGTCGAAGTCACGCTGGCCAAGGTGCGTCGCGAGCGCATGGGCCACATCGAACTGGCTGCGCCGACTGCGCACATCTGGTTCCTGAAGTCGCTGCCGTCGCGTCTGGGCATGGTCCTGGACATGACGCTGCGCGACATCGAACGCGTGCTGTATTTCGAGGCATTCGTGGTGCTGGAACCGGGCATGACCCCGCTCAAGAAGAGCCAGATCATGTCCGAGGACGACTACATCGCGAAGTGCGATGAGTACGGCGAGGGCGAGTTCGTCGCCATGATGGGCGCCGAAGGCATCCGTGAACTGCTGCGCGGCATCGACATCGAGAAGCAGATCGAACAGATCCGCGCCGAGCTGCAGGCCACCGGTTCCGAAGCCAAGATCAAGAAGTTCGCCAAGCGCCTGAAGGTGCTCGAGGCGTTCCAGCGTTCGGGCATCAAGCCCGAGTGGATGATCCTGGAAGTGCTGCCGGTGCTGCCGCCGGAACTGCGTCCGCTGGTACCGCTGGATGGCGGCCGTTTCGCCACCTCGGACCTGAACGACCTGTATCGTCGCGTCATCAACCGGAACAACCGCCTGAAGCGCCTGCTGGAACTGAAGGCGCCCGAGATCATCGTGCGCAACGAAAAGCGCATGCTGCAGGAAGCGGTGGATTCGCTGCTGGACAACGGCCGTCGCGGCAAGGCGATGACCGGCGCCAACAAGCGTCCGCTGAAGTCCCTGGCCGAGATGATCAAGGGTAAGGGCGGTCGTTTCCGTCAGAACCTGCTGGGCAAGCGCGTCGACTACTCGGGCCGTTCGGTCATCGTGGTGGGCCCGACGCTGAAGCTGCACCAGTGCGGCCTGCCCAAGCTGATGGCGCTCGAGCTGTTCAAGCCGTTCATCTTCCACAAGCTGGAAACGATGGGCATCGCCACCACGATCAAGGCGGCGAAGAAGGAAGTGGAAAGCCAGACGCCGGTGGTGTGGGACATCCTCGAAGAGGTGATCCGCGAGCACCCGGTGATGCTGAACCGTGCGCCGACGCTGCACCGCCTGGGGATCCAGGCGTTCGAGCCGGTGCTGATCGAAGGCAAGGCCATCCAGCTGCACCCGCTGGTATGCGCGGCATTCAACGCCGACTTCGACGGTGACCAGATGGCTGTTCACGTGCCGCTGTCGCTGGAAGCACAGATGGAAGCCCGCACGCTGATGCTGGCCTCCAACAACGTGCTGTTCCCGGCCAACGGCGATCCGTCGATCGTCCCGTCGCAAGACGTGGTGCTGGGTCTGTACTACACGACCCGCGACAAGATCAACGGCAAGGGTGAAGGCATGACGTTCGCTGACATCAGCGAAGTCATCCGCGCCTACGAGAACAAGGAAGTCGAACTCGCTTCGCGCGTGAACGTGCGGATCACCGAGTACGTGCTCGTCGACAAGGACGCCGTGGGCGATGCCCGCTTCGCGCCCAAGATCACGCTGCAGGCCACCACGGTCGGCCGCGCGATCCTGTCCGAGATCCTGCCGAAGGGCCTGCCGTTCTCAGTGCTGAACAAGCCGCTGAAGAAGAAGGAAATCTCGCGCCTGATCAACACCGCATTCCGCAAGTGCGGTCTGCGCGAGACCGTGATCTTCGCCGACAAGCTGCTGCAGTCGGGCTTCCGCCTGGCGACGCGCGCCGGTATCTCGATTGCCATCGACGACATGCTGGTGCCGCCGCAGAAGGAGAAGATCATCTCCGACGCCGCTGCCAAGGTGAAGGAATACGACAAGCAGTACATGTCGGGTCTGGTGACGGACCAGGAGCGTTACAACAACGTCGTGGACATCTGGGGCGCCGCCGGCGACCAGGTGGGCAAGGCGATGATGGAGCAGCTCCAGCACGAAGACGTGGTCGACCGCGAAGGCAATACGGTCAAGCAGGAATCGTTCAACTCCATCTACATGATGGCCGACTCGGGCGCGCGGGGTTCCGCAGCGCAGATCCGCCAGCTGGCCGGTATGCGTGGCCTGATGGCCAAGCCGGATGGCTCGATCATTGAAACGCCGATTACGGCGAACTTCCGTGAAGGCCTGAACGTTCTGCAGTACTTCATCTCGACCCACGGCGCGCGTAAGGGCCTGGCCGATACGGCACTGAAGACCGCGAACTCGGGTTACCTGACCCGTCGTCTGGTCGACGTGACGCAGGATCTGGTCGTGGTCGAAGACGATTGCGGCACCACCAACGGCGTGGCCATGAAGGCCCTGGTCGAAGGCGGTGAAGTGATCGAAGCGCTGCGCGACCGTATCCTCGGCCGTGTGACCGTGTCTGACGTGGTGAACCCGGAAACGCAGGAAACGGCGATCGAGACCGGCACGCTGCTGGACGAAGACCTCGTCGACCTGATCGACAACCTCGGCGTGGACGAAGTCAAGGTCCGCACCCCGCTGGCGTGCGACACGCGTTACGGCCTGTGCGGCAAGTGCTACGGCCGCGACCTGGGCCGCGGCGTGCTGGTGAACTCCGGCGAAGCGGTGGGCGTGATTGCCGCGCAGTCGATCGGTGAGCCGGGTACGCAGCTGACCATGCGGACGTTCCACATCGGTGGTGCGGCATCGCGTGCGGCAGTGGCCTCGAGCGTGGAAGCCAAGGCGACCGGTACGGTCCGCTTCACGGCGACCATGCGCTACGTGACGAACGCCAAGGGCGAACTGATCGTGATCTCGCGTTCGGGCGAGACGCTGATCACGGACGACCACGGCCGCGAGCGCGAGCGCCACAAGATCCCGTACGGCGCCACGCTGCTGGTGCAGGACGGCCAGGCCATCAAGGCTGGTACGCAGCTGGCCACGTGGGATGCGCTGACGCGCCCGATCGTGTCGGAATACACCGGCATGACGAAGTTCGAGAACGTCGAAGAGGGCGTGACCGTCGCCAAGCAGATGGACGAAGTCACCGGCCTGTCGACCCTCGTGGTGATCGATGCCAAGCGCCGTACGGCTGCCACCAAGGGCCTGCGCCCGCAGGTGAAGCTGCTCGACGCGAACGGCCAGGAAGTCAAGATTCCGGGCACGGACCACTCCGTGACCATCGGCTTCCAGGTGGGCGCGCTGATTACCGTGAAGGACGGCCAGCAGGTGCATGTGGGTGAAGTGCTCGCACGTATCCCGACCGAATCGCAGAAGACTCGCGACATTACCGGTGGTCTGCCGCGTGTGGCCGAACTGTTCGAAGCGCGTTCGCCGAAGGACGCCGCCGTGCTGGCGGAAGTCACCGGTACGACATCGTTCGGTAAGGACACCAAGGGCAAGCAGCGCCTGGTTATCACGGACCTGGACGGCAACGCCCACGAGTTCCTGATCGCCAAGGAAAAGCAGGTGCTGGTGCACGATGGCCAGGTGGTGAACAAGGGCGAAATGATCGTGGAAGGTCCGGCGGACCCGCACGACATCCTGCGCCTGAAGGGCATCGAGGAACTGGCGCACTACATCGTGGACGAAGTGCAGGACGTGTACCGTCTGCAGGGCGTGAAGATCAACGACAAGCACATCGAAGTGATTGTTCGTCAGATGCTGCGCCGCGTGCAGATCCAGGACGTGGGCGACACCCGCTTCATCCCTGGTGAGCAGGTGGAGCGTTCGGAACTGCTGGACGAGAACGACCGCATGATCGCGGACGGCAAGCGTCCGGCCACGCACGAGAACCTGTTGCTGGGTATCACGAAGGCGTCGCTGTCCACGGACAGCTTCATCTCGGCGGCATCGTTCCAGGAAACGACGCGCGTGCTGACCGAGGCCGCGATCATGGGCAAGACCGACGACCTGCGTGGTCTGAAGGAAAACGTGATCGTGGGTCGTCTGATCCCCGCCGGTACCGGCCTGGCCTACCACCGTGCCCGCAAGGCACGCGAGGCGGCCGAGCGCGAACGCGCCCAGGCGATCTCGGACGAAGAGCAATCGCTCTTCATCGAGCCGCCCGTGGTGCAGGCGACCGAAGGCGACGGCGACGCGGTCTGATCGCGATCGTTGCTGCACTGGAAGTGAAAAACCCGGCTTTCGAGCCGGGTTTTTTTTCGTCTGCGCGATCCGCAGCCATTGACTGCTCACGACAGGGCCAGCACGGCGGCCTCCATGCCTTGGGGCAGATGCAGGGGCAGTACGGACAACGCGGGAGCGACGCGCCGGCACAGATTCGTCAATACCTCCCCGGGTCCTGATTCCACGATGTGCGTGACGCCGTCGGCCTCGAGGTGCCGAACCATTGCCGTCCAGCGCACCGGGGCAGTCAGTTGCGCCACTAGCGCCGGCTTGATCGACGCCTCCGTGGCGACTTCAAGGCTATTGCCGTGCAGCACGCGCAACGAAGGGGCCGCGACGCGGATGTCGTCGAGGCACCGGGCGAGCGCCTCCGCCGCTGGCTGCATCAGCGAGCTATGGAACGGGCCACTGACTGGCAGCACGAACACCATCTTTGCGCCGGCCTCCCGGGTGGCCACCTTGAGACGCTCGATGGCCGGCATATGGCCGGCCACCACCACTTGCCCGGGCGCATTGAAATTCACCGGCTCAAGTACGCCGCCACCTCCGGCGCAGGCGGAACAGAGTCGTTCCACTGTCAGGTCATCGAGACCGATGACCGCTGCCATGCCCCCAACCCCGGGCGCTACCGCCGCCATCATCGCCAGCGCCCGTTGGCGCGCGATGTGCAGGGCATCCGGCAGCGCCAGGGCACCGGCGGCAACCAGCGCTGAAATTTCCCCAACACTGTGTCCGATCGCCCATGGCACGTCTACTGGAGACTGGGCCTGCCAGGTGCGATAGATCGCGATCGACGCCGCCACCACCAATGGCTGCGTGTTGACCGTGCGGGCGAGTTCCGCTGGATCGGCATGCTGGCTAAGGTGCCAGAGGTCCAGATCAAGCACATCCGAGGCTTCGTCGATCGTCTCGACGAACACACGCTCACCCCGCCACGCGGAAAGCATGCCGACGGATTGCGACCCCTGACCAGGAAACACGCAGGCGGGAACGATGCGAATCATTGCCGACGCCCCGTTAGCGCGCCGTCTCGACAGCATCGGTCGCTGCGAGCCAGCACCAGGCGGCCGCGCAGTGAAGGAGCCCGATAGCCAGAGATGCGAACGAGGATTGGATGTCGAACGTGGACAGGGGTTGCCGGAGCACCCATCCCACTACGATGAGGCCGCCCCGCAGCGTATAGATTGCTGCAATGCCGATCACCGCAATGCGCATCTGGGGGAGCGTCGGCAGCAACCCGGCCGCCGCCGCATAGTAGGCAGCAAAGACGAAGAACGCCCCCGTGATGCCCGCTGTCAGCAATCCCGGCACCCAGGAGCCGCGCTCCGCCATGCCTGCGAGGGCCTCGCCGGCGCCGAAGGCACGGTACGCCTGCGGCCCTTTGGCGATGATGTAGATATGCAGGAAGGCGACAAGCGCGCTGCAAGCTGCGGCGGAAGTGGCGAGAATTGGCGTGATCATCATGACCTCGGATAGGGTTGGGATCAAAAGCGTAGGGCTAAAAGTTGTGGGTCAGATTGACCTGCAACATGCTGTCGCGACACAGCGCCTCAAAAACGCTGTCGCCGTTGCAACTCGCCTTACGGGCTACCAGACGCAGCCGCGCGGATTTGCCGAACCGACGGCTGAACTCGAGTTTGTGCATCAGGATGCGGGTCGCACGGTCGTGCAGCACGCCGTATTGCAGTTCCGCATCACCGGACTCGTTGAGGCGAATACGCACGCCGGCGAAGGGGCCGTGTGTGAACGGCGTGAACGGCGCGCTGGCGTCGCGGTGGTCGCGCAGGTATTCGAACAGCAGTGAAAGGTCGCCGTCGGGCCTGGCGAATGTGTATTCCGCACCGACGATGTAGGCACCGAAAGGCGCACCCTGCCCCCAACGAAAGATCGCCTCGCCCTTCCACAGCATGCTGCCAGCGGGCAACACACCGGTCACCCCCAACTGTCGGATGCGCTGGTAGGCCGTCGTCAAGTCGGGGGCGATGGTGGGCTCGCGTGACAAGCCATCGAAGTAGTAGGCACCGACGTCGGCATCCGCGATGGTCCCCGACCAGCGTACGGCGATATCGTTGGTCCGCTGCCAGGGCGCCAGGCCGTGGGAGGGGGCCTCCGGTGCCAGCGGCCCCATGCGTTGCCGGCTTCGAAGGCCCAGTTGGGGGCGGGGCCGGAACCACGGCATCCAGTACACGGCGAGACGTCCGTACGCCTCGCTGAAGCGGGTGTAAGACAGCATCGGCTGGCCGAGTTTGGCCTCCAGATCGATGTCCGCGCGGGTATCGATCTGGTTGATGATGTTGACCGGATGGCGTGACTCCATCACGCTCCAGTCCAATGTCTCCATCCCGGCTTGCCAGAGGTTGTCGCCGCGCTCGGCACGGACGGTGGCTTCGCGAAAATCGAAGTAACGCATGTCCGGATCGGAAACGTCCAGGCGGACGTAAGGGGTCAGCCGGCCGGTGACGCCCGGGTACATGGGGTGTGTGACAACCCAGCCGAGATTGAGGACCAAGGCCGCGGCATGTTGGTGCTGTGCCTGAAATGCGGGGGGACGATTGAACAGCCAGACTTCCGGACCGATACTCCCGCTTGTCTCGACGACTGGCATCGCGTGGCCAGTGCCCGCATGCCAGACGAGACACAGGGTAGCGAGCCAACGGACGCATCCCCGTTTAGCGAACATACTCCAGCCGCTGCGGCTCGAAATCCCGCTTGTCGACGCCGCCATCCCGGAACTTGTAGCCAGACATATTGATGCGGGTCGACTTGCCGGTCTGATGGTTCACCATGTTCATCCACCCTGGCTTCAGCAACTGCTGTCCGTAGGCGGCAAAGTCGCCGCTCTCCAGCGTCTTCTGCAAGGCCCCGCGACGGTCGTACAGTTCCGCTTTCAATGTCACGTACCGCTCGCGGTCGATCCACAGCACCTGCTTCGTATAGCCGGAGCCCTCGTAGCGGGGCGTGCGCTCGACCTTGAAGCACGGTGTCCCGCCGGTGTCTTCGTCGCCCAGATAGCGGTGGCTGAACTTGCGCGGCAACTGCGAGGTCAGGTCTTCGAACGAGAACTCGCTGCCCATGAACGAGCCCGACTTGCTGTCCGAGGCGATGCGCCGCGTGCGCTTCAGGGCCGGCAGGTATAGCCACTGATCGTCGGGCTTATCGGCATGCGCAAAACTCAGGAAAGCCGTGTGCCGGATGTCGGCCGGAGACTCGAACAGCATCAGGTGCTTGTCACCGTCGCCGTCCGTCTCGAGCACGGCGCCACGCATCTTGCGCACGCTTTGCTGGCCATGCCGGTCACGCAGGATCATTTCCATATCCATGCGATAGCTGCTGAACCCGCGTTCGCGCGCGTACATCTCCGCGACGATGGCTTCGCCGCGGGTGGCGTCTTCCGCCGCCGCAGCCACGGGCGATACCGCGATCAGACAGAACACAAGCGCCACAAGGCGCATCCGGAGCTTCATCATGTCAAATGCCTTTCAACGGTTGGGAGTGGGGGGCGGAAGCCGGCTTCGGGGTGTCCCGGTCGATGGCAAATAGCAATGGCGGCAGCAGCACAAGGTCCACGATGGCGGCAATCGCGATCGTCAGCACGGACATGATTCCCATGTCGGCGTTCAGGTCGAAGTGCGAGAAGATCAGTACGCCGAAGCCGGCCACCAGGACCGAAGTGGTGAACAGCACCGCCATGCCGGAAATGCTGTACGCGTTCTCCACCGCCGCCCGGGGTGACAGACCCAGCACCGTGCGGGCGCGGTGGTACTTGAAGACGCTGTGAATCGTGTCGTCGACGATGATCCCGTAGGTCAGCACCCCCACCACCGCCACCGACAGGCCGACTTGCCCGACAAACGCTCCCCAAAGCCCGAAAGCCATCAAGGACGGCAGGACGTTCGGAAGCAGGCTGGCGAAGCCCAGTCGGACACTGCGCAACACCAGCCCGATGACGACGGAAACGAGCAGGATCTGCAGCACATACCCCTGCAGCGTACCGGCGACATTCATCTCGCCGATATGCGAGAACATGATGGACGGCCCAGCGCCAGACGCCTGCATGCCGGCCGGCAGGTTTGCGCGCATCCACGCCTGCACGCGCTGGTCGAAGGCCACCAATGCCGTGGACGTGATGTCGCGCAGGACCACGGTCAGCTTGCTGGCCGAGCGGTCGATCCGAATCTGATCGTTCAGATCCAGCCCGGGTGGCAGGGACAGCTCGTACACGAGTAATACCTGGGCCGCCGCCATGTCATCATCAGGCACGCGATATGCGGTCGACGCATCGCCATGCAGCGTGCGGTGAACGCGCTTGACCACGTCGGCGAGCGAGCTGACCTGGAAGACTTCGGGCTGCGCGCGTAGCCAGTCGGCAAGCCTGTCCAGATCCCGCAGGTACGCGGCCGAACCCACCGTACCCCCGACACCTGACGGCACCGCGTAGTACACGGTATGGACGCCGGATAGATGCGACTGGATGAAGTCCGTATCGCGGCGGAACTCGACGGCCGGACTGAAATAGTCGACGAAATTGTCCTCGAGTTGATTGCGCGTGACGAACCAGGCGGCAGCGAGGTTGAGCAGCGCCACCCCGATGAACACCGGCTTTCGCCACGCCACCAGGGCGCCCGCCATACGGCCGATGGCATGCCCCTGCCGCAGCATCCGCTGCTGCCCGGAGATCGGCAGCACGGCCAGGCACGCCGGGAGGAACGACGCTGACAACAGCAGCACCACGATGGCACCAATGCCCAGCATCACGCCGAAGTTGGCGACCGGTGGAACGTCCGACAGGCACATGCTGAAGAAGCCGAGCGCGTCCGTGCCACAGGCCACCAGCATGATGGGGGCGTTTGCTGCCACGGCATCCCGTACGGCCTCATGCCGTGACGCGCCGGCCCCCATCCGCCGGATCGTGTAGACAATTACGTGCAAGCAATTCGCGACGGCGATGGTGGTGAGGATGGTCGGCGTGGAGACGGAGATGGCCGTGAGCTTGACGCCAAGCCAGCCGACCATGCCGAGCGCGGCGAAGATCGCCAACGTCATCGTCAGCAACGCAGCCGCCACGCCGCACGCACTGCGCAACGCCACGAACATGACGACGAGAATCAGCGCGTACATCAGTGGCGTCAGCGTGGCCAGGTCGGCCTTCGCTTCCTCGTCGAAGGCGTTGTCGAGCAATATGCCGCCCGTGGCCATAACGCGGATATCGGGGTCCAGCGCGCGCGCCTGATCCATCAGGGCGCGCAGTGCATGCACGGCCTCCGGCAAGGCTGTCTCCGTTGGCGCGGGGAGTGTGAAGCTGATACTGATTCCCGCCACAGACCCATCGGGCGAGACCAACCGCTTTACCAATAGCGGCTCGCTGAGTGCGATGGCGCGGATGGCCGCGATCGCTTCGGGTGTCTGGCCCGTCCCCGGCTGGTATAGGGGGCGCACCCGGAGGTCATCGTCGTGGGCTTCGGCATGCTGATGGTTCGTGAGACTGTCCACGCGTCGCACATGGGGCAGCTGCCATGCCAGTTCGGTGAAGCGCGCCATTGCATCCAGCGCGCGAGGCGTAAACACCGTCCCGTCTCGGGGGACAAAGGCCACCAGCGCCTGGTTGTCGTCTGCATAGGCGTCCTGGAGTGCCTGATTGGCGAGCAGTTGCGGATCGTCCGAACGGAAGAAATCGCGATAGTCACTGCTGAAGGCGATGCGCTCGAGTCCCGCACTGGCCGCCACGCAAAGTAGCACCGTCGCGACGATCACCATCCATCGCCGCCTGACCAGCCATGCTGCATAGCGTATGGCCAAGGCGTGATGGGACGCGTCCGGGTCGCGCAGGCGGGGTTCAGTCGACGAAGAAGCCATCGCGTTTCATCTCGGTGAGTGATTGGCGGAACGCCTCGCAGACCTGTTCCAGATCGGCGGGCATGTGGGCGTCGCTCAGGGCGAGAAAGTGCAGCTCCGGCATATAGACGCCATGCGTGCGCATGTAATAGGCCAGTGCGATGCTGGCCTTGTAGTCGCTGCCGCCCTGGATCTCGCGATAGAAGCGCGTTTCCCGATGCGAAAAGCTCACCGTGAAGATCGAGCGCATGGATTTGATGCGGGCCGGCACTTGCAGCGCGCGGGCGATGCTTGTCAGCTGCTCGAGCAGCCATTCACTCTTCGCATGCAGCGTCTGATAGACCTCGGGATGGTCGCGGAGATATGTCAGCATCGCGGCGCCAGACGCGGCGCTCAATGAGTTGCCGCTCATGGTGCCGCCCAGGAAGACCCGCGTCTCGTAGTCGCGGAAGGGGTCGGCAGTACTGCGGGCGATCTCCATCAGCTTCCGGCTCCCCACCACGGCGCCGCACGGCATGCCGCCGCCAATGATCTTGCCCAGTACCGTCAGGTCCGGCGTGACGTTCGCCAGGGTTTGGGCGCCGCCGTAGCAGACGCGGAAGCCGCTCACGACCTCATCGAACACCAGCGGGATGTCGAGCTCGGAGCAGGCCGCACGCAATTGCTGGAGGAATTCGGTGTCGAGCCTCCCCACGGAAAACGGCAGGGGTTCGAGAATGACGCAGTCGATTTCCTCGGCACGCTCGCGCAGCACGCGCAGACTTTCTGGATGGCCGTACTGGAGGACAACGGTGTTGTTCACCGTTTCGTCCGGGGTGCCGGGACAGCCTGCAACCGGCTCGGGCCGCTCTACCGGCCCGCGTTGCTGAAACCACGAGCTGACCATGGCCTGGTCGGAGAAGCCGTGGTACTGGCCCTCGCATTTCGCCACCTTTCCGCGTTGCCGGTAGGCGCGGCAAATGCGCAGCGCCTGGATGACGGCCTCCGTTCCCGAATTCGAGAGGCAGGCGTAACCGCTACCCGGGAACGCATCCACCAGCAGCCGGGTAAGTTCAACCTCCGACGGGTTGCCGACAGCGTTCAGGCAACCGTCCGCCATGGCCGCCTGCTGTGCGGCGACAATTGCCGGATGCGCGTAGCCGAGGATGTGCGGCCCGTAGCCACCGGTGAGATCGATATAGCGATTGCCGTCGACGTCTTCGATCTGGCATCCCTGGGCCCGGCGCGCGAACATCGGATAGGTGCAGGGGAAGAAGTAACGGTTCATGTGGATGGACGCGATCATGAACCGCTGCGCGTCGTCACGCATCGCCAGTGTCTTTGGCGTTGCCCGGTGGAAATGGCCGTCGAAGCGCTGGCGCACATCGTCATTCATGTAGGGCGAGTATTTGTCCGAGAACCGTCGGGAATTGGCCCAGACGTCGATGTCCGGATCGATCTGCTTGCCGAAGCCCTCGCAGGTGGTTAACGTCAATTCGACCTTGGTGAAGTTCGGGGTGTAGTTGGCACCGTGGCGGCGCAGTGCCTGGCTGATGTCCCAGAAGAACTCGTCGGTCTTCCACTGATCCGCGATCTCGTAGAAGTGCCGCAGGATCACCGCCTTGACGTCCTCGAAGAACTGGCGATGGTCACGCACAGCCTCCTTGTCTACGACGAAGTGACTCAGGAAGCGGGTGGTGGCGAGGTCCCATTCATGCCGGATCGACGCGAAGAAGAACGACGCCAATCCCCATTTCTCTGCCTCCGTCACGTAGACCGTGATGCCGAAGTCGAGAAAGATGATCTTGCCGTCCGCCGTGAAACGCACGTTGCCGGGATGGGGGTCGCCATGGGCGACGCCATGCATGTAGAGCATGGTGTAGATGGCATCCTGGAAGCGGCGCGCCAGTTGCGCCCGGGGGATGCCCACTCGTTCGAAGTCCCGGCCCGGAATGCCCTCCATATATTCCATGGTCAGCACGCTCCGGCGGGTCAGTGCGGTGTGCACCCGTGGGATGATGACAAAGGGGTGATTGGCGAAATTCCGCGCGAGCGCCGTCATGTTGCGCGCCTCCACCTCCATGTCGACCTGTGGCAGCAGTAACTCGCGCAACTCGGCCACGCGTACCGGCATGTTGAAATGGCGCAACGAGGGCACCATGGCATGTGCCAGTGCCGCGAGCCGGGCAATCGATCGCAGGCTCTTGCGCAGGCGGCGCGAGACGCCAGGCTTGACCAGCTTCACCGCCGCGCGCTCGCCACCCTCGAGCCGCACTTCATGGACTTGCGCAATGGACGCGCTGGCAAGCGGAACATAGTTGAAGGATTCGAAGACGGATTCATACCCGCTGCCGAACGCCTCGGCGAGGAGCTTTCGCACGGCCGGCTCGTCAGCTGCCGGGACATCGTCCTGCAGCCGTTGCAGCGCGGCGATGGTGTCAGGCCCGAACAGGTCGGAGCGGGTCGAGAGGATCTGCCCGATCTTGATGTACAGCGGGCCCGAGGCGATGCAGAAGCGGGCGATGCATTCGCCAAGCAGGCTGGCCCGGTCGGCGGGAGGGCGGCGTGCGGCGCGAAGCCGGTACGAGGCGGCGAACCAGGCCATCGAAGGCAGCAGGGTCATGGCGTAGAGCATGGTCGGGCTCCGATCTAGTAGATGAACGTCGAGGATGCGAATGACATGCCGGCGCTGCCGATCCAGAATCCGATCCGGTCGCCGCGTGCCAGCGACCCATCGCCCGCGTGCAGGGCAATGGCGGCGGGAATGGAGCACGCGCCCACGTTGCCGTAGTCCGGAAAGATGTGGCGGATGCAGTGCCCGAACCCGGCCTCGTCCGCCCAGCCCTGGAATGCGGGGACAGAGCCGCCGGTATGCGGAAAAAGCAGGCGGATGCTGTCGCGATAGGGCGCAAGCAGTTTCAGCGAGTCCGTCATGTGCTGGCTATAGCCGAAGACCAGCGAGCTGAAGGATGTGAAGGCGCCAAGGCCATTGAGGCCGATGCGCTCGCTGGGCCGGGCGCGCCCGAGGTGGCCCGGCAGCGGAATGGTGCAGAGATCGACGCCCCGCTTCGTCGACAGGTAGTGAAAGACCCAGGGTTGTTCTGTATCGGCGCGCAGCAGCGTGGCGGTTGCCCCGTCCCCCCCGCAGTAAGCGGAGAAACAGTGCGCGATGTCGCGCAGGGAACCCAGCGTGAAGTTGCTCGGATACGAGACGCCGCCCGGTACGTAGTACGACTCGGCATTGACGATTAGTGCGGTGCGGTAACGGCCGGACAGGAAATGGCTCTGCGCCACGTCGCACGCGCGCGTCCAAGCCATGCAGGCGTCGACGATGTCGAAGCAGTCCACGCTGTCCATGCCCAGCGCGTCCGCAACGAAGTACGCATCGCCGGGCTCGATGAAGCCCCGGGTGTTGCCCGCGTAGATCAGCAGATCCACGTCATCCGGGCCGCAGCCGGCCTGCGCCATCGCCTGTTCGGCGGCACGGACCATGTGGTCCAGCGGCCGCTCGCCCTCGTCGAACCAGTAGCGCGTCTTCGCCTGCGTTTCATTGAGCTTCCAGCGGATGTAGGTAAGCGCGTGCTCGACGTTGCCGTCGAATCCGGGTGTGCTGTGACGGCGGATCTCATCCAGCACGGCCTCGTTGTCCATCCTGCGGGATGCCGGAAGAAAGGAAATGCCATCGATGCGCATGGTTGGGGCCTCCTGGTGAGCGCAGTCGGGAAAAGGGGGTCATGTCGGCGCGTGACGCGGGTCGATCATCGCGACCAGGCTGCCGACGCGAATCACCGGCGTGGGGCCAATACGGACTTCACCACCGAACACCACCGCATTGGGCAGTAGCCGGTCTATCCGGGCGTCCAGCGTCAGCACGGAGTCGAAGGGCACGTCGTGGATCAGTTCGATGCCGGTCATGGCGCCGAGTACCACCTCCCTCGGTGCCCCGCCGGCCTGGCCAAGGAAGAAGAGCGCGATGCCGGCTTGCCCGAGGGATTCGATAGCCAACCCCGCCGGGTACACGGCCGGTGCCTGTGCGGCGAACAGCGGTGATTGGCGGGTAGCGAGTTTGCACGCGCAGATCTGGGCGCCGGCGGTGTAGCTCTGGACCGCATCGACCAACAGGAAGGGGTAGCGATGCGGCAGCAGTGCCGCGACCTGGCGGTGTGTCAGGACCGGTGGCGCCTGAGACGGCGCCACGGCAGGATGTTCGATGGCGGCACACGGCGCGCCACAGGCGAAGCTGGCCCGCGCACAAGGCTTGCCGCGAACACTCGCGGTGGCTGCCAGGGAGAGTCCGTCCGGCCCGGACGTCCGGACAGTTGCCTCGAGGTTGACGACGTCACCGGGCAGGATCGCGTCGAGGTACTGCACCCGCGCCATCGTCCGGACGCGCATGGGATGCCCCGCCGTGCGCGTGGCGAGGCGTTCCGCCAGGACGAGCAACTGGTCCAGCAGCAGGACGCCGGGATAGATCGGGGCACCGGGATAGTGCCCCAGCGCGAAAAGGTCCGTGCCGCTGACCAGCAGCGCTTCGCCCAGTGTGGCGGAAGGGGAGGAGGGTGGCATCGTCACCAGTACCAGACGTTGTTGAAGTGATGAATGAGGGTCGGCATGTCCGCCTCGTCGACGGACTCGACGCCGTCGATGAGGTCCGCAGGAGAAAGACGCAGGCGGTGCAGGTCGGGTCGCCATGCGTACACCGGGACGTTGGCGGCGACCAACGCGGCGACGCCGGACTCGTGGTGGGAAAGTCCGTCTATCGTCAGGCCACCCAACGTCAACAACGGCGCCGGCTGGTCGCGTCGCGCGAACAACACGGTATCGGCCTTGAGCAGGAGGGCATGGTCGGCCCCCATCTGCCGCATGACCCGGCTCAGCCATACGATGTGCCCGTACTGCTCCTCCAGACTGCCGCGATAGGCTTGCTCGACAATGGCGAGTGAACTGCGGGAGCGGCGCCTGCCCCGGCCGGCGGTGGCCGTCATGACTTGACTCCGAGGACCATCGCGCTGTCTGCAGCGCTGAGGTAGTGCTGGAAGCTGAAGGGAATCTTCACCATCGCCTCGGGGATCTGCTGGGTGTTGCCGCGCTCTTCCATGCAATAGCGGCATACCAGCCACTCAAGCTGGTCGCCGTAGCGACGCTTCAGCGTCTGGACCAATGTGGCGGTTGTCGTGCCCGCCGGTGCGTCCGGCGCGAAGAGGTCCGGTGGGCGGCACAGCGAGATCTGCGACAGCCCGGTTGCGTGGCCGCAGTTCCACACAGTGACGTGACGGCCCTGCCGCAAGGCCGCATCCACCATCCGGAACAGGGAGGTCACGGTCTCGGACCGGAACGGTGTGCCCATCATGCCGAAGAAGACGGAGCCCGGCGCGGCGTCCGGGGGGAGAGATGCGGTCATGTCAGGAGTGCCAGATGGTCTTGGTCGACGGCTCGCAGATAGCGCGCACGAGGGTGTCTGCATCGATGACGGTGGCAACGCCACGGCTGACCGTCGCCGCCACGCCGCGCAGGGCCAGCGAGACATCGTCCACCGTGATGCGCAATTGCCCGCCATGCCGGCGGCTGAGTGTGCGGATCGTGTCCGGGTCCTGCTGCAGCCAGGTCGCGCCGTCCTGCATCAGGTGCAACTGCACCGAATCGCCGGCTTTCAGCAGCGCCTCGGCCAGGCGGATGCACTCCGTGCCGCCGGGGTTTGCGGGGGAGTGCGTCTCGATGAGCAGGACGGTAACGGTAGGGGTTGCTTCCATGACGAATGCTCCTAGCCGCAGCCGCCGGCATGGTCGAGGATTGCCGCCGGCGGGCTGTCCTCGCTGCACAACGGGTCGGACAGATCGATGGCAGGCATGCCCGTGGCGGCGGCCATGAAGTCCCGGAGGCGATCGACGCCCCAGAACTTCTCCCTGCCGACAGTGAAGAACGGCACGCCGAACACGCCCGTGTGGATGCAGTCCTGCAGCCGGGTCAGTCCGACCTCCCGGACGGCTGCATCCGTGTGGGCCGACGAGAGCGCGTTGGGGTCCAGCCCCAGCGCACTGCCCAGCCGTGCGATGACGTCGGGATCGCAGATGTCCGCGCCTTCCTGCCAGCGCGCCAGCGTGACCCGCTCGAGGAAGGCCAGCCCCTGCCCGTGCATGTCGGCGACGATCCATGCGAGGTGCGGCACCTCCCAGCGCGGCGCGCGATCCAGTGGCCACACCGGCCGGAGCCCGCGCCGCGCCGCAAGGCGCCGCACATCGGCGAGGATGTAGAGATGCTTCTCGCGCGACATCGGGTGATACAGGAACGTGCTGCCGACCATGCTCAGTTGCGCCTGGTAGTCCGCGTCCGGCTCCCAGAAAGGCACCAGTTGGACGGCGGCGAGAAGATCGGGCCGTGTCTGCCTGAGATCGTGCAAGGCCAGCCACGAGTAGGGGCTGCGCAGCGAGAAATAGAAGACGGGATGTGCTGCCTGCATGCCGCCTCCTTCAGTCCGCGCACTGCCTGCCGCGCAGGGCGGCCGAGACCTCGGCGTCGAAGGTCACGAGCGACCAGTCACGGCGGTTCTCGACCACCGCGTAGCCGTGGGTGATCAGGCCAGTCGCCGTATGAACCAGTCCGCCATGCCGTTCGACATAGCAATCCATGCGCGACCGATAGGTGGTGTCCTTGAAAATATCCTCGACGGTGAAGACGGTGTGGATGGTCTCCTCCATCATCGCTTCGTCGAGGATCTGGAGGCTCGCCTGCGGTACGACGGGAATCCACTTCTTGTTCTCCAGCAATGTGCGGATAGAGATTCCACGCTCGGCGACAAAGAGATCCAGCACCTCCTCCATCAGTCTCAGGTAGCCCGAATGCTGGAGGCGATCGTTGAAGTGGCAGTAGAAATAGGGCACCCGCCATTGCCAGACGAAGCGGTTGCCTTCATCGGCAGCCAGCGCGCGACGCACGTCCAGCGGCGGGTTACCGGCCTGGCGCGCCGTGGCCAGGCCGGCATCGGGAATGGAGCGCTGCGGCCCTCGCCGGATCCGGGTACAGGTGTATGGCGCGAGGCGCGGCTCCCCGCTGGCTGGCTGTGGGGTTACGACGCTGTCGTCCAGGCGGAACAGCACGTCCACGTAACCGGTGACGGCCTTCAATGGTTTGCCGTCGCGCGGCACCGTCAGTGTCACGGCGACGCGCAGCACCCCGTTCGGTGCCTTCGGCGACGGCACGACCTCGATATCTACCGTATCGTCAATGTGAAGCGCATGGAGGATCCGTACGCTCGAATCGACGATCTCGAGACAGAGACCTTTCTGCTCATAGAGTTCGCGCGGTCCGAAGCCGTGCGCGCGGAAATGATCGACAACGGCTTCCTCGATGCAATACATGACGTGCTTGAAGCCGATCCAGGTGCAGATGTTGCAGCCTTCGAAGCGGGGCCGGACCTTGGTGTGGGTGCGGTCGAAGCCAGTCGTGTCGGAGTGATGCAAGGTCATGGCGTGGATTCCGTGGAGTGGAAGGAAGGGGTGGCGCCAGCACAAGTCTGGCGAGGCGTGGCCGGCATTGGATCGCCGCGCACCTGCAGGAACTGCGCGATGGCGCCGACAGCGTCGTGCCGGAGATCGTTCAGCAGAAAATGGCCGGCATCGCGAAAGACACGGAGCCGGCCTGCCGGCAGGGTGTCGACCATCGCGCGGACGTCGGGCAATCGCGCAAACTGGTCATCGCCGCCGGCCAACACGAGAAGTGGCTGGCGCACCTCGTGCAGGGGAAGGAAGGGCATCCCGGAGTACAGGCGCCAGAACTCGGTCCAGACGTAGCAACCGAAGTGCTCGCAGGCAGTGCGTGTCATGCGCTGCAGGACGTCCGGCGCCAGCGGGCGCGCGGTGCGGGCGCGGATGCTCTGTTGGACAAAATCCGGGAATGCGTTGACGTGCTGCTGGAACAGGGACCAGGTCACCTCCCGGTGTAACGCCTTGTAGAACGGCGAGACCAGCGCGGCGGGCGCGGTGGCCCCGGGTGTGGCCGGGTGCTGGGCAAGCAGCGTCAGCACGGTGTTGGCGCCGAACGAGTGGGCAATCCAGACGTCCGGGCACAGTTGAAAGCGCTCAAGCGCAGCGGATAACCACCGCTCGGGTGGCAGCACCCGGCCCCAGAGGCCAGACTGCAACCCGTTCCAGGGCAGGTCCAGCACGACGCACCGATGCGTGGCGGCGAGGCGCGGCAGCAGCGGTTCCCAGACGCTGCCTGCTTCCATCATCCCGTGGACCAGCACGGCCAGCGGGGCGCCGACGGGCCCACACACCCGCGCCTGAAGCGTGTAGCCGCCCAGTGATGCCAGCAGCGTCGTCATTGCCCGACGCCGCCCGCTTCAATGACGATGGCTCCGGCGCGGCGGTCCCCCCAGCTGCCACCGCCGAGGACGACCGCCCCGCGAGCCGACTCCGGCTCCGCGGCGCGTGCCTGTTCGCAATGATGGATCAGCGCATACAGCGTGCCGGCCCCATAGGCCGGGCCGGACAATATGCCGAGATCGCGCTGCGCGCCCTCGCGCTGATGGAGTGCGGTGACCGCGTGGGCGGCAAAGCTGTCGCCGGCGACGTAACAAGGCTTGCTCGCATGATCGGTCAGCAGGGCGTCCAGGGCGGGCGAACGTGCCGCATCGGCATGGCAATAGGCGTAGCCGGCCAGGGCACCATGGTGGCGTGCGCCACGGGCGTTGGCATCATCGGTCCGCTCGAGCACCAAGGCGCCTGCGCCTTCCAGCAAGGCGGGCAGCCCGCCGCCTTCGGCAAGCCGGCGGCCGGCCAGCAGGCTGCGCGCCGCCGGGCCATCCACTTCCACCGCGACAACCACCATGCGCCGGGCGCGGCCGTTGCGGATGGCATTGGCGGCCAGCACGATGGCATCGAGCGACGACGAAGCCCCGGTACAGACGGTGAGGTTGAGCGCACGCAGTCCGAAGCGAATGGCGATGGCGGCCGAGACGACATTGCTGGAGGCGTTGGGTAGATCCATTGCGCTGGTGGCATTGACGTGCTGGCGATGGATGGTCTCCGCTGCCTGGCAGACCGTATCCAGATTGCACGTGTTGGTAGCGACCACCACACCGAACCCGTCATCGTGCAAGGACACGGTGTCCGCCTTCACGAAGCCGGCGTCGGCCAGCGCCTTGGATGCTGCGCAGAGGGCCAGCAACGTGGAGCGCTCCTTGTAGCGAAGCCCCTTCTTGCCCAGCAGTCGCTCGGGCGTGAAATGCGGCGCGGCGGGACCGGCCCGCAACCCCTCCGCGAGGCTGTCGTGGGCGGAGAAGGCCGGGATCTCCCAGCCATGACCCGAGATGAGGATGGCCTGCGTGCGGGGATTCATGATTCGCACTCCAGGATGGCCACGGCATTGACGCCGCCGAAGCCGAACGCATTCACCTGGGCCAGCCGCGCATTGACCGGGGTGGCCTCGTTGACGATATTCATGGCGCGCGCCTCCGGCATCAGGTGCTCGAGCCCGACGGTGGGCGGCAGCATGCCGCACTCGATGGCTTCGATCGCCGTGACCACGCCAACCAGCCCCGACGCCCCCGAGGTATGCCCAGTCATCGATTTCATCGCACAGATACGTGGATGCGAGACGTGCTGCCGCATCACGCGCTGCATGGCCTCGGCCTCGGCCTTGTCGTTGAGCGGCGTACCGGTGCCGTGGGCCATGATGATGTCGATGTCCTCCGGCGCCAGACCGGCGCGTTGGTAGGCATCCTCGATGGCACGGGCGATGCCCGCCGGATCCGGGGCCGTCTCGTGCGCCGCATCGCAGCTCGTGCCGACGGCCCGCAACGTTGCCAGCACCGGCGCGCCGCGCGCGTTGGCGCTCGCGCGGGATTCCAGTACGACGGCTGCGGCGCCATCGCCCATCAGTACGCCGCGCCGGTCTCGATCGAATGGCCGGACTGCGTCGGGGTGCGAGGGATTCACGCGATCCAGCAAGCCGAACATGCTCTTCGTGATGGTGTCGCAGCCGCCGACGATCGCGAAGTCGAAGGCGCCGTCGCGCAGGAAGTCCTCGGCAACCGCGAGTGCGAAGCTGGAGGCGGAGCAGGCATTGGCGAGCGTGATGACCGGAAAGCTGGTGTGCAGCCTTCGGTTCAGTGCGCGCTCGAAATGCAACTGGTCGATCGTCATCGGCGTGCCGACCGTCCAGAACAGTTCCAGCGTGCGTAGCTCCCGCAGGCCGGTTCCCACCACGACGACGCAACGGGCGTCCGGCGGCAGTGCGGCCTCCCGCACGGCGGCCTGTACCGCATCGCAGAGCAGTTCGGTGGCGCGCAGCGCCCGGTCGATGCCGCCGGGGCGGTCGTCAATCTCATAGGCGTTGCGCACGTTGAAATGGTCGGCGGTAAATGCTTGCAGGCGCTTGCGGCCGGAGTGCCCTGAGCACAGGCTCTCGAAACACGTGCATTTGTCTTCGCCGAGGCTGGTCTTCATGGCCGAGCCGGTGATCGCATATGTCATGGAAGTTCCTTAGCCGCAGGCGCGCGGCGCACGATGAGGCAGCCCGCGTGCCCGTCGTCGGTGGTGGCCAGGACCATGCCCGCCGCACCGGCGGGGGCCTGTTCGAGACAGGCAAGCAGATGGCAGAGCGCGAGCACGAAGGTGGCGCTGTAGGTGTCGCCGAACCGATCGACGAGCGCCGTCTGGTGGACGGTCATGCTGGCGCCGGGCAGCCGCGCGATGGCGCGCCGTTCGATGTCGGCAATGCGAGGCTCGGCCGCGCCGCACAGGCAACAAGCGACCACCTCGGACGCATCGAGGCCGGCTTGCGTCAGGGCTTCGCCGATGCAGGCCAGTGCGCCCTCCACCGCGTGGTCCAGCGCCAGATCCCCGGCCGGGCCGTCGACGGGTTCGCTGTAGCGCCCGTAACGCAAGGCCAGGATGGCCACCCCTTCATGCTGCGGCGTGGTGCGCTCGAGCGAGAACATCGCGCAGCCTTCGCCCAGGGGCACGGCTTGCCGCTTGCCCAGCTGGATCAGGCCGCGATGTGCCCAGGCCGTCTGCACGCAAAGCTCCTCGACGGCACCTGTCAGAAGCCGGTCCGCATAGCCCCGGCGCAGCATCTGCGAGGCGTACTGCAGCGCGAGCAGTCCGGACAGCCGCCCTCCCGAGATGGTTGCGTTCACCGCGCGCGCCTTGAAGCGAATGGCGCACTGGCCCGCCGCGCAGTTCATCACGGTGTTCGGGAAGTGGGCGGGATTGACCAGGAATGGCCGCTCCTGGACCAGCGAGTCGCGCGTGAAATCGCTGGTGCTGCGGATACTGCCGGTACTGGTGCCCAGCACGAAGCCGGTTCGTTCGGCTTGCTCCCCTTCATAAGGCGGCTGGTCGCCATGCAGCAGGCGCGCCGTGCAAAGCGCGAGCGCCGTGGTGCGGTCGATAGAACGGGTTCCCTTGGCGCCAATCAGTGCGGAGACGTCGAAGTGTGCCGGGCGATAGGCGACGTCCTGCGGATACGGGTCGGTCGATTGCGGCAGTTCAGTCACCGGGGGTGCCGTTGGGTCAGCCGTGCGCAACGCATCCGCCCCCACCCCCAGGGCCGATATCGCCTGCCAGCCAACAATCGAGATGCCGTGGGCGGTCATGCGCTGCTCCTCATTGGGGGTACCTCGCGTACACGGTGATGGCGTTGTTGCCGCCGAAGGCAAAGCCGTTGTTCTGCACCACGCGCAGGTCGGCGGCGCGCGAGTGGTTGGGTACGCAATCGAGCGGGCAGCGGGGGTCCGTCTCACCATGGTTGATGGTCGGCGGCAGGAATCCGTCCCGGACGGCCACCGCGCAGGCGATGCTGGCCAGTGCGCTGGCGGCGCCCATGGTGTGTCCGATCATCGACTTGATGGAGGAAACCGGCGGCTTGGTGGCGCCGAACACCTCGGCGATGGCACCGGATTCCGTGATGTCGTTGGCGATGGTGCCGGTGCCGTGGGCGCAGATGTACTGGATCTGCGCCGCGCTGACGCCCGCGTTACGGTGTGCGAGCCGGATGCAGCGCACGATGCTGTCCCGATTCGGCGCCACCATGTGGTCCGCGTCGCAGGTCAGTCCGTAGCCCAGGACCTCGGCGTAGATCCGCGCGCCACGGGCCAGGGCGCTGTCGAGCGACTCGAGCAGAAGCAGACCGGCCCCTTCGCCCGTCAGGATGCCCTTGCGGTCCTTGTCGAATGGCTGGCAGACCTGCGGCGCGATGGTGCCCAGCCGGTAGAAGCCGGCGAATGTCTTGCGGCATACCGAGTCCGCGCCGCCGCACAGCATGGCGTCCGCATCCCCGAGCCCGATGCAGTCATAGGCATAGCCGATGGCGTAGTTGCCGGCCGAGCATGCCGTGGGGAGGGTGATGGCGCCGCCGCGCAAGCCCAGCGCGCGCGCCACCGCGAATGAGATGTGGTGCGAAGGCACCTGCTGGAGCAGCGCGGGGTCAATGCCGGCATAGCCATGGCGTACCGCCTGCTCGGTGAGCTGGTCGATCACCTGCGATTCGCCGTCGGTCGTCCCGATGGACACGCCGCAGCGGGCCTGTTTGAGCTGGGCTGTATCGATCCCGCTGTCACGTATCGCCATGCCGGCCGCCGCGACCGCGAACTGTGCACTGCGGCCCAGTGTGCTCGGATCGATCCCGGCGGTCCAGGTGGCGGGGTCGAAATTCCGGACTTCGCATCCGCGATGGCTGGCGAAGCCCGACGTGTCGAAGGAGCGAATCTCGGACACGCCGCACGCCCCGGCACGGAGCGCGTCGGTGAACGCCTTCACGCCAAGACCTATGCTGCTCACGGCACCAATGCCGGTCACGACGACACGTCGCATGATGATGGCTCCGGTGCGTGACTCAGGACTTGACCGAGGCGGCTTCATCCACCACCTGGCAGACGCCCTCCAGGTTCACCATGCGAGCCAGCCCGTCCTGCGAGATGGTCACGCCGAAAGCCTTCTCCAGGCTGGCGAGGATTTCGATGGCGCGCAGCGAATCCGCGTCATGGTCTTCCTTGAAGCGGCTGGTCATGGTCATGTCGGTCGGCTCGATCTCAAGGATTTCGGAAACGATCTGCTTGATGGCGGCGATGCGGTCGGGGGAAGTCATGATGGATGTGCTCCTTCTTGGGTGGAAAGCGGTCGGCATTGGGAAACAAATGCCATGTAGCGGTGCTCGTGTATGGCGACGAGGATGAAGGGGGAGTCGTCACGCAGCGTCGGCAGGGCGCACAGCAGGGGTGCCAGGGCGCCTGCGTCGTCGCACGTGAGGATGTCTGGGGGCGGAAGGCCTTTGGGCCAGCTGAGCGGCGTGCGGGCCGGGACAACAAACCGCGTCGGTCCGGGAAACCCGGAGGCGGTGCGCGTCAGCGCGTGAACCAGCCGCTGCGGCAGTTGTCCGGTCGTTTCGACCCGACCCCAACCGAGGGGCCGCAGGCAATGACCGTTCTCCGTCGCGCGCCCGCCCAGCCGGAGCGCGACGGCGCCCGGCAGGATGGCTGCGCCGGCACCATCGGGGATCGCCTCTTCGGCGGCAATGACCAGCGATTGGTCGGCGCGCCCGGCCTGGATCGCCTGGATGCCCAGCATCAGGGCTTCGAAGCCGGCCAGGAACGGCGACGTGACGGTGCTGCATAGCGCGCGGGCCTGACAGTCGATGGCGACGTGGGCGGCGGCAATATTGGCCGAGATATTGGGTGCGCTGACGGTGCTGACGGCATCCAGTCCGCCGTGGGCCACGGCCTGATCGAACAGGTGCCGGACTGAGACATCCGCGACACTTGTACCGAAACAAAGCGCGAGCCGCTCAGGGGCGACGCGGCCATCCGTGCATGGATCGGGACACCGGCGCGCCGCGGCCAGCGCGTAGCGCGTGGTGTCGTTGAGGTAGCGGTGCCGCGTTCCCGGCAGCCACAGGGCCGGATCGAACCAGTCCGGGTCGACGATCGCAAGCGTGCCAGGCGAGCACGGGAGAGGATCTTCCCCGATGCCGGGCGCCACGGCCGCGCAGGTCAGGAGATTGACGGCGCTCATGGCGTCCCTTCCTGCAAGACCAGGGACACGTTGTTCCCACCGAATCCACAGGCATTGATGAGTGCCCGAAGCGGCCGTCTTGCCCGCAGTGGCGTTTCACGGCTGGGCAGCCGGATGCGCGTGGCCGGATCAGGGCGCTCGCAGTAGCCTGCCGGCACCTTCCGATGTGCCAGTGCAAGCGCGGCCGCGAGCAGGGAGAACATGCCGGACGCGCCTGCGGTGTGTCCGATATGCGCCTTGGCGGACAGCACCGGTGGCATGACGACGCTTGGGCCAAGCACTGCCGCCAGAATGTTGCCTTCGATGCGGTCGTTGGGGGGCGTGCCGGTGCCGTGTGGCACGATGACGTCGATGCCGTCGATGCCGACATTCGCATCGCGCAGCGCCTCGCGCAAGGCCCGGGAGATGTCCCGGCCGCCGGGTTCTGGGGCGGTCGGGTGGAAGGCGTCGCAGCTCACGCCGATGCCTCGGATGCGTCCGGCGGATCCGGCGTGCGCGGCAGCTTCGCTGTCGGCCACGAGTACCAGCGCGGCGGCGCCTTCGCCAAGCACGGTGCCCAGGCGGCGGACGTCGAAGGGCATGCACCGCTGCGGATCGAGCGCCGTCATGCGTTGAAAGCCCGCTTGGGTGACGTGGGAAAGCAGGTCGGCGCCGATCACGATCATCGCGTCGGCCATGCCGGCCCGGATGATGTCCACCGCATGGACCAGGGCATGAAGGCCAGCCGAGCAGGCGTTGGCGGCGACGAAAGCCGGTCCGGACACCTGGATGGGCAGCACGTGCGGCAGCGTGTCGATGGCGCGGTACGGGTGGCTCGCGGCATACGGCGCCACGGCGCCTTCTAGGCGGTGCCGTTCGGCACGGCGGCTGTCCCCGGCCGCCGTGCCAAGCACCAGACCGGTGTGCAGGGTGTCGAGTGCATGGCCGCGTCTGCGGGCGTCATCGAGGGCTTGCAGGGCAACATCTGCGATCAGGCTGTCGAAGTCGGCATGCACATGAGAGGCCGACGCGGGCAGGCAATGGCCATGGCGCCACGTCCGCCCATCGGTACTCCGCGGGACGATGGCGTTCGGTGACGGCGCCTCGGGTGCGCGTTGCAGGGCACGCCAGAAGGCTTCGACATCCGGACCTGCGGCGGAGCAGGCGCCAAATCCGGCCAGCAGGACATCGCGCCGCTGTGTCATCGCTGGCCTCCAGCGGCGCCGAGTGTCGTCGCGCCAATGGAGAAGGCCATCAGATCGTCGAACAGGGCGACAGTGCGTCCCCCGACGCTGGTCTGTCCCGCCAGGTGGGCCACGTTGCGCCCACATTCCAGGAGATGGACGTCGTGGCGAAGCTGGTCCCCCGGCAGGGCTCGGCCAAGCAGATGGATGCCGCGAAACTCGCCGAACACGGTCAGCGAGGCGGCGCCGCCAGCGTCCGCAAAGAAGCCGCGCCGGGATAGCAGCAGCCCCGCGCCCTGGGCGAAGGACTCCACCAGCAGCGCCAACGGATATGCCAGTTGCGCCTCGTCCATGCCGCGATGCGCGGCGCCGAAGCAAGGCTCATTGAGCGTGATGTTCTTGTAGGCGACTGCGCGAGCAGTGCCATCCAGCGCCACACGATCGATCAGCCGCATGGGATGACCATGCGGTAGCACCTTGAGGGCGACGGTCGGATCGCGCGGCAAATCCGCCGCGGATACTTCCGGGGCGCCTGCATGGCGTGGCACCGGGCCAGTGCCGAGGATGCCGTGGGCCACCGCGCTACCAGGCTTGGTAAAGCGGATCTGCACCGCATCGAGGTCATCCCAGGCAACCTGCAATGTGCAGGTGTCCCCCGGCAGGACCGGGTTCTGGAAGCGCAGGCGCGTCACACTGGTGACGCGGCGCCCCGTCTGGCCGCTCTGCGCGAGCGCATGGTTGGCGGCATGCTGCGCCATCTCCAGCAGGAATGCCCCGGGCAGGATAGGGTACGTCGGAAAGTGGCCCTGAAAGCTGTCGTCGTCGTCCGCAAAACGCCAGTCGAATTCCCATTCGCGGAGGCCGGGCCGGCGACAGTCCGAGAAGCCCCGGACGCTGCGGGCCATGATGAGAGGCGGGAGGATGTCGTCCACGATATCGCCCTGGCGCCTTAGAGGACGAGCCCGCCGTCGATCTGAAAGACCTGGCCCGTGACGTAGGCCGCGTCGGCGGAGGCCAGGAAGCGGACCAACGCCGCGACTTCCTCGGGCCTGCCAAAGCGGCGCAGCGGCACGCGGGCCAGTGCGGCCGACGCGACGCTGTCGGAAAGGCCTGCCGTCATGTCGGATTCGATGAAACCCGGCGCCACGGCATTGACGCGCACGCCGTAGGGCGCAACCTCCTTGGCCAGCGCCCGGGTGAAGCCGATCATGCCGGCCTTCGATGCCGAATAGTTGGTCTGGGTAGCGTTACCGTAGACGCCCGCAATGGACGCCACGTTGACGATGACGCCGGTGCGCCGCTTCATGAAGTGGAAGGCGGCGGACCGGCTCAAGTGGAAGGTGCCGGTGAGATTGGTGTCGATGACCGCGGCCCATGCATCGGGTCGCATTGTCGCCAGCGGCGCATCGCGGGTGATGCCGGCGTTGTTCACCAGCACGTCGACCTGGCCGAGATGTTCGATGGTCTCGGCAAAGAAGCGCTCGCAGGCGCCCGCGTCGGCAACGTTGCATTGCAGGGCCAGCGAGGGGATGCCTGCGGCGCGCAGCTGGGCGAGTGTCTCGAGGCCGGCATCGCCTGATGCGTGATGGCAGTAGGAGATTGCGTAGCCAGCGTCGGCCAGTGCCAGGCATATCGCCCGGCCGATCCCGCGTGAGCCGCCGCTGACCAGTGCAACCGGGCGCTGCGGCGATGCCATCGATGTCATCTGCCATTCCTCGCAATGTCGATGGCGCATTGCAACAGACATGGCGAAGTGCAGTAACTACCAAATCTGATAGGCGCGTGGGCTACGTTTGCGCCAAGTCAACTCACCCGTTGAGCCACCCCTGCAAGGCAGCGCACACGGCTGCCGCCGTCTTGTTCCTGGCCTGCAGCTTGAGCATTGCATTGCGAATGTGGAAGTTGACGGTGTTGCCGGAGACCATCAGCAATGCGGCGATTTCCGACGAGGTCTTGCCCTGGGCAGTCAGTTTCAGGACTTCGAGCTCGCGCTCGGTCAGGGGCGACTGTCCTTGCCCGGTGGGGCGCGCCATGCGTTGCTGGTCCAGCACGAGATGAACCACGAAGGCGAACCAGCGCATGCGAATTTCGCGACGGCCAAGCTTGCCGTTGACCGGCGGGGTTGGCGACGGGGCGGAGGGTAGGGGCCCACCGCGCATGGCCAGGGTGAAGTCCTCCTCCGACAGACCGTGGCACAGGCCCAGCAGCCTTGCCTCGCTCCACAGCTGGCTCGCCGAGAATGTCATGCTGCGGTTCCCCATATCGAAGCCGAGCATCGCGGCGGTCGTCTCGATGCTCTCGAGTACTTCACGCTCCGAGGCTGCCGGCTTGCTGATGCGATTGAGTCGATCCTGCCAATTGCCCATTGCATCGCCCCTTGTTGAGAGTCTGGCAATGCCCATGGAACTCTGCAACCGTCGAGAACGCAATCGCCGTTATCCGAAATAGCGATCTCGGCAGCATCGGCGCCGAGCCCGGGCGCCTTAGTGGTAAGGTTACGGCTTTCCCGAATTCCGCTGTCCATGTCGCGCGCACTGGCGATCCTCAAAGAAGTCTTCGGCTACCACGCCTTTCGCGGCCGGCAGGCAGAGATCATCGACCATGTGGCCGAGGGCGGCGATTGCCTGGTGCTTATGCCCACGGGCGGCGGGAAGTCGCTCTGCTACCAGATACCGGCGCTGCTGCGCCAGCAGGCGGGGCAGGGGGTCGGTATCGTCGTCTCGCCTCTGATCGCGCTGATGCAGGACCAGGTGGCGGCGCTGACCGAGGCCGGTGTGCGCGCCGCGGTGCTCAATTCCACGCTGACCAGCAGTGAAGCCTCCGCCGTGGAGCGCGACCTGCTCGCGGGGCGGCTGGAAATCCTCTATGTGGCGCCCGAGCGGCTGATGACGCCGCGCTTCCTCGA
The DNA here is from genome assembly GCF_056395225.1 of Cupriavidus sp. 10L45. NCBI lineage: Bacteria > Pseudomonadati > Pseudomonadota > Betaproteobacteria > Burkholderiales > Burkholderiaceae > Cupriavidus > Cupriavidus sp. 10L45. The sequence continues at coordinate 36,829 of NZ_JBFTJC010000022.1, forward strand.
CCTGCTCGAACGTACCCGCGTCGGGCTGTTCGCGATCGACGAGGCGCATTGTGTGTCGCAATGGGGCCACGACTTCCGGCCCGAGTACATCCAGCTGTCGGTGCTGCACGAGCGCTTCCCGCAGGTGCCGCGTATTGCACTCACGGCCACGGCGGACACGCAGACGCGCGAAGAGATCGTCGAGCGGCTGGCGCTGGACGACGCGCGCGTGTTCATCTCCAGCTTCGACCGGCCGAACATCCGCTACCGCATCGTCGAGAAAGACAATGCGCGCAACCAGCTGCTCGCCTTTATCAAGGCCGAACACATGAATGGCCACGGCGGGCACGACAGCGGCATCATCTATTGCCTGTCGCGCAAGAAGGTCGAGGATACCGCCGCCTGGCTGGCCGGCCACGGCATCCAGGCGCTGGGGTATCACGCCGGCATGGATGCCCAAGTGCGGCAGCGTCACCAGGCACGCTTCCGGGAAGAGGAGGGCATCGTGATGGTGGCGACGATTGCCTTCGGCATGGGCATTGACAAGCCGGACGTCCGGTTCGTCGCCCATATGGACCTGCCCAAGAGCATGGAAGGCTATTACCAGGAAACCGGTCGCGCTGGCCGCGACGGCCTGCCCGCCAATGCCTGGATGGCCTACGGCCTGGGCGACGTGGTGCAGCAGAAGCGGATGATCGACGAGTCCGAAGCGGACGATGCCCACAAGCGCGTGTCGTCCTCCAAGCTCGACGCCCTGCTGGGTTTGTGCGAGACGGCCGGCTGCCGGCGCGTGCGCATCCTGGCGTATTTCGACGAAAACGCTGAGCCGTGCGGCAATTGCGACACTTGCCTTGAGCCGCCAGCGACCTGGGACGGCACGCGCGAGGCGCAGATGGCCCTGTCCTGCGTCTACCGCACGGCCCAGGCGAGCCGCGTCCACTTCGGCGCGACCCATCTGATCGATATCCTGCGCGGCAACGCCAACGAGAAGATCCGGCAGTGGGGCCATGACAAGGTCTCGACCTTCGGCATCGGCAAGGACCGGTCGGTCTCGGAGTGGCATGCGATCTTCCGCCAGCTGATTGCCCACGGGCTGCTGGTGATCGACCATGGCGGCCATGGCGCGTTGCTGCTGGGCGAGTCGGCCCGGGCCGTGCTCAAGGGCGAGCAGCCGATCACGCTGCGCCGGCAGGTCAGCAAACCGGCCAAGTCCGGCGACCGCGCCGCACGTGGCACGCGTACCGACCATACCGCGACGATGGACCCCGACGCGCTGGCCCACTGGGAGGCGCTGCGCAGTTGGCGCACGGCCGCGGCGCGCGAGCACGGCGTGCCGGCCTACGTCATCTTCCATGACGCGACGCTGGCCGAACTGGCCCGCAGCGCGCCCGAATCGCTCGGCGAACTGGCTGAAGTGCCCGGTATCGGTGCATCGAAGCTCGAGCGCTACGGCGAGGAAATCCTCGAGACGCTGCGCGCGGTCCGAGTCTGACCGGGGCGCCCACCCAAGGCGTATACAGAGCGGGTATACCGCTTGACCATTGTCAACACCCCTGCTAGGATGCCAGATTCGAGTTTTTGGCTTTGGATTTCGCTCGTCCGTCGGACGCGCGCCCGCGGAGTGATCCTTGCGGCGCAGCCGGCAGGATAGCCAAGCGGGATCCGGGCGAGCTCGCGCTCTTTGGCAAGTCTGTCACTTCACAGCCCTTCCTTTCGAGCGCCCGCTCTCCATTCCCGTCCGAAACCCGTAGTTGCCCCTCAGGCCGAATTCATTGATATGGAGCCGGCGGAGGGGTGTTTTTGTAAAACCAAGCTGGATTGAACAATGCCAACTATCAACCAACTGGTTCGCAAGCCGCGTGTCTCTGAAGTCGTCAAGAGCAAGAGCCCTGCGCTTGAGAACTGCCCGCAGCGTCGCGGCGTGTGCACCCGTGTGTACACCACGACGCCGAAGAAGCCGAACTCGGCACTGCGTAAGGTCGCCAAGGTGCGCCTGACCAACGGTTTCGAGGTCATCTCGTACATCGGCGGTGAAGGCCACAACCTGCAGGAACACTCGGTCGTGCTGATCCGCGGCGGCCGTGTGAAGGATCTGCCGGGTGTGCGTTACCACATCGTCCGTGGCTCGCTCGACTTGCAAGGCGTGAAGGACCGCAAGCAAGCTCGTTCGAAGTACGGCGCGAAGCGTCCGAAGGCTGCCTGATCGTTTTCAGGGCAGCTGGGCAAGCGATTGCCCGCAGCAGCAACAAGAAGATGGCCTGTGGCGCGAGTCATGGTGCTGTCACCAGGCGGCGGTACAACGGAGAGTTATGCGCCGTGCCGTCGAGTAAGTGGTCACCCGGCGAATTTGCCATGCAGGCAAGCTAGTTGGTGGCCGGAGAGTCGCGATAAGTAACGCGCTCTCAACTGAATCTAAAAGGAAAGAAGATGCCACGTCGTCGTGAAGTCCCCAAGCGGGAAGTTCTGCCTGATCCGAAGTTCGGTAACGTTGAAGTTGCCAAGTTCATGAACGTGCTGATGCTGGACGGCAAGAAATCGGTTGCCGAACGCATTGTGTACGGCGCGTTCGACCAGATCGAAAAGAAGGCAGGCAAGGCCCCCATCGAAGTGTTTTCCGTTGCCATCAACAACGTGAAGCCGGTGGTGGAAGTGAAGAGCCGTCGCGTGGGCGGCGCTAACTATCAGGTTCCGGTCGAAGTCCGTCCGTCGCGTCGTTTGGCATTGGCGATGCGTTGGCTGCGCGAGGCCGCGAAGAAACGCAGCGAGAAGTCGATGGCGCTGCGCCTGGCAGGTGAGCTGCTGGAAGCATCGGAAGGCCGTGGCGGCGCGATGAAGAAGCGCGATGAAGTGCACCGCATGGCCGAAGCCAACAAGGCGTTCTCGCACTTCCGCTTCTAAAGCGAGCGAGACACGTTGTTGGTTGCCGGGCGGGCTGTGTTGCTACACATCTCGCCCGTTTGTGTTAGGGGCGCGGGCGATGAGATGCCGGCGCCTCACGGACGAATAGAGGATTAAAGTGGCTCGTAAGACTCCCATTGAGCGCTACCGCAATATCGGTATTTCGGCTCACATTGACGCGGGTAAAACCACCACGACCGAGCGGATCCTGTTCTACACCGGTGTGAACCACAAGATCGGTGAAGTGCACGATGGCGCGGCCACCATGGACTGGATGGAGCAGGAGCAGGAGCGTGGCATCACGATCACCTCCGCTGCCACCACCGCTTTCTGGAAGGGCATGGCCGGGAACTATCCCGAGCACCGCTTCAACATCATCGACACCCCGGGCCACGTGGACTTCACCATCGAGGTGGAGCGCTCCATGCGCGTGCTGGACGGTGCCTGCATGGTCTACTGCGCAGTGGGTGGCGTGCAGCCCCAGTCGGAAACCGTGTGGCGCCAGGCTAACAAGTACGGCGTGCCGCGTCTGGCCTTCGTGAACAAGATGGACCGTACCGGCGCCAACTTCTTCAAGGTCTACGACCAGCTGAAGAACCGCCTGAAGGCCAACCCGGTGCCCGTCGTGGTGCCGATCGGTGCTGAAGACGGCTTCCAGGGCGTCGTCGATCTGCTGGAAATGAAGGCGATCATTTGGGACGAAGCCAGCCAGGGCGTGAAGTTCGAATACCAGGACATCCCGGCCGAGCTGCAAGCTATCGCTGAAGAATGGCGCGAGAAGATGGTCGAGTCCGCCGCCGAAGCCAGCGAAGAGCTGATGGAAAAGTACCTGGGCGGCGAAGAGCTGACCCGTGCCGAGATCGTCAAGGCGCTGCGTGACCGTACCATCGCCTGCGAAATCCAGCCGATGCTGTGCGGCACCGCGTTCAAGAACAAGGGTGTGCAGCGTATGCTGGACGCCGTGATCGACTTCCTGCCGTCGCCGGTCGATATTCCGCCGGTCACCGGCGTGGACGAACGCGACGACGAAAAGAAGCTCGAGCGCAAGGCTGACGACAGCGAGAAGTTCTCGGCGCTGGCGTTCAAGATCATGACCGACCCGTTCGTTGGCCAGCTGATCTTCTTCCGCGTGTACTCGGGCAAGATCAATTCGGGCGACACCGTGTACAACCCGGTGAAGCAGAAGAAGGAGCGTCTGGGCCGTATTCTGCAGATGCACGCGAACCAGCGCGAAGAAATCAAGGAAGTGCTGGCCGGCGACATCGCCGCTGCGGTGGGCCTGAAGGACGCCACCACGGGCGATACGCTGTGCGATCCGGCTGCCCCGATCGTGCTCGAGCGCATGATCTTCCCGGAGCCGGTGATCTCGCAGGCTGTCGAGCCGAAGACCAAGGCTGACCAGGAAAAGATGGGCATCGCCCTGAACCGCCTGGCCGCTGAAGATCCGTCGTTCCGCGTGCGTACCGATGAAGAATCGGGCCAGACCATCATTTCGGGCATGGGCGAGCTCCACCTGGAAATTCTGGTCGACCGCATGAAGCGCGAATTCGGCGTGGAAGCAAACATCGGCGCGCCGCAGGTGGCTTACCGCGAAACCATTCGCAAGAAGGCCGAAGACGTCGAAGGCAAGTTCGTCAAGCAGTCGGGCGGCCGCGGCCAGTACGGTCACGCCGTGATCACGCTGGAACCGCAAGAGCCGGGCAAGGGCTTCGAGTTCATCGACGCCATCAAGGGCGGTGTGATTCCTCGCGAATACATCCCGGCAGTCGAGAAGGGTATCGTCGACACGCTGTCGGCCGGTATTCTGGCTGGCTTCCCGGTGGTGGACGTGAAGGTTACGCTGACGTTCGGTTCGTACCACGATGTGGACTCGAACGAAAACGCGTTCCGCATGGCCGGCTCGATGGCTTTCAAGGAAGCCATGCGCAAGGCCAGCCCGGTTCTGCTCGAGCCGATGATGGCCGTGGAAGTGGAAACGCCGGAAGACTACACGGGTACGGTGATGGGCGATCTGTCGTCCCGTCGCGGCATCGTGCAGGGCATGGACGACATGATTGGCGGCGGCAAGATCATCAAGGCCGAAGTCCCGCTGTCGGAAATGTTCGGTTATTCCACGTCGCTGCGCTCGGCCACGCAAGGTCGCGCCACGTACACCATGGAATTCAAGCATTACGCCGAGGCACCCAAGAACATCGCCGAAGCCGTGATCACGGCCAAGGGCAAGTAATTGGAAGTTTGCCGCCGCGCCTGCCGGTGCGGCGGCGCGATGAAACAACAAGATTGCATTCCATTAGGAGCTGAAAAATGGCAAAGGAAAAGTTCGAGCGGACCAAGCCGCACGTGAACGTAGGTACGATTGGTCACGTTGACCACGGCAAGACGACGCTGACGGCAGCAATCGCCACGGTGCTGGCTGCGAAGTTTGGCGGCTCGGCCAAGAAGTACGACGAA
>NZ_JBFTJC010000023.1:0-37167 GCF_056395225.1 Cupriavidus sp. 10L45
AAAAGGGCTACACGGTGGTGATGGTGGAGCAGAACTTCCGCTTCGCCGCGCCGCTGGCCGACCGCTTCTACGTGATGGAGCACGGGCAGATCGTCGAGCGCTTCGCCGCCGCCGAACTGCAGGCCAAGATGCCGGTGCTGAACGAACTGCTCGGCGTGTAGACACAAAGGGAACCGCATTTCATGACTTTCGATATTGGGATTCCCCTGCCGGCGCTGATGTCCCAGCTGCTGCTGGGGCTCGTCAACGGCGCGTTCTACGCGATGCTGAGCCTTGGGCTGGCCGTCATCTTCGGCCTGCTCAACGTGATCAACTTCGCCCATGGCGCGCTGTTCATGCTCGGCGCCGTGCTCGCCTGGGCCGGCATGGAGTACGCCGGCCTCAACTACTGGGTCATGCTGGCGCTCTCGCCGCTGGTGGTGGCCGTGCTTGGCGTGGTCATCGAGAAGACCATGCTGCGCTGGATCTACAAGCTCGGCCACATCTACGGCTTGCTGCTGACGCTCGGCATCACGCTGGTGATCGAGGGCGTGTTCCGCTCGATCTACGGCGTGTCCGGCCTGCCCTACTCGCCGCCGGACGCGCTGCAAGGCGCCACCGACCTCGGCTTCATGATCCTGCCGAACTATCGCGGCTGGGTCGTGGTGGCCTCGCTGGTGGTCTGCTTCGCCACGTGGTTCGTCATCGAGAAGACCAAGCTCGGCGCCTACCTGCGCGCCGGCACCGAGAACCCGAAGATGGTGGAAGCGTTCGGCGTGAACGTGCCATTGATGGTGACGCTGACCTACGGCTTCGGCGTGGCGCTGGCGGCTTTCGCCGGCGTGCTGGCCGCGCCGGTGGTGCAGGTCTCGCCGCTGATGGGCCAGAACCTGATCATCGTGGTGTTCGCAGTGGTGGTGATTGGCGGCATGGGCTCGATCATGGGCGCCATCCTCACCGGCCTGGGCCTCGGCGTGATCGAGGGCCTGACCAAGGTGTTCTATCCGGAAGCGTCCTCCACGGTCGTGTTCTTCATCATGGTGATCGTGCTGCTGCTGCGTCCCGCCGGTCTGTTCGGGAAGGAAAAATAAATGCTGGATTCGCAAAACCCCCGCGGCCGCGCCGCGCTTTACGGCATCGCGCTGCTCGTCGTGGCGCTGGCGCCGATGCTCGGCGCCTACCCGGTGTTCGTGCTCAAGGTGCTGTGCTTCGCACTGTTCGCCTGCGCCTTCAACCTGCTGATCGGCTACACCGGCCTGCTGTCCTTCGGTCATGCGGCCTTCTTCGGCGGCGCCGGCTACGCGGCCGGTCACGCCATGAAGGTCTGGGGCGTGACGCCGGAACTGGGCCTGCTGATCGGCACCGCCGGCGCCGCCGTCACGGGCTGGGCGATGGGCGCGCTGGCCATCCGTCGCCAGGGCATCTACTTCTCGATGATCACGCTGGCGCTGGCGCAGATGCTGTACTTCTTCTGCCTGCAGGCGCCGTTCACCGGTGGCGAGGACGGCATCCAGGGCATTCCGCGCGGCAACCTGTTCGGCCTGCTGCCGCTGGGCGACGACCTCGTGCTGTATTACGTGGTACTCGTTATCGTGGTGGCGGCGTTCGCGCTGATCGTGCGGATCATCCATTCGCCGTTCGGCCAGATCCTCAAGGCCATCAAGGAGAACGAACCGCGCGCCGTGTCGCTCGGCTACGACGTAGATCGCTTCAAGCTGGCCGCCTTCGTGCTGTCGGCGGCGCTGTCCGGGCTGGCCGGCTCGCTGAAGGCGCTGGTGCTCGGTTTCGAGACGCTGACCGATGTGCACTGGTCGATGTCCGGCGCCGTGATCCTGATGACGCTGGTGGGCGGCCTCGGCACGCTGACGGGCCCTATCGTGGGCGCACTGGTGGTGATCGCGCTGGAGAACAAGCTGGGCGACCTCGGCACGTTCCTCGCCAGGCTCACCGGCTTCGACTGGTTCAACACGCTCGGCGAGTCCGTGACGATGGTGACCGGCGTGATCTTCGTGATCTGCGTGCTGACGTTCCGGCGCGGCATTGTCGGCGAGATCATCGCCAAGGCGGCGCAGTGGCAACAGCGCCGCCGTCCCGCCGCGCCGCTCGGTTCACATCTCGTCGATCGCGGTTGAGGCCGTGACCACGCCGGCCTCTTTCTCCAGCGAGAAGCGGTCGCGCGTGGTCACGTAGAAGCTGGCGCCGAAACGCCCCACGGGGAAGTAGTCCTGCAGGCGCACGCGCCAGCGTTCGGTGTCGATCAGCCCGTCCCGCGCATGCAGGCGCAGCACGCGGCCGATGAAGATCTGGCGGCTCGCGGTCTCCAGCGTCTCCCACAGCGTGCATTCGAACGCGACGGGCGCCTCGGCAATCCGGGGCACCGCCACCTGGGTGCACGGCGCCGCCGTGAGGCCCACCCGTGCCAGTTCGCTCACATCGGGCGGCAGCCGTTCGCCGCAGCGATGCATCTTCTCGGCCATGGCCTCGTCGCTGAGGTGCACCACGAACTCCTTCGTGCGCACGATATTCGCCGCCGTGTCCTTCAGCGCGCCGTCGCCCAGGCGGTTGACGCTGATCATCACGATCGGCGGCTCCTCTCCCAGCATGTTGAACATCGAGAACGGTGCGGCGTTGGCCGTGCCGTCTGGCCCGAGCGTGGTCACCAGCGCGATGGGCCGGGGCACGATCAGACTCGCCATGAGCTTGTAGCGCTGGTATTCGGTGATGGCGTTGAAGTCGATTTCCATGGGGTGTTCCGGTCAGCCCTTGCTGGTCTTTGGCAATCCCAGCATCTGCGCCAGGCTCTTCTCGCCCTGCATGCGCGAGGTTTCGATCCGTTCCTCGAGTTCGCGCAAATGGGCTTCCATGCGCGCGACGGCGCCGGCCGCATCGCGGGCCTCGATGCAGGCGACGATGGCCGCGTGCTCGTCGTGCTCGCACGGCGCGTGGCCGGGCGGCTCGTAGAGGCCCACGATCAGCGAGCAGCGCGAGACCAGTTCGGTCAGGTAGCGTTGCAGCACCGGGTTGCGTGCCAGCGCCGCAATGCGCAGGTGGAAGCCGCTGGCCAGCCGCGCCCACGAGGGCTGGTCGAAGCGGTGCATGGCGTCGTGCTCCTCGGCCAACTGGCGGCGCAGGTCGCGCAGATCGGCTTCGGTCACACGCGTGACGGCGAGTTCCACCAGCACGCGTTCCATCGCCCGGCGGGCCTCGAAGATCTGGCTGGTTTCCTCGGGCGTGGGCTCGGCGATCACCGCGCCCTTGTTCGGCCGCAGCGCCACGATGCCATCGTGGGCCAGCTTCTCCAGCACCCGACGCACCACGGCACGGCCCACGCCGAACAGTTGGCACAGCTCCGGCTCGGGCAGCTTGGTGCCCGGCGTCAGCCGATGGTTGAGCACGCCGTCGAAGATGGCCTGATAGATGCGCGTATCGGCGTCGTCGGCGGTCTCTTCCTCGATCGGATCGACGGGCTTGACGGTCTCGGAAGTCCGCTTGGCGGCGGCCTTGGCGGCCGCGGGCTTCCTGGCAGCTTTGGTGGACATGACTTCGGTCAGGGAAACGATGGCCATGATATTAGCGTGAAGGGGTCACTGCGACAGGGTCCACGGCATCCATCGCGTCGCAGATCGCACCCGGCGTGGTCAGCCAGACCTCGCCATGGGAGCGCCGCGCCGCGATATGCGCCAGCGCCCGGCGCAGGTGCCGCAGCCGGTACGGCTGGCCCACCAGGTAGGGATGCAGCGCGATGCCCATCACCAGCGGCTGCGGGTGCTGCGGATCGTTGGCCTGCGCCAGCATCTCGTCGAACTGGTCGATGATCATGTCGGCGAAGGCGGCACCGTCGAGGTGGCGCGCGATGATCATCGGGATGTCGTTCAGTTCCTGCGGATAGGGAATCGACCACAGCGGGCCGCCGCGCGTGGCCATGCGCACCGGGCGGTCATCGTGTGCCCAGTTCAGCGTGTAGCGGTAGCCAGTCTCGGCCAGCAGGTCCGGCGTCACCATCGTCTCGGAGATCCACGGCGACAGCCAGCCGCCCGGCGCCCGCCCACTATGCGCCGCGATGCGCTCCCGGCAGTGCACCAGCAGCGCCCGCTCGCCCGCTTCGTCGAACTCGCTTTGGCGATGGGCATTGGTGTGGCCATGGCCGATCAGCTCGTCGCCGCGCGCCAGGCAGGCGTCCAGCACTTCGGGGCAATGGTCATAGAGCGCGGTGTTCAGCAGCACGCCGGCCGGCATCTCCAGCCGGTCGAACAACTCCAGGCAGCGCCACACGCCCACGCGGTTGCCGTACTCGCGCCAGCTGTAGTTGAGCACGTCCGGCTGCGGCGAAACTGGCCCGAGGTTCGCGCCCAGCCCCTCGCCAAAGGCGAAGTGCTCGATATTGAAGCCGAGGTAGACCGCCAGCCGCGCGCCATTGGGCCAGCGGAACGGGTCGGCGTCGGTAATCGGCCGGTACGGAAAGCGGCCATGGTCGCGCAGCGGGCCGAAGGTGGGAAGCCCGGCGGTGGCCTGCGTGGCCGCCAGCGGACTCGGGTTTTGCGTCATGGAGGGATGCCTCTCATCAAATGTGCCCCGCTTTGGCTCATCGCGCACCGGATTCGTGCGACATGAACCATGACGGATCGTATGCAGCCAGGTTTGCAGATCGTTCGCAAAATGCGGGCCAGATCGTCTGCATCTTGACGGGTCAATCGCTCCGGGATCATTTTCGGTTTTGTCGACGGATTGGCACGGCTCTTGCGAGCCGGGTGGATCGAAGCACCCATCCCCATCGATCCGCCCATCCGGAGAACTGCCATGTTTCGTCCCCAACGCCGCGCCCTCCTCGCGACCGCCGCCGCTGCCTGCGTCATGACGGCGCTGCCCGCCCAGGCCGCCGACACCATCAAGATCGGCCTGATCACGGCGTTGTCCGGCCAGTCGGCGCGCGCCGGCGAGTCGCTGACGCGCGGCATGACCGTCGCCATCGACGAGATCAACGCCAAGGGCGGCCTGCTGGGTGGCCGCAAGCTGGAACTGGTGCGCCGCGACGACGAGGGCAACCCGGCCAAGGGTGTGCTGGCCGCGCGCGAGCTGATCTACAAGGAGAAGGTGGCCGTGCTGTTCGGCGGGCTCGACACGCCGGTGTCGATGGCCATCGTGCCGATCGCCAATCAGGAGAAGGTGCCGTTCATGGGCCCGTGGGCCGCCGGCACGCCGATCACGCGCAATGGCGCCAACCCGAACTTCGCCTTCCGCGTGTCCGCCGTGGACGAGGTCGTGGACAAGGCGATGCTCCAGTACGCCCAGAAGACCTTCAACGCCACCAAGCCCGGCCTGATCCTGGTGAACAACCCGTGGGGCGAGTCGAACGAGAAGGGCATCGTCGCCGCGATGGCCGCCAAGGGCGGCAAGCCGGTGGGCGTGGAGAAATTCGAGGCCAATGACGTGGATGTGGTGCCCCAGCTCGGCCGCCTGAAGGCCGCCGGCGCCGACGTGCTGCTGATGGTGGGCAACGTAGGCCCGTCCGCGCAGGTGGTGAAGTCGCTGGACCGCATGGGCTGGAAGGTGCCGGTGGTCTCCCACTGGGGCCCGGCCGGCGGCCGCTTCACCGAACTGGCTGGCCCGAACGCCAAGAACGTCCACTTCGTGCAGACGTACAGCTTCTTCGGCGCACAGACCCCGGTCAGCACGCGCGTGGTGACCGACCTCAAGGCGAAGTACAGCGACATCAAGGGCCCGGACGACATCACCCCGGCCGTGGGCGTGGCCAACGCCTACGACGCCACGCAGCTCGCTGCGCTGGCGATTGCCAAGGCCGGCAGCACCAAGGGCGATGCCATCCGCGAAGGCTTCTACAAGATCGACCGCTACGAGGGCCTGATCAAGACCTACGTGAAACCGTTCTCCCCGACCGCGCATGACGCCCTGAGCGAAAACGACTACGTCTGGGCGCAGTTCATCGACAACCGCATCGTGCCGGTGGCGAAGTAAGACAGGCGCTTCGTAGAAGCAATATCGATCGTTCAAGCGCCTGCCCTCTCCCCCGCCCCTCTCCCAGAGGGAGAGGGGCGAACACCGTCGGTTTGCTCCCCTCTCCCGCGTGCGGGAGAGGGGCCGGGGGAGAGGGCCGGCGCATCGTCGCGCGATATCGATTGGCAAGCAAAATCAAGGATTCACCATGCTTTGGATCTCCGCCCTCATCAGCGGGCTCGGCCTGGGCAGCATGTATGGCCTGATGGCCCTGGGCTTCCACATCACCTACGCGGTGTCCGCCACCGTCAACTTCGCGCAGGGCAGTTCGATGATGCTGGGAGCAGTGCTGACGTACAGCTTCGCGCAGACGCTCGGCTGGCCGATGCCGCTCGCCATCGTGCTGGCCCTCGGCCTGTGCGCGCTCTACGGGCTGGCCGTGGAATTCCTGGCCGTGCGCCCGTTCGCGAGCCGGGGCTCCAATGCGTGGCTGATGGCTACCGTCGCGCTCGGCATCGTGCTCGATAACCTGGTGATGCTCGCCTTCGGCACCGAGCCGCGCAGCCTGCCCTCCCCGCTCGCCGCACAGTCCGTGCAGCTGGGCGATACCGGCGTCGGCGTCTATCCGCTGCAACTGGTGATTCCCGTGGTCGGCCTCGCGCTGGCGGCCGTGCTGCACTACGTGCTGCGCCGCTCGCGCTGGGGCGTGGCGATGCTGGCCGTGGTGCAGAACCGCGACGCCGCGCGCCTGATGGGCATTCCCATCCGCCGCACCATCGCCGGCGCGTTTGCCATTTCCACGCTGCTGGCCGGCATTGCCGGCGTGCTGATCGCGCCGCTGTTCAACGTACAGGCGGACATGGGCACCGTGTTCGGCCTGAAAGCCTTCGCCGTGGCCATTCTCGGCGGGCTCTCCAGTGCCTGGGGCGTGATGATTGCCGGGCTGATCTTCGGCGTGGCCGAGGCGCTGATCACCGCATCGCTGGGCTCCAGCTACACCCAGATCATCACGTTCGCGCTGGTGATTGCGCTGCTGGCCCTGCGGCCGGACGGCCTGTTCGGACGCGCGGAGGTACGCAAGGTATGAACGATTCGATGGTTTCTTCCAATCCGCCGGCTTCCCCTGCGCCGCTGGCCCGGCCGGCGCGCGCCGCCGCCCCGCTGCTCGGGCTGGGCACGCCACTCCAGATCCTCGCCATGCTGGCGGTGCTGCTGGCCGCCGGCGGGCTCGTGCTGTCGCTCAACGGCTATTTTGTCTTCGTGATTGCCGGCGTGGCGATGCTGGCCATCTGCGGCGTGGGCCTGAACCTGCTGCTCGGGCTCACCGGGCAGGTGTCGTTCGGCCATGTCGGCTTCTATGCGATCGGCGCGTACACGGTCGCCATCCTGACCGGCCAGGCCGGCTGGAGCTTCTGGGCCGCGTGGCCGGTGGGCGCGCTGATCGCCGCGCTGCTGGGCGGCCTGCTCGCCCTGCCCGCGCTGCGCGTGAAGGGCCCCGGCCTGGCGATGGTCACCATCGCCTTCGGCTTTATCGTCGAGCACGGCGCCGTGGAGTGGCGCGCGCTGACCGGCGGGCAGAACGGCCTGATGGGCATCGCGCAACCGTCGTTGCCCGGCGTGGAAGGCGGCGAGCGTGCACTGGCGCTGATCGCGCTGGCCGTGCTGGGCGTGGCGCTGGCCGCCTATGCCCGCATCGCACGCGGTAGCTGGGGCGCGGCGATGCGCGCGGTGCGTGACAGCGAAACCGCTGCGGCGTCGATCGGTGTCAATCCGCTCGTGGTCAAGACCGTGGGCTTCGCGTTCTCCGCCGCGCTGGCGGGGCTGGCTGGCGGGCTGTTTGCGCCGCTGCAGGGCATGGTCACGCCGGGGATGTTCTCGTTCCTGCAATCGATCCTGTTCGTGCTGGTGGTGATGATTGGCGGGGCGGGCACGGTGGTCGGCCCGGTGGCGGGCGCCGTTGTTGTTGGCCTGCTGCCCGAGTTGCTGTCCAGCCTGGAGAACCTGCGCCTGCTCTGCTTCGGCATGCTGTTGCTGGTGGTGCTCTGGGTGGCCCCCACGGGCATGGTGGGCGTGGTGACGGACCTGCTGCGCCGCCTGCGGCCGGCCCGCGCGGCTGCCGCCCATGCTTCCGTGGCTGGCGCGCAGCTGCCGGTGCGACCGGAGGAGACGCGCCGGGGCCTCTCGGCGCTCGGCCTGTCGATGGTGTTCGGCGGCGTGCGCGCCGTGGACAACCTGTCCTTCGATCTGCCGCCGGGTCAGGTGACGAGCCTGATCGGCCCCAATGGCGCCGGCAAGTCCACCGTGCTGAACATGCTGTCCGGCTACTACCGTCCGCGCGAGGGCGGGCGCCAGCTTGGCACGGCGCCATTGTCAGCGCGCGGCGCCTGCGACAGCGCGCGGCAAGGCATCGCCCGCACCTACCAGACCACGCAGCTCTTCGCCGGCATGAGCGCCACGGACAACGTGGCCATCGCACTGACAAAGGGCCGCCTCGGCACGCTGCTCGGCATCGCCGGTTTCACCGCCCCCGCCGTGCGCGAGGAAGCGCGCGCACTGCTGGCCGCCTGCGGCTACACCGGCGACCCGGACGCCAGCGCCGCCGATCTGGCCCACGTGGACCGCCGCCTCGTGGAAATCGCCCGCGCACTGGCTACGCGGCCCGCCGTGCTGCTGCTGGACGAACCGGCCGCCGGCCTCTCGCGCGAGGACAAGGCCACGCTGGGCCGCCTGCTGCGCAAGATCGCCGATAGCGGCGTGGCCGTCGGTCTGGTCGAACACGACATGTCGCTCGTGATGGATGTCTCCGATGGCATCGTCGTGATCGATGCCGGCCAGCGCCTGGCCGTGGGCACGCCCGAGGCGATCCGCACCGATCCAGCCGTGCGCCGCGCCTATCTGGGCGACGCCGCCAACGCGCCGGCTCGCAAACCCTCGGCCAGCCAGCCGGTGGGTGGCGCGCCGCTGCCGGAAGTGCTGGGCGTGAGCGCGCTGCGCGCCGGCTATGGCGCCGCGCCGGTCCTGCACGATGTGGACCTGCAAGTGCGGGAGGGCGAGATGGTCGCGCTACTGGGCGCCAACGGCGCCGGCAAGTCCACGCTGATGCGTGCGCTGGCGGGCCTGCATCGCCCGATGCAAGGCGGCATCACGTTCGACGGGACCGACCTCGCCCGGCTCGACGCCGCGCGCATCGCCGCGATGGGCGTGGTACTCGTGCCGGAAGGCCGGCAGGTGTTCCCGGAGCTGTCCGTGCTCGACAACCTCCGCCTTGGCGCCTTCCCGTCCGGCCCGCTCCCGCGCGTGGAGATGATGCGCCGCGTGGAATCGATGTTCGCCCGCTTCCCGCGCCTGCGCGAGCGCCAGCACCAGCGCGCCGGCCTGCTTTCCGGCGGCGAACAGCAGATGCTGGCCGTGGCGCGCGGGCTGATGTCGCAGCCGACCGTGCTGCTGCTCGACGAACCGTCGCTCGGCCTCGCGCCGAAGGTCATCGACGAGCTGTTCGCCTCGCTCGATACGCTGCGCGAGGCGTCCATCACCATCCTGCTGGTCGACCAGATGGCCGCGCTCGCGCTGTCGCTGGCGGACCGCGCCTATGTGCTGGAGGAAGGCCGCGTCGTGGCCAGCGGCCCGGCCGACGAACTCGCGCGCGACCCGGCGCTGGTGCAGGCCTATCTGGGAGGACATTGAACCCACGATGACGCCAAACCCGCATACCCCCGCCCTCGCCCCCAATCTCGCCCATTCCCGCGAGGGCATGGTCACCAGCCCGCATGCGCTCGCCAGCGAGGCGGGTCTCGAGATCCTGCGCGATGGCGGCACCGCCATCGAAGCCGCCATCGCCATCGGCGCCACGCTGGCCGTCACCTATCCGCACTTCACGGGGCTGGGCGGCGACGCCTTCTGGCTCATCAGCGACCGCGCGGGCAACGTGCGCACGCTGTCCGGCATCGGCCAGGCCGCGCAGGCGCTGCCGGCGTTTGGCGAGTCGATTCCCACGCGCGGCCCGGGCGCCACGCTGACCACCGCCGCCACGGTCGATACCTGGGACCGCGCCTTCACCATCAGCCGCGACACCTGGGGCGGCCGGCAGGACTGGTCCGCGCTGTTCCGCCGCGCCATCGCCTACGCGCACGAGGGCTTCCCGGTCACGCCATCGCAACATTTCTGGCAGAACTTCCGGGCCGATGAGCTGGGCAACTGGCCCGGCTTCGCACAGACCTTCATGCCCGATGGTGCAATCCCGGCCATCGGCACGACATTGCGCCAGCAGGCGCTGGGCCGCAGCCTCGAACGCATCGCCGGCCATGGCGCGCGCGAGTTCTATGAAGGCGAGCTGGCCGAGCGCATCGTCGCCGGCCTGCGCGCCGTGGGCTCGCCGTTGCGCATGGCGGACCTGGCGCGCACCGCCGCGCGCGACGCGCTGCCGCTGCGCGTGCCCTATCGTGGCGGCGAGCTGCTGAGCCTGCCGCCGCCCACGCAGGGCGTGACCACGCTCCAGATCCTCGGCATCCTCGATCGATTCGACCTCACCGGCATCGCCGAGGGCAGCGCGGACTACTACCACCTGCTGGTGGAGGCCGTGAAGGAGGCGTTCATCGAGCGCAACCGCTACGTGGCCGACCCCGAGTTCGTCGACGTACCGGCCGAAGCGATGCTCGCCCCCGCGCGCCTGGACGCCATGGCCGCGCGCATCGACCCGGCGCGCGCGCTCGACTGGCCGCACGTCTACCAGCACGGCGACACCGTCTTCCTGAGCGCAGTGGACCGCGAGGGCCGCTGCGTGAGCGTGCTCCAGACCGTGTATTTCGACTGGGGCAGCGGCGTGATGGCCGGCGATACCGGCATCCTGTGGCACAACCGGGGCGCGGCGTTCAGCGTCGATCCCACCCATCACAACGCGATTCAACCGGGCAAGCGTCCGTTCCATACGCTGAATCCGGGCATGTATCTCAAGGACGGGAAGCCGCGCCTGCTGTACGGCACGCAGGGCGCCGACGGCCAGCCGCAGACGCTGGCCGCCGTGCTCACGCGGCTGATCGACTACGGCATGGACCCGCTCACGGCGCTGGCACGGCCCCGCTTCCTGCTCGGCCGCACCTTCTCCGATGCCGCCGACAGCCTGAAGCTGGAAGCCGACGCTGGCACGGACGTGATCACGGCCCTGGCACGCCGTGGCCATGAAGTGAGCGTCATTTCGCCGCAGAGCCCGCTGGCGGGGCATCCGGGCGTGATTGCCATCGGCGAAGACGGCGCGCTGGCGGGCGCGCACGATCCGCGCAGCGACGGTGTGGCGATGGGCGTGTAACACGGCACGGTGGGGATGTACCGGCTTTGTATCGGTGTGGAACCCACCCCGATGGGGCTCGTCAAAGCAATGACTGTCGCAAACTGTCGACCTCCGATCACGATGCGTTGCAGCGTGAAAGCCGGGCCGCGATAGTCCACAATCCCTAACGGAGGCCGCTACTGCCAGGCGACCCCCGAGTCCCCAGCAACCGCTCCCCTCTCGCCAAGGAGAACACCGTGCTGAGCCCACACGAACTGGCCACGCTGATGCTGATCGGCAACGGCCCCCATACCCGCTCCGATACTGCGGACGCACGCGAGATCGATCCCGTCGACCTCGATGCACTCGTCGCCCGCGAACTCGTTACCCTGCAAGCCGAACAAGGCCGACGGCCTTGCCCTCAAATCACTGCCCATGGCCGCTCGATGCTGAAAGCCGTCGGCCGGGAATGCTGAACCTTTCGCACTGACCTGACCGCTGACCGCTGGCGGCATCAATGGGATGCCGCCGGTCGATAGCCATCGGAGACGCTTATCGCCGGCTGGCAGTCTGACATCCCCGCGCGCCTCGACCGCCTGCCCTGGTCCGCCTGGCACTGGCGCGTGGCTCTCGCCCTCGGCATTGCCTGGGTGCTCGACGGGCTGGAGGTCACCCTCGTCGGCTCCGTGGGCGCCGTGCTGGAGCGGCCCGACACGCTCGGGCTCTCCGCCTCGCAGGTCGGCTGGACCGGGTCCCTATATATATTAGGGGCCGTCACCGGGGCGCTCGTCTTCGGCCGCATGGCCGACCGCCTGGGCCGCAAGCGCCTGTTCCTCGCCACGCTGTTCGTCTACATGACGGCGACGCTGCTGACGGCGTTCTCGCCGAACTTCGCGTTCTTCGCGCTGTGCCGCTTCCTGACCGGGCTCGGCATTGGCGGCGAATACGCGGCCATCAATTCCGCCATCGACGAACTGATCCCGGCGCGCGTGCGGGGGCGCGTCAACCTTGCCATCAACGGCAGCTTCTGGCTCGGTGCGGCGCTGGGTGCGGGGCTGAGCCTGGTGGTGCTCGATCCGCGCGTGCTCGGCCCGGTCTGGGGCTGGCGCGCCTGTTTCGCGCTGGGCGCGGTGCTGGCGGTGGCCATCGTCCTGATCCGGCGCCACGTACCCGAAAGCCCGCGCTGGCTGGCCACGCACGGCCACCGCGCGGAGGCGGAGCGGGTGATTGCCGGCATCGAGGCCGAGGTGGCCGCGCGCCACGGCCCGCTGCCGCCGCCGGACCCCGCCGCGCACGTGGCCTACGCGGGCCGGCCCGTGCCGACCGTGCGCGAGATCGTAGGGCTGCTGGTGCGGCGCTACCGCACGCGCAGCGTGGTCACCTTCGCGCTGATGGTGGCGCAGGCCTTCTTCTACAACGCCATTTTCTTCACCTACGCGCTGGTACTCACGCGCTTCTACGGCGTGGCGGAGGAACGCGTGGCGCTCTATATCTTCCCGTTCGCCATCGGCAATGCGCTCGGCCCGCTGATCCTGGGGCCGCTGTTCGACCGCGTGGGCCGCCGCAAGATGATCGCGGTGACCTATGTGCTGTCCGGCATCGGCCTCGCCGCCACAGGCTGGGCGTTCATGGAAGGCTGGCTGGACGCGCGCGCGCAGGCGCTGTGCTGGTCGGCGGTGTTCTTCCTGGCCTCGGCGGCGGCCAGTTCGGCCTACCTGACGGCGAGCGAAGTCTTTCCGCTCGAAATGCGCGCGCTGGCCATCTCCATCTTCTACGCGGTGGGCACTGGCACGGGCGGGTTTATCGCCCCGGTGCTGTTCGGCATGCTGATCGAGACCGGCAGCCGGGGGGCGGTGGCCGTGGGGTACGCCATTGGCGCGGCGCTGGTGATCGTGGCGGGATTGCTGGCGCTGCGGTTCGGCGTGGATGCGGAGCGGCGCCCGCTGGAGCACATCGCCCCGCCGCTGGGCTCGGAGGTGGATGTTATGTCAATCCATAATAAGGATCGATAAATGATGAAATAGCATAATTTTTGGACGACTGCTATGCTATGACATAACACCACCCTCGGTTTGACCTATGTCCTCCTTCGCCGCCCAGTTGGGCCAGTTTCGCAAGGCACGCGGCCTCTCGCTCGGCGCTGTCGGCCGTCTGATCGGCATGGCGGCGCCCAACCTGTCGGTGGCCCTGAGCGGCAAGCAGGATGTGCGCGGATCAACACTTGAGGCCATCGCCACCGCCCTCGACGCCGAGTGGGTCCTCGTACCGCGCGAGCATCTGGCCGAAGTCCAGCGCACCGTGAGCGGCAAGGCCACCGGCCCGGACCGCGCCGCGCCCACCTCGGTCGACCTGCTGCTCGGAGACGCCGATGCCTGACGGCCTGCGCCCGCGCTATCTCACCGTCCACCTGCACAACATGCTGTGCGGCTATCTTTGCGAGGCCGGCCGCACCACGCGCTTCGTGCCGGGCGAAGCCTTCCGGGGCGATGCCGGACGGCCGACGCTGAGCCTCTCGCTGACGATTCCGGGCAACGAGGCGCTGACCGCCACGATCCTCGCCAACCCGTTCCATCCCGCGCTCTACAACACCCATGGCGAGCTGCCGCCTTACTTTGCCGGCCTGCTGCCTGAGGGCGAGCTGCGCCGGCGGCTGGAAGCCACGCGGCACCATCCGGACGACCGCGACGACTTCGGCGTGCTGGCCGCAGCCGGCGAAGACCTGCCCGGCGCGCTGATCGTCCGCCCGGCGGACATTGACGCCCTGCCTGACACCGTGCGCACCGTGGGCGTGACCGGCGGCGCGGACAACCTGGAAATCGCCGTGGTGGAAGGCGCCACCGAGGGCGCGGCATCGGTGTCCGGCGTGCAGAACAAGCTCGCGCTGTCCACCGCGCACGCCGGCAAGCGTTACACCATGCCCACCCACGGGCGGCTGTCGGACCTGATCGCCAAGCTGCCGGCCCGCAACGACGACAGCCAGATCTTTAACGAATATGTGTCGATGCAGCTGGCGCAGGCGGCCGGCGTGGCCGTGGCGCCGTGCAAACCGCAGCCGCTGGCGACCATCGACGTACCCGGCCTGGCCGAAGCGCTCGGCGCCGACCTGCACTTCCTGGCCGTGGACCGTTTCGACCGCGAACCCGGCGGGCGCGTGCATGCGGAAGACGGCTGCCAGGTGCTGACGCGTATGCCCTCGCGCAAGTACGCCGGCAACGACGCCTACGTGGCCATCGTCCGCCTGCTGGAGCGGCTCAGCGTGCGCGGCATCGAGGACGTGCGGCAGTTCTTCATGCGGCAGGCCGTGAACACGCTGATCGGCAACAGCGACGCCCATCTCAAGAACTTCTCTTTTCTGTATCGGAACGGGACCATGCCCGAGCTGTCGCCCGCCTATGACATCGTCAGCGTGGCGGCGCTGTCCGGCTTCGCGGCCTTCGGCCAGAACGTGGCCATCGACGGCCTGCAGCGCAAGCAAACCCTGGAGACCTACCGCGACTTCGCCCGCGAGGCCAAGATCGCCGAGCGCATCGCGCTGGCGGCCGTGAAGGACGCCGTCAGCCTGGCCCGCGAGCGCTGGCCGGCCCTGCTCGACACCCTGCCCACGCCGCCGGCCATGCGCACCGTGGTGCTGGAGCGGCTGGAGACGCTGCCGCTGGCACGGCTGGCCCGGCGCTGAGGGCTTCCCCGGAAGGCTTCCCCTGAAGGCGTCCCCTATCGCCCCGTGGCCGCTGCAGCGTCGGCCTTTTTCGGATCGGCGACGATGGTCGCGCCGGCATCCTTCAGCAGCCGCTGGAAGTCCGGCGAGGTCATGATGATTTTCCCGGCCGCCGCACGCAGGCGGTCGACGGCCTCGGGCGGCAGGGAGAACGATGTGGGAAGTTCATTGAGGTAGGCCAGTTCCTCCTTGTCCTCCAGCCGGGCGAACGACACGTCGATGGCGTAGATCGTCGCGTCTGGCGTGCGTAGCGCACGGGCGACCCCCGCATCCTTGTTCGCAGCGAACGCCGCCGAGCGGCGCACCTCGCCCATGGCCCGCCAGCGCGCCTGACTGTCCTTCAGCAGTTCGGTCGCCTCATAGGAATAGTGGTCGATCGGCACGCCGGCAGCTTTCACCAGGATTTCGATCATGCCCGGCGGAGATTCGGACTTGTCCCATTCCGTCTTGGGCACGGAAAGCGAATTGACGACAAAGACCACGATGTGGCGCACCTGATCGAGCGGCGTCTGGAGGCCGACCAGATGCAGCGCTTCCATCAGTTCCAGGGTATCCAGCACGCTGCGCATGCCGAGGTTGTCGGACACGCCGCCATCCACCACATGGAGATAGGGTCGGTTGATGCTGTCGCCAAACTCCGCCTCTTCCTTGATATGGCGACTGGCGCGCGCGGCGGGCCGGGGCGGCTCGCTGTCATGGATAAACGGCTGGATCCAGTCCGGCGGCGTGTAGTGGCAATTGCCGCCGTAGTTGTTCAGGGTGATCGGCGTGAGCACCACCGGCACGGCGGACGAGGCCGCCGCCGCCCGCGACAGCCGCACGGCGTTGAGGTCCGAACACAGCACATCGAACGTGGCCTGCGTAAAGGGCAGGCGCGCGCCCGTGGTGATATCGGTGGCCGAGGCCACGATAAAGGGGCCCTGCCCCCGGTTGAGGTCGCCGAACGTCGCCCCGTTGAACAGGATTTCATCGTAGAGGTCCGCCGCCAGTTCCGAGCGGCCCCATCCGCTCGACCACAGGGATGGCCAGTAGGCCGGATTGAAGGTCCGGCGCGTGATCGTGCCTTGCACATCGCGCTTGAGGAAACGCTGCTCGTAGTCATCGAACAGCTTTTCGCCGTAGAGCCCATAGGCCAGCGCCGTAAAGCTGCCGCCCGACACCCCGGTCACCACGCTCACATGATCGAGCAGGCGCGACTTGCCGCGCGGCCCGACGACTTCCGTGTTGCGCAGGAACTCCAGGACGCCATACGAAAAGGCCGCCGCGCGGGTCCCCCCGCCCGAAAAGGCCAGGATGACGAGGTTTTCCTTGCTGGCCGCGAACTGGGGCCGCGTAAAGAATCGATAGCCGGCATTCTGGTCTGCCTGGGCGATCGGCGGATTGACTGGCCGGCTCGCACAGCCGCCCAGCAGGAGGGACAGGCCAGGCAGGAGCCAGAACGCAAGCGCCAGCCATATGGAGGTGGCGGGGGTGGCGGGGGTGTTCTTCATCCCTAGCTCAGCCCATCCAGCACAAGATGCTGCCCGTGGATCGCCTGAGCGCCATCGGAGGCCAGGAACGCTACCGCACGCGCTGCCGCGCCAGTAGACACCCAGAGCGTATGCTCCGCCGCCGGCATGGCATTGCGGTTGGCCGGCGTGTCCAGGATGCCCGGGGCGATGCTGTTGACGTTGATGCGCGCCGCGCGCACCTCGCGCGAGAGGCTTTCCACCAGCCGCTGCAGGGCGCTCTTGGACGCGCTGTAGGCCCCCATCGTGGCCGCGCCGGCCGTGGCGCCGCGCGCCGAGACGGCCACGACCTTGCCGCTGCGCTGGAACATCATCGCCGGAATGAAATGGCCGGTCACGGCGACGAAGGACCACGCGTTCAGATCCATCATCCGCAGCCAGGATTCCCGGCTCAGCGTGTGGGTGGGCTCGCCCATTTCGAAGCCACCGGCCACGTGGACCAGCACGTCGACCGCGCCGAAGGCATCGAGGATGGCCGCCGCCACCGGCGCCATGGCCGTGTCGGACGTGACGTCGGCCGCGTGGAGCAGCATGCCGTGCTGCCCGGGCTCCGGATGGGCAAACACGGTTTGCAGGTGCTGCAGGTCACGGTCGATCAAGGCCAGCCGGGCGCCCTCGGCGGCGAAACGGCTGGCCACGGCGCGGCCCAGCGCGCCGGCGGCGCCGGTGATCACGACATGACGGGGAGGTGCGGTCGCATCCATCGATGGCTCCATGAAAGTTGCCCTTCCACCATAGAACCCGCGCGGCTGGACCGCAAAATGTTGCCGCGCGCAAAACTGTACAGCGCCGGCTGCGCCCATCTGTGCATGGCGGGCCACAACCGGCTCGGGCATGATGCGGCTCCGGCCATGCCGGCGGGCGTCGCGCGGCGCCCGGCACCACACTGTTCCAGGACCCGAATTGCCGCTTACCCGCCTCAAACAAAGTCAGACACTGCTGGCCGTGCTGGCCCTGATCGGCTCCATGGCCTCGCTGTGCGTGGGCACGTCGTTCGCCAAGAGCCTGTTCGGCGTCCTGGGAGCCCAGGGCACCACGGCACTGCGGGTAGGATTCTCGGCCCTGATCCTGCTCTGCGTCTGGCGGCCGTGGCGTTTTCCGCTCACGCGCGCCAATGCCCGCGCCATCGCGCTATACGGCGCCGCGCTGGGCGCCACGAACCTGCTGTTCTACATGTCCCTGCGCACGGTGCCGCTGGGGCTGGCCATCGCCATCGAATTCACCGGGCCGCTGACCGTGGCCGTGCTGTCCTCGCGCCGGGCGATCGACTTTCTCTGGATCGGCTGTGCCGTGACGGGCCTGCTGTTGCTGCTGCCGGTCGGGGCGACCGCGACCCACCTGGACCCGGTGGGCATCGGCTATGCGCTCGCAGCCGGGGTAGGCTGGGCGCTCTATATCGTATTCGGGCAGATGGCGGGCAATGCGCATGGCGGCCAGGCCACCTCGCTCGGGCTGACCATGGCCGCGCTGGTGACGCTGCCGTTCGGACTGGCCCATGCGGGGACGACGATGTTCAGCCCGTCGCTGCTGCTGGCCGGGCTGGCCGTGGGGCTGCTGTCGAGCGCGATTCCCTATTCGCTGGAGATGGTGGCGCTGAAACGCCTGCCGCGCCGCACCTTCGGCATCCTGCTCAGCATGGAGCCGGCCATGGGCGCGCTGGCCGGGCTGGCCTTCCTGCATGAGCAGCTCACGCCGCTCCAGTGGGTGGCGATTGCCGCGATTATCGTGGCGTCGATCGGCTGTACCGCGACCTCCCGGCGCCAGGCGCCGATCTGACTTACCACCTGACTTACCACCTGACTTAGTTAGCGGCGAACCAGTCGCGCGGGAGCCATTCGGCCGAAGGGGCCGGGGCCTTGCGCGGTTCGGCCAGCGTCAGAGTCACTTCGTGGAGCAGGCTGTCCTCGGGATTGCGCCGCGTGGCAAAGCCGCAATCGCGCATGATGGCCAGCATGCGGCGGTTTTCGCTGAGTACGTCGCCCCGCATGCCGCGCAGGCTGGCGGCGCGGGCCAGCTGCTGGAGCCGCTGGATCAGGCGCCGGCCCAGTCCCTGGCCCTGCCAGTTGTCCGCCACCACCACGGCCAGTTCGGCCTGCCCCTCTTCATTCACCACATATTCGGCATTGGCGACGATGACCTCGCCGAAGGTGACGACCAGCGCCACATCATGGTTCTGGCGACTCACGAACTGCGCGAGCGTCTCATTCGCCACCGGGCCGCCGGTCAGGAAGCGGTAATAGCGGCTTTCGCGCGACAAACCATCCACAAACGTGCGCAGACGCCCGTGATCGGACGCCCGGGCGGTGCGCAGCGTGACCTGCACACCACCCCGCACGGTCCAGCTTTCTTCACTGATGGTTGCTTGCGCGTCGCGCTGCTCGTTCATCCACTTCATGACGCGCTCCTGACTACGTTTTATGTAGCCAGGAGTATAGGCGATACCCTGACTTTTGCAAACGTAGTTAGGGTGCTATGCTGGATTCACCATGACCGAGCCTACCCATCCCGCCCTGCTGCCTTGCTCCATCGCCGCCACCCTTTCCCTGATCGGGGAAAAGTGGACGATGCTTATCTTGCGCGATGTGTTTTCCGGGGTGCGACGGTTCGACGATTTCCTCCAGCGCCTGCAGTGCTCGCCGGCCGTGCTGTCCGCGCGGCTCAAGACCCTGACTGAAGCCGGCCTGCTGCGCCGGGTCAGCTATAAGGAACCGGGCGAGCGCGAACGCTTCCAGTACCACCCGACGCGCGCCGCCGTGGACCTGCTGCCGGTGCTGGTCGGCCTGATGCAATGGGGCGACGATCACCTCGCGCCCAGCGGCCAGGGGCCGGCGGAGGTTCGCTCGAAGCTGTCCGGCCTCAAGATCCGCGCCGCACTGATCGATGAATCGGGGGCCCAGGTCGCGCCGAACGACATGCAGTTGCTCTCCCCCTACGCCGTCACGCCAGACACCCGCAACGGGGGCTGACCGCCTTCCCCACTCCCGGTTGCGCCCTCCCCGCGCGCACCGTGCGGAATCATTGCACTGCACCATCCCCGTGCCCACGCCCCATGCTGGCGCCGCACCATGATGCATAAACGTG
Source organism: Cupriavidus sp. 10L45 (assembly GCF_056395225.1). NCBI lineage: Bacteria > Pseudomonadati > Pseudomonadota > Betaproteobacteria > Burkholderiales > Burkholderiaceae > Cupriavidus > Cupriavidus sp. 10L45. The sequence continues at coordinate 19,499 of NZ_JBFTJC010000023.1, forward strand.
CATCAATCGCCGCTTTTCGTCCGAAAACCGGCTTTCCACGCGCCTGATACGTCCCAATCCCGGCTGGCACACCGCTTGCGATAAAGAGCACGGGCCGGTCAACGGCGACCTGCCCACCCCACATCAAACGCCGGCTATTTCAGGTAGCCGAGCGTCAGGACAACGGCGTCCCCAGAACTGGCTTCTTGCCAGCCTCTCGGGACGCCATTTGTTTTTGGAGCCCAAGCATGAACGGTAAAGCCACCCGGATCGACCTGCTGAGTCTCAAGACTCCGCAGATGCGCGCCTTCCACCTGACCTGGATGGCGTTCTTCGTCTGCTTCTTCGCGTGGTTTGCCTGCGCACCGCTGATGCCGGTGCTCAAGGGCGAGTTCGGCCTCACGCCGGGCCAGATCGCCAATATCAATATCGCCGCCGTGGCGGTGACCATCATCGTGCGCCTGATCATCGGCCCGCTGTGCGACCGCTTCGGCCCGCGCAAGACCTACACCGGCCTGCTGGCCATCGGCGCGCTGCCGGTGCTCGGCGTGGCGCTGGCGCAGAACTACGAGACCTTCCTGTTCTTCCGCCTGCTGATCGGCGCGGTGGGCGCGAGCTTCGTCATCACGCAGTACCACACCTCGGTGATGTTCGCGCCAAACGTGGTGGGCACGGCCAACGCGGCCTCGGCCGGCTGGGGCAATGCCGGCGGCGGCGCGGCGCAGGCGGCCATGCCGCTGCTGCTGGGCGCGATCCTGATGATTGGCGTGGACCACACGCTCGGCTGGCGCCTGGCGCTGGTGGTGCCCGGCGTGCTGATGCTGATCATGGCCGTCGTGTACTGGAAGTTCACGCAGGACTGCCCGGAAGGCAACTACTCGGACCTGCGCGCACGCGGCGTGGCGGTCAGCGGCGCTAAAGGTGGAAAAGGCGGCGGCTGGGCCAGCTTCAAGGCGGCCAGCGCCAACTACCGCGTCTGGCTGCTGTTCATCACCTACGGCGCCTGCTTCGGCGTGGAGATCTTCATCCACAACGTGGCCGCCACCTTCTACGTGGACCACTTCGGCCTGTCGCTGTCGGCCGCCGGCATGGCTGCGGCGAGCTTCGGCCTGCTGGCGCTGTTCGCCCGGGCGCTGGGCGGCTATGTGTCGGACCGCTTCGCCCGCCGCCGCGGCCTGGACGCCCGCTCGATGGTGCTGTTCGTCTTTATCCTCGGCGAAGGGCTGGGCCTGCTGTGGTTCGCGCAGGCGTCCAGCGTCACGCTGGCCGTGGTGGCCATGCTGATCTTCGGCCTGTTCACCCACATGGCCTGCGGCGCCACGTACGCGCTGGTGCCGTTTATCGATCGCAAGGCGCTGGGCGGCGTGGCCGGCATCATCGGCGCCGGCGGCAACGTGGGCGCGGTGGCAGCCGGCTTTCTGATGAAGGGCCTGGGCGACCTGCAGCAGACCCTGACCTACCTCGGCGTGGCCGCCACGATCGCCGCCGTGTGCGCCATCGCCGTGCGCTTCAGCGCCGAGCACAAGGCCCAGGAGCAGGCCCTGTACGACAGCGCGCTGGCCAACTGAATTCGCATACGAAGAACCCCGGACAAGGAAAGCATCATGAAAATCATCATCGTCGGGCACGGCATGGTCGGCCACAAGTTCCTGGAATGCCTGGCGGATGCCGGCGCGCAGGACCTCGAAGTGACGGTGCTGTGCGAGGAGCCGCGCCCCGCGTACGACCGCGTCCACCTCTCCGAATTCTTCGCCGGCAAATCCGCCGAAGACCTCTCGCTGGTGCCGGCCGGCTTCTTCGAGCAGCACAACAACATGCTGCTGCGCCTGAACGCCAAGGCGGCGGCCATCGACACCGCCGCGAAGACCGTCACCACCTCCACCGGCGAAACGCTGGCCTACGACAAGCTGGTGCTCGCCACCGGCTCCTACCCCTTCGTACCGCCGCTGCCGGGCAAGGACCGCAAGGACACCTTCGTCTATCGCACCATCGAAGACCTGGAAGCGATGCGCGAATGCGGCAACCGGGCCAAGACCGGCGTGGTCATCGGCGGCGGCCTGCTCGGGCTGGAATGCGCCAAGGCGCTGCGCGACATGGGCCTGGAGACCCACGTGGTGGAGTTCGCCCCGCGCCTGATGGCCGTGCAGGTGGACGAAAGCGGCGGCCGCATGCTGCGCCAGAAGATCGAGGAGCTGGGCGTCAAGGCGCACACCGGCAAGAACACCAAGGAAATCGTCGATGGCGTGGAAGGCACCCATCGCATGAACTTTGCCGACGGCACGCACCTGGACACCGACATGATCGTGTTCTCGGCCGGCATCCGCCCGCGTGACGAACTGGCGCGCGAGAGCGGCCTGGCCGTGGGCGAGCGCGGCGGCATCGCCGTCGACAACAACTGCCTGACCTCCGACCCGCACGTCTACGCGATTGGCGAGTGCGCGCTGTGGCAAGGCAAGATCTACGGCCTGGTGGCCCCCGGCTACGACATGGCCCGCGTGGCCGCCCGCCACCTGCGCGGCGAGGCCGCCGAGTTCGCCGGCGCCGACATGAGCACCAAGCTCAAGCTGATGGGCGTGGACGTGGCCAGCATCGGCGACCCGCACGGCAACGTGCCGGGCAGCCGCTCGTACCAGTTCATCGACGAGCGCAAGCAGATCTACAAGAAGCTGGTGGTGTCCGACTGCGGCAAGTACCTGCTCGGCGGCGTGCTGATCGGCGATGCGGAGGAATACGGCACCCTGCTGCAGATGATGCTGAACCGCATCGAGCTGCCCGAGTCGCCCGAATTCCTGATCCTGCCGTCCTCGGACGGCCAGGCCAAGCCGGCGCTGGGCGCCGACGCGCTGCCGGACACCGCCCAGATCTGCTCGTGCAACAACGTCAGCAAGGGCCAGATCTGCGCCGCCGTGGGCGATGGCGCCACCAGCATCGGCGCGCTGAAGACCTGCACCAAGGCCGGCACGGCGTGCGGCGGCTGCGTGCCGCTGGTCACGCAGATCATGAAGGCCGAAATGAAGAAGCAGGGCATGGCCGTCAACAACCATGTCTGCGAGCACTTCCCCTACTCCCGCCAGGAGCTGTACCACCTCGTGCGCGTGGGCAACTTCAAGTCCTTCGAGGACCTGCTGGCCGCGCACGGCAAGGGCCTGGGCTGCGACATCTGCAAGCCCACCGTCGCCAACATCCTGGCCTCGTGCTGGAACGACTTCGTGCTCAAGGAAGAGCACGCCAGCCTGCAGGACTCCAACGACTACTTCCTGGCCAACATCCAGAAGGACGGCACCTACTCCGTGGTGCCGCGCATGCCGGGCGGCGAAGTGACGCCCGACGGCCTGATCGCGGTCGGCCAGGTGGCCAAGAAGTACGGCCTCTACACCAAGATCACCGGCGGCGCGCGCGTGGACATGTTCGGCGCGCGGCTGGAAGAACTGCCGATGATCTGGGAGGAACTGATCGCGGCCGGTTTCGAGTCGGGCCATGCGTACGGCAAGTCGCTGCGCACGGTGAAGTCCTGCGTGGGCTCCACGTGGTGCCGCTATGGCGTGGATGACTCGGTCGGCCTCGCCATCGAGATCGAGAACCGCTACAAGGGCCTGCGCGCCCCGCACAAGATCAAGTTCGGCGTGTCCGGCTGCACCCGCGAATGTGCCGAGGCGCAGGGCAAGGACGTGGGCATTATCGCCACGGAACGCGGCTGGAACCTCTACGTCTGCGGCAACGGCGGCATGAAGCCGCGCCACGCCGAACTGCTGGCCGGCGACCTGGACCACGACACGCTGATCCGCTACATCGACCGCTTCCTGATGTTCTACATCCGCACGGCAGACCGCCTGCAACGCACCAGCACCTGGCGCGACAACCTCGAAGGCGGCCTGGACTACCTGAAGTCGGTCGTGATCGACGACAAGCTGGGCGTGGGCGCCGAACTCGAGGCCGAGATGCAGCACGTGGTGGACACCTACGAGGACGAGTGGAAGAAGGCCGTCACGGACCCCGAGACCCGCAAGCGCTTCCGCCACTTCGTCAACAGCGACCTGCGCGACGACAACCTCGTCTTCCTGGAAGAGCGCGGCCAGGTCCGCCCGGCCACGCCCGAGGAACGGAACTTGCAGCGTTCACGCCTGAGCCACATCCCCGTGGTTGCCGTGCCCGCAAAAGCAGCCTGATAAAAGGAGAACGTGATGCATCATTCCCATCATCCGGAAACCTGGACCGCGATTTGCACCTTGCGCGACATCGTGCCCAATACTGGTGTCTGCGCACTGGTCGATGGCCAGCAGGTGGCCGTGTTCCGTATCGGCCGGGGCGAGGAGGTCTTCGCCATCGACAATTTCGATCCGAACTCGCAGGCGTCGGTGCTCTCGCGCGGGCTGGTGGGCAGCCTGGGCGAGCGCGTCGTGGTGGCCTCGCCGATCTACAAGCATCATTTCGACCTGCGTACCGGCGAATGCCTGGAAGCCCCCGAGCACTCGGTGGCGGCCTACGCGGCCCGGGTGTACGACGGCAAGGTCTGGGTAGCCGCCAGCGAAGTCGCGCGCCAGACCGAGGAAGAAATGGCGGCCTGAGCCGCCTCCCGCCTCCTGCATTGCCCCTCGCCCACGCCCAAGCCACCTGAGACGCCCATGACGCCCACCGCCACCCCCCACGCCAAACCCCGACTGGTTGTCGTCGGCAACGGCATGGCCGGCATGCGCACGGTCGAGGAACTGCTGAAGCTGGCGCCGGACCTGTATGACATCACGGTGTTCGGCGCCGAGCCGCACGGCAACTACAACCGCATCCTGCTCTCGCCGGTGCTCGCCGGCGAGAAGACCGTCGACGACATCATGCTCAACACGCGCGAGTGGTACGCCGCGCATGGCATCGAGCTGCTGGCGGGCGACCCCGTGGAGGCCATCGACCGCCCCCGCCGCACGGTGCGCTCGGCCTCCGGCCGGGAGGTGCGTTACGACCGCCTGCTGCTGGCCACGGGCTCCAAGCCGTTCATCCTGCCGGTGCCGGGCCATACGCTCGACGGGGTGATCGCCTTCCGCGACATCCAGGACGTGGAAACCATGCTCCACGCCGCGCGCAACCATCGTCACGCGGTGGTGATCGGCGGCGGCCTGCTCGGGCTCGAGGCCGCCAACGGCCTGCTGCGCCAGGGCATGGACGTGACCGTGGTCCACCTCGCCGACAGCCTGATGGAGCGCCAGCTCGACAAACCCGCCGCCGCGCTGCTGAAGCTGGCGCTGGAGCGCAAGGGCCTGCGCTTCCTGCTCGGCGCGCAGACCGCCGGCATTCTGGGCGATACCCGCGTGACCGGCGTGCTGTTCAAGGACGGCAGCCAGATCCCGGCGGACCTGGTGGTGATGACCGCCGGCGTGCGCCCCAATATCGAACTGGCGGCCGGCGCCGGCCTGCGCTGCGAGCGCGCCATCGTCGTGGACGACACGCTCCAGACCTTCGACCCGCGCATCTACGCCGTGGGCGAGTGCGTGCAGCATCGCCAGGCCACCTTCGGGCTGGTGGCGCCGATCTGGGACCAGGCGCGCGTCTGCGCGGCCCACCTGGCCGGCGCCGGGCATCGCCGCTACGTGCAGCAGGCCACGGCGACCAAGCTCAAGGTCACCGGCGTGGACCTGTACTCGGCCGGCGATTTCATTGGCGCCGATGGCAGCGAGGATCTGGTCCTGCGCGATCCCCGGCGCGGCGTCTACAAGCGGCTGGTGCTGCAGGACGGCCGGCTCGTGGGCGCGGTGCTATACGGCGACGTGCAGGACGGCCCGTGGTACTTCGACCTGATCCAGAGCGGCAAGCCGGTTGGCGCCCTGCGCCAGCGCCTGCTGTTCGGCAAGACCCAGTGCGAGGCCCTGGCCGCCTGATTTACCGGCTGGGTTGCCACCGGCGTTGCCGGCTGGCATCCACCGAAAGAGAGACATCGCTGTGAACCTGTCCGATATTGCGGTGGTTTCCTCCACCGCCACCACCACAACCGCCACCACCTGCCCCTATTGCGGCGTGGGCTGCGGCGTGCGCGCCACCGTGCGCGCGGACGGCCAGGTCGAAGTCAGCGGCGACGCGGACCATGCCTCCAACTTCGGCCGGCTCTGCGTCAAGGGCTCGGCGCTCGGCGAAACCCTCGACCTGGACGGCCGCCTGCTGCATCCCCAACTGCGCGAGGCCGATGGCGCGCTGCGCCGCGTCTCCTGGGACGAGGCGCTCGACAAGGTCGCCAAGGGCTTCTCGGACATCGTCGCCGCGCACGGCCCGGACGCCGTGGCGCTCTACGTCTCCGGCCAGATCCTGACCGAGGACTACTACATCGCCAACAAGCTGATGAAGGGGTTCATCGGCACGGCCAATATCGACACCAACTCGCGGCTCTGCATGTCATCCGCCGTGGCCGGCCACAAGCGCGCCTTCGGCGAAGACCTGGTGCCGTGCAGCTACGAGGACCTGGAGACCGCCGATCTCGTCGTGCTGGTGGGCTCGAACACCGCGTGGTGCCACCCGATCCTGTTCCAGCGGCTCACGCGCGCCAAGGAAGCCCGGCCCGAGATGAAGATCGTGGCGATCGATCCGCGCCGCACCGCCACCTGTGAACTGGCCGACCTGCACCTGCCGCTGCGCGCGGGCACCGATGTGCGGCTGTTCAACGGCCTGCTGAGCCATCTGGCCCGCGCCGGCAAGACCGACACGGCCTTCGTGGCCGCGCACACCGCCGGGCTGGAAGCCACGCTGGCCGCCGCCGAAGCGGACGACATCAGCGTCGCCGCCGTGGCGCGCGCCTGCAAGCTCGATCCGGCGGACGTGCAAGCCTTCTTCGACCTGTTCTCCAGCACGGAGCAGGTCATTACCGCGTTCTCGATGGGCGTGAACCAGTCCTCGTCCGGCACGGACAAGGTCAACAGCATCATCAACTGCCACCTGCTGACCGGCCGCATTGGCCGCCCCGGCATGGGCCCGTTCTCGCTGACCGGCCAGCCCAACGCGATGGGCGGGCGCGAAGTCGGCGGGCTGGCGAACATGCTGGCCGCCCATATGGAGCTGGCCAACCCGGTCCACCGGGACATCGTGCAGGACTTCTGGCAGTCCCCGGCGATGGCCGACCAGCCCGGCCTCAAGGCCGTGGACCTGTTCGACGCCATCGAGCAAGGCAGGGTCAAGGCGGTCTGGGTCATTGCCACCAACCCCGTGGTGAGCCTGCCCGATGCCGATCAGGCGCGGCGCGCGCTGGCCAAGTGCGAACTGGTGGTGGCGTCGGACATCGTCACGCACACCGACACCAACGACGCCGCCCACATCCTGCTGCCGGCGCTGGGCTGGGGCGAGAAGAACGGCACGGTGACCAACACCGAGCGCCGCATCTCGCGCCAGCGCGCCTTCCTGCCCGCGCCGGGCGAGGCCCGCGCCGACTGGGACATCCTCTGCGACGTGGCCCGCCGCATGGGCTTCGCCGGCTTCGACTACGCCGGTCCGCATGAAATCTTCGACGAACACGCCCGCCTGAGCGCGTGGCGCAACGACACCGCCACCGAGCGCGACGCACCGCGTGCGTTCGACATCAGCGGGCTGGCCGGGCTGGCCCAGGCCGACTATGACGCGCTCTCGCCGGTGCAATGGCCCGTACGTGCGGACCTGACCGAAGGCACGCAGCGCCTGTTCACCGACCGCCGCTACGCCCATCCCGATGGCCGCGCCCGCTTCGTGCCGACCGCGCCGCGCGCGCCGGCCCACGCCACCGACGACGACTTCCCGCTGATCCTGAACACCGGCCGGGTGCGCGACCAATGGCACACCATGACCCGCACCGGCAAGGCCGCGCGGCTCTCCGACCACCTGCCCGAGCCCTTCGTCGACATGCATCCGCAAGACGCCCTGCTGTGCGGCGTGGGCGAAGGCAAGCTGGCACGCATCACCAGCCGCTGGGGCGCGATGGTGGCCCGCGTGCGCCATGGCGGCGGCATTCCGCGTGGCAGCGTGTTCGTGCCGATCCACTGGAACAGCCAGTTCAGTTCCGATGCCCGCGTGGGCGCGCTGGTCAATCCGGCGGTCGATCCGGTCTCGGGCGAGCCCGAGTTCAAGCACACGCCGGTGCGCGTGGAGGAATTCCGCGTCTCGTGGCACGGCTTCGTGCTGAGCCGCGCCGCCCTGCCCGCCGATGCGCTGACGTACTGGACGCGCATCCAGGGCAAGCAGTTCCAGCGCTACGAATTCGCCGGCCGGGAGACCATCCCCGACCGCGCCGCCTGGGCCCGCGCGCTGCTGGGCGTGCAGGACCCCGAGGCCGACTGGCTCGAGTACGAGGACCGCACCGCTGGCGTCTATCACGCGGGCTATGTGGTCAACGACCGGATCGAGGCCTGCGTGTACGTCTCCACGCGCCCGGACCTGCCCTCGCGCGCGTGGCTGTCGCAGTTGTTCGGACAAGAGCGGCTGGAAGACACCGACCGCATCGGCCTGCTGCTGGGCCAGCCGATGGAGAAAGGCGCCGACGCCGGCCCCACGGTGTGCTCCTGCTTCGGCGTGGGCCGCAACACGATCTGCGACGCCGTGCGCAAGCACGACCTCAAGACCCCGGCTGAAATCACCGCCTGCGTGAAGGCCGGCGGCAATTGCGGCTCCTGCGTGCCGGAACTGAAAAAGCTGCTGGTCGAAATCCGGGTGGCCGAAGCGGCTTAAAAGCGTGCCTTTCTCCTCTCTTCCGCTATCGGGCGAGAGGAGATATTAGGCACCCTTATCTCTGATATTAAATAATTCCCACAAACAGTTCATTCATTTCACCTACGATGACCTGATTGCACCGTAGCGAGGTGACGCTCCGTCATTCGCCCGCAAAAATAATAATGGGCATGCTTGTCGTCATCAAGGTTGACCACCCGGGAATCCCAGGTGCTCGCCTTGATCGCCAAGGGGATGAGCACCAGTGATATCGCCAGGTATCTGGGCGTTACCGAATTCACGGCCCGCAAGCACCGCACCAATATCTCCGCAAAACTCGACATTCATTCCACGTCGCAGCTGGTTGCCTTTGCCACCGCGCACGCCAATACGGCGACCCACGCGCCCATCCCGATTCTTCAGCCGGACACATTAAGCCAGCGTGAAAAGGACGTCTTGCAGAAACTGAGCCTGGGCCTGACGGCCAAGGAAATCGGCAGGCATCTCAGCATCAGTCCCCGCACCGTCAGCAAACATCTGGAAAACATCCGCGCCAAAACCGGGCTGCAAACCCTGGCGGATCTCATGACGATTTCCAGACAAATCAGAATTCCCGTTGATTCCAACCCGCCGAATACGCATTCTGAGTAATGGCGAATACCCCTCCGCGGCATCAACACTGGTTATGCGATACGTCACCAAGCGAAATCGCGACATCCGCAAAATGCCAACAACTTAATAAGGGGTAACACCATGAATTGGAATCGATCTTTCACGGACTTGATACGCAACGGGCGCCCCGCATACTGGGGTAACTGGACCCTGACGCCCAATATCAAACCGGGCGCCGTGGGCTTTGTGTCGCCGGACACCGGCGATTTCACGCTGGTCAAGGAAGAGACTCCGGGGCTCACGCTGAGCACGCGCGGCATTCCCAACCAGTGGAAGCTGTCGTCCAGCAACGTGCAGCGCAGCGAATCCAACGTCAACCTGGACGGCTCCGCCACCGACCCGGATACCGGCGTCAAGGTGACGGCTGGCGTCGAGGTGAAGTGGGATTTCTCGTCGGTGGGGTCGATCGCGTCCGAGTTCGGCATCGCGTCGGAAACGTTCATCAGCGACCTGACCACGCTTGGCAAGTCGGACACCTACAAGTGGCTGTACGACCAGGCGCAGTCGGTCAGCATGGGGTCGAACGGGCAGATTGCGCAGGGATTCGGCGTGGTCACCAGCGCCGTCTACGCGCACAGCGGGCTGAACGTGGGTTCCCAGGACAACAGCTCTTCCTTCTCGCTGACCGGCTCCGCCGGTGCCGTGCAGGAGATGCTGGGCGGCGCCAATGGCAAGGGCTCGTTCGTCTCCACCCGCCAGAACAAGAGCGTGGATCAGCATCTCTGGCCTTACCAGTCGGATCAGCTCGCGCCCTCCCCGATTCCGATCGCCTACACCTTCGCCTCGTTCGACGGGCCGCTGCTGATCCCGAACTGGATCAACCGGCTCGGCGCCTTCGAGGTGGTCTTCGACAACAAGCCCGGGTGCACCTACGTGACCCACATCCAGATCGGCTACGACTCGCCGGCGGGGCGGCAACACGACGAGTTCTCGCTGAGCGGCGGCATTTCCAAGACCGTGAGCAACATCCCGCTTAGCGCGACGAATATCCGCGTGGACGTGAAATTCCAGGGGGTCATGAACAGCGACCACTACGCCTTCAACTGGCCCAGCCCGCTTGGGCAATGGCTGACGGGGCGTCGCGCCATCGAGATGACTGGCGTCTGGCCGGGGCAGACCCACGCGCGGGAAGTCTGACTTCCCCCTCCATCGCAGAAACCTGAAGTTTTCCAAGGAGAAACACCATGGCAACGCTCGTCAACATCACCGCCAAGACCCCCACCGCCGTGCAGATCTGGGGATTTCACGATCCGTCCGACGTCGACGACGTGGCGGCGGCACTCAATACCATCGCCAGCGGCCTGACCGGCAGCGGCCACACGATTCACGTCATGTCCGGCACCCACGGCTACTGCGAGGGGAAGATCGGCGCCGTGGCACAGCGCGAAGAGAAGTTCGCGGAGGAGGACCGGGGCCTTGCGTCGCCCAAGACCAAGGACCAGAAACCCGTCGCCATCGCCGTGCATGACTTCAATAACGGCAACCTGCCCGGCCCCGACCGCGTAACGGCAGCCATGGCCAAGCTGAACGGGGACATGCGCCGCATCGTGGGCAATCTCCCGGGCACCCACACCTTCCTGCTGGCCTACTGCTGCAGCGCCGGCACGCGCTAGCCTGCCGGGGTCTTGAAAGGCTCACGCCGCGATGCGCACGCGGCGTGAGCGGGCAGTTCCTGTATCTTGACATTTCATCTACTGTTGGACAAAATGTCCAGCATGAAGACCCGCACGCCGGAGCAGCGCCAGTTGCTCGACCAGATCAAGCAGATTGCCGATGGCCTCGGGCAGACGCTCGCGCCGTTCTGCGAGGTCGTGGTCCACGACCTGCTCGAGCCCGAGCAGTCGATCCTCGCCATCCACAACAACCTGTCCGGCCGCGCCGTGGGCGACCCCACCACCGAGTTGGGCCAAGCCCGCATCACCGATCCGGACTACCCTCAGATCATCGCCAATTATCCGAACCAGTTCGCGGATGGGCGGCAGGCCAAGAGCACCTCGGTGGGCGTCAAGGACAGCAACGGGCGTTATATCGCCGCGCTGTGCATGAATGTCGACCTGACGCTGTTCCGCAGCCTGCAGATTGCGATGGGGCAATTCGTCCAGACTGCCGTCGAGGGGCCGCAAGAGTCACTCGACCCCGCCGGCACCGATGCCCTGCGTGCCCGTATCGACACTTTTGCCGCCCGGCTGGCCACCACGCCCCGTGCGCTGAAGACCGAAGACCGGCGCGCGCTGATGCATGAACTCAAGGCGTCGGGCCTGTTGGAGGTCCGGCGCGCCATGGAAACCGTCGCGGCACATCTCGGCGTGTCGCGCGCCTCGGTCTATAGCTATGCCCGCTGACACCCATCTGGCCCAACTCCTGCTGCTCGACAAATTCGACGTCGAAGCGGCCCTGCAACCGGACGATGTGCTGGCTGCCGTGCGCGAAGCCTTCGTGCTGCACAGCCACCGCGAAGGCCGCGTGTTCCCGCTGATCCGCGAGAAACTGGCCACCGGCGGCGTGTTCGGCATCAAGGCCGGCGATGTGCCGAAGCAGAACCTGCTCGGCTTCAAGGCGGCCGGGTTCTGGCCGGACAACCGCGCCCAGGGCGGCGAGCCGCATCAGGCCACGGTGCTGCTGATCGACCCCGCCACGGGCCGCCCGCTCTGCGTGCTGGACGGCAACGCCATCACCACCGCGCGCACCGGCGCGGCCGGCGGCATCGGCCTGCAACTGCTGGCGCGACCCAACAGCGAGCGCGTCTGCGTGTTCGGCACTGGCGTGCAGGCGCGCGTGCAGCTGACCTATGCGCTGCGCCTGCTGCCGTCGCTGTGCCATGTTTCCTACGTCCCCTTCAGCCGCCAGCGCGATCCGGCGTTCGAGGCGGCGTTCTCCGACCGCTGCCAGATTGAACTGGCGACGGACGCCAGCGCGGCGGTGTCGAAGAGTGACGTCGTCATCACCGCCACACCCGGCGGCGGCGCCCTGTTCGAGGCCGACGCCGTGCAGCCCGGCACCCACCTGAACTGCGTGGGCGCCGATACGCGCGGCAAGCGCGAACTGCCGGACGGCGTGCTGGCCCGCGCGCGCGTCTTTGCCGACGACCGCGAGCAGGCCCGCGGCATCGGCGAGTGCCAGTGGGCCGCCCAGGTCGACTGCACCGAGATCGGCGACCTGCTGACCGGCAACGCCATGTTCGACCGTGCCTCCACCGACATCACCGTCTTCGACATGACCGGCCTGGCGCTCCAGGACCTGACCGTCGCCCGCTTCCTGCACGAGCGCGCCGTGGCCGATGGCACCGGCAAGCGCCTGGCCTGGCCCTGGTAATCTCCTTCACCTCCATCGCACCCCTCGCACCCTTCCCTGCCATGACGACCCTGCAACTGCCCACCTACGCCGATGTGCAAGCCGCCGCCCAGCGCCTGGACGGCCACGCCAACCGCACGCCCGTGAACACCTCGCGCACGCTCAACGACATCGTCGGCGCGGAAGTGTTCATCAAGTGCGAGAACTTCCAGCGCATGGGCGCGTTCAAGTTCCGCGGCGCGTTCAACGCCTTGTCGAAGTTCTCGCCCGAGCAGCGCAAGGGTGGCGTGGTGGCGTTCTCGTCCGGCAACCATGCCCAGGGCATCGCCCTCTCGGCCAAACTGCTCGGCATGCCGGCGACCATCGTCATGCCGCACGACGCCCCGGCCGCCAAGGTAGCCGCCACCAAGGGCTACGGCGCCAACGTGGTGACCTACGACCGCTATACCGAAGACCGCGAGGCGATTGGCCGCAAGCTGGCCGCCGAGCACGGCATGACGCTGATTCCGCCGTACGACCATCCGGACGTGCTGGCCGGCCAGGGCACGGCCGCCAAGGAACTGTTCGAGGAAGTCGGCCCGCTGGACGCCCTGTTCACGCCGCTCGGCGGCGGCGGGCTGCTCTCCGGCACGGCGCTGGCCACGCGCGCGCTGGCGCCGGCCTGCAAGCTCTACGGCGTGGAGCCGGAGGCCGGCAACGACGGCCAGCAGTCGTTCCGCAAGGGCGAGATCGTCAACATCGACACCCCGAAGACGATTGCCGATGGCGCGCAGACCCAGCATCTGGGCGAGTACACCTTCGGCATCATCCGCCGCGACGTCACGGACATCGTCACCGCCTCGGACGCGCAACTGGTGGACGCCATGCGCTTCTTCGCCGAGCGCATGAAGATGGTGGTGGAGCCCACCGGCTGCCTCGGGCTGGCCGCCGTGCTGGCCATGAAGGACCAGCTCAAGGGCCAGCGCGTGGGCGTGCTCATCAGCGGCGGCAACGTCGACATCGCACGGTTCTGCGAGTTGCTCACGGCGTAAGCTTCGCCCCACCCCGGCCGGGGGGCTACATCTCCCCGGCCTGCTTCACCTCTTCCTTCGTATCGCGCGCCGGCTCCGGGCTGAGCTGCATGAAGATCCATGCGGATGCCGAGGTAATCAGCCCCACGCAGATGAAGGTGGCGTGGAAGGCTGGCAGCACTTCCATCTGGTGCGCACCGTTCGCGCCAAAGCCGGCCTGGAACGTGGCCAGCAGCGCGCCGGCCGAGGTCACCGCCAGGCTCATCGACAGCATCTGCACCATCGACAGCATCGAATTGCCGCTGCTGGCACTGGCTCCCGACAGGTCTTTCAGTGCCACGGTGTTCATGGCCGTGAACTGGATCGAGTTGACCATGCCGAAGATGGCAAGCTGCACCAGCGTCAGCGCCAGCGGGCGCGTTAGCGAAATCAGTGCGAAAGACGCCATCGTCAGCCCTACCACGAAGGTGTTGACCACCAGCACGCGCCGGTAGCCGTGGCGCTCGATCAGCATCGTCGCCAGCCGCTTGGAGGCCATGCCGGCGGCCGTGACCGGCAGCATCATCAGGCCGGCATCGAACGGCGCGTAGCCCATGCTCACCTGGAGCATCAGCGGAATCAGGAACGGCATCGCCCCGTTGCCGATACGCGCGAACAGGTTACCGAGCAGCCCCACGCTGAACGCGTGGATTTTGAACAGCTTCAGCGAGAACAACGGGTTCTGGCGCTTGTTGGCGTGCAGCACGTAGGCCGTGAGCGCCGCCATGCTGCCAATCAGCAGCATCAGCACCGTGGCGTGCTGGAAGCCCATGCCCGCCAGCCCGTCCAGCGAAAAGGACAGCGCCACCATGGCCACGGCCAGCAGCAGGTAGCCGGTTACGTCGAAGCCGCCCATGCCGGGCAGCCGTGAGTTCGGCATATAGCGGATCGTGGCGATGGCGCCGATGATCCCCACCGGCACGTTGATCAGGAAGATCCAGTGCCACGACAGCGTCTGCGTCAGCCAGCCGCCCAGCGTGGGGCCGATCAGCGGGCCGATCATGCCCGGAATGGCCACGAAGCTGAGCGCCTGGAGGTATTGCTCGCGCGGGAAGGTGCGCAGCACGGAGAGCCGCCCCACCGGCAGCAGCATGGCGCCGCCCACGCCCTGCACCACCCGCGCGGCGGTCAGTGCCGGCAGCGTGGGCGCCCAGGCGCATAGCAGGGAGCCGAGCACGAACAGGCCGATGGCGGTCTGGAAGATCGTGCGCGTGCCGAAGCGGTCCGCCAGCCAGCCCGAGGCCGGAATGACCACCGCCATGGTGAGGGAATAGGCGATAACGACCGACTGCATGCGCAGCGGGCTTTCGCCCAGGCTGTGCGCCATCGACGGCAGCGCCGTGTTGACGATGGTCGAATCGAGCGTCTGCATGAAAAAGCCAACGGCCACGACCCACAGCATGATGCGGAGGTCGCGGTCCTGGGGCATGGAGGGGGGCATGGGGCTCCACGGATGCCAGTCAAAGACGCCACCTTAGGCCGGAGACGCGCCGCTGGCAAGTCAGACGGCGGCTGACATGCCCCTGCGCTTGGTGCTCCGAGGCAAGCCGATCGCATGGTTTTTCTCCCCTCTCCCACTGGGAGAGGGGCGGGGGAGAGGGAGGGCGGTTCTGCGGAGTGACATCGCGCCGCATGCTCAATCCCTCTCCCCCGGCCCCTCTCCCGCAGGCGGGAGAGGGGAGAAAAACCAGCTTTACATCGACGCGCGCAGCCCCAGGAAGAAGCGCCGCCCGGCCGCCGGCTCGAAGTACCGGCCGTTGGCCTCGTTGACGATGACCGAGCCGATGTAGTGCCGGTCCGCCAGGTTGTCGATCCGCCCGAACAGGTACAGCCGGGTCCGGCCCAGCTTGAATTCGTAGCCGGCCTTGAGGTTGAAGACCATGTAGCCGGGCGCCGCCTGGGTGTTGAGATCGTCCGCATAGACCTGGCTGTCCGCCCGCGCCTCCACCCCCAGCATCAGCGGCGCCAGCGGCCGGTAGGTCAACTCCGCGCCGAGGCTGTGCCGCGCCGTGCCGGGCAGCCGGTTGCCGGCCGCCACCTGCAGGCCCTGCGCGTTGAGATATGCCTCCCCGAAGTAGGCCGACAAATAGGTATACCCGAGCCCCGCCCCCCACTGCTGCGCCTGGCCGAAGGTGCCGCGCCAGCCCAGTTCCAGCCCGCGCCGGCGCACGCCGTTCACGTTCTGGTAGACCGTGCGGCCGGCGTTGTTCGATACCGGCACCACCTCGTCGTGGCTGTCGGCATCGAACAGCGCAGCCTCCACCTTCTGGCCGGCCGCCTGCCATTTCACGCCGATCTCGCCCTGCCGGCTGGTGGACGCCTGCAAGCCCAGGTTGGCGCCCACGCCGCCGGGGCCGTAGGCCACCTCGGTCAGCGTCGGGGTCTCGAAGCCCCGGCCCAGGTTGGCGTAGACATTGAGCGTGTCGTGGGCGTGCCAGACCACGCCGGCCACCGGGCTGACGTTGTGATAGGTGGAGGTGCCGCTGTCGTCGGGGCTGGCCGCCGTGACGTAGTGGTCGTCAATGCGCAGCCGCACCATGCTCGCCCGCAGCCCGCCCACCAGTTCCCAGGCGGGATGCACGGTCCAGTTGAACTGGGCGAACGCGCCGTAGTCGGCCGCCTCGTCGGTCTCGTCCCGGCGCAGCGCGCCCTGCTGGCCGTTATCGTTGACGTAGCCATGGCGGCCGTCGCGCATGGCGTTGGCCTCGATCCCGGCCGTCCATTGCAGCGGCAGGCCGTTGGCCGTGGTCTTGTGCGTCCACGCCAGCGCCGTGCCGCCGTAGGTGCGGTCCAGATCGACAATCCCGCCCGCCGACGAGGGCGCCGCACCGCTGAAGCCGAGCCGCTGGGTCAGCTGCCGCCCGCCGCCGTAGAGACGGAAGTTCAGGCTGTCACGCTCGCTCAGCTGGTGTTCGACCACCACGCCGGCCTGCGTCTGCTCGACATTCTTGCCCGTATTGAACTGGGTCGCCGCCGGCACGGCCTGCCGGGGGTTGGCGTCCGCCTGGGCGCGCGTGAGCCCCAGCGGGTCCTCGGCCAGCGGCTGGGTGAAGTAGTTGAACTGGCCGGTGATCTTGGTCGCCGTGGTCGGTTGGGCCACGATCTTGGCGTTGAGCTGGTAGCGGCGCGCGGCGCTGTGGTCCCGGTAGCCATCGGTCTGGTAGGTCCAGGCGTCCAGCGAGCCGCCGAGGCGGTCATTGCCGCCGGCCAGCGCCACGCCGGCCTGCCATTGCCCGTCCGAGCCGAAGCCGGTTGAGGCCCGCCCGGTGAAGCCATCCTTGGGCGGAGCGGGCGTGAACACCTGCACCACGCCGCCCGAGGCATTGCCGTACATCTGGGCGAACGGGCCACGCAGCACCTCCACCCGGCTCGCGTTGGCCAGGTCGAAGGTGGAAGCCTGCCCCTGACCGTCCGGCATGGTGGCAGGAATGCCATCGATGAACAGGCGCACCCCGCGCACCCCGAAGGTCGAGCGGCTGCCAAAGCCGCGCACGGCGATCTGGAGGTCCTGGGCGTAGTTCTGGCGGTCCCGCACGGCAATGCCGGGGACGGTCAGTGTCAGTTCGGAGAGATTGACCAGCGGGGATGCCGCCGTGAAGGGATCCACGGCGATGCTGGTGACGGCGGCCGGGGCATCGAACTGGCGCTGTTCGCTGCGGCTGGCGCTGACCACCACGTCGGGCAGCGTCTTTTCTTCGGCCGTCTGGGCCAGGGCCGCCGGCATCGCCAGCAGCGAGGCTAGCGGAAAGAGGGAAAAACGGTAAAGGGTCCTGCCGGTGGCGTGCATGGGGGCGCGTTCCAGAGAGTAGACACCTCGCGCGCGAAACGTCGCGCGAGGCATAGTCTACCCAAACCGGGGCGCCCCGCCGGAATCAGTTGCCGCCGGTCACCAGCGTACGCGCCTCCACCACCTTGTCGCGGTAGGCTTCGAAGATGCGGCGCAGCGCCTGTTCCATGTTCAGCTTCGGCTGCCAGCCCAGTTCTTCCATCGTGTTGTCGATCTTCGGCACACGGTGCTGTACGTCCTGGTAGCCC
>NZ_JBFTJC010000024.1:0-10784 GCF_056395225.1 Cupriavidus sp. 10L45
GGTCTGCGTGCGCTGCGCGGCCTTGTGGACCATCGTGTAGGCGTAGTCGATGCCCATGCCGTAGGCGCCCGAGTGTTGCTTGGCCAGGCCGGTCACGGCGTCGTACGTTTCCTTGTTCTTCCAGTCACGCTGCCACTCCAGCAGCACCTGTTGCCACGTCACCGGCACCACGCCGGCCTGGATCATGCGCTGCATGGCGTAGTCGTGCGCTTCCTTGGTCGTGCCGCCCGAGGCGTCGGCCACCATGTAGATCTCGTAGTCMCCTTCCAGCATCGCGCTCAGGGCGAAGGTCGTGTTGCAGACCTCGGTCCACAGGCCGGCCACGACGATCTTCTTGCGGCCGTTGGCGGCCAGCGCGTCGCGCACCTTCTGGTCATCCCACGAGTTCATCGAGGTGCGTTCCAGCGTCTGCTGGCCCGGGAAGACGTCGAGGATTTCGGGGTAGGTGTAACCGGAGAACGACTCGGACTCCACCGTGGTGATCGTCGTCGGCACATCGAAGATCTTGGCCGCCTTGGCCAGGCCCACCACATTGTTCTTCATGGTCTGGCGGTCCATCGACTGGACACCGAAGGCCATCTGCGGCTGGTGGTCGATGATGATCAGCTGGCTGTTGCGCGGGGTCAGGACTTGCAGCTTGGCGTTGGTGGCGTTCGACATGGTGGTTTCTCCGGTAGCTAAAGGTTGATTCGTTCAGTTTTATTGCTTTTCGCTGTTCGCCGTTGTTTTGTTGTGGCGTTGCGATGGGATGAACTATACGGGGCGATAAGTGACGTAAATCCGCTGAAGTCTCACGTAGTTATTCAAATTTTTTGAAATTCTGCTGGCCGTTACCGCCCTCGCGGGTTGCGCAGTGGTACAGAAGCCGATTCCGGCCACCAGCGCGCTGTTCGAGAACAAGGAGAAGACCGTCGCGGTCGCCCTCGAGAAGCTGCCCGAGCCGAACCAGGTCATGCTGGGCGCGCAGGGCATCCTGGACTACGCCATCAACCGGGCCAACGCCAAGGCCATCGTCGACCGCCTGCAGAAGCAGGATTTCTCGAAGGTGAGCGGCCTGCCCAAGGAATTCGCCCAGGGCCTGGAATCGCGCCAGATCAAGGTCGTGATGATCGAGGAGCCGATCGATACGGAGTCCCTCTCCAAGTTCACGGAGGGCTCGGGCGATGGCGTGGCGCTGCGTGACTATCGCCCGCTGGCCCGGAAGTACAAGGCGGACAAGCTGCTGCTGGTGAGCGCCACCTCGCTGGGCACGGTCCGAAACTACTACGGCTTCCTGCCGCTGACCCCGCCGACGGCCCTGATCTCCCTGACCGGACAGCTGGTGGACCTGTCGACCAACAAGCTCGAATGGTATGAAAGGGTGGAAAACCACAATCCCGCCAAGGGCGACTGGGACCAGGCCCCGGAATATGAAAACCTGATGGGCGCCGTGGACGAAGGCACCCGCGCGGCCACCTCGCAGCTGCGTGGCGCGTTCTTCATGGAACGGGCCGCACCGGCGGTGCCGAAGGTGGCGGGTACGGCGGCGGCGGGATCGGCGCAGTAAAAACCCCCGCTGGAAAGCAAAAACGGCCGCGAGAGATCGCGGCCGTTATTTCTTGGGGCGCTGGACTGTCGCGCCCCGGTCGCCTCGCGCTCGAACTCGCGGATCACCGGGTTGCCGAGGATCGCATCCCTTCCCGCATCGATCAGGCGATCAATGTCCGCCTCGGGCAGGCGAAGCCTGGTCGGTACATCGCTCAGACTTGCAGCACGCGCCTTGTCGAGGGAATCGAACGAGATCCGCGTGACGAAGAATTCGACGGCGTCGCACCGCCAGTCCGGGCTGCTTGCGGCGATTTCCTGTCGCCGGGCATCCGGCATGGCGCCGCTGCGAACCCGAGGGCGGCATCCTGCAATCTGCCAGCTGGACACTCTATGAACAGTTGCGCTTCGACACGACCGGCATTCGCAGTTTCGATTGGGGAACCTATCCAATCATGCGGTTCTCGGCGGTACCCCACGCAGGTCAATGTGCATCTGATCGATCGTCCAGGCGCACCATTCCCGGGGCGTGGCGGAAGCCGCGATGGGCCCGACCGCCGGTGCCATCGGCAACGCACTGGTCGATGCCACGGGCGTGAGGCTGCGCGATATGCCACTGGGCGGCGAGACGCTGCAGGCCAGGATCGCGCCCTAAGTACCGAGGGAGGCGTTGCATCCCGCGCAACGCTGATTTGCTCCCCGTTGTGATTCAAATTGCGCTTTCCGGCGCCTAAGCTCTCCCCATTGCAACCTGTCCCTCAACGCCATGGAATCCACAACTTCCCCCCTCATGCCCGGCGCCGCGCCTGCGCCAGCCCCGATGTCCGGCGCGCTGGTCGCGCTGTTTTCGCTGTGTGCCGGCGTGCTGGTTGCCAACCTCTATTACGCCCAGCCCATCATCGAGATGATTGCGCCGACGGTGGGGCTGTCGGCCCAAAGCGCCAGCGTCATCGTGTCGCTGACCCAGATTGGCTATGCCGTCGGTCTGTTCTTTCTGGTGCCGCTGGCAGATCTTCACGAGAACCGGCGCCTGCTGCTGATCAGTGGCGTGGCCGCCGCCATCAGCCTTGTGGGCGCCGCCACCGCGTCGCAGCCAGGACTGTTCCTGCTGGTGTCGCTGTTGCTTGGCCTGAGCTCCGTGAGCGTGCAGATACTGATTCCGCTGGCGGCGCACCTTGCGCCCGAAGCGCTGCGTGGGCGCACCGTGGGCACGATCATGGGCGGCCTGCTCTCCGGAATCCTGCTGTCCCGGCCATTGTCGAGCCTGCTGGCACAGGCCTTCGGCTGGCGTGCGGTGTTCTTTATCGCCGCCGCGATGACGCTGGCGACGGTGGCCATCATCGCAGCGACGATTCCGCGCCGCATGCCCGAGCATCGCGGCACCTATGGCGGCCTGCTGGTTTCCCTGTGGCATCTGTTCACGCGCTATGCGGTGCTGCGCCAGCGCTCGCTGTACCAGGCGCTGCTGTTTGCCGCGTTCAGCCTGTTCTGGACTGCCGCACCCCTCGAGCTGGTCAGCCACTATGGCCTCTCGCAATCGCAGATTGGCGTCTTTGCACTGGTTGGCGCGCTGGGCGCTGTGGCGGCACCGATCGCCGGCCGGCTGGCAGATTCGGGCTATACGCGCATCGCCTCTTACCTGGCGATGATCGCTGCTGTCATCAGTTTCCTCCCCGGACTGGTCGGCGGCACAGGCGGCGTCTATTGGCTTGCATTGACCGGCATCGTGCTCGACTTTGCCGTGCAGATGAACATGGTGCTGGGTCAGCGTGCGATTTATGCGCTCGATGCCACCAGCCGTGGACGCCTGAACGCGCTGTACATGACCGCCATCTTCGCCGGGGGCGCGGTGGGATCGGCCGTCGCCAGCGTGCTCTACACGCATATCGGCTGGTCCGGCATCGTCGCGACGGGCAGTGGTCTTGCGCTGGTCTCGCTGCTGGCCATGGCCCTCGCTTCGCGCCGCTGAGCAGCTCGCTCCTTCTTCGAACCATTCATTGACCGGAGTCATCATCATGACATCCCATCTGTTCTCGCCCATCACAATCGGGCAGCTGCAACTGACTCACCGCGTCGCCATGGCGCCATTGACGCGCTCGCGCGCTGGCCAGCCCGGTAATGTGCCCAATGCCATGAATGTCGAGTACTACCGGCAGCGCGCCTCAGCGGCACTGATCATTACCGAGGCCACCCAGATCTCGCAGCAAGGCCAGGGCTATGCGTGGACCCCTGGGATCTACACCGCCGAGCAGGTCGAGGGCTGGCGTGCCGTGGCGGACGCCGTCCATGCCGAAGCTGGCCGGATCTTCCTGCAACTGTGGCACGTTGGCCGGGTTTCGCACCCGTCGTTTCAACCCGGCGGCGCGCTGCCGGTGGCGCCGAGCGCGCTCCCGGTGCCCGGCAAGACGTTCATCGTCGACGCCGACGGGAACGGCGTGTGGGGCGACATCCCGACGCCACAGGCACTGACCGTGGAGGGTATCGCGGCGATCGTGCATGACTACCGCCGGGCCGCGCACAATGCCATGGAGGCGGGCATGGACGGCGTGGAAATCCATGCGGGAAATGGCTATCTGCTGGACCAGTTCATCAACTCTGACAGCAACCTTCGCACCGACGCCTATGGCGGCAGCATCGAGAACCGCGCGCGCCTGCTACTGGAGGTGGTGGACGCCGTGACGGCCGAGATCGGTGCGGAGCGCGTGGGCGTGCGGCTCACGCCGATGGGCCGCTTCATGGGCATGGGCGATGCCACGCCTGAGGCCACGTTCGCCTACATCGCACGCCGCCTCAACGACGAGTCGCTGGCCTATTTGCACCTGGTGGAGCCGGCGATGGTCGGTACGGTCAAGGACGAGGCGGCTGACCCACGCTGGGATGCCATCATGCGCAGGATGCGTGCCGAATTCCACGGCGTGCTGATGGTGGCTGGCGGCTACGACGGCGCCTCTGCAGAACGTGCGATTACCGACGGGCGCGCGGACATCGTCGCGTTCGGACGGCCGTTCATCGCCAATCCCGATCTGCCCCGCCGTCTCCAGACCTCGGCGGCGCTGAATGCCGCCAATCCGGCGACGTTCTTTGGCGGCACGACTGTCGGCTACACCGACTATCCGGCACTTGCCTGAGTCATTCCTGGCGGCGTGTCGGCCCGGGCAATGTCGCCAGGAATGTCAGGAACGCGGCAATCCGTCGCGAGCCGCGCTGGTTCGGCAGATACAGCGCAGAGATGGCGGAGCTTGTCTGGTCAGGATTGACAGACCATGCGTCAAACAACGGCGTCAGCCGACGATTGTCAATATCGTCATCGACGAGCCAGTCCGGCAACAGGCCGATGCCCCCGCCCGCCAGCGCGATCTCGCGTAATACCTCGGCGTTGTTGCTGCGGAAATGGCCATTGACCGGAACTGTCGTCTCACTGCCGTCCTGGCGAAAGGTCCACACCTGATCCCGCGCGCCATAGCTGAATCGCAGACAGCGATGATGGAGCAACTCGCCGGGCTCAGCGGGCACACCCTGGCTCTCCAGATAGGCCGGGCTAGCCACCACGCGACGGCGGAAGCTGCCGATCTCCCGCGCGATGACACTGTCGTAAGACGCCGGGCTGCCCAGCCGGACGGACAGGTCAATCCGCTCGCCGATCAGGTCGACGATGTCGTCGGTCAGCGTCACCTCGACCTCGAGTTTCGGAAACTTCGCCAGCCAATCGCCAAGATAGGGGGCGATGCATCGCCGCCCAAACGCCACGGGTAGCGATACGCGCAAGCGCCCAACCGGCTCCTCGCCCCGATCCGCAATCAACGCGTCGGCTTCCTCCACGGCATCCAGAATCTTCCGGGCCTGCTGGTAATAGGCTGCGCCGGCCTCCGTGACCGTGATGAGCCGCGTGGACCGATTCAGCAAGACCGCCCCCAGTGATGCCTCAAGGCCGTCGAGCGCGCGCGTGACCGACGATGTGGCCAGCTCCAGGCGTCGTGCTGCGGCGGAGAAGCCCTTCGCATCCACGGTTTCCACGAACATCTTCAGTGCAAGCAGCTTGTCCATCTTCCAGGGATGATCGATTGATAACGATTGGTCATTCGGGAAGCGTGATGCAGATCGCGATATGAACTATGCGACACGCTCGCGTTCCGGCAGATGATGCCACTCCTTGATCCGACTTGCTTTGTGAGCCAGGCGCGACACCGCGCGGAAGCTCGTCGAATCAGGGTAAGTCCCACCCGTCCCGCCCCTTGGCCTGTCGCGCCTTCCGCCCTATCATTTATCAACCGATCACTGATCGATCGATAATTTAAAGGAGGCGACGATGGCACTGACCAAACTTGCGCATTTTTCCATTCGCACCACCGACCTGGAACGGTCCTGCGCGTTCTACGAACGCGTGCTGGGCTTCCGGCGTGGCTACCGCCCCCCGTTCGATTTTCCCGGCGCCTGGCTCTATATGGGCGATGACGAGCGTGACTACGGATGCGTGCACATCATTGGCATCGATCCCGCCAATCCTTCGGGGCTGGCGGCCTACCTCGGCGACAAGTCCCTGCCCGCATCCGGCACCGGCACGCTCGACCACATCGCCTTCCTGGCCACTGGCGTCGCGCAGATGTGGAACACCCTCCGCGCCGAG
The DNA here is from genome assembly GCF_056395225.1 of Cupriavidus sp. 10L45. Classification (NCBI taxonomy): domain Bacteria; kingdom Pseudomonadati; phylum Pseudomonadota; class Betaproteobacteria; order Burkholderiales; family Burkholderiaceae; genus Cupriavidus; species Cupriavidus sp. 10L45. Next base: position 6,149 of record NZ_JBFTJC010000024.1, read on the forward strand.
GGCATCGCCTGGCGTGACCGCACCGTCCCGAGCCTTGGCCTCCATCAGGTCTTCATTGAGGATCCTTCGGGCGTCACGATCGAGCTCAACTACCCATCCACCGAGGTGGAGGGCCTGGCATTGCCGCATCCGGCGCAAGCTACAACGGGAGTCGAGGCATGAAATCCGCACTGCAAAGGCAACCCAGGGCGATCGTCGTCGGCGGATCGCTCGGCGGTCTGTTTGCCGCCAGCATGCTTCAGCGCGAAGGCTGGGAGGTCGAGGTCTTCGAGCGGACACCCGAAGCGTTGACCGGGCGTGGCGCCGGAATCGTCACGCACCCGGAACTGTTCGAGGCACTGGCCACCGCCGGCGTGGTCGTCGACGACAGCATTGGCGTTCACGTCGATACCCGGGTCACACTCGCCCGCGATGGCGCTGTGGTATCGGATCGCCAGATGCCCCAGACATTGACGGCCTGGGGCAAGATGTATGACGTGCTGGGCAAGGCGTTTTCCGGCGCCTATCGCACCGGCGCTACCGTGACCGCGGTCGATTCTCATGCCGACCATGCGGTCGTCACGCTGCAGGACGGCTCGACGCACCGGGCCGACATGGTCATTGCCGCCGACGGCTTCCGCTCGGGGGTACGCGAACAGCTACTGCCTTCGGTCGGCCTGGAGTACGCCGGATATGTTGCCTGGCGCGGGCTGGTCGATGAGGCCGATATTTCGCCCGGCACGCACGCGGCCATTTTCGACAAGTTTGCCTTCTGCCTGCCGGCTCACGAGCAAATCCTTGGCTATCCGGTGGCAGGCGACGGCAACAGCATCGCGCCAGGCCGCCGCCGCTACAACTTCGTGTGGTATCGCGCCACGCGCGAGGAAGACGAACTCCCTGACCTGCTGACCGACGTCGCGGGCAAGACCTGGGCCAATGGCATTCCGCCGAGCCTGATCCGCCCCGAGGTGCTCGACGACATGGAAAGCGCCGCATCCGATCTGCTGGCGCCGCAGTTCGCGGAAATCGTCACGAAGACCCCCCAACCGCTATTCCAGCCGATCTTCGACCTGACCGTGCCTCGCATGGCTTTCGGCCGAATCGCGCTGCTGGGCGACGCCGCGTTCGTGGCTCGCCCGCATTGCGGCATGGGTGTCACGAAAGCGGCCGGCGACGCCATCGCACTGGTCCGCGCGCTGGCCGGACATCCGTCCGTCGAAACGGCGCTCGAGGCGTACAGCACCGAGCGCGTCCAGGTAGGCCGGGCGGTCGTCGAGCACGCACGCCATCTGGGGGCCTATATGCAGGCGCAACTCAAGGGTGAACAGGATCGCGAGATGGCCGAACGCTATCGGACGCCCGAGGCAGTCATGCGCGAGACCGCCGTCTCACGGCGCTTCTGACCTACGCCGCAAAACAACGTACCGGAGACAACATCATGCCCCAAGCCGCCGCCTATCCAATCCATCTTGATCTTGCCGAAACGGACCCGCCCGTGGTCCCGCATCCCCTCCTGAGCGAGCCAGGCTTCGCGCGTCTGCAGCGCGCGCGCCGTCGTTTTTCCTGGTCGCTCACCGCCGCGATGCTGGCGGTCTACTTCGGCTTCATTCTCACCCTGGCCTTTCGTCCGGACCTGCTTGCTGCGCCGCTGACAGCAGGCCAGCCGATGAGCGTCGGCATACCCATCGGGTTCGGCATGTTCGCCTTCACCTTCGCACTGGTGGCCATCTATGTGTATCGCAGCAACACCGTCTACGACAAGATGATTGCGCAGATCCGCGAGGGAGAACCGTCATGAACCGCGCCTTGATTGCAGCTTCCCTCCTGCTTGCGCCGCTTGTCGTCGCCACTCCCGTCCTGGCGGCCACACCACCGGTCGGGCAGGGCCTGAACCTGATCGCCATTGCCATGTTCGTCGCGTTTGTCGCCGCCACACTGGTCGTGACACGCTGGGCGGCCAAGCGCAACCACAGCGTGGCCGACCACTACGCTGCCGGCGGCAAGATCACGGCCATGCAGAATGGCTGGGCGATTGCCGGCGACTACATGTCTGCCGCATCGCTGCTCGGCATTTCGGCGCTGGTCTTTACCAGCGGCTACGACGGCCTGATCTATTCCATCGGATTCCTGGCCAGTTGGCCCATCATCCTGTTCCTGATCGCCGAACCCCTGCGCAATCTGGGGCGCTACACGCTGGCCGATGTGCTGTCATACCGGCTCAGGCAGCGGCCTATCCGCGGCTTCTCGGCATTGAGTTCGATCGTGATCGTGCTGCTGTACCTGGTCTCGCAGATGGTGGGCGCCGGCAAGCTCGTGGAGCTGCTGTTCGGCTTCAACTACACCTCGGCGGTGGTCCTGGTCGGCGTGCTGATGGTGGTCTACGTGTTCTTCGGGGGCATGCTGGCCACGACTTGGATCCAGATCATCAAGGCCGTCATGCTGCTGGCCGGTTGCGCCTTCATGGCCTTCATGGTCATGCGCCACTTCGGCTTCAGCCTGAATACCCTGTTCGAGCACGCCATCACCGCACATGGCAAGCACGACGCCATCATGCGTCCCGGCGGCCTGGTCTCGGATCCGGTGTCAGCCGTGTCGCTGGGCCTGGCGCTGATCTTCGGCACTGCCGGCCTGCCGCACATCCTGATGCGCTTCTTTACCGTCAGCAACGTCAAGGCCGCGCGCAAGAGCGTGCTCTACGCCACCGGCATCGTCGGCATGGGCTACGCCATGATCATCGTGATCGGCTTTGGCACGATCGCGCTGGTCGCCCAGGATCCGCTGTACCACAACAGCGCCGGCGCCGTGATTGGCGGGGTCAACATGGTGGCCGTGCATCTTGCTCATGCGGTGGGTGGAAACGTCTTCCTCGGCTTTATCTGTGCGGTGGCGTTCTCGACGATCCTGGCCGTGGTTGCCGGGCTGACGCTGGCGGGCTCCTCCGCCATCTCGCACGACCTCTATGCGACGGTGATCCGCCAGGGCAAGGCGTCCGACAAGGACGAGATGCGGGTGTCGCGTATGACGACGCTGGTGCTGGGTGTGCTGTCGATCCTGCTCGGCATCCTGTTCGAGAAGCAGACCATCGCCTTCATCGTCAGCCTGACATTCTCGATCGCCGCCAGTTCCAACTTTCCCGTGCTGCTGCTGTCGATCTACTGGCGCGGGCTGACCACGCGCGGCGCGGTCGTCGGCGGCATGCTCGGACTGATCACGGCCGTAGTACTGACGATCCTGAGCCCGACCGTCTGGGTGCAGGTGCTGGGGCACGCCTCGGCCATCTATCCGTACGAATATCCGGCCCTGTTCTCCATGCTGGTGGCATTTGCCGGCATCTACGTATTCTCGGTGACCGACCGGTCGGCACGGGGGGCATGGGAACGCGCGGCGTATCAGAATCAGCGCGTGGATTGTGAGCTGGGCCTCGGCAGGAAGACCGTTAACTAGGCTGCAGCCACCATCGGGAGCGGGCGGCGCAGACCTTCTGCAGTCGCCCATCTTCCCATTTATCGGTCGATTGGTAGAATCCGGACATCATCGGCATCGCATTGGCGAGAGAGAACGTCATGGACTCAGGTACTGGATCGACCACGGAAGAGCCGCCCGTCAAGTCTGCGCGACGGCTGCTGCCCGAGGAACGCGAGAAGCAGATCGTCGAAAAGGCGATCGAACATTTCACCCGAAACGGCTTTGGCGGCAGTACCCGGGAGCTGGCCCGACAGATCGGTGTGACGCAACCCCTGCTCTATCGTTATTTCGAGAGCAAGGAAGCCCTCATCGAGCGCGTGTACAACGAGGTCTTCCAATGGCGTCCTGACTGGGATCGGCAAATCACCGACCGCTCGATGCCACTGGCGGAGCGGCTCCATGCTTTTTACCTCGACTATTCATCGGTGATCCTCCGCGAAGAATGGATCCGGCTGTTCATCTTTGCCGGCCTGACGCACGAAGGCATCAACAAGAAGTACCTCGGCAAGCTGCGCAGCAAGGTCTTCCTGCCTGTGCTGGCCGAAGTCAGGGACGCATTCGGGATTGAGGCACCGCGCAAAGCTGAAGAGACTGAGGCGGAGATCGAGATGATCTGGAGCCTGCACGCGGCCATCTTCTATATCGGCGTCCGCAAGTGGATCTACGGTCTCAAGGTCCCGACCGACATGGACGCCATTGTCCGTCAGAAGGTAGACATGTTCCTGCATGGCGCCCCGGCGGCAATACGCGCATTGCGCGCAAGCGCTGGATAAACAAACCGCTGGGTCATCATGGCGCAAACCGCCAGTGTTCCAGCCAGCATACCGAGGGACGAAGAGGTGTGCGCGTGAGAGGAGAACCCCGTCGCGAAGGCGACGGCAGCCATTTCCAGCTTACGACCAAGTTTGTGATTGCATGTCATTGCGGCTACCGTTTTTTGCCTGTGCCCAGTCAGGGTGGCCCGGCTCTTGATGCCGCGCCACCCACCTTGGATATCAGTATTCGGTCACCGGCGCATGCACGGGCGCGATCGACGCGTGCGGGGTCTGCGTGCGCTGCGCGGCCTTGTGGACCATCGTGTAGGCGTAGTCGATGCCCATGCCGTAGGCGCCCGAGTGTTGCTTGGCCAGGCCGGTCACGGCGTCGTACGTTTCCTTGTTCTTCCAGTCACGCTGCCACTCCAGCAGCACCT
>NZ_JBFTJC010000025.1:0-5580 GCF_056395225.1 Cupriavidus sp. 10L45
TGGGGCTGGGGGTTCTGGGTATAAGAGCCTGGCGATGACCTACTTTCACACGGGTAGTCCGCACTATCATCGGCGCAAAGTCGTTTCACGGTCCTGTTCGGGATGGGAAGGGGTGGTTCCGACTCGCTATGGTCACCAGGCATGAGGGGTTGCCGCGCTGACGCATGTCAGCACGGCGAATCTGGGAGTAGTAAAGATTGGTTGTGTTTGTACCATCGTGGCACAAGGCGGCGAACCGCTACACCAGGYAAGACACACTGGTTATAGGATCAAGCCTTACGGGCAATTAGTACTGGTTAGCTTAACGCATTACTGCGCTTCCACACCCAGCCTATCAACGTCCTGGTCTCGAACGACCCTTCAAGGAGGTCAAGCCTCCAGGGAATCCTCATCTTCAGGCGAGTTTCCCGCTTAGATGCTTTCAGCGGTTATCTCTTCCGTACATAGCTACCCTGCGATGCCTCTGGCGAGACAACAGGTACACCAGCGGTACGTCCACTCCGGTCCTCTCGTACTAGGAGCAGCCCCCGTCAAGATTCCAACGCCCACGGCAGATAGGGACCAAACTGTCTCACGACGTTTTAAACCCAGCTCACGTACCTCTTTAAATGGCGAACAGCCATACCCTTGGGACCGGCTACAGCCCCAGGATGAGATGAGCCGACATCGAGGTGCCAAACACCGCCGTCGATATGAACTCTTGGGCGGTATCAGCCTGTTATCCCCAGAGTACCTTTTATCCGTTGAGCGATGGCCCTTCCATTCAGAACCACCGGATCACTATGTCCTGCTTTCGCACCTGCTCGACTTGTCAGTCTCGCAGTTAAGCACGCTTTTGCCATTGCACTTTAGGTACGATGTCCGACCGTACCAAGCGTACCTTCGAACTCCTCCGTTACACTTTGGGAGGAGACCGCCCCAGTCAAACTGCCTACCATGCACTGTCCCCGACCCGGATTCACGGGCCAAGGTTAGAACCTCAAACAAACCAGGGTGGTATTTCAAGGACGGCTCCACGTGAACTAGCGTCCACGCTTCAAAGCCTCCCACCTATCCTACACAGATCGGTTCAAAGTCCAATGCAAAGCTACAGTAAAGGTTCATGGGGTCTTTCCGTCTAGCCGCGGGGAGATTGCATCATCACAAACACTTCAACTTCGCTGAGTCTCGGGAGGAGACAGTGTGGCCATCGTTACGCCATTCGTGCAGGTCGGAACTTACCCGACAAGGAATTTCGCTACCTTAGGACCGTTATAGTTACGGCCGCCGTTTACCGGGACTTCAATCAAGAGCTTGCACCCCATCATTTAATCTTCCGGCACCGGGCAGGCGTCACACCCTATACGTCCACTTTCGTGTTTGCAGAGTGCTGTGTTTTTATTAAACAGTCGCAGCCACCATTTTATTGCAACCCCTTCACCCTCCTGGCGCAGGCCAGTCAAGCTACAAGGGCGTACCTTATCCCGAAGTTACGGTACCAATTTGCCGAGTTCCTTCTCCCGAGTTCTCTCAAGCGCCTTAGAATACTCATCTCGCCCACCTGTGTCGGTTTGCGGTACGGTCTCGTATGACTGAAGCTTAGAGGCTTTTCTTGGAACCACTTCCAATTGCTTCGCGGCTCAAGGCCGCTCGCCCCACATCCTTGAATTACGCGCCCGGATTTGCCTAAGCGCCTTCTCCAATGCAGGGACCGGGACTTCCAACACCCGGACAACCTTCCGCGATCCGTCCCCCCATCGCATCATACGACGGTGCAGGAATATTAACCTGCTTCCCATCAGCTACGCATCTCTGCCTCGCCTTAGGGGCCGACTCACCCTACGCCGATGAACGTTGCGTAGGAAACCTTGGGCTTACGGCGAGGGGGCCTTTCACCCCCTTTATCGCTACTCATGTCAGCATTCGCACTTCTGATACCTCCAGCATCCTTTACAAGACACCTTCACAGGCTTACAGAACGCTCTCCTACCACGCACATTACTGTGCGTCCGCAGCTTCGGTATATAGCTTAGCCCCGTTACATCTTCCGCGCAGGACGACTCGATCAGTGAGCTATTACGCTTTCTTTAAAGGGTGGCTGCTTCTAAGCCAACCTCCTGACTGTTTTAGCCTTCCCACTTCGTTTCCCACTTAGCTATATTTGGGGACCTTAGCTGGCGGTCTGGGTTGTTTCCCTCTTGACACCGGACGTTAGCACCCGATGTCTGTCTCCCGTGATTGCACTCTTCGGTATTCGGAGTTTGCTATGGCGGGGTAATCAGCAATAGACCCCCCAACCATGACAGTGCTCTACCCCCGAAGGTGAGACACGAGGCACTACCTAAATAGTTTTCGGAGAGAACCAGCTATTTCCAGATTTGTTTAGCCTTTCACCCCTATCCACAGCTCATCCCCTAACTTTTCAACGTTAGTGGGTTCGGTCCTCCAGTACGTGTTACCGCACCTTCAACCTGGCCATGGATAGATCATCTGGTTTCGGGTCTACACCCAGCGACTCAACGCCCTATTCGGACTCGCTTTCGCTACGCCTTCCCTAATCGGTTAAGCTTGCCACTGAATGTAAGTCGCTGACCCATTATACAAAAGGTACGCCGTCACCCGTTTCCAGGCTCCGACTGTTTGTATGCATGCGGTTTCAGGATCTATTTCACTCCCCTCCCGGGGTTCTTTTCGCCTTTCCCTCACGGTACTGGTTCACTATCGGTCGATTACGAGTATTTAGCCTTGGAGGATGGTCCCCCCATCTTCAGACAGGATTTCACGTGTCCCGCCCTACTTGTCGTACACCTAGTTCCACAACGCTGTTTTCGCATACAGGGCTATCACCTGCTATGGCCGGGCTTTCCATCCCGTTCTGCTAACAATGCTGCTAAAGAGTACAAGGCTCTTCCCATTTCGTTCGCCACTACTTTGGGAATCTCGGTTGATTTCTGTTCCTGCAGCTACTTAGATGTTTCAGTTCGCCGCGTTCGCTTCCCTGACCTATGTATTCAGTCAGGGATGACCCATAAGGGCCGGGTTTCCCCATTCGGACATCTCCGGATCAAAGCTTGTTTGCCAGCTCCCCGAAGCTTTTCGCAGGCTACCGCGTCCTTCATCGCCTGTAATCGCCAAGGCATCCACCACATGCACTTGTTCGCTTGACCCTATAACGAGTGTGTCTCAGCTTTCGCTYAAGCACACGACTCACCATAGGTCTGAGTTCTCGCGTTTGTGCCGTATTCCAAGTCATCTTTCGATCACTTTAAATACATTTTGGTTGATACAATCACAACCCGGTATCGCGTTGGATAATTCAGCGTCTCATCAACGCTCGCGCGACACCTTTACTACATCCCATATTGTTAAAGAACAGCCGACGGATTCAKTGAATCCAATCGCTTGGCAATGCCAAATGAAAGCACTCACAGCGCCTTCGCGCTAAGTGCTTTCATTTGGCAAACCAACCAAGGTAAGTGGTGGAGGATGACGGGATCGAACCGACGACCCCCTGCTTGCAAAGCAGGTGCTCTCCCAGCTGAGCTAATCCCCCGGATAACTTGGTGGGTCTGGTAGGACTTGAACCTACGACCCCCGCCTTATCAAGACGGTGCTCTAACCACCTGAGCTACAGACCCTTGGCTGTAACAGCAAACAAACCGATAAGTGTGAACGCTTGACTTGTGAACACAAGCCTCTGGAAAGGAGGTGATCCAGCCGCACCTTCCGATACGGCTACCTTGTTACGACTTCACCCCAGTCATGAACCCTGCCGTGGTAATCGCCCTCCTTGCGGTTAGGCTAACTACTTCTGGCAAAACCCACTCCCATGGTGTGACGGGCGGTGTGTACAAGACCCGGGAACGTATTCACCGCGGCATGCTGATCCGCGATTACTAGCGATTCCAGCTTCACGTAGTCGAGTTGCAGACTACGATCCGGACTACGATGCATTTTCTGGGATTAGCTCCCCCTCGCGGGTTGGCAACCCTCTGTATGCACCATTGTATGACGTGTGAAGCCCTACCCATAAGGGCCATGAGGACTTGACGTCATCCCCACCTTCCTCCGGTTTGTCACCGGCAGTCTCTCTAGAGTGCCCTTTCGTAGCAACTAGAGACAAGGGTTGCGCTCGTTGCGGGACTTAACCCAACATCTCACGACACGAGCTGACGACAGCCATGCAGCACCTGTGTCCACTTTCTCTTTCGAGCACCTAATGCATCTCTGCTTCGTTAGTGGCATGTCAAGGGTAGGTAAGGTTTTTCGCGTTGCATCGAATTAATCCACATCATCCACCGCTTGTGCGGGTCCCCGTCAATTCCTTTGAGTTTTAATCTTGCGACCGTACTCCCCAGGCGGTCAACTTCACGCGTTAGCTACGTTACTGAGGAAATGAATCCCCAACAACTAGTTGACATCGTTTAGGGCGTGGACTACCAGGGTATCTAATCCTGTTTGCTCCCCACGCTTTCGTGCATGAGCGTCAGTCACGTCCCAGGGGGCTGCCTTCGCCATCGGTATTCCTCCACATCTCTACGCATTTCACTGCTACACGTGGAATTCTACCCCCCTCTGACGTACTCTAGCCTTGCAGTCACAAGCGCAATTCCCAGGTTGAGCCCGGGGATTTCACGCCTGTCTTACAAAACCGCCTGCGCACGCTTTACGCCCAGTAATTCCGATTAACGCTCGCACCCTACGTATTACCGCGGCTGCTGGCACGTAGTTAGCCGGTGCTTATTCTTCCGGTACCGTCATCGACTCCGGGTATTAACCAGAGCCATTTCTTTCCGGACAAAAGTGCTTTACAACCCGAAGGCCTTCTTCACACACGCGGCATTGCTGGATCAGGGTTGCCCCCATTGTCCAAAATTCCCCACTGCTGCCTCCCGTAGGAGTCTGGGCCGTGTCTCAGTCCCAGTGTGGCTGATCGTCCTCTCAGACCAGCTACTGATCGTCGCCTTGGTGAGCTTTTACCCCACCAACTAGCTAATCAGACATCGGCCGCTCCTATTGCGCGAGGCCTTTCGGTCCCCCGCTTTCACCCTCAGGTCGTATGCGGTATTAGCTAATCTTTCGACTAGTTATCCCCCACAACAGGGCACGTTCCGATGTATTACTCACCCGTTCGCCACTCGCCACCAGGATTGCTCCCGTGCTGCCGTTCGACTTGCATGTGTAAGGCATGCCGCCAGCGTTCAATCTGAGCCAGGATCAAACTCTTCAGTTCAATACCTGTGTGGTGCCGAAGCACCTCGCTCTTTCGAGCGGTCGCTCACTCTCAGAAAACTGACTCGATCCATTCCGAAGAACGAACCGAACATGTTTTACTGTGCGAGCACTTAATAACTTTTGAAGCAACACGCAGACCGAAGTCCACGCGGCGTTCGCCATCAAGCGCCCACACTTATCGGTTGTTTGGTTGTTAAAGAACTGGCCACACCGGCTTTGCCGGGGGCGGTACTGCTTGTCTGCGCTGCGTCGTTTGCGTCGCAGCAGAGAAACGAGATTATGAAGAACAACCTGCGTTTCGTCAACAGGTCAGCGAAGTTTTTTTCGCTGCGGTCAGCGCTGGAAAACTCCTCAGCCCGACCACCC
>NZ_JBFTJC010000026.1:2500-5145 GCF_056395225.1 Cupriavidus sp. 10L45
TTCAGTGAAGACGAGTAGGGCGGGGCACGTGAAACCCTGTCTGAACATGGGGGGACCATCCTCCAAGGCTAAATACTACTGACCGACCGATAGTGAACCAGTACCGTGAGGGAAAGGCGAAAAGAACCCCGGAGAGGGGAGTGAAATAGATCCTGAAACCGTGTGCGTACAAGCAGTAGGAGCCTCGCAAGGGGTGACTGCGTACCTTTTGTATAATGGGTCAGCGACTTACTGTTCGTGGCAAGCTTAACCGTATAGGGGAGGCGAAGGGAAACCGAGTCTGATAAGGGCGCATAGTCGCGGGCAGTAGACCCGAAACCGGGTGATCTAGTCATGGCCAGGGTGAAGGTGCCGTAACAGGTACTGGAGGCCCGAACCCACGTCTGTTGCAAAAGACGGGGATGAGCTGTGATTAGGAGTGAAAAGCTAATCGAACCCGGAGATAGCTGGTTCTCCTCGAAAGCTATTTAGGTAGCGCCTCATATGTATCCTCTCGGGGGTAGAGCACTGTTATGGCTAGGGGGTCATCGCGACTTACCAAACCATTGCAAACTCCGAATACCGAGACGGACTGTATGGGAGACACACGGCGGGTGCTAACGTCCGTCGTGAAAAGGGAAACAACCCAGACCCACAGCTAAGGTCCCAAATTTTGTGCTAAGTGGAAAACCATGTGGAAAGGCACAGACAGCCAGGAGGTTGGCTTAGAAGCAGCCACCCTTTAAAGAAAGCGTAATAGCTCACTGGTCGAGTCGGTCTGCGGGGAAGATTTAACGGGGCTAAGCACAGAACCGAAGCTTGGGGTGTGCATATTTATATGTACGCGGTAGAGGAGCGTTCCGTAAGCCGTTGAAGGTGGATTGAGAAGTCTGCTGGAGGTATCGGAAGTGCGAATGCTGACATGAGTAACGATAATGCGGGTGAAAAACCCGCACGCCGAAAGCCCAAGGTTTCCTTGCGCAACGTTAATCGGCGCAGGGTGAGTCGGCCCCTAAGGCGAGGACGAAAGTCGTAGTCGATGGGAAGCAGGTTAATATTCCTGCACCTCGCGTAAGTGCGATGGAGGGACGGAGAAGGTTAGGCATACCGGGCGTTGGTTGTCCCGGGGAAAGGCGGTAGGTTTGGATCTTTGGCAAATCCGGGATCCTYYAAGACCGAGCACCGAGACGAGCCTTTATGGCGAAGTTGCTGATACCACGCTTCCAGGAAAAGCTCCTAAGCTTCAGCTTACGCAGACCGTACCGTAAACCGACACAGGTGGGTAGGATGAGAATTCTCAGGCGCTTGAGAGAACTCGGGTGAAGGAACTAGGCAACATGGCACCGTAACTTCGGGAGAAGGTGCACCCTTTTTGGTGGCTCGTGCGAGCTATAGCTGAAGAGGGTCGCAGTAACCAGGCCGCTGCGACTGTTTATCAAAAACACAGCACTCTGCAAACACGAAAGTGGACGTATAGGGTGTGACGCCTGCCCGGTGCTGGAAGGTTAATTGATGGGGTCAGCCGCAAGGCGAAGCTCTTGATCGAAGCCCCAGTAAACGGCGGCCGTAACTATAACGGTCCTAAGGTAGCGAAATTCCTTGTCGGGTAAGTTCCGACCTGCACGAATGGCGTAACGACAGCGGCGCTGTCTCCACCCGAGACTCAGTGAAATTGAAATCGCTGTGAAGATGCAGCGTTCCCGTGGCAAGACGGAAAGACCCCGTGAACCTTTACTATAGCTTTACACTGAACGTTGAGTTCGTCTGTGTAGGATAGGTGGGAGGCTATGAAACCATGGCGCTAGCTGTGGYGGAGCCATCCTTGAAATACCACCCTGTCGTGCTTGACGTTCTAACCTGGGTCCATTATCTGGATCGGGGACCGTGTATGGTGGGTAGTTTGACTGGGGCGGTCTCCTCCTAAAGAGTAACGGAGGAGCTCGAAGGTACGCTCAGCGCGGTCGGACATCGCGCACTGTGTGCAAAGGCATAAGCGTGCTTGACTGCAAGATCGACGGATCAAGCAGGTAGGAAACTAGGACTTAGTGATCCGGTGGTTCTGTATGGAAGGGCCATCGCTCAACGGATAAAAGGTACTCCGGGGATAACAGGCTGATACCGCCCAAGAGTTCATATCGACGGCGGTGTTTGGCACCTCGATGTCGGCTCATCACATCCTGGGGCTGTAGTCGGTCCCAAGGGTATGGCTGTTCGCCATTTAAAGTGGTACGCGAGCTGGGTTCAGAACGTCGTGAGACAGTTCGGTCCCTATCTGCCATGGGCGTTGGAGATTTGAGAGGGGCTGCTCCTAGTACGAGAGGACCGGAGTGGACGAACCTCTGGTGTTCCGGTTGTCACGCCAGTGGCATTGCCGGGTAGCTATGTTCGGAAGCGATAACCGCTGAAAGCATCTAAGCGGGAAGCGCGCCTCAAGATGAGATCTCCCGGGGCACAAGCCCCCTGAAGGAACCATGTAGACTACGTGGTTGATAGGTCAGGTGTGTAAGTACAGCAATGTATTGAGCTAACTGATACTAATGATCCGAGAGGCTTGACCATATAACCTCAAGTTGCCTTGGCCGACATGACATGTCGATAGATCCAAGTGCACGCTACGTCACAAGACCAAACGAGAGGCAGGCGCTCAGGCGCGTCTCTTTGCATCG
>NZ_JBFTJC010000027.1:0-3084 GCF_056395225.1 Cupriavidus sp. 10L45
ACGTCAAGCTGTCCACCGAGCACTCCGGAAAATCCCAGCTGACGCTCGGCCATATGGTCGACGGGAAGTGGAAGCGGCGGGGGGAGGGGTTCGAACTCAGGACGTCCGGCTGGGGAGCGATCCGGGGCGGCAAGGGGTTGTTCATCACCGCCGATGACCAGCCAAAGGCCAGCGGACAGCAACTCGACATGGCCCCGGCTCAGCGCCTGCTCGAACAAGCGCTCCAGCAAAGCCAGGCACTGGCCGAGACCGCCAGGGCCGCACAAGCCCTCGCCGCCGACTGCGAGCGCCAGCAGGCCCTGCTCAATGACAGCCTCAAGCAACTCCGCGATGCCGGCCTGCTCGCCAGCGCCCCTGCCGGCATGGCGCTGGTGTCCGGGGCGGACCTGCAAACGAGCGCGGCGAACCATCTCATCGCCACCGCCGGCGGCAGCGCGGACATCAGCGCCGTCAAGCGCTTCACCGTCGCCGCCGGCGAAGCCGTGTCCCTGTTCGCGCAGAAACTCGGCATGAAACTGTTCGCGGCGGGCGGGAAGGTCGAGATCCAGGCGCAGAGCGATGAACTGCAGCTGGCGGCGCTTAAGGACGTCACGATCAGCAGTACGGACGGGAAGGTTGTTCTTACCGCTGACAAGGAGGTCTGGATCGGTGCCGGAGGTTCCTACATCCGCATCACTGGCGAGCGGATCGAGAACGTCACGCTGGGCGACATCGCCGAGAAGTGCGCATCGTGGGACAAGCACGCGCCGGGGGCCAAGTTGATGCCGCCGCAGCAATTGCCCCGCACGGCTTGCAAGAGCTGCCTGATCGACGCCATGCGCAGCGGCCAGTTCGGCATCTACATCAAATAGAGGCACTCCCATATGGACTACCGGTTCGCCCTGATCGACTCAAGCCATCAAATGCGCTTCCACCTTCGGCTGGACCGTTGTGGCGCCGCATACCAGTCGCTGTTCGAAGGCTATCCCGAGGCATCGCTGCTGGACATCGCCCCGTTGCTGATCGACCTGAGCCATGACGATCAGACTGGCCGGAACGTCCTTGCCGATGCGATGCGCCTCGGTGAGCTGAAACCGTGCGTCAGCATCATCGCAGCCTCGCGTCCGCTGACCGACCTCGCCGGGCATCTACGGCAGTTTCATCAGGTCAAGGTGCCGAACAATCGCGAAATGATCATCCGCTGGTACGACGGCCGCATCTTTCCGACATGGCTCGCGCTTCTTAACGACGATCAACGCGGATTCTTCACGCGCGGCATCACGGAATGGCGCTACTTCGACCGTTTCGGTAAGTGCCAGCAGGCCACGCTGCCTGCCGACGACGCTCACCATGACGGGGCGTTTTCCCTGCCCGTCCACCTCGACGAAAAGCAAATCGCCGCCCTGGAGGCTGCCACCGAAGCGGACGGCATGATCGGCGGCCTGCAGGCAATCATGCCAAAGCTGCGGCACGTGCCATACCGCGTAGTTCATCCATTTATCGAAGCGCATTTGCGTGCCGCGCGCCAGCATGGGTTGTCCGACGTGGAAGATTTGGTGGAGTACCTGATATTGGCCTTCCAGACGTCAGGGCGTTTTGTCGATCATCCGCAAGCCACGCAACGGTTGTCGATGCCGGCGAATGCGCACAGCGATACGTTTGCGAAGTGGGCAGGCGGACTTGGGGGTGAGGTCGCCGCCGCCGGCACGCCTTTATGGGAAGCGCCTGACGAGCAGGAGGATGCCCGATGAACCATCGTCTGGCATCGGCGGCGAGCCTGAGGCGTTGCGGCCGGCTGGCCATGCTTGCGGCACTGTCGCTGGCAATGTCCGGATGTGGCGACGAGCCAATCTCCGTGTCAATGGTTGGCTACAACCACACCGATGTAGGCATCTACGCGTTCGAGATCAATGGCCGTGGTGGCCCGAATATCTGGCCGCACGAAGGCGGTGGCAGTTTTACGTGCTGCGTCACGGTGCCACGGGTCTACAAGCCTGGCATGACGGCGAAGGTCAGGTGGCTCCATCGCATCGACGATGTTCCGCAGGAGCGGATTGTCCCTGTGCCCCCCTACCGCCCTGAAGACGTGGGGCTTCTGACTCTCCATTTTCTTCGAGACGGCAGTATCAAGGTGTTCGTGACCATGACGCTGCTTGGTCACCCGGCGTATCCCCTGAAAGGGGACGAGGCGCGCAAGTAACCACAGTTCCAAGAGGAGAGTCATGCCTTACACAGTAGCGCGCCCACGGGCGTGGATAGCCGGCCTGCTAGCAGCATTGCCACTGGCAATGTCCGGTTGCGGCGAGGAGCCAATCTCCGTGTCAATGGTTGGCTACAACCACACCGATGTGGGCATCTACGCGTTCGAAGTCAATGGCTATGGCGGTCCAAATATCGGGGCGCACGAGGGCGGCGGAAAGTTCACTTGTTGCGTCACGGTGCCACGGATCTACAAGCCTGGCACGACGGTGAAGGTCCGATGGGTCAATCGCATCGACGATGTGCCGCAGGTGCGGATCGTCCCGGTACCTCCTTATGGACCAAGGGATGGCGGAATGTTCGCCGTCCACTTCCTGCGCGACGGCAATGTCAAGGTGTTCGTGACCATGATGGGTCTTGGACACCCTGACTATCCCTTGAAGGGCGACGAGGCGCGCAAGTAACCACAGTTCCACGAGGAGAGTCATGCCTTACACAGTAGCGCGCCCACGGGCGTGGTTAGCCGGCCTGCTAGCAGCATTGTCACTGGCAGTGTCCGGTTGCGGCGAGGAGCCAATCTCAGTGTCAATGGTTGGATACAACCACACCGATGTGGGCATCTACGCGTTCGAGGTCAATGGCCGTGGTGGCCCGAATATCTGGCCGCACGAAGGCGGTGGCAGTTTTACGTGCTGCGTCACGGTGCCACGGGTCTACAAGCCTGGCATGACGGCGAAGGTCAGATGGGTCCATCGCATCGACGATGTGCCACAGGAGCGGATCGTGCCGGTACCTCCTTATGGACCAAGGGATGGCGGAATGTTCGCCGTCCACTTCCTGCGCGACGGCAATGTCAAGGTGTTCGTGACCATGATGGGTCTTGGACATCCCGACTATCCCTTGAAG
>NZ_JBFTJC010000028.1:0-3003 GCF_056395225.1 Cupriavidus sp. 10L45
AACACCGTGGCCTATGGCGGAAGCTTTGGGCAGGCGTTCGTGGGTGGGCTGGTAAGGGATGCGGCAGCAGTTGGGGCCAACGCCGTGGGAGTAAGCGCGCCGGGTATTGGCATGCCGGGCTCGGACTCCTCGACGATCCTGACCAATGTGTTGGGACATGCGCTGGTGGGGTGTGCTGCGCAGGGCCTTACAGGTGGTGATTGTGCAGGAGGCGCGATCGGCGGGGCGGCGAGTGCTATTGCGGCGCCGTTGATTCGGGATGTTGTCTATGCCGATAGCCCAGTACTCAACTACAGTGACGACAAAATTCGGCTGGCGGTTACCGTCGGTCTGGCAACGCTTGTAGGCGGGGCTGCGGGCGCGCTTCTGGGTGCTGACGTCAATTCGGCAGGGTTGGCGGCACAGAATGAAGCGATCAATAACGCTACGAGTCGATATCAGAACGTTAAGGATCCTCGTTTTCAGGCCAATGTAAAGGCGTTGGGCGCGTGTGTCGATCCGGTGTCCTGCCGCTCCAACGCCGCCTTCCTGGAGGCGCAAGTCGGAGTGCTGAGCGATGCAAAGATCGCAGCCATGTGCGGTGGCAATGCAGATTGTGTATCTGCACGGCAGGAGGAGCGAGGTCTGTATCAGCAGGCGTATGGGGAGGCACTGGCGCACCAAGACACCAACGTTGCGGCTCGGGATTTCTTGATCCGTGCGAACAATACGCAGAGTAAAGGCTATACCGCCACACAGATCGACAACGCACTGCTGCGATTCCAGCTTGGTACAAGCGACCCGACGAATCCTATTGATGCTTTCGTTGCCAAATCTATTCTTGGCAATGTTGCCCTTTTTGGAGCGATTAAAGGTGTCACCGGGGTGGACTCGGATGGAGGTGGTAGTTCCCGTGGGCCAAGACCAACAGCCGCAGGCCGAGTGCCGTCCGAAGCGGATCTTGTAAATCTGGCCAGCCAGCAACGTACCCAACATATTCTTTTGGGAGATGCCACTGGTGGTGGACATTTATGGCCGGGGGCTCCCGGGAAGACTGCCTTTCCGTCCGTATGGACAGAAAGCCAAATCATGCACAATGTATCGGATCTCGCGACGGATCCGACAGCGAAATGGACTCAACTCACAGGTAAGGCGGGGGCTGACTACACCTCAAAAGGCGCCCCTGTCCGGTGGGCTGTGGAAGGCGTGCGGGACGGGGTGCAGGTTCGTGTCATCGTGGAACCTCGCGGTGAGGGAATCATTACAGCATACCCAAAGCAATGAGGCCGAAATGAGAAAGCATTCAAACGCAGAGTCGATTATTGCAACAGTACTGAACGAGGTGGCATCAGCGTTTCCTGACGACACGCCGAAGAATGTTCGGGAGCTACTCGATCATGGCGAGCCTGGAGTTGCGCTAGAGGTTTTATATGCGCAGTTGATCGAATATCAGATTGAGGTTTCACCTGATTTAAAATCTCGCATGCGGACGGCTGCTGACCTTATGGGAATGTCCATAGCTAATCTGGACGGAGCAAGTGAATAGCCTAGGTGTTGGGGGAATCTCGGGAGGTCTTCTACACGCCGGATCATTATCCAGCTTTCATCCTCTGAAAGGGTTGCCTGGATAACCGAGAGACATTAAGTTCTGTGTCCCGGCTTTGGGAATTCCATGAGCTTGCATTCGTGTATGCCAAGATATCAAGGTTTGCCTCGGAACGGACGGATCACCGCTACACTCTATCCGGTGAGCAAATCCACAAGTGCGCCTAGCATCCAGTTTAGTCGGCCGAGTGGACGCAATAGTCAGATGAAGATCAGGTTTTGACCTATGAATCAGCATAGAAATACATTTGCCGATTACATGGCTACGCTGCGGTTTATCGCCCACAGCGTCTGTATCCACGGTATGTCGCGTGGAAGATTGAGTGAGAGTGATGGCGACGGACGATTCCTCGCATTCTTCTCACGAGCTTTTTTGCGCGAGCGCCGATGGGCCGTAATACCGCTGTGGGAGGGAGATCTCCGGTCGTTGCAAACGGAAAGGGGAGAGCAGATTGAACTGTTGGCAAGACTTCGCGTGTTCTGTATGCAAAACCAAAGTAACGTTCTGAACGTCGCGACGCTCGAAAAGGCTGAGTGGGAGTATGCGCCCGACTTCTCAGCCGTCACAGTAGCTACCCGGAAGCTCGATTTAGCCGTTGATAATCCAAATCAACTATTTGAGACAACGCCCAACAATTTGCCATATTGGGGTTCAACTTTCCTTTGGCCGGACAACGAGCGCTTCATGGTCTATACGGACGGTGACAATGTCTCGTTCATCGCGGGAGATGGAGTTGAGATCGAAGATTTGCTTGGCGTTTCGTATGCCTACTGCGCTGAACGGTTCGTCTCTTCGAATATCGCGAACCAGACGCAACCGGATCTGATCAACGCCTTCCTCAAATTTTGCGCAGAATTTGAGTAACCAAGAACGAAGGTTGATGTGTCAATTGTGCTCGATTCCGGGGAAACCAAGTACGTGCGCAGCTCGCCGTCGATGGGCTTGATGGTGGGTCGCGTGGTACTGGAACTGAAGACGCCGGAAAAAGCAAAAGAGGATCTCTCGTCGCTGAGCTATACGGGCGACCAGGTCAAGACGGCTGCGAAGTAATAGGAAGTGTTGGGAGGGAGGCTCCGGCACCCTCCAAGCTGAGGCGTTGCGCCCTTAGCTGATTGGCTTATCAGGTCTACCTGCCGGACGGCTACGTCCAGGCGCTGGCGACGCCCAACGGCGGCGCGATCAGCGGGCAGAACGTCAGCCTGGACATCGACGGACAACTGCGTAACAGCGGCCAGATCACGGCCGGGGACCTGCTGCAGGTGAAGGCGGGCAGCCTGGACCTGAGCCCGAACGTGGTGGACATCGGCACGAATGCGTACAAGGCGCAGGGCGGCTGGAATGTGGTGACGGGCACGGTGGTGCAGCCGGGCGGGTTCCTGTCGGCGATGCGCATGGACATCGACGCCGGCACGATCCAC
>NZ_JBFTJC010000029.1:0-2745 GCF_056395225.1 Cupriavidus sp. 10L45
GAGCAAACCGGGCTCTATGCCGGCAAGGGCGGGTTCGATATCAACGTGGAGGGGAACACCGGCCTGAAGGGCGCGGTGATCGCGAGTACGGCGGAGAAGGACAAGAACACGCTGACCACCGGCACGCTGACAACGAGCGATATCGAGAACAAGGCCGAGTACAAGAGCGATACGTCGACGATTGCGGGGAGTTTCAGTGGCGGGCAAGGCGGCACGAGTGTTCTCCAGAACCTTGCGGATAGCTTGGCGGCGACGGCCGCTGGGAACGCTCAGAAGCCGACAGAAGGGGGCGCCGGAGGGACCACAAGGAGTGCGATTGCTGATGGGACCATCAAGATCAAAGACGCGACTGGACAACAAGAGAAGACCGGGCAGACGGCAGAAGAGACGATTGCTGCGTTGAATCGTGATACTGCCGCAGCGAATGAGAGCGTCAGCAAGATCTTCGATGAACAAAAGGTCAAGGATGAGCAAGCGTTCAAACGGTTGATGAGCGAGACCGTTCAACAGGCAGCGCCCATGCTCTACAACCAAGTGGGCAGTGCTTTGGAGAACTCCACCCCTGAAACCAAGGCCCTTGTACACGCTTTGGTGGGTGGTCTGATTTCGCAAGCACTGGGGGGCAGCTTTGCGGCGGGCGCCGCAGCAGGCGGTGCCGCATCTCTGGCAATGGAGACGTTTGGCGAAGCGTTGCTAGATGTGGACGGACTGAGCGATGCCGATCGGAAGGCCCTGGTTCAACTAGCAGGGGCTTTCGTAGGTGGGGTGGCGGGTGCCGTAGCTGGTGGGTCGCCGAATGATGCAGCAGCAGGCGCAAACGTAGGCAAGGTGGCGACGGAGAACAACTACCTGAACCATAAGCAAAAGCGTGAAAGAGCCGAGGCTCTAGCCGACTGTAAAGATGACCAGTGCGAAAAGGAAGTGCGAGACGAGTACGCGAGGAAGTGGACCGAGAATCGCGAAGACGTTGCGAACTGCTCGAGCTACGCAGAGTGCACGAGCCTGGCGCAGGAACTCCGAGCAGAGCAGAATGCTCAAGGGCAGCGTATCGCGGAACTGCAGGGAAAGGGGCCTACTAACTGGACCGAGGCGGAGCGACTAGAGTACGCGGACTTGCGCCTTGGCGACACGACCGTCAACCAGATGCGCAGCCTAGCCTTGGCTAGTGCGGCACGATATGGGGTGGACAGCTCTCTCGGCTCGCCGGAGATCGCCGATCTTATTGCCGACGTTGGGATAGGAGTTGCGTCGGGATTTGGCGGATCCACTTTTTCTTCGCGGAAGCTCACTTTTGAGCCTGCCCCCTACCATGGGACGGTTGATAACCCGGTCAAGAGCCGTGGCCCGGTGAACGGGCAGGAGTCTCTCGACACGTCGGTGCAGATAAAAGATACGTCACCTCGTCGGGTTAGCGTCGATAGAGAGACAGGTGATTTCGTTGTCTTCGATAGAACAAATGGTGATGTCTATCACGGACACGTAAGGAAATGGGAAGATCTCACGATAGAGATGCAGAACTCCTTAATTAAGGCTGGCTATGCTGACAGAAGAGGAAATGTAAAATGAACTATGAAAACCCGGCCCCCATAAGTCTAATGCTGGCGGAAGTTCTCTTGAACTCCGAGAATCAAGCCGATGCGACTCGTGCCTGCGTAAGTCTTGCCATGTATGAACCAGATGTGGAACGTGTGGCTAAATTGCTTTGTGATGTCGCTGCGGATGTGCGCAGAGAAGTGTCTTTGCGGAGACTGGCGATAACCTGTTTTGGGCACTTAGTCCGCAGGTCTCCGAACATGGATCTCACTGCGGTGTGTAGAACACTCCAATCATTGGCGTCTGAGGAAGCTCTGCTTGGGGCGATAGAGGATGCTATGGATGACTTAAAAATATTTTCCGCTAAGAAAAGCTAAATTATCTATAGTGATCAAATAGATTCGCACCATTTACAAATGAAAATAATCATATGCGCATTCTTAGCGGTCCTCACTCTCGCCGCTTGCTCTACCTACACCCCACCGCCCGTCAGCCCGGACGAACCCGTAGCCGAACTCTACGACACAGGCAACTTTTCCATGACCAGCCCGGTCATGGACCCCAAAGGTTGCTACCAAACCAACATCCGGATCGAGAATCAGCCCTTGCAGGTTCGGGCAAACAAATCGCTGGTTATCGCGATTGACGGCTCGGTGGGGATGTATCGCTGCAGGGATATGATCAGGTTCAAGCCGCAAGCCGGTCACAAGTATGTCGTGCATGGCCTTCCTGGCCGCGATGACACAGCGCACCAGACATCGGTATTCCAGCGCGCGATCAGCGCGAACACCGGGCACTGCCATATCGAGATTCTCGATGAAACGAAAGAGGGCGATGCCCAGCGGCTTGCGGTGCAGCGCACGGAGCCAAGGCAGAAAGGCTTTGCCTGCATTACCTTTTAGTTCCGATTTCTAGCCGAGTCATCGTGGTATTCCTAAGTCCTGAAGACTTCATTGACGCATCCGCCGGGGCGGCTTTCATTTCGACACGCATAAACCATCGCATCGAAAGCCGTCAGGACACGGACGACTACCACAGCCGCGAATCGTCATCGGGCATGCAGGCCAGCATCTGTGTGCCGCCGATCTGTTACGGCACCACGGTGAGCGCCAGCGGCAGTGTGAGCAGCGGCAAGACGGATAGCACCTATGCATCCGTGGTGGAGCAAACCGGGCTCTATGCCGGCAAGGGCGGGTTCGATATCAACGTGGA
>NZ_JBFTJC010000030.1:0-2541 GCF_056395225.1 Cupriavidus sp. 10L45
CAGGTGCGACAGGTGCGATTCGTCTCCGTGCCTCCCTATCGGCCAGACGAATTGGGAAGGTTTGCCGTGCATTTTCTGCGCGACGGCAATGTCAAGGTGTTCGTGACGATGATGAATCTTCACCATCCTGACTATCCCTTGAAGGGCGATGAAGCTCGGCTGTAACGACATCGATTGGAGAAAGAACCATGCCTTACAGCGCTGCACCACCAGCTTCAGGCGGCACGAATCGATTCAAAGCAACGCGCCCACGGGCGTGGGCAGGCAGTCTGCTAGCCGCACTGTCGCTAGCGATGTCCGGTTGCGGCGACGAGCCAATCTCAGTGGAAATGGTTGGCTATAACCACACCGATGTGGGCATCTATGCGTTCGAGGTCAACGGTCATGGCGGCCCGAATATCGGGGCGCACAAGGGCGGTGGCAATTTCACTTGCTGCGTCACGGTGCCACGGATCTACAAGCCTGGCACGACGGTGAAGGTTCGATGGGTCAATCGCATCGACGATGTTCCGCAGGAGCGGATCGTCCCCGTGCCGCCCTACGGGCCAGAGGAAATTGGAAGGTTTGCCGTCCATTTCCTGCGCGACGGCAACGTCAAGGTGTTCGTGACGATGATGGCGCTTCGTCATCCTGACTACCCGTTGAAGGGCGACGAGGCGCGCAAGTAACCACAGTTCCACGAGGAGAGTCATGCCTTACACAGTAGCGCGCCCACGGGCGTGGTTAGCCGGCCTGCTAGCGGCATTGTCACTGGCCATGTCCGGTTGCGGCGACAAGCCCATCGCGGTGTCAATGGTTGGCTACAACCACACGGACGTGGGGATCTACGCGTTTGAGGTCAACGGTCATGGCGGACCGAATATCTGGCCGCACGAGGGCGGTGGGAAACGTACGTGTTGCGTCATGGTGCCCTTGGTCCACGAGCCTGGTATGACGGTAAAGGTCAGATGGGTCAATCGTATTGACGATGTGCCACAGGTGCGATTCGTCTCCGTGCCTCCCTATCGGCCAGACGAATTGGGAAGGTTTGCCGTGCATTTTCTGCGCGACGGCAATGTCAAGGTGTTCGTGACGATGATGAATCTTCACCATCCCGACTATCCCTTGAAGGGCGATGAAGCTCGGCTGTAACGACATCGATTGGAGAAAGAACCATGCCTTACGGCGCTGCACCACCAGCTTCAGGCGGCACGAATCGATTCAAAGCAACGCGCCCACGGGCGTGGGCAGGCAGTCTGCTAGCCGCACTGTCGCTAGCGATTTCCGGTTGCGGCGACGAGCCTATTGCTGTGTCAATGGTTGGCTATAACCACACCGATGAAGGGATTTACGCCTTCGAGGTAGACGGGCACGGCGGTCCATACATCGGCCCGCACGAGGGCGGTGGCAATTTCACTTGTTGCGTCACGGTGCCACGGGCCCACAAACCTGGCATGACGGTGAAAGTCAGATGGGTCAACCACATCAAGGATGTTCCCCAGATGCGAGTCGTCTCCGTCCCGCCCTATCGGCCGGAAGAATTGGGAAGGTTTGCCGTGCATTTTCTGCGCGATGGCAACGTCAAGGTGTTCGTGACCATGATGGCACTCCGTCATCCTGACTATCCCTTGAAGGGCGACGAGGCGCGCAAGTAACCACAGTTTCATGAGGAGAGTCATGCCTTACACAGTAGCGCGCCCACGGGCGTGGATAGCCGGCCTGCTAGCAGCATTGCCACTGGCCATGTCCGGTTGCGGCGACAAGCCCATCGCGGTGTCAATGGTTGGCTACAACCACACGGACGTGGGGATCTACGCGTTTGAGGTCAACGGTCATGGCGGACCGAATATCTGGCCGCACGAGGGCGGCGGAAAGTTCACTTGTTGCGTCACGGTGCCACGGATCCACAAGCCTGGCATGACGGCGAAGGTCAGATGGGTCCATCGCATCGACGATGTGCCGCAGGAGCGGATCGTGCCGGTACCTCCTTATGGACCAAGGGATGGCGGAATGTTCGCCGTCCACTTCCTGCGCGACGGCAATGTCAAGGTGTTCGTGACCATGATGGGTCTTGGACATCCCGACTATCCCTTGAAGGGCGACGAGGCGCGCAAGTAACCACAGTTCCACGAGGAGAGTCATGCCTTACACAGTAGCGCGCCCACGGGCGTGGATAGCCGGCCTGCTAGCAGCATTGTCACTGGCAGTGTCCGGTTGCGGCGAGGAGCCAATCTCAGTGTCAATGGTTGGATACAACCACACCGATGTAGGCATCTACGCGTTTGAGGTCAACGGTCATGGCGGACCGAATATCGGGGCGCACAAGGGCGGTGGGAAACGTACGTGTTGCGTCATGGTGCCCTTGGTCCACGAGCCTGGTATGACGGTAAAGGTCAGATGGGTCAATCGCATTGACGATGTGCCACAGGTGCGATTCGTCTCCGTGCCTCCCTATCGGCCAGACGAATTGGGAAGGTTTGCCGTGCATTTTCTGCGCGACGGCAATGTCAAGGTGTTCGTGACGATGATGAATCTTCACCATCCTGACTATCCCTTGAAGGG
>NZ_JBFTJC010000031.1:0-1356 GCF_056395225.1 Cupriavidus sp. 10L45
AGCAGTTCGTTCAGCACCGGCATCTTGGCCTGCAGTTCGGCGGCGGCGAAGCGCTCGACGATCTGCCCGTGCTCCATCACGTAGAAGCGGTCGGCCAGCGGCGCGGCGAAGCGGAAGTTCTGCTCCACCATCACCACCGTGTAGCCCTTCTTCTTCAGCATCAGGATCATGCGCGCGAGTGCCTGCACGATGACCGGTGCCAGGCCTTCCGAGATTTCGTCCAGCAGCAGCAGGCTCGCGCCGGTACGCARGATGCGCCCCACCGCCAGCATCTGCTGTTCGCCGCCAGACAGTCGCGTGCCCTGGCTCTGGCGCCGTTCGGCCAGGTTSGGGAACATCTCGTAGATCTCGGCCTCGCTCATGCCCCGGCTGGCGTCGGCACCTTTCAATACCGGCGGCAGCATCAGGTTCTCTTCGCAAGACAGGCTCGAGAAAATCGCCCGCTCTTCCGGGCAGTAGCCGATGCCGTAATGCGCGATCTTGTGCGTCGGCAGGCCGATGGTCTCGTGCCCGTTGACCTTGATCGAGCCCTTGCGGGCGCCGGTCAGGCCCATGATGGCGCGCATCGTGGTGGTGCGGCCCGCGCCGTTGCGGCCGAGCAGCGTGACGACTTCGCCGTGATTTACGGTCAGGTCCACGCCGTGCAGGATGTGCGACTCGCCGTACCAGGCGTTCAGGTCCTTGATCTCAAGGGCGGGAGTGTTGGTGTTCATCTCAATGCGCTCCCTGCAGTTCCGCCTCGACCGTGCCCATATAGGCTTCCATCACGCGCGGGTCCTTGGATACCTCCGCGTACGGCCCCTCGGCCAGGATCGCGCCGCGCTGCAGCACGGTGATCTTGTCGGCGATGGAGGACACCACGTTCATGTTGTGCTCGACCATCAGGATGGTGCGGCCGGCGGACACCTTCTTGATGAGCTGCGTCACGCGGTCCACGTCCTCGTGGCCCATGCCCTGCGTGGGCTCGTCCAGCAGCATCAGCTCGGGCTCCATCGCCAGCGTGGTGGCGATCTCCAGCGCGCGCTTGCGGCCGTACGGCAGGTTGACGGTGACGGTCTCGGCGAACTCGGTCAGGCCGACCTGTTCGAGCAGGTCCATCGCCCGGTCGTTGAGCACGTCGAGCGATCGCTCGCTGCGCCAGAACTGGAACGAGGTGCCRAGCTGGCGCTGCAGGCCGATGCGCACGTTCTCRCGCACGGTCAGGTGCGGGAACACGGCGGAAATCTGGAACGAACGGATCACGCCGCGCCGCGCAATCTGCGCCGGTTTCTCGCGGGTGATGTCGATGCCGTTGAAAAGGATGGTGCCGGTGGTCGGCTCCAGGAACTTGGTGAGCAGGTTGAAGCAGGTCGTCTT
>NZ_JBFTJC010000032.1:0-1196 GCF_056395225.1 Cupriavidus sp. 10L45
TGCTTAGTCGAGGATCTTTGCCACGACGCCGGCGCCGACGGTACGGCCGCCTTCACGGATAGCGAAGCGCAGACCTTCTTCCATGGCGATCGGGGCGATCAGCTTGACCGTGATCGACACGTTGTCGCCCGGCATGACCATTTCCTTGTCCGCCGGCAGCTCGATCGAGCCGGTCACGTCGGTCGTACGGAAGTAGAACTGCGGACGGTAGTTGTTGAAGAACGGCGTGTGACGGCCGCCTTCATCCTTCGACAGGATGTAGACCTCACCCGTGAAGTGCGTGTGCGGCTTGATCGAACCCGGCTTGCACAGCACTTGGCCGCGCTCCACGTCTTCGCGCTTCGTGCCGCGCAGCAGCAGGCCCACGTTGTCGCCAGCTTGACCTTGGTCCAGCAGCTTGCGGAACATTTCCACGCCCGTGCAGGTCGTCTTCACCGTCGGGCGGATACCCACGATTTCGATTTCCTCACCGACCTTCACCACGCCGCGCTCGATACGACCCGTCACCACGGTACCGCGGCCCGAGATCGAGAACACGTCTTCCACCGGCATCAGGAACGTACCGTCAACCGCGCGCTCCGGCGTCGGGATGTACGTGTCCAGGGCGTCGGCCAGGTTCATGATCGCCACTTCGCCCAGCTCGCCCTTGTCGCCTTCCAGCGCCAGCTTGGCCGAACCCTTGATGATCGGGGTGTCGTCGCCCGGGAAGTCGTACTTCGAGAGAAGCTCGCGCACTTCCATTTCCACCAGCTCGAGCAGCTCGGCGTCGTCCACCATGTCGCACTTGTTCAGGAACACGATGATGTAAGGCACGCCAACCTGACGGGCCAGCAGGATGTGCTCGCGCGTCTGCGGCATCGGGCCGTCAGCGGCCGAGCACACCAGGATTGCGCCGTCCATCTGCGCAGCGCCCGTGATCATGTTCTTCACATAGTCAGCGTGGCCCGGGCAGTCAACGTGGGCGTAGTGGCGGTTRGCCGTCTCGTATTCCACGTGTGCGGTGTTGATGGTAATGCCGCGTGCCTTCTCTTCCGGCGCTGCGTCGATTTCGTCGTACTTCTTGGCCGAGCCGCCAAACTTCGCAGCCAGCACCGTGGCGATTGCTGCCGTCAGCGTCGTCTTGCCGTGGTCAACGTGACCAATCGTACCTACGTTCACGTGCGGCTTGGTCCGCTCGAACTTTTCCTTTGCCATTT